>JAFZWE010000014.1 GCA_017617445.1 Bacteroidales bacterium | reverse complement strand
CATGGGGACGAATTATGGCGAGGAGAAAACTTTCACGACTTCATGCAACAGTGTGGCGATAACCATCAGCGGTGACGATGAGATTTGCGCCGGCGAGAGCACCACGCTGACGGCCAGCGGCGCCACCAACTACCAGTGGAATACCACCGCCACCATCGCAGCCATCACAGTTTCACCCACTTCCACCGCCACCTACACGGTGACGGGCACGAACCAATACGGCTGCACGGGCACGGCGAGTGTGACGGTGACGGTGCGTGAATTGCCGACGGTAACCATCAGCGGTACTACCACCATCAACCATGGACAAAGTGCCACGCTGACAGCCACCGGCGCCACCAGCTACCAGTGGAACACCAATGATAATACCGCGGACATCACAGTTTCTCCCACTTCCACCACCACTTACACGGTGACGGGCACGAACCAGTACGGTTGCACGGGCACGGCGAGCGTGACCGTTGAGGTCAACTCCCTGGCCCCGACAGTGATTACCAGCAATGTGACCGACATCGCCTCCACTACTGCCACCTGCGGTGGCAATGTGACTCACGATGGCGGTGCAGCCGTCACCTCCCGCGGCGTGTGCTGGAGCACCTCACAGAATCCGACCGTGAGCAACAGCCACACGGAAGACGGCAGCGGTACAGGAACGTTTATCAGCAGCATTACCGGACTTTCACCGAATACTACCTACTACGTGCGGGCGTACGCAACGAATGAGGTAGGGACAGCGTATGGCGAAGAGGTGAGTTTCAGAACCGAGTGCAACAATGTGGAAGTGACCATCACGGTTAGTGACAATGACACTGTCATTTGCGAAGGTGGTCAGTACACTCTGACGGCTACTGCTTACTACGATGAAGTCCTCGGTGACGCTGTTTACACTTGGACCAGAAACGGTGAAGAAATTGTCAACGCTCACGGTGCTACTCTGACTGAGTCAGACATCACAGTTGACGGCGACATCACCACTTATACCTACACTGTTGTTGCTACACTGACTGCTTCCGGTTGCCAGTCTGTCGTGACCGACTCTTCCACCATCACGGTGACTGTCCTTCCGAATCCGACAGTTGTTATCTCTGGTGATCCGGTTATCTGCGGCACGGGCAACAATGCTACCTCTGTCCAGTTGACAGCTAATGTCAATGACCACAGCGATCTCGTTGATGGCTTCACTTACGAATGGAGACTGTTCAACAACACTCTCGGCTTCACCACGAATGAACTCGACACCGTTCTTGAACCGAGCGTTGATCCGTACATCTTCCAGGTGATTGTCCATAACGAAAATGGTTGCACCACGGTTAGCGCTACTTACAATGTTCTTGTGAATGCTGCTCCTGTTGTGAATGCTGAAGCTGTTGAAGCTGACTACTGCGTCGTCGGCACCACCACTTTGGTATCTCACATCATCGACAGAAATGCTGAGAACCTCACTTACCAGTGGTTGCTCGAAGGTGACACCATCCCGGGTGCTAACGAAGAGACCTATGTCACTCCGAACGATCTGAGAGCTGGAACGTACACCTACACGGTGCTTGTTTACCAGACCACTTCCGATTGCATTGGTTCTGCTGACGTTGTGATCAATGTCCATGCAGACCCGATTATCACCGACATTACTGTAAGCAACGCTGTTGTTTGCGACGGTGGAGCAGTTGTAGTGACGGCTAATGCTACTCTCGAAGATGTCCTTGGCGAAGCTACATACACTTGGTACAAGAATGGTACTGAGATGGTTGGTATCACCGCCAACACCTTCACTGACTACCCGACGGTTGTTGACAATGACATCACTGAAATCACATACAGTGCTATTGTTACTCTGAATGCCAGCGGTTGTACCTCTGAAGAGGTTGCTGCTCCGGTTGTAACGGTGAACCCGCACGCTACAGTTAGCGTTGTAGCTGAAGGCTCACTCACTGTTTGCGACGGTGGCAATGTCACACTGACGGCCAATGTTGATCCTGCTGACACTTACACTTATCAGTGGTACTTGGACAACCAGCCAGTTGGTTACGACACGAATGTGTATGTTGCTGAAGGTTTGGCTGCAAGAGAGACCCCGTATATGATCCACGTTGTTGTGGAAAGCGCTCCTGGCTGCATCACCTCCACTATGGATCAGGCTGTTGCTGTCAACGTTCATACAGTGCCAGTTGTGACCATCAGCGGCGACACCTCCATCTGCGCCGGTGGAAGCACCACCCTTACGGCATCGGGTGCTAACAGCTATGTCTGGAGCACTGGTGACACCACGGCAAGCATTACCGTATCGCCCACCGCTACTACCACCTACACGGTGACGGGCACGAACCAGTACGGCTGCACGGGTACAGCGATCGTGACGGTGACGGTACACGAATTGCCGACGGTAAGCATCAGCGGTTCCACCGCCATCAACCATGGCCAAAGTGCCACGCTGACGGCCAGCGGCGCCGCCAGCTACCAGTGGAGCACCAATGCCACCACTGCAGCCATCACTGTAACCCCCGCATCCACCACCACCTACACGGTGACGGGCACGAACCAGTACGGCTGCACGGGCACGGCGAGTGTGACCGTTGTGGTCAACTCCCTGGCCCCGACAGTGATTACCAGCAATGTGACCGACATCGCCTCCATTTCCGCCACCTGCGGTGGCAATGTGACTAATGACGGCGGTGCAGCCGTTACGGCCCGTGGCGTGTGCTGGAGCACAGCCCACAACCCGACCATTGCCGACAATCACACCACCAACGGAACAGGCACGGGCAGCTTCACCAGCAGTCTAACAGGCCTTGCACCCAATACTACTTACTATGTGAGGGCGTACGCCACGAACAGCGCAGGTACAGGGTATGGGGAGGAAGTGAGTCTGTCCACATTCTGCGACACCCACAATGTCGCCATTTCCGGCGCACAAAATGTCTGCCAATATGACGCAGTGGCTTTGACCGCTTGGGTTGATGGAGACATGAGCGCACCGGCTACCACAAATTATTATTGGTACATGGATGGTCAGTTCAGACCGTACTCCTATAGGTATCAATATGAAGAGAATTACATACCCATTGGGACATACGAATACCGAGTGGAAGTGGCGGACTCCAATGGCTGTTCCTCTTGGAGCAATCCATTCTACGTCACGGTCTATGAAACCCCTGTAACGCATATCATTGCCAATACCGATACTGTATGCATAGGTGGGGAGGTCACGCTGACTGCCACCTTGGGAAACTCCAACCTTGATAATATAGTTTACCGGTGGTACGAGAACGATCCTACCATCGAGGCAAACAGGATTGTTGGAGCAGATGGTTCAACCTGCTCGGTCATCCCAAATGCCACCGCTACTTACTATGTCCAAGTTTATTCAGAATCGGGGGGTAACCACGATGCACTTTGCACCTCTATGGATGACTTCACGGTTGTGGTTGTAGATGCTCCGTCTGTTGCCATCAGCGGGAACACTGTGCTCTGTGCGGGTGAGAGTACCACACTCACAGCCTCAGGCATGAGAAATTACTCTTGGAATACAGGACTAAACGGCGAAAGCATGACTGTGACCCCTACATCCACCACCACTTACACGGTGACTGGCAGCAATGGCAGTGGCTGCTCCGTTATCCATAGTGTTACCGTTTCGGTCACCCCACAATCAGAGGTGGTTATCCAAGGGAATCCCTATGTATGTGAGTATGCTCCTATTATGTTGAACGCATGGGTGAACGGTGAATTGAGCACTCCTGGCACTACCTCCTATGAATGGTATTTGGACGGAATGAGCTATGTGGCCCCCAATATTTACCGATATTATTTTGAAAGTGAATCTTATTTAGACCCTGGAATAACGGAAATCAAAGTAAAAGTCACCGACGGGAATGGCTGTATCGCGTGGAGTGAACCTTTCCAGGTTGTCGTTTACGATGCTCCGGAAGAAGTGCATGTCATTGCCTCGGATGATACTATATGTTTCGGGAACGAAGTGGTTTTGAGAGCCGCACTGGGCAATGGCAATATTGACCAGTTGCACTACCAATGGTATCGGAATTCCATTGCCGAAGCCAACAAAATCCATGGAGCCAATAGTCCTGTTTATACAACGGTACTGGGTGCCACAACTACCTATTATGTGGAGGTTTACTCCGAATTAGACGACAACAGGTATCCTTGGTGTACCGCCACGGATTCGTTCACTGTTGTTGTCGTGGAGAATCCTATGGTAAGTGTCAGCGGCAACATTGCTATCAGCTCGGGACAAAACACTACCCTTACCGCCACGGGCGCGGACACCTATCAATGGAGCAATGGCGACATGGGCACGAACATTTCGGTGAGACCGAACAATACGGCCAACTACACAGTTACCGGTACCACAGCTTACGGCTGTATAGGCACTAGGACCGTAACTGTTTTTGTTGATGAACCTGCGGTAAGGGATACGATTCCTCCTTATTTCATCACTATACCTCAAAGTGTAATGGCGGATTGCGACGGGGAGGGCAACCGTGATGTGCTTTTTGCATGGTTGAATAGCTTGCAGGCGGTTGATGACTACTGCGGTACGATTGAGCATTTGAACTTCTATTATTATGAGGATGGCTATCGATTGCCTTTTGATACCACTTCTGCTGGCCTTCTTTCCGATGGAATCCACTTCCGCGGATGGGTTCCTGAATGTGGTAACGCAGGTCATTATCAAATCGTATGGGAGGCCATGGATACCTATGGTAATGCTGCCTATGTTACAGAAATATTCCATATCACAGATACGAGAAGTCCAATGTTTACACAATATCCAATAAATCAAATTGTTGAGTGCGGTTACAACCCTGCTTTGTTTACGGATTGGGTGGAATCAATGGATGCTATGGATGTCTGTTCAGGTGTTACGGTCACCCATACGGAAACATTCACCCCGGATTGTGGATCCACGGGGGTTTATCACGTCACCTGGACTGCTACTGATGGTTGTGGAAACAGCAGATTAGCAATGGAAAATTGGACTGTCGTTGACATGACTTCCCCGCAGTTGGTGAATATGCCGGATGCCTTTGATGCCTTGCCCACATCCAATGATTGTGAATTTCTTGTCCCTGATTTCCGTGACACCGTTTTGGCACATTATGTGGATAACGGTAGCGGACTGTATCTTTATTCGCAATCTCCAATTGCGGGCACCGTCATCACTAACTCCAGGAATGTAACCATTTCATTCAGCGATTCATGTGAAAATAGCAGCACGGCGAACATAACCCTTTATGTCCCGAATGTGCCTAAGCTGAAGGTGCGCCGACTGTCAGAAGCTGCGCCAGACATTGCCAATGCGGTGGAACACTCCCTCCGCGACACTCTCACTTCTGACGATACCAATGTGGGGTGGGAAATTTTTGTTGACAAAGATTGTGTGGGATGTGATCCGCAAATGCACGTCTCCCTTGAATACCAGCTATATCGCTTGGACGAAAATTCAGGTACCTATCAGTTGATGCCGGATGTCAATGTCCATTTCCGCCCGCAATACCGCACCTTCTGTGATAATATGCAGTTGGCGTATTGTGCAAGCACTATCAATAGCGTTTCCATCCCGAGCCTATATGGCAACATTGGTTCCCAACACTATGACTATTTCAACCTCTGCTGGCTGTCGCCAGATTACAATGAAGCTTACCTTCCTTCGGGATATGCCCATACGCTTTCCGGAGATTTCTATCAGGATGCTCGTGCAAACACCATCCTGATCAGCAGTTTTGGCTCGTACAATGCGACAGGTGTGGGCGACTATAAAATTGTAGCCACCCTTAATAAGCGTGATGGCGGAACTGAAAATCCCACCATGACATGGGATCAAGCCCTTCCTTATTATATGGGTGGAAACAATTCCACCAGAGGAGCGGTTCTGGATTCTGTTGAAATCATGTTTCATGTGATTGCACATGCACAGGTGCCTACAGTTGTCACTGCGCTTCTTTCAAACATTGCACCCGCTACTGCGACAGGAGGTGGTATTGTCGTTTCCAATGGCGGTGCGGCTGTCACGGCACGCGGCGTTTGCTGGAGTACCTCACCCAACCCCACTATAAATGACAGCCATACCACTGATGGTACCGGCACGGGTAACTTCGTTAGTTCGCTGACAAACTTAACTCCGAACACAACCTATTACATCAGAGCATACGCTACCAACAGAGCGGGAACGGGGTATGGACAGGAGGTGACCTTCACCACCAATTGCTCCGGCTTCACCCCCTTCGTGGCCATCTCGGGCAATCGCTATATTTGCGAATACAACAATTTTTATCTGAACGCATGGGTCAATGGTGGTCAGAACACACCGGCTACCACTACCTACACATGGTATCTTGACGGGCAGGAAAATCAAGGAACAGATTCCTATCGGTTCTATTATGGGAATATCCTTCCACCTGACCAAGTTCCATATCAGATCAGTGTTAAGATTGAGGATGTGGAGACTGGCTGTTCCGCATGGAGCAACCCATTTGAAGTTCTTGTCTATGAATCTCCTGCCGCACACATCACTGCCCCCGTGGATACGGTTTGCCATGGAGGAATGCTGGCATTGACAGCGGTTATTGATAATAACGGACCGGGCTATTTACAGTATCGGTGGTATGAGGATTCCATTACGGAGTCCCACAGAATTTGGGGAGCAACGGGTCCCGTACTCACTGTAAGTGCGGATGCCACCACCACCTATTATTTGGAGGTCTATTCCACCATCGATAGCTATGTTGACCCGCAATGTACTTCCACCGACTCTCTCACTGTTGTAGTGGTGGATGCCCCATCGGTGACCATCAGCGGTGACACCACCCTGTGTGAAGGGGATACAGCTACCCTTGTTGCCACGGGTATGGATTATTATGTGTGGAGTACGGGTGAAACGGGTGCGACTATCCATGTCACCCCTGCCAATGCCACCACCTACTATGTGACGGGAAGCAATGGGTACGGATGCACCGCCACCAATGACATTACTGTGGCTGTGGTTGGACATCCTTTGGTTGCCATTGAGGGAAACCATTATGTATGCGAATATGAACCAATTACTATGATAGCATGGGTGGATGGCGACATAGCCCCTCTTACCACAACCTACCATTGGTATCTGAATGGAAATCCGAGAGAAACTGCACAAACTTACCGATACTATTTTGAAGAATCGGGTCCGCTTCCCCCAATAAGCAATCCTTACCAATACAGTGTGATGATTTTGGATGAAAACGGTTGTGCAACATGGAGTGATCCGTTTGAAATTGATGTTTATGAAGCCCCTGTGGTACATCTTTCCACCTCTCACGACACCATTGAAAGCGGTGAGGAGGTGGTACTTACGGCTGTGCTTGAAAGCGGTAGCGCTGAGGCTATGCAATACCGTTGGTACAGGAACTCTATGGCCGAATCCAACCAGATATTGGGTGCCAATGCATCGGTATATCGGGCCACCCCCGATATCACCACTGTCTATTATGTGGAAGTTCACTCCTCGCTTGACTACAGTTATCAACCGCTCTGTACTTCAATAGATTCTGTTGCCGTTGTAGTATGGAGTGCCACCCTGCCCACCGTCACCACTTCCACCGTTACCAATATTGCTTCCACTACAGCCATCTGCGGCGGCAATGTGACCAATGACGGCGGTGCAGCCATCACGGCCCGCGGCGTGTGCTGGAGTACTTCGCAGAATCCGACCGTGAGCAACAGCCACACCACCAACGGAACAGGCACGGGCAGCTTTACCAGCAGTCTAACAGGCCTTGCACCCAATACTACTTACTACGTGAGGGCATACGCTACAAATGAGGTGGGCACAAGTTATGGCGAAGAGGTGAGTTTCACAACAGCATGTACTGACGGACGTCCCGAGTTTGTCACACTGCCCTTTGAAGTTTATGTTGAGTGTGATGGATCGGGAAATCAAAGTGACCTTCTTTACTGGTTGGAAATCCCTCAGGCTGTTGATGGAAACGGAAATCCGTTGGTGCCAGTCCCGTACTATTACAACGGGTACACTTTTGTTCCCTTTGATGCGACAGCTTCGGGTCTGATGCCCGACGGAATCCATTTCTACGGATGGGTGGAACAATCTTCTTGTAGTGGCTACTATCAAATCCAATGGAGAGCTGAAGATGCGTGTGGTAATGTAACCTCTGCTATGGAAAGATTCAATGTTCGTGATTATGGCAGTCCGTACTTTACACGAACGAACGTAGATGCCACTTTTAATATTGATTCGGAATACGAACAGCTCCAGGAATGGCTGGCCTACCCCATGGCATTTGACGAATGCAGTCAAACCAATACGACAGTATCCTATATGGGAGATTTTACTACAAATAATTTTAGTCCAGGTACTTACAATGTGACGTGGTTGTCCTCTGACGAATGCGGAAATACCTCCACTTTTAGCGCATCGTTGACCATCATTGATACCACTGCTCCTCAGATTAGGGGGGCTCTTGAACAACAATACATATACCTCAACGAAGTGTGTGAATACACTATCCCGAATGCATATACTGATGTGAACGAACTGCCCAATAGTATCTCCATTACCGATTTCAATTTGGTGAATGAACTTGTTTTTTCTGATATCGATGATCCTAATTATGACTCCTATCCCATTGTTGTTGAACGTTCCTATATTGTTACAGACAGCTCCGGTAATACAAGCTCCTTTGAAGAACGCTTTATTGTAGTTGACACTACGGAACCGTATGTTTGGACGCAAAACCTGGATACCATCGTTTTTTTTATTGATGCTGATGGATTCTATACCCTTCCTCTTGCTTTTACTTCTGTTGTAGAGCTATCTGCTTATGGCGGGGTGATTGACTGCACATTGTTGGATACTCTCATCCATAATTCCACTAGCTATAATTTTGATTCCAATACCTGTGGCTACAATTTTGTTACACGAGAATATTACGCTGTAGATCGTTTTGGGAATGTGTCAGTGCCTATTTTTGAGGTGTTCGAACTTATGGATACCATCAGTCCGTGGTTGGATGTCACTTCTCCTGTTTGTAATGCAGAACCTTCGTCTAACCCATGCGAATTTCAGGTTCCGGACCTTTCTAATTACGTCACTACACATTATGTTGACAACTGGGGCATGTCCTTTTCTTCCTTTTCTCAAAGTCCTCCTGCAGGCTGTATTATCTATGATACCACGCTGGCTATAGTTGTTTTTGAGGATTTATGTGGAAATAGTACTAGTATTCCAATACAAGTCAATGTTCCCGGACCACTTCTTATTGATGGTATTTCGATGTCTTCCGCCTTATGCTATGGAGAAAACAACGGTTCCATCTCTATTGAAGTTTCAGGGGGAACCCCAAATTATACTTTCTCATATGGAGATGCTACCAACACTATCCCGACATCCTTAAATGCTGTTACTTTTCCAAACATAGCAGCCGGTTCCTATATTGTTACCGTGACCGATGCCACTGGTTGCATTGCTTCTGAAACTATTACAGTGACGCAACCCACTGAACTTATCTTGACCTCTTTCATATACAACAACCATACTTGTGACAATGTGCCTGTAATACTATATGCAGAACTGAATGGAGGCTATGGTGACTATACCATCACGGCCACCTTGTTGGATGATTCGATGAATCCCGTACAGGAATTGGGGTCTGCAAATAATAATTACATTTACGAGGACGCATATCTTCCCGGTGGCAACTACTATATCGTTTTCCACGGCATAGATGCTAACGGCTGTTACATATCTGACACTTCCGACCTGATTATCATCTATCCGAGCTATTCTTTTGCACAAACCGAGCGCGTTAGTTATTCGGAGGCAAGCACCAATGGTTACGATTGGTATGATGATGCAAGCCATTTCCGAATGCATATTCCTGCTTCTGTCTTTACCACACCGGATTCCATATACATTTTTTCCGACAGTTTGTTTACCATAAATGGCTGTGACAGTATTTATACAGTGTATTTGAGTGTGAGTGATGCGCCATTTCTTAAAGTGCGCAGTCTTTCACAAGCCCAGCCGGATATTTCCAATGCTATTAGGCAAACCATCTACGATACATTCAGCGGAGACGAAACCGATGTGGGTTGGGAAATTTTTGTGGATAGAAACGGAGTGGATTGCTCACAAGATATAAAGGTTTCTCTCAGATATGAAATTTATCGCTATGATGAGTGGAGCGACACCTATGTTTTGCTGGATTATGTCGGTGGTTATTTTGCCCCCTCATACTATACGTTCAACGATAATCAACAACAATATCCTGTATATACGGATAACGGTACCGTGTACATTCCTGATGCTTACCCAAGATACCCAGTATACACAGCAAGTTGTCAACATTTTGACTATTTCAATCTCTGTTGGTTAGCTCCTATGTATGATATCAGCTGTATTCAATCGATCTATCCTTCATTCATTAATTATGAGGGATTTTATGAGGGCGGACGTGCCAATACCATTAAGATAAATACGTTGCTGCAATCAGGTGATTATAAGATCGTGGTATCGTTGTTTAGCTGCACAATGGGAGCTTCATATAGCTGGGCTACTATACCTTGTACTATAGATTCACATTCACCCACTATTGGAGGACGTGCATCATCCATTGATGGTTTGCTTGATTCCATAGAGATTTTTTTTCATGTGGAGAGCTCTTTTTTGCCTTCGCCTGAAAGATGAAATATGAAAGGTATCTTCTCTCTTGGTGTAATGAGATAGGAAGAGGGAAGTTGCATTTTGATTTGAAGCTAATCCGGCACGTTTCCGCGGGCGTTCTACCGCTTCGTTACAGCTGCTTCACTGGGAAGGTGAAATACGTATCTGGATAGGGCTCGTTTTTCAGGGTGAAGTGCCACCACTCCTCATCGTAGGGCT
Source organism: Bacteroidales bacterium (assembly GCA_017617445.1). GTDB lineage: Bacteria > Bacteroidota > Bacteroidia > Bacteroidales > WCHB1-69 > UBA1756. The sequence goes on along the minus strand of JAFZWE010000014.1, from coordinate 53,392 downwards.
TGAAGCCGTGGCGCAACATGGCGCGGCGCAGAATCATGCGGTTCTCGAACTGCTCGGGAGTGATGGTGCGGCCTTGCGGACTGTTGCATTTGCCTGTGTACTGCCCCGTTTCGGGGTTGCCGCCGAAGTCGGGATGGCTTTCCGGTCCGAACCAGTCGAAGGTACCGCCCATGTCAACTTCTTTTTCCGTATTCATGTCGAAGAGGGTAAGGTCAACGGTGGAGCCGCGCGAGTGGCCGCTGCGGCGGGCGATGTAGCCGCGGTCGAACAGCACATCCTTGATGAGATCCGGATAGAAGTAGGCCTTCATCAGCGTGTCGGCGAGGTCGGCGCCCCAGCGCACGAAGTGGTCAACGGCCATCTGCGGACGGTAGGCGTCGTAGATTTTCAGACGATAGCCCTGCTCTTTCAGCTCGTCGCTGACGACGCGGAGGCTGTCGGCGGCCTCGCGCGTGAGCAGTGCGGTGGGCTCGTTGTATCCGTCGATACGGGTACCGATGAAGTTGTAGGTGCTGTAGTAGCGGATTTCGAGGAGAGCATCCGGCACAACTTCCGTGATCACCACAAAGTCGCTGGCATCATCGGTGGCAATCACCTCTTTCGGTGCAGTGTTCCCGGCCTCTGTTGAATGGGTGCAGGCGGCGAAAATAGTGCAGGCCATCACCCCAAAAATAAAGAATAAATCTCTGATTTTTAACATATTAAAAGAAATTGAATTCAATTGTTATGATGTTGCGAAGATACGATATTTTTATGTATTTTTGCCAATTGCTATCAACGATGTGTAACATTATTTAAAACAATGAAAACGATAAGATATCTTCTGTTTTTCCTTTTGACTGCTCTCCTCGCTCCGGCCTACGCCGCCAACACTCCCGCCACCCTCAAGAGTCCCGACGGCCAGCTGGAGCTGACGTTTACCGTGCAGGACGGCGTGCCGTACTATGCCCTCAACCGCAACGGAAAGCCTGTGGTGCTGCCCTCCAAGATGGGCTTCACCCTCGAATGGCGCGACGACCTCGCCCATGCCTTTGTGCTGAAAGAGACGAAATACAGCACCTTCGACGAGACATGGGAACCCGTGTGGGGCGAAGAAGCCCATATCCGCAACCACTACAACGAAATGCTGGTGACGCTGGAACAGCCGGCAGGGGCAGTCGAGAGTGCCGACGGACGGTCAAAGACGATAGCCACCGTGATGCAGATCCGCTTCCGGCTCTATGACGACGGTTTGGGCTTCCGCTACGAATTCCCCATCAAGAACGCGCTGGTCTGCTTCTGGATTATGGAAGAACTGACCGAGTTCGCGATGGCAGGCGACCACACCGCATGGTGGATTCCCGGCGACTACGACACGCAGGAGTACAACTACACCCAGTCGAAGCTGTCGGAAATCCGCAACTTGTGGGATGCGGGCCACAAGAACGGCGGCTGGCCGTGGACAGCCTTCTCGAAAACGGGCGTGCAAACCGCCCTGCAGATGAAGACCGACGACGGCCTGTATATCAACATCCACGAGGCGGCCACCCTCGATTTCCCCACCATGCATCTCGACCTGAACGACACTACGATGACGTTCCGTGCATGGCTCTGTCCCGATGCCACCGGCTACAAAGGCCGCATACAGGCTCCCTGCACCACCCCGTGGCGTACCGTGATGGTGTGCGACAAAGCCACCGACGTGCTGGCCTCGCGCCTCATCCTCAACCTCAACGAGCCGTGCGCCTTGGAGGATGTCAGCTGGATTCATCCCGTGAAATACATGGGCGTGTGGTGGGAGATGATCTCCGGCAAGAGCACTTGGAACTACACCAACGACTTTCCTTCTGTGAAGATCGGCGAGACCGACTTTGAACACGCCGCCCCCAACGGCACGCACGGCGCCAACAACGCCAACGTGCGCCGCTACATCGACTTCGCCGCGGCCAACGGCTTCGACGGCCTTCTCATCGAGGGCTGGAACGTGGGCTGGGAGGACTGGTACGGCAAACAGAAGGTGTTTGTCTTCGACTTCCTCACCCCATACCCCGACTTCGACCTCCCCGCGTTGAACCAATACGCCCACGAGAAAGGTATCCGCCTCATCATGCACCACGAAAGTTCCGCCTCCACAGGCAACTACGAGCGCTGGATGGAGCAGGCCTACACGCTGATGAACCAGTACGGCTACGATGCCGTGAAGGGCGGCTACGTGGGCACCATCGTCCCCTTTGGCGAAGGACACTACAGTCAGCCCATCAACAACCACTACCATTACGCCGTCGTGGAGGCGGCCAAGCACCACATCATGGTCAACTCGCACGAGGCGGTGCGCCCGACGGGGTTGTGCCGCACCTGGCCCAACATGATCGGCAACGAGAGCGCGATGGGCACCGAGTTCCGCGAACGCATCTACCCCGGCCACACCACCATCCTGCCATTCACGCGTCTGCAGGGCGGCCCCATGGACTACACCCCCGGCATCTTCGAGCCCGACATGGGCAAAATCGTGTCGTGGGGCAAACGGATGAACCACACCATCTGCAACCAGCTGGGACTTTACGTCACCTTCTACTCGCCGCTGCAGATGGCCGCAGATTTTCCCGAACATTATGAACAGTATATGGATGCCTTCCAGTTCATCAAGGACGTGGCCGTCGATTGGGACACCAGCATCTACATCATGGCCGAACCGGGGGATTACATCGTGACGGCCCGCCATCCGAAAATCTCCACCCTGAACAAAGCCGCCGAGGGTTTGGGTGATCTGCCCGACGGTAAAAAAGGCGTGATTTCCAATGCCACGCGGTTTGTCTATGCCATTAAAAACGATTCAACGATTCAACGATTCAACAATTCAACGCCCCGCGATGTCTGGTACGTGGGCGGCATCACCGATGAAAACGCCCGCGATGTGATGGTGAAATTGGATTTCCTGAAACCCGGCGTGAAATACGAGGCCACCATCTATGCCGATGGACCTGATGCGTGCGGGTTTGCCGGCGACTGTTTCGACGAAAGCGAGATGGCAGCGGGCCACTATCCCACCGGTGTTACCTACAACCCCTATGCCTACACCATCACGAAGAAGGTGGTGACGAGCAAGAGCGTGCTGAAGCTGCGCATGGCCTCGTGCGGGGGATTTGCGGTGTCAATCAGGGAGAAATAAAAATGTTATTTTATTCATAAAAAAACGATAAAAAGGAATGCCCATCAAAGAATCCCGCAGTCTCAGTTTTGTCGTACTCACAGTGGTTTACGCGCTCGCCTTTGTGGTCGGGCTGTTGGTGTACCGCGCGCTCGACGGCACCGGCGGACACTACCTCTGGCCGCTGTTCATCGCCGATGCTGCCGCCACGGTGGTGGTGTGGCTTTTCGGCCTCGTGTTCCGCAATGTCTCTGTTTACGACCCCTACTGGAGCGTTGCGCCGCCCGTGATGCTCACCCTCTGGGCGTGTCATCTCCACAGCTGGACCTCCGCCACGGTGCTGCTGCTGATTGCCGTCTGGTACTGGGGCATCCGGCTCACGGGCAACTGGGCGTTCACGTTAAAAACCTCAACAGCGAGGACTGGCGCTATGCCAAGTACCGCAAAGAGCAACATCCTGTCATCTTCCAGATAATCAATTTTTTCGGACTGACCATGATGCCCACTGTCATTGTCTTTCTGGTGATGATTCCCGGTTTTCTCGTCATAGAGGCGGCATTTCAAGCCAATATCGTGTGCTGGCTCGGATTCGCCATGTGCCTGGCTGCTGCCACGCTGCAGCTGGTGGCTGACACGCAGCGGCACCGTTTCGCCAAAGCCCACAAGGGACAGATTTGCGAGATGGGGCTATGGAAGCATGGCCGCCATCCCAACTACTTCGGCGAAATCCTGATGTGGTGGGGCGTTTGGGTGATGTATCTGGCACTATGGATAGAGACGGGGACGGGCTGCTCCCTCAGCGACTTCTGCGTGGCCGGCGCCCTGCTCAACACCGGACTGTTCTGCTTCATCAGCGTTCCCCTCATGGAGAAGCGCCAGCTGCAGAACAAACTGGGCTATGCGGAGTATCAGAAAAGAACGAGGATGTTTTTGTAGAAAATTCGGATAATAGTGGCAAAATGTGGGTGCGTATGGATGCCTGTGCAATTGGGCAGCTTATAGAATATGTAAAAACGCATCCTCGGTATTGGTGCGCGGAAAACAACCCTGATCATATTGCCAAGGCATTGGCAGGGAAAACAGGCTGGTTTGAAGACACTCAAAACTGTAGTCCGGGAAACCGTCAAAATGAGAATAATATCACAGGTTTCAATGCATTGCCGGCAGGGTGGCTGAATGGGTATAGTGCAGCTTAGGAACAAATTAATAAAAATGCCTATTTCTGGTTTGCCACCGACAAATCGGGAGTGCTACTGGTGGCATAGAAGGCACACTACTCCAATCATTTGCTCGGTCTCGTTGACGATGTGCCTGACAGTGTCTTTGTCTTTCCTTGAATAACTGATGAATATTTCAGACATGATGATCATTGTTTTATTGTTCGTCTTCGGCCATGAGCAGGAAACTCACATCCACTACGGAGCGGTCAAGTGCTTTGGTCTCGTCCAAAGCGGGAAACAAGCTCATGGTTTTCCAATCCTTGAGGCAATTGAGCCTTTTTTTCAGGAAATCCTTTTTGTTGACATTTTCCCATTCGTTTTCAGGAAAGTCCGTATATCCGAGTAGTTCGGCGGAGGCCATCCAGCGCAAGTGTTCGCATGCGGCCAGGTTTTCCAGAATCACGCCGTTGCTGTCAGTGGAATAGCCGATTCCTGTGTCGGGTTTCCCGTTAGGATTCCTCTGCATGGATGCCAGAAGGGCATTTTGTCTTTGCCGGATGGCTCCCAGAAGTTCCTGGAAACGGGTGTCGTGGGTGGAGTTGATGCCTGTGAGAATCATCTTGCTGGTGATATGGTAGGCATTGGCCTGGTCTTGCTGTTGCACCAGCAGGCGTTGGTTGTTGAGGGCGGTACTCCCTTTCAGCCGTCTGGCACGTTCCTCCCAGGTCTCTTTTTCTCCAATGTATCTTTGATAGGCGGCAAAAAAATGTTTTGATTTCTGTAAAACGGTGTCTTTAACGATGTTGGCGTGCGTGAATGCCAGCACTTTCTCCCCAAAGGGGATGATGAGACTGTCTTTTTGAGCCGCCAGTTCTGCAGCCTGCTGGTAACCGATGGGACTGTACACCGGCACAAAAATCCTACACTCGGCAAAGTCGGAACGGTGGAGTATCAGCCAGTCGGCGAGGTCGGCAGCGGCCGACAGGTTGAACTTGTCATTGTTGAGAGCGACTACGAAATAGTTGGCGTTGGACAGTTTTTCTTCCACTGTATGCAGGAATTCAGGGGATCCCATCTCCTGTTGCAGTAGCGTGATGGACGCATTGTCCTTCAGTGCGGGATATTTTGCAAAAAAAAGCGGTTTGACATGATCCATCTCCTCGTCCAGCACTGTGATGTTTATTTCGTTGCGGTTGCCGTCAGTGTCAAGAAATGCGCTGTGTTCGTACAAAAAGTGAAGCATGGACTGTCCGATAGGGCCGAACCCAATGATGACGGCTCTAAAGGGTGCGGTGGCCACGGCGCGTGTGGTGTCAGGACGCACGAAGTTGGCGGGAAGGCTGGCGCGGTTTTCCATCAGTTGGGAGACCGCCAACATGGCATCATCCACAATGTGGATGTTGGCATCCCTGCTGGCCTCCCATGCCAGATTCTTGGCATCCCGCTGTGCCATACAGTAAACATTCAGTAAATTCTCCGAAGAACGGCACAGCTGCTCCGCCTGATTGACAATAGTTAACATGTGTATATTTTCCTCCTCTTGATTTGAGAAAAGAAACAGGTGAGTCTGGGTGGATTTTTTCACGCACTTGGCCAAGAGTCCGTCAAAGAAAGCTTTCCCTAACGGGTGCACTTGCTCCAGTACTCGCCAAGCATCCAGCTCGTCAGCATGGTTGATGCCTGTCGTGTGGTCCATTGAACCAATGAGAATCCTCAAAAACGAGAACCTCTGGGGAATGTGAAACGGGACATTGTGGGTCTCAATGAAAACCATTTGGTATTTCCCTTTTTGTGTGCGGTCAAGCTCCTTCTTGAAATTCTCTGCCATCAGCAGGGTGTTCTCATGGATACCGTAAAAAATATAAAGGGTTTTGGGGTGGGAAAACCAGCGGTAATAACGCATGGATAGTCTGGAATACAGTCTGTTGCCAAAAAGGTTGATGAGAAATACCGCACTGACGAACAGTGCCAGGAAATGCAACAGGAAAAATACGGGCAGGTACCATGCGTTCTGCTCCAAAAACAGGTTTCCGGCAGGCTTGATCTCAATCCCAATGAGGTCGGAATGCGAGACGAACATTTCAAGTGAAGACATCAGGGCACAGACAACAAAGCCCACAGACCCTTCCATGGAGTGCGCAAAACCGATACCGTACCAGATCCACCCCAACAACAAGATCAACAAAGCCCACAAACCGATATGGTCAACCACTATTTTTCGTGCTTTTTTGCTTATAGGAAGCAATAGTATAAAAAGAACGACAAAAAGTAACTCTGCAAAAAACATTGTTTTAATTGATTTTATATAATGCGCAAAAATACACATTTATCCGATATGGCAGCTACTACTTTCTCAAAATCCTCCAAATTAATCTAAACAGTCATGTGGACAGAACTCCAAATTTTTTTACCTTTGCAAACTTTTTATTAAAAACGAAAGCTTATGAAAAAAATGAAATCCGTGTTGGTCTTTGCGACTGCAATGATGCTGACGGTCTCCTGCGGCTCCAAGAAAATGGCCCCGCAACCGGTCGTCTCCAAAGAAAAAGCACCTAAAATGCTGGTTCTCTACTATTCCCAGACTTCAAACACCCAGGCTGTGGCGAAGGAAATTGCCAAAAGACTTGATGCTGACATTGAGCAGATTGTCATGGAACAGCCGTACGATGGGGATTTTCAGGCTACCATTGACCGTTGCATGAAAGAGCGGGAAGAGGGTGTCCTCCCTGACATTAAGCCTGTGGCTGCCAACCTCGCTGATTACGATGTGGTTTTTATCGGTTTCCCGGTCTGGTTCGGTACCTATGCGCCACCCGTCGCCGCCTTCCTCAACCAGGTGGACCTGAGCGGCAAGAAGATTGTGCCGTTCTGCACTTTCGGCAGTGGCGGCCTTGAGTCCAGCGTGAAGGATTTGGTGCGCGCAGAACCCAATGCGGAGGTGCTGCCCGGCTACGGTGTGCGTGCCGCCCGACTGAATGCCATGCCCCAAGAAATAGACGAATTCCTGAAAGCCAACGGTTTTCTCAAAGGTGAGTATGCCAAACCGGAGGCGTTTTCAAAACCCCATGAGGTGAGTGATGATGAGGCCGACATCTTCAATGCCGCCGTGGGCGATTATCCGATGCTGAACGCGAAGGCCAAGACAGTGGCCATCCGGAGCATTCCGAAAGGGGTGGAATACCTGTTTTTCGCCGAGGACCTTCCCCGTAAGGATAACTCCAAAATGCCGCCCGCTGGCGAAATAAAGGTCTATGTGACTGTCGCCAATGGCGAAGCCCCCGTGTTTACAAAGGTGGTCAGGTAATCTGCTGGGATAAGTTTTTTGATGTCAGTCTGTTCTTGTGTCAGCAATTGGTTCTTGACCTTTGACGGAAAGTGAGGGATTGAATATCCCTGCGCTGCCGCGGGCGTCCTTGCAAACCAAAACGTCCTTGCTCCGCAATGACGCTCCTGTTGTACGCCTCATCCTTTTGAATGCAAGCATTCAACGGAATTCGGCATACAACACAAAAGGCGATGCTTTTTTGCATCGCCTTTTTGTTTGCGGAAAGTGAGGGATTCGAACCCCCGGAGCCCCGAAGAGCTCAACAGATTTCGAGTCTGCCCCGTTCGACCACTCCGGCAACTTTCCGCGGCAAAAATACAACTTTTTTCGCAAAAGCTGATGAACTTTTTTTGTGAATGTCCTTCCTGAAAATCAAAGCTGGAAAATGGGGCTGTAAACTGTTTTTTTTTACTTTTGCAGCTGATAAAAAATGAAATTCTTTTCCGGAATTTATTAACAAAAATTTATTGTAACAATTTTTATATCAAAAAGATGGGTCTTGGAATCAGATTTCTTCCTGGCATGAAGCTTCCTGCGTTGATGTTTATTGTGCTTTTTTTCATGATGGATTCAAAAGGGGAGGATTCTGTTTTTGATTCTCGGGGGAGGGGGCTTGAGGAGGGAATAAAATTCCCCGCCGGATGGGATTTCTATATTGACGGTGTGAAACTTGGATTTGGCATGACTATGGCGGAGCTGCGCAATGAGAATGCCAACGCCTCTATTAAAAGATTCAGACGCGAGGACAATTGGGATGAGGATGCTGCAATATATTATTATGAAGGGTATGACTATTATTTGATCAATAATACTACGGCCGCATTTTTCAATGACAATGCACGGTTGAGTGGGTTTTGTACCCGGAACAGAAACTTCCAGACCGAACGGCATGTCCGTGTTGGAGATACATGGGGCGATATGGAAAATGCATATCCGGAACTGGAATTTTTTACGGATTTTTTGTACTACAATCATTTCACCCATACCATATCCTCTGCTACCCTTGCCATAGCCCAAAAAGGGAACTGCAATATCGCTTTTGTTTTCTATTTGGACCAGTTTACGGATGCTCAATGGGATGGGATTGCTTCCATTAGTCCGCCATCGGATTTTGATACGAACTATGATGCGGAAGATCTTCCGTATCACATACATCAGTCCATCCGTACATCTGTCAAGATAGCGGAAATTGAGGTGTGGGAGAACAGTTCGGAGGACGAGTACGATGAGTTTGATTACGGGAGTGACTTTGTGTATGTTCCTGATATATCGGGGGAGTGGCAGGGGGAATCTAACTATATTGTTGATATTGAATTAGGCAGTTTCCCGTCATGGGATTTTTCTTTGAATCTGGAATGTTCAGGATCCCATATTAAAGGCGGCTATTTCGTAATATATGCGGTGGGTATGAAGATGGATGGGGATCTTGAAATTGAAAATATGAAAGGAGAATGGGATGGAGAGAAGTATGTGGTTAAATATGAGACTGGTTGGGGCGGGTATGGGGAAGCTGTTATAATCCCCATGTCAGACAGAAAGATTATCTGGAGAATATTGTGGCAAGAGGGGAGTGGTCTGGCGCCAGAGAGTGCAGTGCTTAATAGGAAATACTAAAGGTCATGTTGTATAAACCCCATCTTTCATTCTTAAAAAAATCGTATTTTTGCCACGCACATTAAAAAATTATTATAAACTTTAAACTATGGGAAATGAGTTCAAACAATGTCCAAACGGACATTATTATCAGGGGGACAAGTGCCCGTTTTGTAAAATGAAAAGCGTTGGGGGAAACGTGAATAGCAGCAAAACAGTTGTTTTTTCCAATGAGGGGGAAGATCAGCAGGCTACAAGTGTTTATCCTGATGGAGCGACAAATGGAAAAACAGTAATGCATGTGGGTGGAAATGCAGGAGGCAGCTATACCCCTGTTTCGCATACGGTCTTCGGAGATGATGAGACTTTGGTAGAGGGTGCGGCTACTGGAACTTGTGGGCCCGTTTCAGATAATGTTTTTAGAAATGCACGCAAGATGGTGGGTTGGCTGGTCTCCTACAGTTTGGATGTCATGGGAATAGATTTCAAACTTTATGAGGGCCGGAACATTATCGGGCGTGATATGGATTGTAGTATCACCATCAATGACAATATGGTCTCTGGAAAACACGCGGTGCTGCTGTACAGGGCTGGCAAATATTCCATCACCGACATGCAGTCCTCTCACGGAACATTTGTCAATGAAGAGGATATTGAGCTGGAACCCCGTTATTTGCAGGATGGGGATACCATCCGTATGGGGAAAACCACTATGAAATTCAGAACGTCGTTGTAATTGGTGTATGAGAAGATTTCTTTTATGCTTGTTTTTTGCCTTGTTGGTGGGGGAAACGTGTGCGCAGCGGGACAGAATGTTAGGCGCGTATGACAAGGACAATTATCCAGAGATTTCTTTTGTGTGGCACACACAGAAGCCGGATGCGTTGACCGAGGAGCAATTCAAATTGAGAGATGATCAGGGCGGGGATGTGAACTTCCAGTTGAAATTGTCGGATCTGTCATTGAAGAAAACCCCGAAAAGCATTCTCTTTTTGTGGGAGGATATGGCCAGTCATGGACAACAATCCTCTTTCACACAAGAGGTGCTGATTCGTTTCTTCAAGGAGACTCCCTTGGCTTCGGAGGACAAATTCAACGTGGCTGTCTTTAATCGCAAACGAGATGGACAGAAAATGCTCACTCCGTTGTCCTCCCAATTCACAGACGACAAGGACAAACTGGTGGAGGCTGTGGAAAATCACAGTTTCAGCCAAGAGACTTTTGTTCAGCCCCTGCAAACAGACTTGTACAGTGCTTTGTCAGAGGCTTTTGAAATGATGAAAAACGAACCGACGGACCGGGCACGCATTATCGTTTTGGTTACTGCCGGCTATAATGTGGAGACGGGAAGGTCCAATAATGGGGACGGAATCGTGCGAGGCGCGAAAGAATTGAGCACCCCCATATACGTGATTACCTATCCTTTTAGACCCGGCAGTGAGGAAACGGCCGTGGTGGAGCGATTGAGACCCACATACGGACTGCACACCTCAGCATCTCCCACGCACAACACCCAGGCGGACGCTGCATACACGGTGGACAAACTCCAGGAGTGGTACGGTGATATGGACCAGCGCGCATACGGAAGAGACTATGAAATTGTGTTCACCACTGATGCCAACAAGGATGGCAGCAGGCATTTCATGTCTTTGGATGTGGAGGGCGTCTCTTATCACCTGCCTCCGCTTTCATTTCCGCCGCCGGAGAAAACTGTTGGCGACTGGATGAAGGAACATCTGCTTTGGGTGATTATGGCTGGCGTGTTGATTGTGCTGCTTGTGGTTTTTATCATCCTGTTCATCCATTGGAAGTCGAAATCCCAGTCAAAAAAAATGGCGGAGAGTGAAGCTCGTCAGAAAGAAGAACTCGCCCGTTCTATGGAGGAAATTGTCAGCCTGAAAAAACAACAGGCTGTGGATGAACATCGCAGACAGGCGGAGGAAGAGGAGGTGCGGCTGACACAGCTGATGCAGACGAAAAACCTGTTTCCCAGGTTCCATTGCAATGTCAAGGGAGACATGTTCGCCTATTCCATGGTCAAGCCGCGTGTCACCCTCGGACGAAACCCGGACAATGACGTGGCTCTTAACGATGGCACCGTTTCAGGCCTCCATGCTGAAATTTCCTTCAATGGCATCGCGTTCGAGGTGATCAACAGGAGCAAGACCTACACACAGGGTATCCTGGTGAACGGACAGTTCTTTCAACGCTGCACACTGAGAAGCGGAGACATGATTGCCCTCGGTGAGGCGGTGATCACTTTTTATGTATAAACCAATTTTTTTTCAGAAAATGAACAAAAAACGCATATCATCCAATAGAATTGCACACCTCGCTCCCAACGAGGTTTTTGTGTTTGGCAGTAACCTTCAAGGGCGGCATGGCGGTGGGGCGGCGCGTTTCGCCCATGAGCATTTCGGTGCTGTGTGGGGTGAGGGCGTGGGCTTGTTTGGACAGTCTTACGCTATCCCCACTATGCAGGGCGGTGTGGAGACCATCCAACCCTACGTGGAAGATTTCCTCCAATTTGCTCAAATGCATGCTGAATTGGATTTCTTGGTGACGGAGATCGGGTGTGGCATTGCGGGGTTTTCACCTGTTGATATTGCACCTCTGTTTTTCAGGGCAATAGAGGCTGATATTAGAAATGTTTATCTGCCGGAAAGTTTTTATAAAGTATGGGAACAAAAAAACAGCTAATTAAATAATTATGAGTCTAACAACCAACACAGATCATATTTTTGCAAAAGGTGTGGTGGGCAATGTGCGGGAAGTTCAGGAGGACAGCCACGACATGGCATTGAAAACTCCGAATGGGGACGTGTTTGTGGTATGCGACGGCATGGGCGGACATGTGGGCGGTGCCAAGGCCTCCTCACTCGCCGTGGAAAGCATCATCAGCTATCTGAAAAAAGAGGAGTATCCAGATCCCGTCGCGGCACTGAACGATGCGCTGCAATTTGCCAACATGCAGGTGATGGGCTTCGCTGCTGCCAATCCGGATTACAAAGGTATGGGCACTACCGCCTGTATCCTGCTCATGAGGGGCTGCGACGTGTGGATTGCCCATGTGGGCGACAGCAGAATCTACCTTTTTCTTGGCAAGGAGAAGAAACTGCACCGTATAACCAAGGACCACTCTTTCGTGCAAACCCTGGTGGATGCCGGTGAGATTACCGATGAGGAGGCAGAGCACCATGCTCAAAAAAACCGTATTCTCAAGGCCCTGGGCGTTTCCACCACCCTCCAACCCTCTTTCAACTATGAAAACCGTCCGATACGCCCCAAAAATGGGGATGTCTTTCTCATTTGCACTGATGGACTCTCTGGCATGATTTCCGATGGCACCATTGAGAATGTGCTCAGTCAAGACTGTGCCTTGGAAGAAAAAGGAGAACAGCTGATACGGCTTGCCATGGAAGGGGAGACCGTCCAGCCTGGAGGACAGGACAACTGCACCCTTGAGCTGATTCAGATTGACAACAGCCCTTGGGCCAAAACGGCATGTGTGAGCTTCAACACTCCGCGGAGAAAACGTGGAAAAAAAGCCTCGGACATGCCCCAAAAACTCAAGTATATCCTGATTACCGCCATTGCTCTCGCCCTTGTACTGGCTGTGTCTATTGCTTGGAAACCGGTTACTAACCGAATTAAAATCAAAGAATTACAAAAGGATTCTTTGAGAATAGAGTCGGAGCTTAAAACCAATGGGGCGGAATTGCGGAAAGCTGACAGCTTAAAACAAGTAGCATTGGAGGGGTTGAGAGATGCAGAAAAAAAACGCGATGAATCGCTGAATAAAAATAAAAATACACAAGATGCAGCTCAGAATGTGGTGGATGGCAGAGAAGATTTTTATAACGAGAAAAAATCAGAGTACGAAAAAATCAAATCCAAACAGATGAGTTTGTTGGGGGAGATGGAGGTGATTCGTGAAAATTTGCAGGCTTTAAGAAAATAAACGGAAACAATGGTATGAAAGTAATAACTGTAGGAAGAATTAGCGAAAACAACAACATCATTGTCAAGGATGACAAGGTGAGCCGCAATCATCTGCAGATTGTTCAGGATGACGATGGCAATTACGCTGTGGTGGATTTGGATTCCACCAATGGCACCTTTGTCAATGGCCAGCGCATCCGGGGATCGGTTCCCCTTCGACCGGGCGACATTTTGAAAATCGGCAATACCGAATTGCCGTGGCAAAGCTATTTTGAGAAAAAAAAGAAACGGTCGGAGCCGGGCGCAAAACGCGGCGTGTGGGGGCTGTGGATTGTGGCGGGGGTGTTGCTGCTGACCGCTGGAGGCATCTTCTGGTATGCGGGTTCTGGGAAAATGGGCGGGAGAGCTTCAAAGAAAACCGTACAAACTGCTGTGGAACAATCCAAAACAGGAAAGAACAGTGTGGATTTGGAGGAGCAAATGCGCCAGGCAGAAAACGAATTCTACAAAGCAGAAAGCGAGTATGCCAATGCCGTGGCGCAGGCTGCCAAAGACAGTGCAGTTGCCGCCCAAAAGCGGGCAGAAGCAGACAGGGAACTGGCCAATGCCGCAAAGATGAGGGAGAAAGCAGCAAATAGCAAATCCACAGATGCGGAAAATAAAGCGAAAGATGCGGAAGAAAAAGCAAGGAAGGCATCAAAAGCAGCCCAAGACGCTGAAGAAAAGGCATCAAAATCTGAAACAGCAAAGGTGGCAGCGGAAACGCAGTTGAAAAAAATAAAAGAAGAATTTGAGAACCTTAAGAAAGAGTTGGAAAGGGAAAAGAAAGCAAAAGAGGAGGCACTGAAAAAAAATAAGGAACTTCAAAAGGAAAACGAAAAACTGAAAGCCCAGAGCAAAGACAAGGTTTTTGAATTTTATTTGAAACAATTGAAGGGTCACGAAAAAGATTTCTGTGCCCAGCAGAAATGGGAGACGACCACGGCAAAAAGCACCATCCAAAGCCAATATAAGGCTGCATCAGACCAACAGAAACAGAATATCATTGATGCCATGGAGAAATTTGTGGACTCATTGGAATCTATGCCTGCCCCTGTTCCGGCATCGTCTCCGAAAAAAAACAAGGAGGTGAAACTTGACGCTGCGAACGATTCAACCCAAACCCCAAGCGAAAAATAGTAAGAGAGATGGAAAATTTACCGAGAATCCCATGGTACCGTGTTGAACAACTGATAGCCGAAGGAGGGACCGCCAGGGTTTATCTGGGAAAGGATTTGCGGAGCGGCTATCCGGTGGCTATCAAGGAATTGAAAATAAGACATTTTAAAAATCCTGTCATCAAACAGAAATTCAAGGAGATGGAGGCTCAAATGTACCTGTACATGCAGCACCCCAATATTCCTAAGCTGGTGGACTTCATTGACATGAAAGAGACTGAACAATTGTTCATTGTCATGGAGTTTGTAGAAGGAAGGAGCCTTGAATATTTCATTTACAGGGAAATAGGGCTGATTCCGGAACAGAGGGCACTGCCCATGTTCCTGAAAATTCTGGACACGGTGGGTTACCTCCACAGAAAGGGAGTCCTGCACTTGGACATCAAATCCAACAATGTCATGATACAGTCCGATGGCAATTTGAAACTCATTGATTTGGGAATTGCCTCGCGTATCTCGGAGGCCACGAGCAGCACCGGCTTCGGCACGCCTGCCTACATGCCGGCAGAGCAAGCGGAAAAAGGTCAGGTGGGCAAGTACACAGACATCTTCGCCTTGGGAATCATGCTGTTTGAAATGCTTACAGGCCATCTTCCGTTCACGTCCGACAATCCCAATCCGCGACAAAATCTGGCTGAAATCAGACATAAGATCAAATACGCCCCCGTCCCGCCTATGATCCAGTATTATCCTATGATTAGCAATGAATTGCAGCAAATTGTGGAACGGGCTTTGGCTAAGAATCCCTCTTCACGGTACCAGTCGTGCGAAGAATTCGCTTCTGCAATCAAAGGTTTCATGAAGTCAAAAAAATATTAAAATGAAGGTAGTGACAATCGGAAGGGGTGCGCAGAATGATGTTGACATCAATGACGATACAGTGAGCAGACATCATTGTCAGATTGCGCAAATAGACAGAGATACTTTTAACATCGTGGATTTGGGGAGCGCCAATGGTACCTATGTCAATGGAAACCTCATCAAAGGCCCGACGGTGCTGAATGTGAACGATATTGTCAGGATTGGCAATACCACATTGCCTTGGAGGAGGTATTTCGGGAATGTTGCCCCGATTCCGATAACGGATATTGTGGAAAATGCACCAAGGAAACGCTGTTTTTTTAAGCGGCGCCTGTTCCGTCAGCGCATGTACATTCTACCCCTCGTGCTGGGAATCATCGGCGTGTTGGCTATTGGCAGCGCGCTGGTGTTCGCATGGACACAACACGATGAGAGTGCCCTGCCCCCCTCTTCAGTGGAGAAGTGCACCCAGGAGGAGCCAGACTGCGAACAAGCAGAGACGCAGGGAGAGCAAAATACAGTGGATACATGCCTGGTCTTCTCTGAAGTTGAAATATCCCTAAAATGAATTTTAACAGCAGTGAACTGCTGTCATCATAGAAGAAATAATGATAATGCAAAACGATATGTCAGAAATAGAAACATCCCACAATCAGAAAGAGTTGCCGTCAGGTACGGAATTATATGGCGGCAAATACATCATTGAAAAAAAGATAGGGGAGGGAGGCTTCGGTATTACTTATAGGGCTGTACAACAAGGTCTTAATCGTTCCGTTTGTATTAAGGAGTTTTTTTTGGCTGGAAGATGCGTGCGCAACACACAAGCCCGTACCGTGCAGCTGCAGGGGATCAGCAAGGAGATGTTTGAGAAGTACCGCGAGGCTTTTGTGCGAGAGGCCAAAACGCTGGCAGCTCTCCATCACCCCAACATTGTGGAGGTGATTGATGTTTTTGACGAGAATAACACATCCTACATGGTCATGCCATTCATTGAGGGGTGTACTTTGCAGAATACTGTGGAAAAAAAAGGTCCGCTTTCATATTCCGAGGCAGTGAACTATCTGGCGCAGATCACAAATGCTGTGGGCTATATTCACGAACGGAACATCCTGCATCGCGATATCAAGCCCGAAAACATCATGATTACCGATGACTACAAAGCCATTCTCATTGACTTCGGTTCTGCTCGCGAATTTGAACACGACAAGACCCAGATGCACACCGCCATGCTCACACACGGCTATGCGCCTACCGAACAGTACACGGCCAACAGCCGCAAGGGTTCCTATACTGACATTTATTCCATCGGGGCCACCCTCTATTTCGTTCTCACCGGGCGTGTGCCGCTGGAGGCCGCAGCCCGAATGACAGAGCGAATGCCTGAACCCAGGGAGCTTAACCCGAATATCCCGGAGGAAATGAACCGCACCATCCTGAAAGCCATGCAACTGAAGGCTGAAAACCGCCATCAGACCGTGAAGGACTTTATGGATGACCTGCGCAATATCCGTCCTTCTGAACTGGTGGACGAAACCATCGGGAGCAAATCCATTGTGGTGGTTAGAAAGAACAAGAAGTGGATATGGTGGGTGATTGCTGTTGCTGTTGCGGTGATTTCCGGGCTGTCAATCGCTATTTTTATGAATGTGAAACAGCATCAGCAGAAGGTAGAAGCTGAAATGAGAAAACAGGAGAAGAAAATCCACGAATTGGACAGCACGTATGATAAAGCGATCAGGGAATTTGATTTTCATGTGAATAGAATAAATATTTCCAACGATATGACCAATCCAACCCATGTCATAGAGGCAATGGATCGATTGAAGGAAATTGAAAATATAGAAAAAGATGATTTATTCAGCAAGACGGGGAACGAATACGGCTTGGAAAAAAGAATCGCACTCTATACACAAAAAATAAAGGATGAGAAAAGCAAAATCGTAATGGAAATTGAGGATTTGAATTCAAAAGGATTGGGTGAGGGACCATTCTTTGATACGTTGTGCAAAAAAGAATTTGTGATCAGCAGAATACTGGAACAGATTTCTCCACAAAGTGTTTCGCAAGTGAAAATGAAACCATCTGCAAAAATGGATAACAGTCAAAAGTGATGAATAAAAATAAGTGTTCAATGTGGGTGGGCGCTCTCCTGATTCTCTTTTGGGGGACGTGGGGAACAATGGGAACTGCTATGGCACAGTCCGATTGTAATCTGATATTACAAAGCGCCAGGGAATGCAAAGAAAAAAAAGAGTATAATAATGCAGTGACATGGTATGAAAAACTCTTTAAAGATTGCAAGGAGGCAGCGTATGATCCGAGGGCAAAACTTGAATGCGAGGAGTGCAGAAACAAAATTAATGTATTTAAACTGGCGGCCACTGATTTGCATTGCTCTGCCGAGGAAGGGATGCTTGAGGTTAGCTTTAGCAAGGCTCCGACAGCATGGTATGTGGCCAGCACACCTTCATGGTTGGAGGTGGTGAATAAGGATTTGAAGGAAAAGAAGATTACTTTCAGGGTCAGTGCCAACCCGACGGCAGACAGTAGAAAGGGAAGGGTGGTGCTAAAAACCCAAAAAAATGAAACAGGAGGATTCGTGATTACGCAACAGGAAGGACGGACTGAACTGGATGTCCATCCGGAATTCCTCTCCTTTGCCGGTACTGGCGGTAGCCAGCAGGTGAGTGTGACCGCCAATTTCTTTTGGAAAAGGGAGAATTGCAAAACTTCCGCCAATTGGATTATCCTTTCCAAACAGAATGGTCAGCTGTTGATTTCCTGCTCGCCCAACAACCGCGCACAAACAAGAAATGCGGATGTGCAGGTGTCAAGGAAGGGAACAACCCGTACCATTCATGTTGAACAGGCTGGAGGAGAAGTGAGAGACACGTGCTCTTTTCCCAATGGTGACAGTTATGTGGGACAATTCAGGAATGGTGTGCCTAACGGGCAGGGTACGTTCTATTTTGCCAACGGTGACCAATATGTGGGACATTTTGAAGATGGTCACCCCATCGGACAGGGAACTTTTTTTTATGCATCGGGAGATCAATATGTGGGACTGCTCAAAGATGGCCTTCCGCAGGGTGAGGGAACATATTACTTTAGAAACGGAAACCGGTATGAGGGCGATTTTAATCAGGGAAACATGGAAGGTGAAGGCAGGTTCTATTGGTTTGATGGGGATTGGTCGGAGGGACACTATGAACATGGCAAGTTAAACGGCCAAGGAGCCTTCCACTTTGCCAATGGGGATTGGTCTGAAGGACAATTCCAGGACGATATGATGTACGGACAGGGAACTTATCACTTCGCTGATGGAAGCAGGTACGAGGGACAATTCAGTGAGGATCTTCAAGAGGGCAAGGGTGTACTATATTATGCTGATGGAAGAGTGTATGAGGGAGAATTTGTGGAGGATGAGATATCGGGCTATGGAACCATGTATTGGGTGAATGGGGAGTGGTACCAGGGACAATTCCAGAACGGTCTTCAACATGGAACAGGTACGTATTATTGGCCTGATGGCGACCGGTATGAGGGGGATTTCTTTATGAATATGCGTACGGGCCACGGGAGGTTTTATTGGTCTTCTGGAAACTGGTATGCAGGGGATTTCAATAACGGGGCCAGGGAGGGCTATGGAGTTTTGTATTATGCTGATGGCGACAGATATGAGGGTCAGTTCAGGTCAGGGAAAAAGGAAGGGCAGGGCGTCTATTATTTCGCCAATGGCGACAGGTATGAGGGCCAGTTCAAGAACGGTGTGCGGGATGGAACGGGAATAATGTATTACGCAAACGGGAAAAGGGAGAATCAGCAGTGGCAAAATGATAATATTGTAAATTGATTAAATTTTGTATTTTTGCTGCCGTAAATCTAAGGTTTGCCACGCTTAAATTTTTTACAACCAAATAACATTTTGAAATATGAGGATTTTGCGCATCGGGCGAGGCTCGCATAATGATGTGGTAATTAATGACCCCACCGTATCGGGCAGTCATTGCCAAATGGAACAAGACAATTACGGCAATGTCTTTATCACGGACAATAATTCCACTAACGGCACGTACGTGAACGGTACGCTGTGCCGGGAAAGGATGCAGTTGAAACCATCAGATGTGGTCCGAATAGGCAATTCTACGCTCCCCTGGTGTGATTATTTCGGCATTGCCTCGGCTACGGTGGTGAACTTCTCCGGCCCGGACATTTCACCGAACTATGCAAGTAGCACGCCCCCGCCACAGGGTTCTCCCAATTACGGCACCCCTGGCGGCTATCAGAATTCTCCTTCAAGGGGTTATCAGGCTCCCTATGCCGGCAGTTACCAGACCCCGCCTCCGGGAGGCAAGCCCAACAGCTATTTGACAGGAGCCATCCTGTGTACCATTTTCTGCTGTCTTCCCTTTGGTATCGTCTCCATTGTGCATGCCTCAAAGGTGAATGGACAATGGGAGGCAGGAAATTATGCCGGTGCAAAAGAGTCCGCCCGAAAGGCCCGCAACTGGTTCTGGTGGGGATTCTTCCTGGGATTGCTGAGCATCGTTATTAACGTCATTTTTTATGTGGTGACAGGCGCTGCGATGTTTGCTTTATAACGTACTGGATTCCAGATATAAGAGTGAAACCTATATACATTGCTGTCATAGGAACCGTTGCCCTTTTGATTGTGGGAACGGTTCTTTTTTTCTTTAATCCGGAGCAAACGCCATGGGTGCCCCAGTGCCTTTTCCATTGGTTGACCGGTTGGGATTGCCCGGCTTGTGGCACCCAAAGGGCTTTCCATTGCCTGTTGCATGGACAGTTCTGCAAAGCATTGGGATATAATGTGTTCATGATTCTTTCCATTCCGTATGCCGTGGCGCTCGCGGGTGTGATGTGGTTCGTGCCACCTCACAGGTGTGTGCGGTTGCGGAATTTTTTAAGCAGTTCCGCCGTGGTGGGGATCTACTTGATCCTGATGGTGCTATGGTGGTTGTTGCGGAACCTGCTGAACGTGCTGTAAACTTTTAGAACAGTTCTGGCTGTCCGTTGACGATGAAGCGGCTTTTGCCCAGGTGCTGGTAGGCCAAGTCGGTGGCCTCCCTCCCGCGCGGAGTGCGCATCAGGTATCCCTCCTGGATGAGGAACGGCTCGTAAACCTCCTCCACGGTGCCGGCATCCTCGCCCACAGACGTGGCGATGGTGGTCAGTCCCACCGGACCGCCCTTGAACTTGTCGATGATGGTGCTCAAAATGCGGTTGTCCATCTCGTCCAATCCGTGCTGGTCCACATTGAGCGCCTCTAATGCGATTTGTGCAATGTGGGAGTCAATCACGCCATTGCCCTTGATTTGGGCGAAATCACGCACGCGGCGGAGCAGCAGGTTGGCAATACGCGGGGTGCCCCGGCTCCGGCTGGCAATCTCCAGAGCGGCATCGTCATAGAGCTCTATCTTCAATATGCCGGCGGAACGTTTCAGGATTTTCGCCAGGGTTTGTGCATCATAGTATTGCAGACGCAAGTTGATGCCGAAACGAGAGCGCAACGGGGCAGTCAACAGTCCTGACCGGGTGGTGGCCCCCACCAACGTGAAGGGATTCAGCGCAATTTCCACACTTCGCGCACTCGGTCCGGTCTCTATCATGATGTCAATCTTGTAGTCTTCCATGGCGGAATAGAGGTATTCCTCCACCACGGGCGACAGACGGTGGATCTCGTCAATGAAAAGCACATCGTTGGGCTCCAAATTGGTGAGCAGCCCGGCCAGGTCGCCGGGCTTGTCGATGACAGGTCCCGAGGTGACGCGCAGGTTCACCCCCATCTCGTTGGCAATGATGTGCGACAGCGTGGTTTTTCCCAGTCCGGGAGGGCCGTAGAGCAGCACATGGTCCAGAGCCTCGCCCCGCGCACGGGCCGCCTGCACAAAGACAATGATGTTCTCAATCACTTTCTCCTGCCCGTAGAAATTGCGGAAATCCGCCGGACGGATGGCTCTCTCAAACTCTTTTTCCGCAGCTGAAAGCCGCTTTTTTGATGGATCCAGATTGTCGTTCATGTTTCCCACTTATTTCCAGAATTCCACCCATTGGACTTCCTCTTTGCTGAAGTCGGATTGGGACCCGTCGTATGCCGGATTGGGAACATACCATTGGGTGGATTCAAAATACTGTTGAAGTTGCTTGTTTTTAAACACATATCCCCGATAGGCAAAGGGAAGGTTTTTGAGAATTTTCCGCATCTCCTGTGAAAATTCTTCGGGTGAATAGGGGTCCCACTCTTCACTGTCATGGTTGGTCATGACGTCAAGAACATGGTTAAATCCCGGCCAGCTCGAAGTACAGTTGAGACAGAAGTATTTCAAGCGGATATAGTCTAACAGGATGGTAGTCGTGTCAGTCGTGCTGTTTTTTTCGTCATCGAAAAGTTCCCAAAAATGGTTGTCTTCCTCAATGGTGAGTTCTCCTTCCGGATGAAAGTTCTTTTTGTGAAAGGAGATCCCTCCTTTTTGCATGTGGAAAATGGCGCGGGAGGGTGATTCCCAATACCAGGAGGACTGGAGCAGTGTGTCGCGGCCTTTCCCAGTCATGGTCCATCCATCCATGGAGGTGAAAAAGGTGTTGGGAATCTCAAATGTCGTGTGTTCGCCCATGTCGATGTTCAGCGTGAAGTCGTCAATTTGTCGGTTGGCCCAGCGGTTGGCTGCGGTGAGCGTGTAGAAAAACTGCCAGGGGATTCCGTTTACCATGGAGAGTCTGCATTTGTAGCGATGGCGGATGATGTTCTTCCCGGGTTTGAATTTTGCTGTGAAATAGTAAACATAGGTGCCTTCAAACATACCGGATTCATCGTAATATTCTTTAATTTCTTTGGAATCTGGATGGATGAATTGGCCGTTTTGGTAGTAGTTACTGTCAGGTACGACGATGGCGATTTGGTATCTCAACTTCTCTTCATTGATTTGGGCGGTAAAATCCTGGATATAAGGATTTTTTTTCAGGAGTTCGTCTAACTCCGCAGAGGAGTTGTAGGGGGGAGGGGCTTCAAAGCCCACCAGCAGTTCCTTTGCGCCTTTGGGATTGAAAAACTCATAATACACATCCACGATGGCGTAATCCCCCTCGCGGGTGATGGTCAGTACCTCCTTGGTGACGGAAATGTCTGTTTCCATGATGGGAACCAGATGGTTGCCAGAGGCGTAAAATACCCCGTCATTGGCCTGAACATGCAGGAACAGGGCGGCTAAAAGCATCAGTGTGAGGATTTTTTTCATTTTTATTTGGGGTTATGTGGTTTTATTTTTTCTCATCTTCCTCTTTCTTCTCATTCATGAAGATGTCTTTCAGCTGGGTTTCAAGCACCACGGGGGAGATGCTGTGGGTGATTTCGCCACCCTGGCATAGGGAGATGGAGCCGGTCTGTTCGGAGACCACCACCACCACAGCATCGGTGAGCACGGTGACCCCGATGGCCGCGCGATGGCGCAGACCCAGGTCGGGGGAGATGTCCTCGCGGTCGGAAACGGGCAAGATGCAGCGGGCAGCCATGATGCGGTGGTTCTTGATGATCAGCCCGCCGTCATGCAAAGGACTGTTCTTGAAGAAGATGTTCTCAATCAGCTCGCGCGAAACGATGGCGTCTAATTTTTCGCCAGTGGCGATGATTTCGTCCAGCGGCGTCTCTTTTTCAAAGATGATGAGAGCTCCGGTCTTGGAGTTGGACATGCGTCTGCAGGCACGAACCACCGCGTCAATCTCCGGTGCAAACGAAACGGAGGTGTCCCTTTTGTGGAACTTTAACATCTTGACAATGCGCGCATTGCCGATGATGAGCAGGAACTTTCGGATTTCCGGCTGAAAGACCACAATCAGGGCGATGACACCCACGCTGATGATCTGTTCCAAAATGGCTCCGACCAATCGCAAGTGCATAGCACTCAGTATCTTCCATAAAATAAAGAGGATGGCTATCGTCCAGAAAATCCGGATGGCCGCTGTGCCGCGCAAAAGCTTGTACACCTGATATAACAGGAGTGCAAACAGCAGTATGTCAATTAAATCGGTAATCCCGAAGGTGATGAATTCTAACATAACGATGTGCTATCTGAGGCGGTCGGCAGCGCGGACTTTCTTCTCGTCGCTTTTGATGGCGCGGTTGGCGAAAAACAGACACACGGCCGGAATCAGTGCCAGAAAAACCCAGTGGTTGAAAATCATCATGTCCTCTTTGAAGCCGGCAATCATTTTTTCAAAAATGAAATTCGGATAAAGGTAGAGCATGGTCACCAGTGCTCCCAGCATGACCAACATGTTGATGCCGTTCAGCTTGACTTGGCTGGGACGGTTTTTGTACATGAAAATGGTCACTAATGAGAGAATGGCGGAAATGTACCAGAGACCGGCTACATAAAAGGTGCTGTGTGTTGCGCCTGTGGCCATGTTCTGGATGTGAAAGGCGGTATAGACAAAGTCAGTGTTGGCAAAATTGAAATTCCCGATGGTGAGAAAAGTGATGGCCACGGATATGCCGGCGGCAATCAACAAGAGTAGGGATTGAATGCGTTGAATCATTTTTTTGAAATTGAATTGTAAAGGTTTTAAATGGTTTTTAAATAATTGATAATAAAAAAATTATGCTCCTTTGACTCCCTCAAAATAATCAGCCTTGTCTTCAAACAGGATGTTGAAGGAGGTCATGGAACCATAGATACGGGTGATGTATTGCTGCAAGTTGACTTTCTCTTCGTCGCTGAGCACGGCGTGACTGTTGATGTTCTGTTCCAGCACGCGCAGCCGGTCGCGCATCATGACGATCTTGTGGAAGAAGGTCTCCACGGGAATCTCCTTGGGCTTGAGCTCCGGGTTGGCGGGCTGCAGGAGCATGGTGCCTCCCTCCCATTTTTTGCCGAGGGTGGCGGTGTGCTCAATGGCGTTGTATTTGGCTAACACCAAAGTCAGCATTTTCTCAAACTCCTTCACACTGATGCGGGGCTGTCCGTCATCCATGCTGCCCGGTTCCAGCACCTCGAAGGAGGCTGCCGTTTTGGAGAACTCAATCTCTCCGCCTCGGATGAAAATAGCCTTGAATGTCAGTGTGTTGTTTTGGCTGATGATGCCTTCTCCATATTTTTCGTGGTTGATGCGCGTGCCAACCGTGTAATCTTTTTCTTCCATGTTCCGAAAGTTGTGTTGGGTTATTTTTTCTTTTCAGCAGGTTCCACATATTGTGGGCATTCCTTCTTTTTGATGATGGAATAAACAATCAGTCCGATGCCGATGAGGGCGAAGGGGATACTCAGCCATTGCCCGATGTTCAGGCTCATGCCTGCCTCCTTGGCCACTTGGTCGGCTTTCAGGAATTCAATGAAGAAACGGGCCACGAAGATGACGGTGATCATGATGCCGGCAGCTCTTCCGGGAGGCACTTTCCCTTTGGCGAATTTGAAATAGTAGATGACCAGACTGATATACAAGCTCAGGTAAACCAGGGATTCGTACAGCTGGGAGGGATGGCGGTAGGTTCCCGCGATGGGGGATCCGTCGGCATCCACACCTCCATGAATGAAGTTGAACGCCCAGGGTACATCAGTCACGCTGCCCACAATCTCGTGGTTCATCAGGTTGCCGCACCGCACAAAGGCCGCCGCAATGGGCACTGCAATGCAAAGCCGGTCCAGCAGCCAGAAGAAGTTCATCTTTCTCGTATAGCAGAAATAGATCACCCACAACAGCATGGCAAGGGCCCCGCCATGACTGGCCAGCCCCCCGTAACCGATGAATTTCCACTCTTCGTCAAAAGGAAGCAGCACCTGCAAGGGATGTTGCACTAAATATTCGGGTTCGTAAAACAGGAAATGCCCTAATCTCAAGCCGATAATACACCATATAATGGTCCAGATGGCGAACTTGTCCAATGTCTTTTGGGATATATTCTCTTTTTGGAAGATTTTCTGCAATGTGAAATACGCCAGTACAAAGCCGGTGGCCAGCAGAATGCCGTACCACCGCACTTGCAGATTGCCCAGTGAAAAGGCAATCGGGTCAGCAGTCCATGTAACAAAACCCAGAATGTGATTCATATTTTTGCTTTTAAAAAGAGGTTGCAAAAATACAATTTTTAATTGGAAAATGGGAAGCAGCGGAGCTACTTATTTTAGGAGTTGTCCGTCAGGGGCTTGCAATGTTTGAATGGGGGGTGTGGCCTGCGGTTGTTTGATTTCTATGCCATCTCGGTGGGCATTGCGATGAAAGGTGGTGGCCGAAAGAGGTGGTGTTTTTGCGGAAAGCGACTGTCACTTTGAAGGATGCGAGGGGAAGAACTGGCTTTTCTGCTGGTCTTTTTCCCGTTTGCCTTTTGCGCTGAACACTTTTTCTCCTGTGTAGGGGTCATAGCCCAGGAAATACATGGCGGTGGAGTAGGTCATTGGGGTGGGGGTGAAGTCCTGCACTTGCTCGATATGAAGATGCTGGTGGGCGGTGGCTTTGTGCAGGGCTTTCATGTCATCCAGCGTGCATCCGGGATGCGCTGATATGAAGTAGGGGACCAGCTGCAGTTTCAGTCCTGCCTCGCGATTGAGCTTTTGAAAGCGCCGGTTGAAGGCGAGAAAATGGTTGAAAGAGGGTTTCCTCATCCGCTTCAGCACTTTGTCTTCCGTGTGTTCGGGAGCCACTTTCAGCCGTCCGGAGACATGGTGCCGGACCACGTCTGAAAGATAGTCGGTCAAACCGTTTTCGTGGTCGGCGCGGTCGTCGGCCAGCAGCAGGTCGTAGCGGATGCCGCTGCCGATGGTGATGCGTTTCACGCCGCCGATGGCCGATGCTTTCCGGTACAGCTGGAGCAGGGGTTTGTGGTCGGTGATGAGGTTGGGGCAGATTTGCGGGTAAATGCAGGAGGGGCGGGCGCACTGGGCGCAGGCCGACTCGTTTTTCCCGTGCATCCGGTACATGTTGGCGGACGGGGCGCCCAGGTCGGTCACGTGCCCTTTGAAGTACGGCCGTTGAGCCAGGTGGGCGACTTCCGCCAGGATGGACTTTTCGCTCCGCGAGCTGATGAAACGGCCTTGGTGGGCGGTGATGGCGCAGAAGCTGCATCCTCCGAAACAACCCCGGTGAATGGTGATGGAGTTCTGGATCATCTCCCATGCGGGGATGGAACCCCGTTTGGCATATTTGGGGTGCGGGGCGTTCATCATGACGTCAAAGAGGGCATAGCTGTCCATCTCCTCCTCGGTTGCGGGAGGGTAGGGGGGCATCATGAGCAGGCTTTTCCTGTTGTAGGGCTGGATGATGACGCGCTGTGTTTTTTTGTTGGACTCGGTCTCAAAAGCGACGAAGTTCTCCCCGTAAAACCGCTTGTTGCTCAACTCTTTTTCAAAAGGGTGCAGCACCAGGGCCTCGCTTTTGTCGCAATAATCTGCGGGGCGGTTGGTGACGAAGGCGATCTGTCGGCACTCGTGGAGGTGGCTTTTCCAGTCGTCCTGCTGGAAAATGCGGACCAGGTCGGTCATGGGGCGCTCGCCCATGCCGTACACCAACACATCGGCGGGACACTCCATGAGGATGGAGGGCTTGAGGGAGTCGCTCCAATAGTCGTAGTGGGAAAGCCGGCGGAGGGAGGCTTCTATGCCGCCGATGACAATGGGGGTGTCAGGAAAGAAATGCCGTACCCAGCGGGAATAGACCACAGTGGCGTAGTCCGGCCGGAAGCCGTGCTGTCCGCCGGGGGTGTAGGCGTCGTCGTGGCGCAGCCGGCGCGTGGCGGTGTAGTGGTTCACCATCGAGTCCATGTTGCCGGCGGTGATGCCGAAAAACAGCCGTGGTTTTCCGAGTTTGGCAAAATCTCGGCCGTCGTCCTGCCAGTTGGGCTGGGGCACAATCGCCACACGCAATCCCAGTTTCTCCAACCACCTCCCGATGACCGCCGGACCGAAGGAGGGATGGTCCACATAGGCATCCCCACTGATGATGATGACATCCAGAATGTCCCACCCTCTGGCCTCTACTTCTTTCTTTGTGGTCGGTAAAAACGGCATGTTTCTTTATGAAAAAAGGGTCTTGTGAATCGGCGTGCAAATATAGTGAAAAATAAAAGGGTATAATCCAGAATTTTATGTAAATTTGCACCCGCCAAGCCGTTGGTTCAATTTGCTGAAAATTAATTAATAAAATAACGATATTATGAAACACACACCTATTGATTCTGAACTGGTTGAAAAAATTCTCGCCCAAAACGGTATTAAAGAAGTCGGCAAAGCATCCATCCGCGAAATCAAAAGGCTGATCAATGACATTGAGGACGCCTCCGGAGTGAAGTTTGTGAGGATGGAAATGGGTATTCCCGGTATCCCGGCCTGCAAGGTGGGCGTGGATGCACAGGTCAAAGCCCTGCAGGAGGGTATTGCCACCATCTATCCCGACCTTGACGGAACCCCTGAGCTGAAAAAGGAATCCTCCCGTTTCATCAAGAATTTCATCGACCTTGACATCTCGCCCGACTCCTGTTTCCCGACGGTCGGCTCCATGATGGCTGGCCTGATCAGCTTCATGACCCTCGCACGCCGCGAGAAACAGAAAGATACCACTCTTTTTATTGACCCCGGATTCCCGGTCCAGAAGAACCAGCATAAGATCCTCGGTCTCAAGTATGAGTCTTTTGATGTGTATGATTACCGCGGCGACAAACTGCGTGCCAAGTTGGAGAGCTATCTCCAAAAAGGACATATCCACTCCATCATCTACTCTAACCCCAACAACCCCTCCTGGATCTGCTTCACCGATGAGGAACTGCGTACCATTGGCGAGTTGGCCACCCAGTACGATGTGTGTGTGATTGAAGACCTGGCCTATTTCGGCATGGACTTCCGCCGCGACATCTCCCAACCCGGCGTGCCGCCCTTCCAGCCCTCTGTCGGCAAGTACACCGACAATTATGCGCTGATGATCTCTGGCTCCAAGGCGTTCAGCTATGCCGGTGAACGCATCGCTGTGCTGGCTGTTTCCGACAAGTTTGGCTCCCGCGAGTTCCCGGATCTTATCCCGTATTTCGGACATCCGATGTTGCGTCGCGCCATGATCAACGGCGCCGTCTATGCTGTCAGTTCCGGTACGTCCCATTCGGCACAGTATGCCCTCGCCGCTATCTTCAAAGCCTGCAACGACGGCACCTACAATTACCTTGATGATGTGCGCGAATATGCAGAGAAAGCCCATATCATGAAGAAAATCTTCATGGATAACGGCTTCAAAATCGTGTATGACCACGACGGAGCAGAGGAGTTGGCCGACGGCTTCTATTTCACCCTGTCGTACCCCGGTCTCAGCGGCGAACAGCTTCTCCGTGAACTGCTCAGTTACGGCATCAGCGCCATCTCCCTCGCCAGCTGCAACAGCACCCGGACCGAAGGACTGCGCGCCTGCGTCTCCTTGGTCAACCGCAACCAGTTCCCGGCTCTTGAAGAACGCGCCCGGATTTTCTACGAAAACCATAAATAGTTTTGTATATGAAGCCGAATCACAGCACATTATACGTATTCTTGCTCCTTTTGCTCACCCTGACAGGGTGCCATCGGAAAGGCCAGCTGGAGAACACACCACAGTGGTCGGCTTTCCAAAAGTATTACAACGAAAAAGATTATTCCGAGTTTTTCAATCATTACATCAGTTCTCTGGCTGACGGAGAACTGATGTTCGCTTCCCCCACCAAGGATTTTTACCAGAAACAACCGGAACGCATCTGGACCGCCAACGGATTCCAGGAAAATCTGGTCAACGATTTGCTTTCGGTCCTGGGTAAGTCGGAAGAACATGGACTTCCCGTGGAAATGTTCTCATTCCAGAATGTTAACACAGACATTGCCCTGATCCAATCTGAAAAAATCACCAGCTCCGAACAGCTTTTCGGCGTTCTGGCACGACTGGAAACCACGCTGACCAACAGCTATCTTCTGTATGCCAAATCCATGGCATACGGGGCTACCGATCCTGTGGAAATGAATGGGGGGAAGTGGTTGTATGAAATCGACAGCATGCCGCCAACGTTCATCCCCACGGCTTTGGAACAATCGTCTCATGCTGCCAGCTACTTGACTTCGCTGCAACCTACGGATTCTGTGTATCTTGCTTTACAATCTGAATTGCGCAAGTATTTGGCAATCAAGGATGTGGTGTTTGATTCTATCCCGTTTATTGCGGCAGATTCCAATCACTATGCAAAAAACCTTCATCTGGTGGGCGAGCGACTGAAAACCCTGAAGGAAATCCCAGAGGATTATGTTCCTGTCGATACCTTGAACCGCACGCTGATGATGGCCATCCACACTTTCAGGGAAAACCGCGGACTCCCCCGCAGCCGCAAGCTGGACGAGGAGACTTTCCTGGAACTCAACCGTCAACCCCAGTATTACATCGACAAGCTGTCGGCCAACCTGGAGCGGCTCCGCTGGAAGACCAAGAGGAAGAAAGGGTCGGATTTTGTGGCGGTCAACATTCCCGATTTCACTTTGGAGGCCCGTTCGGCAGACACCCTGGCCCTGCGGATGAAAATTGTCTGCGGCAAGTATAATCGCAAGTCCAACAGCGATTCCCTGAGGGTGAATGGTATTTTGAAGGCACTCAAAACGGAAACCCCGTTGCTCTATAGCGAGATTAATTACATTGCGCTGAATCCAGAATGGAAAATCCCGTACAGCATCATTAAGGATGAGTATTATTACAAAATGGTACGGAACAATATGGGGGTGGTGAAAAAGGAAAAATTGTTTGTGGTGGATTCCCGCACAAAAAAAGAGGTTCTTCCGGAAACGATCAATTGGAAGAAAGTGAGTCCCAAAAATATTCCGTATCAGCTGATTCAGAGCTCTGGTCCCCACAATGCGCTGGGCAGGGTGAAGTTCAATATCAACAATACGGAATCGGTGTACCTCCACGATACCAACAACAAAGGGGCATTCAGCCACCGCCGTCGCGCGTTCAGCCACGGCTGCGTGCGTGTGCAGCAACCTTTTGAACTGACGGAGCTCCTGCTGATGATGAATGATTACGACTCCACCCGCTTGGAACAGGTGATGATCATTCTGGGCAATGAGCCTGTGAGCGAGGATGGGGAGAAGTTTCTGGAGGAGTACACACAGAAGGAGGAGGAGTACTTCAAAAACCTGGCCCCTGAAGATACGGTCTTCTACCGCCCCCTCCGTCCCACCAATGTGCATCTGAAAAAGGTAATGCCCGTGTTTATAGAGTATTACACCTGTTTTATTGGTCCTAATGGCAATGTGCATTATCGTCCGGATGTGTATGAAAAGGAACGGAATATTTTGAACAGGTTACAAAGCATGAAGAAATAAAATGCTGAAACAAAAAAAAATATGCGTTGTCCTTCCGGCGTATAACGCTGGCAGTACACTGAGGGCCACTTATGATGAAATCCCTTTTCCTTTGGTTGATGAGGTGGTGCTGGTGGATGATGCCTCTACCGACTGCACCTCGGAGCTGGCCCGTGAACTGGGCATCCGGCATGTGATCCGGCATGAAAGCAATAAAGGGTATGGCGCTAATCAGAAAACGTGCTACCAAAAGGCTTTGTCGTTGGGAGCGGATATCATTGTCATGCTCCATCCGGATTACCAATATTCGCCCAAGTTGATCGAGTCTATGTGCTATCTAATTGCCAATGAGGTGTATCCGGTGGTGCTGGGCTCCCGCATTTTGGGGAAAGGTGCACTGAAAGGGGGGATGCCTTATTACAAATATTTCTTTAATCGCTGCCTGACCTGGTTCCAAAATCTTGTAATGAATCAGAAATTGGCAGAGTATCATACGGGCTATCGCGCTTTTTCCCGTAAGGTTTTGGAAGAGATCGACTATGTTGCGGATTCGGATGATTTTGTATTTGATAATCAAATGCTTGCGCAGATTTTTTACGCCGGATATGAAATCGCAGAAATCACCTGTCCCACGAAATATTTTCCAGAAGCCTCTTCCATCAATTTCCGGCGAAGTGTCAAATACGGATGGGGAGTGGTGACCACCTCCATCTGCTATCGTCTCCAAAAGTGGAGGCTGGCGAAATTCCGCATTTTTGAACCCAATTCCCAAAAAGTGTAAGGATGTTTACTTTTTTTGCAACTGATTTAGAGTCGGAAAGTGTTGTCTTGTCGGTGGAGGAGTCCCGCCATTGTGTGCGTACATTGCGTAAAGTGGCAGGCGATACCATTGCCCTGACGGATGGTCAGGGGAGATGTGCTGTGGGTGAAATTGCCGTGGCTGATGCGTCTGCCTGCATGGTGAATGTGCTGGAAAGGCACCGCACTCCCCCGCGCCGCTGCCGCCTTCACCTTGCCGTCGCCCCGACCAAGAACAGTGACCGGATGGAATGGCTGGTGGAAAAGGCCGTGGAGATCGGCTGCGAGAAGATCAGCTTTATCATTTGTGAGCACTCGGAACGGCGCAAGCAGGACCTGTCCCGCTTGCAAAGGATTGCGGTTTCAGCCCTGAAACAGTCCCAAACTTCAGTGCTTCCGGAAATGCAGGTGGTTGGTTTTAAGGATTTTATTGAGAAAAATGAAACTCAAGAGCTCGCCCGTTACATTGCGTGGTGTGATGATGAAAATACGGCACAGTTGGTGGATGAACCGTTGCCCGAGGGTGAGGTGCTGCTGCTGATTGGGCCGGAGGGGGATTTTAGCAAGGAGGAAATAGATATTTGTAAATCAAAAAAATATAAGGAAATAAAATTGGGAAGCCGTCGCCTCCGCACAGAAACTGCCGCCCTTTACGGCTGCTTTGTGGTGTCGGCCAGCAACGAAAAGATGTAATGTCTATGAATATCAGCTTGATTGCCGCTATGGGAAATCGTCGCGAGTTGGGGTACAAGAACCAGCTGCTTTGTCATTTGCCCGCTGATTTAAAGCATTTTAAGGAACTTACCACGGGGCATCCCATCTTGATGGGCCGCACTACCTGGGACTCGCTTCCGGTGAAGCCGCTCCCCAAACGGCGCAATGTGGTGCTCTCAAGGCAAACCATGCTGCAAAATCCCGGTGCGGAGTTTTTCTCCAGTGCGGATGAAGCGCTTCAGGCCTTGCAGAAAGAAGAGGAGATTTTTGTGATTGGCGGCGCAACAATATATCAACAGTTTGTCAATCTTGCAGATACTATCTATCTTACGCAGATTCATGCCGATTTTGAGGCGGATGTTTTTTTCCCGGTCTTAGATGAAAAGAAATGGCATGTGGCAGAAGAGGAGTTCCATGCTGCAGACGAAAAAAACCCGTTTGATTTCACTTTTCAGGTTTGGAAACGCTAAAACGGCGTGACAAATTCTTTTAGGGTAGGGCCTGTGGTGTCCTTTTCTGAAAGTATGGGATGTTCCACTCCCCATTCCACGTTGATGTCAGGATCATTGTAGATGATGCTTCCTTCGGAGGCTTTGTTGTAAAGGTTGGAGCATTTGTAGGCGAAAATGGTATGGTCGGCCAAAACGGAAAATCCGTGGGCAAATCCTTTGGGTACAAACAGTTGGTGATGATTTTCCCCGGTCAGAAGTGCGGAGACATACTTTCCGTAGGTGGGACTGCCCGCCCGCAGGTCCACCGCTACGTCTAACACAGCTCCCTGGATGACGCTCACGAGCTTCGCTTGGGTATGGGGCGGCTTCTGAAAATGCAGTCCGCGGACCACGTTCTTTTGCGAAAAAGACTGGTTGTCTTGTACAAATGTTTCCGTGATGCCTGCCTGTCGGTATCTCTCTTCATTGTAAGTTTCATAAAACCAGCCTCTGGCATCTCCAAAGATTTGCGGCTTCACTAATAAAACACCCTCAATGGGCAATGGGATAACTTCCATATTCGTTTTTTTATTCGTAAACTTGGGCCTCTATACCGAGGGCTCTGACCTTTTCTGCAATGGTTTCCAGGTCGTTGATGTAAATCTTGATCAATTTTTTGGCAGGGGTCTCGCGGTCCAGCGAGTAGAGCACCACTTTACGGGGGCGCAGAAGTCGGACATCTTCCAGCCAGGCGGCCAGGTTCTCCCCGCTGCTGTTGTCAAACGGGATGCCATCCACTTCGCCTTTGAGGAACATGGATTGCATGATGAACTGTCCGTGGAATGCGCGAAGCCCTGCGATGGTGTCTTCCAGGTTGACGGGGATGGTGGGGCGGTTGATGAGTTGGTATAGGGAGGGGAGACCGGCATCCAGTTTCAACATCGGGTTTTCAATTTTGAGCAGGGCCTGCCGGACGGCCTCGTTTTGCAGCTGCGTGGCATTGGAGAGGCAGGTGATGGCAGTGCCGGGATAATAATGGTCTCGCAATACTGTCAGCCGGTCGATGATTTCAGGGAACTGGGGGTGCAAGGTGGATTCCCCGTTCCCGGAAAAGGTGATGCTGTCAATGTGGGTCTGTTCTTCACGGCATCTTTTCAGTTTGTCTTCAATGGCTTGCAGGATGATGTCCGCCGGCGCAAACCGCGAGGGGAGAATCTCCTTGGTCAGCGTCCACCCGCATTCGCAGTAGATGCAGTCAAAGGAACAGATTTTCACGTCGGTGGGGGAGATGTTGATGCCGAGAGAGCTGCCCAGCCGGCGGCTGTGTATCGGCCCGAAAGCGATGGATTCCCAGAGAAACATTTTATTTGAATTTTAAAGGTGGAGGATGGCTTGGATTTGTCGGTAGAGTTCTTCTATAGTGCCGTTGTTGGAGAACAGCGCGTCTGCTCGTCGGATGCACTCGGAGAGGTTCTGCTTGTTGGGGTCGGTGGAGGTCATCTCCCGCTGTTCGTTGGCAATGAAGGTTTCGTAGGAAACCTGGTCGGTTTCCGAATTGCGCAGAATGGCGCGCTGGTAGCGGATGTTGGGATCCGCATCCACTGCCCAAAGGCGGAAGTCGCTTTTCCGGCTGAGGGAGTCAATCTCTCCCGGCGTGCGGATGCTCTCAATGATGGCGTTGGTGCCTTGTGCGGCGGCACGCTCGTACAGACAGTCCACGATGTAGGAGGGAGTGTGCTGGGCCCGCAATTCATTGGCAACAGAGGTGTAGGAGTCCCGATTCTGCGGCATCCCGCGGCGGGCGACCTCCTCTTTGAGAAAATCCCGCACGGAAAAATGAGCAAACCCGTAGTGCTCTTTCAGATATTCCACCACTGTGCCTTTGCCAGCCCCTAAAGTTCCGGTGATTCCAATGATGATCATGTTTTTCTTTATATGACAAGTGATTGCTTTAATGTTTTCGTGATGTGGATCTGCTGATCCTTGGTCAGCTCGGTGTGCATGGGGAGAGAAAGCACGGTGCGCGACAACTTTTCCGCTACCGGGAAGTCCCCCGCATGATACCCGAATGGGGCGAATGCCTTTTGTAAATGTATCGGTACGGGATAGTAAACCATGGACGGGATGCCGGCAGCTTTAAGCTTTTCCTGTACATCGCTCCGGTTCAGTCTCTCATCCAGCTTCAGGGTGTATTGGTGGAACACATGGGTGCTTTGGGCCGCAGTGACGGGCGGCTTGATTTCGGCGACATCGCACAATAGAAAGTGGTAGAGCTTCGCCGCCCGTTGACGTGAGGCAATGTAATTGTCAAGATACTTGAGCTTTACATTTAATATGGCGGCTTGAAAGGAATCCAGACGGGAGTTGACCCCGATCAGGTCGTGATGGTATTTGACAAAGGAGCCGTGGTTGGCAATGCCGCGGATTCGGGTGGCCAATTCGTCATCGTTGGTGAACAACGCGCCACCATCCCCGTAGCAACCTAAGTTTTTGGAGGGGAAGAAGGAGGTGCAACCCACATGCCCGATGGTCCCCGCCTTGCATTTGCGCCCGTCAGAGAAAGTGTATTCTGCACCAATCGCTTGGCAGGCATCCTCTATGACATAGAGATGATGCCGCTGAGCAATATCCATAAGGGGTTCCATGTCAGTGCATTGGCCAAACAGGTGTACCGGTACGATGGCCTTGGTACGGGGGGTGATGACCCGTTCAATTTGGGAGACATCCATGTTGAAGGTGCCTGGAATGACATCCACAAACACCGGCTTGAGCCCCAGGAGCGCCACCACTTCCACGGTCGCGATGAAAGTGAAGGGAGTGGTGATCACTTCATCTCCGGGTTGCAGCCCCAATGCCATCATCGCAATCTGCAAAGCATCGGTGCCGTTCCCGCAGGTGATGACGTGCCCGACATGGAGATATTCGGACAGGTTCTGCTGGAACTCCTTGACAATAGGTCCGTTAATGAAAGCTGTGGAGGATAGCACTTGCGCCATCGCTTCGTCAATCTCATCTTTTATTTTCAGATATTGACCTCGCAGGTCAACCATTTGAATCTGTTGTGACATGGGCTTGATTTTGAACTTGCAAAAATACGCCATTTTTTTCAACGTGCGTGAGATTTTGTGGTTTTTCTGTGTGAAACAGGTTTTTTTTGCCGATTTAATTGTACCTTTGCAGCCTCAAATTTATGATGTATGGCAAAAATTATCGGCATTGGCAATGCCTTGGTTGACGTGATTGTCAACGTTCCTGATGACAGTATTTTATCCTCTTTTGCATTCCCCAAAGGGGGGATGACGATGATTGAGGTGGAAACAAAACGCAATTTGCATGAGGCAATCAGCGAGATGAAGCAGGTGCAGGTGACGGGAGGCTCCACCTCCAACACCATGCACGGAATTGCCCATCTCGGCGGTGAGGTCGGCTTTGTGGGCAAAGTCGGGATGGATAAGATGGGCCGTTTTTTTGAAGAGGATATGGGCAGAAGCGGCATCCAACCCCATCTGATTCATGCCGAAGGCCTTGATACGGGTGTAGCTACCACACTGATGTCGGGAGACGCCGAACGCACCTTCGCCACATATCTCGGCGCCGCTTCCACTATGACTGCACAAGAACTTGATGCTGAGGTTTTCAAGGGTTATGATTATGTGCATGTGGAAGGTTATTTGATTTTTAACCACGACCTTATTCTTCACGTCTGCCAAATGGCCAAGCAGGCTGGGCTGACCATCTCCATGGATATGGCTTCCTTCAACTTGGTGGAGGAGCATCGCGACTTTGTCGCCATGCTGCTGAAGGATTATGTGGATATTATTTTCGCCAATGAGGACGAGGCCCGCGCCTTCGCCTGCAAGGAAGGGGAGGAGGCACTGGATGTCCTGTCCCAGTATTGCCGTGTGGCCGTGGTGAAAATGGGCGGACGAGGCTCGGTGGCCCAGATAGACGGGCAGCGGCTCTGGACCGGTACCAACGGCTGTAAACCGGTGGATACCAATGGCGCCGGTGATGCCTATGCCGCAGGGTTCCTGTATGGACTCATGAACCAATTGCCCGCAGAAAAAATCATGCGTCTCGCGGCCTCGGTAGGAGATGAAGCCGTGGCTACCGTGGGTGCAAAATTATCTGA
The DNA here is from genome assembly GCA_017617445.1 of Bacteroidales bacterium. Lineage (GTDB taxonomy): Bacteria > Bacteroidota > Bacteroidia > Bacteroidales > WCHB1-69 > UBA1756. Next base: position 16,850 of record JAFZWE010000014.1, on the reverse strand, counting down.
AAACCAATGGAATAAAATTAAAAAGGAACATCTGCTGTCGTGAAATCCTTAGCCAATTTCAAGGTTAATCTCGGATTGTATGTGACAGGCCACCGTCCCGACGGCTATCACAATCTGGAAACAGTGTTCTTCCCGGTCCATTCCCTCTGCGATGAGATTGAAGTGACTCCCAAGAACGGGGACACCCACTTGGAAATGACTGGCGGTGATTTTGTAGTAGAACCTGAAAAAAACTTGTGTCTCAAGGCTTTCCGACTGATGCAGGAGAAGTATGATTTGTCGGGTGCGCAGATTCGGCTGGTCAAGAACATCCCCTCTGGGGCTGGGCTTGGCGGAGGTTCCGCTGATGCTGCCGTGGTGCTCAAGCTGACCAATGCCGCCTTCCACTTGCAAATCCATAAGGATGTGCTGAAAGGGTTGGCCGCACAGCTGGGAAGCGATGTGCCCTTCTTTTTGGAAAATATTCCTTCATACGCCACGGGTCGTGGGGAAATCCTGCGTCCTTTTCCTTTGCAGCTGGAGCCTTACCGCATCTCCGTTTTCAAACCCGATTTCAGCATTCCCACCGCGGAGGCCTATTCTCGCATCACTCCGGTGGCGGGTCGCCCTCCGCTCTGTGATTTGCTCACCCAGCCCGTGGAGACCTGGCGTGAACAAATTCCTAACGATTTTGAAAAAGCCCTCTTCCCCCTCTATCCGCAATTGGCCGAAATCAAACAGGAGTTCTACCGTCAAGGCGCCGTTTACGCTTCTCTTTCCGGCAGTGGCTCCGCGGTTTTCGCCATCGCGCCCCACCCCATCGACCTCTCCTCCGCCTTTAAAGGAACCAGTTTCTAAATATGCCAATCAACGAACCTACGCCTGAATTGCCCCCCGATTTCCCCGCCCGCAAACCTTTGCAGAATACCCCTGTGCGTTCTGTCACCGTGGTGGGATGCGGGAATGTGGCCTCATGGCTGGTGTTTGCCTTAAAAAAAGCAAAAATTCCAGTGTCCCAAATCTATGGGAGAAATCCCGACAGATGTCGGAAATTGGCCGAAACTTGCGGCGCCAAAGCGGTGTGCCAATGGGAAGATTTACAGTCAACCAGCGATTTGTATATTTTCTCCGTGAAGGATGACGCATACGAAGAGATGATTCCGCAATTCCCTTTTCGTATGCCTTTGGCTGTGTTGACCGCCGGTACTCTTTCCCAAAATTTGTTGGCGCCGGCCGCCGACCGCTACGGCGTGCTTTACCCGTGCCAGACACTGACCACCGGCATGGATTTTTCCAACCTCCAGGTGCCTCTTTGCGTGGAGGGCAATGATGAACAGACGACCGGAATATTGGCCCGTTTCGCTTCCCAATTATCTGATAATGTTCATTTTTTGAATGAAGAACAGCGGAGACATCTGCATTTGGCTGCCGTGTTCGCATCCAATTTCTCCAATGCCATGTACATCGCCAGCGCCGACCTCCTCGGTCGTGCGAATATCGATTTTTCTGTTCTTCAACCATTGATACAGAATACTTTGGATAAATTGAAACGTTTTACCCCAAAAGAATCGCAGACAGGCCCCGCCGCCCGCAGGGATGATTCAGTGATGTCACGACATTTGCAAATGTTGCCAGAGAATGATTTAAGGGAGATATACCAAATTGTTTCACAATATATTATGAATCAAACAAACAAGGAATCATGAAGGATGACTTTCAGAAAAAGTTGATATCGGTCAATACTTTTATTTTTGATTTTGACGGTGTGCTTTCAGATGGGAAAATCTATACCCTTCCCGATGGGGACCAGCTTCGCGCCACAAATGTGAAAGACGGTTATGCCATCCAGTATGCGCTGAAGAAGGGTTACCGTATTGCGGTCATTTCGGGCGGCTATTCTGAAACCATGAAATTGAGATATGTGGATTTTAAGGGGATGGAGATTTTTATGAAGGTGAGGGACAAAGTGGAGAAACTGAAAGAGTATATGGCTGAAAACCACCTTTCCAAAGAGCAGGTGATGATGATGGGAGATGATATTCCAGATTGCAAAATTATGCAAATGGCAGGTGTAAAAACTTGTCCTTCTGATGCTTGTGAGGAAATTAAGACCATGGTGGATTACGTCTCCCCGCGTGCGGGCGGTACAGGATGCGCCCGCGATGTGATTGAACAGACCCTAAAGGTTCAGGGCCGATGGTTGGAAGAAGACGCTTGTTTATGGTAGAGTTGGGGTTGAACGGCTGGAATGAGGTGGGACAACAGTTGCTGTCCCAGTTGAAGTGTGACGATTTCCTGAAAATCAGTCAGGTGAATTCTGATTTGTTTGAGGGTGCGCTCCCCGGGGTGACGGTGACCCATGAACGGAATGCAGCGGATATCCCTTGGGAGGTGGAACAGGTGGTGGAGTTGGGCGGTCTGCCGGCGACACTGTGTCAGGGACATTTGCACGGGAGAGTGCGTCGGGTGCTTTTGGCGGGACCTTCCACCGATGATACTTTGGGGACGCCTGTCATCATGGGAGTCAATCACTTGCAGTGTGATGATGCCGCCCCAATGCTGTACACTTCATCGGCGGAAACCAATGGCATTGCCCTTTTAATTAAGGTTTTAAATGATGAATGGGGAATACAGTCCGCCATGTTCCATGTGGTTCGGACTCTGGAGGATGGGGAATTCGGCAGTTTCATTTCTGATGCGGGGCGCGTGATTCCGCAGCTTTTTCCCGAATTGCGGGGACGGATGGATGGCGATGCCTTCATCGTACCGGGAAACCGGTTATCCTCCGTGATTTTGAATGTCCAGCTGCATTCGCAGACTACCGCCTATGATGTCCGGCACTCATTGCATCGTTATGCCGATGGACCGTTGTGCGGTTGGATGTTTTGTGTGGATGATTCGGAGAAAATTCACGCTGCATGGTCTGAAGGTCACAGCACTATTGTGGATGCTTCCGCCGTGCGTGTGGTGAATGGGGACACGGTGCAATTGGTGGCGTGGGTGGATGCCCCTGCCGCACTGGCCTCCCGCATCATTGCTATTTTGAAATTGTAGCTTTTTGAAAATCCATCCACCGCTTGACCAGGTATTTGTCTTTTCTGTTTTCGGCAATGAGCGACATGGCTTGGTTGACCTCGTCAATCGTGCCTACACATTCAAAAGGCTTCTCCTCCGCAAAGCCCGTCAGCTCGTCAAAATAGGGTGCCAAGGAGGGTTTGTCTAATAAATCCTCCCCAAAAATCCGAATCATGGTCGGGTCGTCAATGAAAGGGGAGAGGATGATGTAGGCGAAGAGGCACTTGGGACAGTTGCAGCACCAGATGTCGTTTTTGCTGCCGGCATTGCAGCTTTTGAAGACGGGGAAGTAGGCCGGATATTGTGAGAAAAAACGGGCGATTTCCAATTCGCAGTAGGGGCGGAGGTGGCTGTAATAGTGGTTGAGATCGGCGATGTTTTCCTTGACGTACTGCTGGAAATCCTCTTCAAATTCCGATGATTTGGAGTATTGGTGGTTGATGTCCGTGCCGGGGATGGTGGGCTCGTTGGCACTGGACTCATTGGAAAGTGCGACATCGCGGATGCCGGTGGCGGCACTCACCAGCAGGGTGTAAAAGGCCAGCATGGCGGAGAAGGGGGTGTGACCGTTGAGGTATCCTGACTTGTTGAGTTCCAAGAGCTCTGGTGAAATCTGCCGCCGCAGGATGATGATGTCCTCCTCATGCGGGAATCCGGCAATGCGTGCACATGCTAAGGTGGCCCCCCGCGGGTTGATGATAAAAGGCACCACCCGCCGTTTCTGCCGCAGCTGCTCCAGAGTGACTACCGAGTCCTTGCCCCCGCCGATGGGAACAACGACAGCTTCCGATTCCTCCACCCGCCGGTAGGTGAAGTCTTCCGTGGAGGGACTGCCCTCTTCAAATTGGAAAGACAAAAACCGGCTTTCATCAGAGCGGATACCGTTAATGTGGAAAAATTCTCCCAACCCTTTCCAATACAGCTTTTTCCACCATCGTTGTTGCGCGTCGGTCAGCCTGCGCCCCTTGATGAGCACGGTGGGCGGGCAGGCACATTTCCAGTAGCTGATGAGCTCAATCATCCCGATGTGGAAAATGATCCCGTCCAGATGTTCCCGGTCAAGCGCCGCCATCGGGTAACGTCCCAATTGCAGGCTCATTTGGGGGGTGAAACGGATGGCTTCGCCAATACGGAAATTGTAGGTTATATTGATTTGATTTTCAGATAATTCAAAAGAATATCCTTCGTATGTGAATTGGGGGTGCCGATTCCGAAGGCTTTCAAAAAGGTTTTGATGGTTCATGTTTGACGTGTGGTTTTCGGGGAGGGGAGTGAGCGGGAAAGCAGTCTATTCAAAAAGCTTTTCGATTTGTTCCGAGAATTTTTCAGTGATGAATTTCCGTTTGAGCTTGAGTGTGGCGGTCAGCTCTCCGGTGGCCACGCTCCATTCGTATCCGATAAGTTCAAATTTCATCACCCGTTCGGTCTCTCCCAGCTGCGCGTTGCATTGGTCGGCCACTTTCTTGTATTTTTTGAGAACCATCGGATGTTTGATCATCTCTTCGTTGGTGGTGTAGGGAATCTCCTTGCGGGCGCACCAGGAGCGGAGGTCGGCGAAGTTGGGCACAATCAGCGCGGCGGCGAATTTCTTGTTTTCGCCAATCACCATGATGTTGTCAATCAGGGAGTCCTCGTTGAATTTGCTTTCCACATGTGTGGGGACAATGTATTTGCCGAAAGCGGTTTTGAACATCTCTTTTTTCCTTCCGGTGATTTTGAGCTGCCCTTCGGGTTCAAATTCCCCGATGTCGCCGGTATGGAACCACCCTTCGTTATCAATGGATTCGCGGGTGAGGTCGTCGGCTTTGTAGTAGCCGGGGGTGACGCACGCGCCACGGGTGAGAATCTCGCCGTCTTCAGCAATTTTGACTTCCACACCGGGCAGCGGCTGACCCACGGTGCCGAACTTGCTTCCGTTACGGAAGAAGCTGCTCACTGCAATGACGGGTGAAGTCTCGGTCAGACCGTAGCCCTCAATGATGGAGATGCCGGCCGCCCAGAAAATCCTGCTGAGACGGGGTTGGATGGCCGCACCGCCAGAGACGATCACCTCCAACTTTCCCCCTAACGCCTCTTTGAATTTGTTGAGTACCAGTTTTCTCGCCAGATTCAACTTGCGCTGGTATTTTTTTGAAGACTCAAACTCATACTGGCAGGCAATGTCATTGGCCCAAAAGAATATCTTTTTCTGCTTTTTCGGGAGTTTTCTTCCCTGTGCAATGAACCGGTCGTAGAATTTCTCTAACAAACGGGGCACGGTGGTGAGGATGGTGGGCTGCACCTCCTTCAAGTTGTCAGCAATGGTTCCGATGCTTTCCGCATAGTAAATGGGAAGCCCCAGATATTGCCAGGCATAAATCATCATGCGTTCATATACATGACACAGAGGAAGATAGCTTAATACCCGGGTCTGCGAATGAACGGGTACAATGGGCAAAATGGCCTTGAAATTGTTGATGATGTTGCGATGGGTCAGCTGCACCCCCTTCATGGTTCCGGTGGTGCCGGAGGTGTAGATGATGGTCATGACATCATCCGGGGTGATGCGCTCCTGAATCTCACTCAAATACTGCGGACTCGGGTTGGCCGCTCCCAACTCAATCACTTCGTTCAGGTGACGGTAGCCGCGCAGGTTGCGGAAGGTGTAAACATTGTCCTTCAGCTGCGGGATCTCCGAAAGGATGTTCTCTATTTTTCTCAAAATATCCCAGCCAGACACAAACACCATCTTGACATCCGCGTGATGCAGGATGTATTTGTAATCGTTTTCACTGATGGTGGGGTAGATGGGAACGTGGATGGCACCGATCTGCATGATGCCCATGTCTAAAAAATTCCATTCCGGACGGCCGGAACTGATGGAGGCGATCTTGTCACCCTTCTTCACCCCCAACTGCATCAGCCCATAGCTGATGTTGTTGACGGTGGTGATATACTGTTTGGTGCTGTATTGCCGCCATATACCATTCTCCTTTCCGCAGAGCGCATCTTCCCTCGGAAAATGAATGGCATAGTGCGGAAGGATGTCAAATATGCGAGTGACTTCCATTAATTTATTTGGAATTACTTAATAATCAGCTTTCTTGTGGCAAGAGTCTGACCGTTGATTTCCAAGGAATAGAAATAGATGCCCGCCACGAAGTCGGAAAGGTCAATGACGCTCTTTCCGGAGTTGCCGTTGACGGGGATGGTGCGCAGTTTGCTGCCCACCAGGCTGGTGATGACGATGTTGGCAGGCATGTTCCCCAAACCGGACACCTCATATTGCACAACCACTTGGTCTGAAGCAGGATTGGGATACGCCTGGAACAGGCTGATATCGGCTTTCTGTTCGTTAATTCCCACCCCGTTGGAAATGAAGTTGATGTTCAAAGAACCGCTCACTTCATTTTGAGGATCGGAAAAATTGTACTGCACCGTTGTGGTTCCGGCATTGCTCCCCGGATTGTAGAGCAGATGGAACTGGCCGTACGTGGAGGTGTCTCCAGGACCCAGTACCAGTGGGGAAGGTGAGGTGGAGATGGAAGGATCCAGACAAACCCCCAGACAGAAGGTGTTATAGGAGCCCTCCACTTCAGAGACCACTCTCTTCCCGACATACAAGCGCAGCGTGTCGGTGAAGTTGTTGACGACATTGATGGTGAACTCGTTGTCTTCGTTCACTTCGGTCACCATTAGGTCTGTGCTCTGGGAAAGTTCTTGTCCGTTATAAAGGAATTTCAAATCCTGCCCCCAGGTAGTGGCAAAGAGGGCAATGACAAACAGGGTAAATGCGATTTTTTTCATGATAAAATATTTTGCGTGCAAAAGTACAAATAATTCTATACAATAATATATATGTTCATTATTTTTCCAAATAGAGGGTGATCGTACTGGGCGATTCCACCGTGACAAATTCCACCCCCAGTTCGTTTTGGTTGTGCAGATACTCGGTGATTTCGTTGGAGGTGAACTGGTAGCTGTTGAGGTTGGCCCCCTTGTGCTTGATCAGGGTGGTCACGTCTAAGTTGAGCGTGCGGTTGCTGTCCATGAAACGGGGGTTGAGGAAGGCGAAGCCCTTGGCTTTGAAGGTGAGGCGAAGGGTGGCGTCGGAAGAGAGGTGCGCGTTCTTTTTCCCTTCGGGCAACTCTGTGCAGGTGGCTTTGAAGTCGTAGGTAAGGGTGTATTCTTGTGACAATGTGACAAGAAACCAGGAAACGGCACTGATTAACAGGCAAATGCAAAAAGCCAGCGAGGGCATCTTGACATGATGCTCCCGCTGGTTGTTCAGCTGCTGTTTCCAAGGAATGCCGGCCATCTTATTTTCTTTCGTTGAGTTTGTTTTCATCGATGGCGACAGCCGCTTTCTCTATTTCAATGTGGCTGTTGTCTTCCACGGCAATGATAAAGGTGCTTTCGCGCACATCAACGATTTTTCCGTGGATGCCGCCGATGGTGATGATTTTGTCCCCTTTGGAGAGGGAGTTGCGAGCCTCTTCAATTTTCTTTTGCTTCTTCTGCTGCGGACGAATCATGAACAGCCAGAAAATCAGGATGATGGCGACAAAGAAAATAAGCATGCTCCAACCGCTGCCGCCGCCGGATTGTGCGCCTCCGCCTGCGGTACCTGCTGTTAACATAAACAATTTGAACATAATGGTCTTTTTTTAAAGGTGAATAATTGGTCTTATGGTTTTTTTACATTGGCTTTGATGGTCAGTACGGTCGGGGTGGGGTAGGAGTTGGATACCACGCGGACTTTGGTCTCCACCGCCCCGCTTTTGGTCTTGGAGTCGAAGGTGACGTCAATCTTGCCGCTCTCTCCCGGCTTGATGGGTGCCTTGGGCGGCGTGGAGGTGGTGCATCCACAGCTGGCCGCGGCGTTCTCTATAACCAGCGGCGCTTTCCCCGTATTGGTGAAGTTGAAGGTGTAGGTCAGCTTCTCTCCCTGAATCACCGTGCCGAAATCATGGGTGGTCTTGTCAAAAGTGAGCCTGGGACCGTTGGGGTCTTCCTTGGTGCTCACCCTCTTCCCCTCCGCTGTCGCCGGATTGTGAATGATGGTCTGCTCGGTCTTTTCACCACAGCTGTTCATCAAGATGAGAAAAATGGCCAGTGCCCCAATGGATATGATTCTTTTCATCGGTTACTCTCCTGCTTGGTTAATGCTTCTGTCTAACAGCCCACGCCCGGTCTTCTTCAAACGGCCCTCTTCCCTCAACTCATTGGCAATCTTGTCAATCAGCCCGTTGATGAAAATGCCGCTCTTTTCAGACCCGTAGGTTTTCGCAATTTCAATGTATTCGTTGATGGTGACCTTCGTCGGGATGTTGGGAAATTCCAGCAATTCGCAAATCGCCATCTGCATCAAAATCTTATCCGTCTCAATGATGCGGTCGGATTCCCAGTTCTTGAGGTTCTCCTCTATCATGCCCATGTATTCACGCCGGTTGCTGATCGTCTTGCGGTACAGGTTCTTGAAAAAGGCAATGTCCTCCGCGGCATCCTTGTACAACGGGGCAGCCTGCACCTCTTTCATGCTGGCCTTCCAGAAGGTGATGGACTGGTACACCAACAGGAGCGCATCGTTGTAATCGTCAAACCAATGCACGAACTTTTCTTCAAAATACCAGTGCAACAGGGTGCTCTCCGCAAAAACCTTTTCAATGATGGTCAGCACCAGCTCCTTGTCCTGCTTGTAGCTGTTCTCCTCGTTCTGCATGTACAACTGATATTCGGGAAGCTCTGTGATACTGTTGTATAATTTGATGATCAACTCTTTCTGCTGCGCCCAGTTGATCTTGAACTCGTCCCATTTGCGGTTGAGCTGCCGACTGTTCTCCATCTGGGCAATAACCAAGTTGTTGACAAACTTCATGTTGGGATTCAAGTCGCCCTCGCTTGGGAAATTCTTGGACTTGCGCTCCTCAAACTTGTTTTCAAGGTAACGCTTGATCTCGGGAAAGATGGAATAAAAGTGGAATGAAAGCTCTTCGCAACGCTCGATGGACTTTTCCAACTCCTTTTCTCCCGTCAACAAGTCCTCCTCGGTGTTGGCTTGTTTGGCGTAAAGCGCCTGCATCACCTTGATTCTCAAATATCTTCTGCTTATCATCTTGTTTAAAATAATTGAGCGGCAAAAATACGAAAAATATTGCTTGCAATGTGGTGCCGATTCCTAATTTAATCGTACTTTTGCGCCCTCATTTTTCAAACACTAACATTATCATTGTTATGGCAAAATTAGCAGTGGTCGCTTTTGGAGGAAACGCCTTGTTGAGAAGCGGCCAAAAAGGAACTTATCAGGAACAGATTCAGAATGTTACCAAAACTTGTGAGTCGCTGTTGGGACTGGTGAAGCAGGACTATAATATCGTTATCGGGCATGGCAACGGCCCCCAGGTGGGCAATGTGATGCTGCAGCATGAGGCGGGCAACAAGAGCTTTGAGCTTCCCATCATGCCGATGGATTTCTGCGTTTCGGAGACCCAGGGCTCTATCGGTTATCTGATTGAACAGGCCTTCCGCAACATTTTCGTCAAGGAAGGCATCCGGAAAAATGTGGTCACCTTGGTGACGCAGGTGGAGGTGAATGGGGAAGACCCGATGTTCAAGAACCCTACCAAGCCGGTGGGGCCCTACTATACGGAAGAGGAAGCGGAGGAGTATGCCGCGGAGACGGGTGCCATCTTCCGCGAAGACCCCAAGGGCAACGGTTGGCGCAAAGTGGTGGCCTCCCCGAAGCCGCTGAAGGTAGCTAACATTGAGATAGTGAAGCAGTTGTCTGAAGCTGGCCACATCGTGGTGACGGTGGGCGGCGGCGGCATCCCGGTGATTGTGAAGGAGGGCTGTATGTACGGCGTGGAGGCTGTCATCGACAAGGATCTGGCCTCTGCACTGACGGCTGTGGAGATTGGCGCCGACGAGTTCTACATTCTCACCGATGTGCCGAAAGTGTACCTCAATTTCAAAAAGCCCGGCGAAAAAGCCTTAGACACCATCACGGTGGCAGAGGCCAAGCAGTATCTGGAGGAAGGTCATTTCACCGAAGGTTCCATGGCTCCGAAAATCCGTGCCGCCATTTACTTCGTTGAAAGCGGCGGCGCCGAGTGCATCATCACCGAAGCCGGTCAGCTTGGAAACCCCGTCTGCGGTACAAGAATTGTGAGATAAATTCCGAAAAAATACCACCCAAAGAGGAGCTGTGTTATGCTCTTCTTTTTTATTTTATTGAAAATAAGTTTTTTATCAAAATAAAAAATTTTTTTCAAACTCTTGTTTGTGTCAAATATAATTGTATTTTTGCAGCCCATTTAATGGAGTCCCAGTAGCTCAGCAGGTAGAGCACATCCCTTTTAAGGATGGGGTCCTGGGTTCGAATCCCAGCTGAGACACGCAAGCCGCTTGAAAGAGCGGCTTTTTTTTTATTGCCATTTCAGGTGAACGGAGGGGGGATTTTTTTACCAATACTTTGTCAACTTTTTTTAAAACCCAATGTGATATGGGAGGTAAAAAAACGTATTTTTGCAAGTTTTGAGAAAATTGTTGAAAACCTCCTAATCTTCATGGAACTGATTTATATATAAGCGATTGCATATTATTGCAAGGTGTGATTTCCCTTGACAATGGCGAAATTTTTCGGATTTTCTCCATTGGATGTGTCGTTTTGTGAAAAAATCACGCGATGGGTATGGTTATGAACATGTTAGCGAAAAAACAAACAGATAAATTAACGGAACGAAAAGCAACCTTACGATATGAATAAACCAATTACCTTTTCAGAACAGGAAAATCAAGGAATGACCAACCGCCGGATGGATGCCCTTCGGACAGGGAAACGCGGGATGCCGCTTGCCCTCGCCCTCCTTTTCACCTTCGCCATCACCCTCTTGGGTGTGGGGAAAGGCTGGGCGCAGTGTACCCCTAACGGACAGGGAGGCTCAACCCAGTATTACAACACCTGTAGCGGCTCGAGTGTCACACTTGAGCATACAGGGGTGGGTTCTAGTCCCAAGGTGCTTTGGTCGGCCACGAACCCACCAGTGGCATACTCTGCTGACTTTGGAGCCACTGGTAACTTCCAACTCTCTAGTTCAAATTCAGTTAACTATACGTCGATCTCCAATGATGCAGGGTATTCGACGATTTCCGCAACGGGTGATGTGCAAATTTTGATGAATAACTTGGGATCGTTTGACCCGAATATATATAAATATTTCATAATCCACTATCAAGTGACGGGAAATGCAGCTTTTGCCCAAAGGTTTGAGTTTTTCTGGAATGCTGAACGTGCCTCAGGTGCGACACCCGTCCGTATGCTTAGAGTATATCACAGCGATGGGAATTATCCTAATTTTGGTCAGTCTGTTACTGTTGTAATTGATGCTTCCAAGCATCCGCAATGGACAACAAATGGAAACATCACAGGGTGGAGACTGGATCCAATAAGTCCTCATAGTGGTGTTGAAGTCACAATTAGAATCGACTACGTTGCTCTTACCAGTGTCAAGCCAGTGGAATCGGGTCAGGTTTTAGAGGCTTATAGTTTGAATGATGGTCAGCCGTATATAAATGAACAGAGTCCTGGTGTTATTTATGGAGCCCAACTTGTTTCTATTAATGGACTTGATACTTATGGATATTCCTCCACCAAAAACCTATCGAATCCGGCACCGGGCACCACTTGGTATTCCGACAACCTTCGAAACTGGGCATGCAACTCCAGCAGCATCAAGCATGTTGTAAGCTCGTTCTGTCCGGGTTCCATCACCACCAGCAGCTCCACCATTTGCTACGGCAGCACGGCCGCGCTGCCCCAGATCACACAGGCCACCGCTCCCGACGGCGTTGCTCCGTATACTTATCAGTGGAGGCATACTTACAACGGCACTACCAATGTAATATCGGGCGCCACGGGCGCCACCTACACGCCTCCTGTTGGCACCTACAACACGCAGGCGGGCGAACATGTCTTCACCCGATGGGTGAAAGACCAGAACAGTACTGATTTTGCGCAGTCCACCGGAAGCTACACCCTCACGGTGCGGCCGCAGGTAACGGTGAACCCGAGTCCGTTGTCGCCCACCCTCACCTACGGGCAGTCTGTGGACATCAACGTGGTCACCAGTCCGTATGGCAGTGTGAGTGGCACTACCGGCTTGCCTGGAGGGGTAGCATACAACTCTGGCACAGGCCATATTGTCGGCACTCCGAATGCCGTGGGCACCTACAACTACACCGTATCGGTGACGGATGCGGGCAACTGCGCCACGGCCACGGCGTCGGGTACCATCACGGTGAACCCGAAAACGATAACGCTGAACTGTCCAAGCGGGACAGCCATCACAAAGACGTACGATGGCTCTGCCCTGCAGCCTACTGCGACAGTATCAGGCGTCGTCAACAACGAAAATGCCAACATACAGTATAGTACGAACAATGGTAGCACATGGAGCTCCACTGCTCCGAGCATCACCAATGCGGGCACTCAGGCGGTGAGAGTGAGAATTTCGAACTCAAACTACACGGCTTCAGAGTGTAATTACACGTTGACGGTGAACCAACGTCCGGTCACGGTTTCCGTGGCGGACAAAACGGTTACCTACAACGGCAGCCAGCAGTCGGGCAATACTGCTTACACGTTCAGCAATGTGGTGAGCGGTCACACGGCCACGATCACCTATAACGCATCGTCTGGTACTAACGCATCCACAACGCCCTACGACAACGGTTCGTACGGCAACGATTTCAGGGTGATGAGTGGTGGCACGAATGTGACAGCCAACTACACACTGAGTACGCAGACGAAAGGCAAGCTGACGATCAACAAGATGCCAGTGACCATTACAGCTTTGGCGCAGACCTACACCTACAACGGTTCGGCACAGGGCGAAAACAACGCCACCTACACTTCGGGCATCAGCTCAAAGGTTTCGGTGACAGGCTTAGTGTCGGGCCATTCGCTCACGAGCATTAAGTTGAATGGTCAGGGAACAAATGCAGGACAATACACCATTACACCGAGTGCGGCGGCGGTCAGCGGCGGCAGCACCGGCAACTACAGCTTTACCTACGTGGGCGGCACGCTGAACATCAACCAGCGTAATATCACGCTCACTTCCGTTAACGATTCCAAAGAGTACGACGGCAGTCCGCTGACTAATCACAACGTCAACGTGACAGGCGATGGCTGGGTTTCCGGTCATGGAGTAACCTATAGTTTCACGGGTTCGCAGACTCTCGTGGGCAGCAGTGCCAATGCGTTTGGCTACACGCTGACGGACGGAGCCAACACCACCAACTACAACATCACGCAGAATGAAGGCACGCTGACGGTGACCAACCGTACCAACAAGTACGAGGTTACGGTGGTGGCCAACAGCGCCACATACAATTACGATGGTACGTCGAAATCTGTTTCCGGCTTCCAGACGCTGAGCTTCACGGTGGATGGACACCAGTACACGGTGAGCGGTTTGACGGCCAGCGCATCCGGAACCAACGCCGGCAGCTACACCACCACCATTTCAGGAACAGCCGTGGTGAAGGACGCCAACAACAACAATGTGACCTCCCAGTTCATCGTGAACAGGACCAACGGCACGCTGACCATCAACAAGGTGCCCATCACCATCACCGCTAACAACGCTTCGAAGGTGTATGGCACGGCCGATCCCAGCCCTCTTACTGCTACGGTGACGGGCAAGCCGGCCAACGGCGCCAACCCGGTTTACACGGTGGCGCGTGCGGCGGGCGAGAACGTAGGCACCTACGCCATCACAGTGACTGCGACGGCGGGCAACAACCCGAACTACACCGTCACGGTGCAGCCTGGCACGTTTACGATTACCAAGGCCAACATCACGCTGACCTGCCCGAGCGGCAGCGCGTTGACGAAGATCTATGACGGCACCGAGCTGCATCCTGCGGCCACGGCCACGGGCGTTGTCAGCAGCGACAACAGCAGCATCGTCATCGAATACAGCAAGGACAACGGTGCAACGTGGAGCACCACGGTGGCGGGCATCACGCAAGTGGGCACGCAGGCCGTGAAAGTGCGCGCCACGCACGCGAACTACAACACCGCCACGTGCGAGTACACGTTGGAGGTGACTCAGCCGAACGTGACCATCACGGGTACGCTGCCCGCACTGACAGTGAGCGGCTGCGCGACAACCGATGTTGAGGCATATTCAACCGTGGCGGAGCTGGAAGCGGCTCTGCAAGGAACGGGCGCAGGTATCACGAACTATTGCGGCACACTTTCCGTGAGCCACAGCGATAGCCCAGTGAGTGGCTCATGTACAAGGTACTTCTCCAGAACCTACACGGTGTCGAACACTTGCAGCATGTCGGCAACGGTGACGCAGACGATCACGCTGAACATGCCAGACTTCACGATGCCCGCTGACGGCGGTACAACGGTGGCCTGCTCCACGGATGTCGCCGCCCCGCAGCTTCCGCCAGTTACGGATGCCTGCAGCACTCCTATTAACGGCGTTCCGAAGAGCGGCTACCCGACGGCGATGCCGACCTGCGCCGGCACGGTGACATACGTTTACACATTTACAGACTGCGCTGGTCACAGCCACGATTGGACATACGTTTACACGATTTCCGCCCCGACGTTGACCTTCACGAACAACGGACTGACGGATATTGAAAACGTGAACGCCTGCTATTCCACAAGCAATGCCTCGCGGTTGAAGACGGATGCCCAGGTGCAAGCCATGTACTCTTCCAACTGTAGCCGTACCATCACGGTGGAGCATACGGATGAGCAGACCTTGACCGACAACTGCAACTGGAAGATTACGCGTACATTTACTATTTCAGACGGTTGTAACACGGAGACGAAGACGCAGTATGTGAGCGGCGGCGACCAGACGGCGCCTACGATCGGCGAACTGGCGGCAGGAAGTCTTGCGCCGGTGGCTGCAGGAAACTGCAAGTACACCATCCCTGACCTCTCTTCCGCTGCAGTGGCCGCAAGCAGTGACGGTTGCGGCGGTGCGATCACCTTTGTGAGCCAGAGCCCTGCGGCAGGCGCGGAATATGCACAGACCAATGTCGCCCAAAACATCACGGTGACGGTAACGGTGAAAGATGCCTGCAACAACCCGCAGAGCAAGCAAGTGACGGTAGTCATTCCAGCGAACACGCTGACGGTTTCCCCGACGGTCTCCACCTCGCCCATCTGTTTGGGCGCGAGCACGACGGTTTCCTCCAACGTGACCGGTGCGACTTCACCGACCTACTCATGGTCATCGGCAAGTGCCGATGCAGGATTGCCCTCCAACCTGACCACCGCGAACATCACGGTGACACCGGCCTCTGCGGGCAGCAAGACCTACACGGTGTCGGTAACGGGCAACAACGGCTGTTCTGCCACGGCGACCCAGACGGTGACGGTGAACGCGCTGCCGGTGGTGACCATATCCGGTACAACAGAAATTTGTCAGGGTCAGAACACCACTCTGACGGCCAGCGCGAGCGACTGCAGCTTTGCATGGAGCGACGGACTGGGCAGCAACGCCACCACCTCATCAATCAGCACGGCGGGCACCTACACGGTGACGGCCACGAATACCACCACCCACTGTTCAGCCACGGCCAGCCAGACGGTGACGGTGAACGCGCTGCCGGTCGTCCAAAGCATCACGGTTCCTTCCAATGCGTGTCCGTTCAGCGGACCGTTCAACGTGAGCGCCACGGTCAACGGCGGCTCAGGAACATACACCACCTACACTTGGGGAGGAGAT
The DNA here is from genome assembly GCA_017617445.1 of Bacteroidales bacterium. Classification (GTDB taxonomy): domain Bacteria; phylum Bacteroidota; class Bacteroidia; order Bacteroidales; family WCHB1-69; genus UBA1756. Next base: position 1,056 of record JAFZWE010000014.1, on the reverse strand, counting down.
GCCAACACAGCCAATGCGGCCAGCACTACGGTGACTGAAGCAGCCACGGGCCAGTGCGGCAAAACATACACGGTGAGTTTGACCGTGACAGATAATAACGGATGTGTGTCACAGGAGGCGACGCAAAGCTTCTTGGTTCAGGATCTGACCGCTCCGACGATCAGCGGCACGATGGCGGGCGAGACGGTGTCGGGCTGCGTGTATGCAGACGCTCCCGCTGCAACGAACACTATCGGCTACCTGACGAGCAAGGGCCTGACCATCAGCGACAACTGCACGGCCAACGCCGACCTGACGGTGACGAGCAGTGACGGCGCGTTGAGCGGCGCCTGCGCGAAGACATTCACCAGAACGTACACGGTGACCGACGCGTGCGGCAACAGCAGCACGGTGAATCAGACGATCACGTTGAACATGCCGGACTTCACCATTACGCCGAGCACAGGCAGCGCTACGGTGAATTGTCCCGCTGACGTTAAGGCTGCCGATGTGTCCGGCACAAGTATCACGCTTCCGACAGTCACGGACGCCTGCGGCAACACATTGACCGGCACGCTGAAGTCGGGTTACCCGACGGCGATGCCGAGCTGCGAAGGTACGGTGACGTATGTCTATACGTTTACAGATTGTGCAAATCATGCGCACGACTACACATTTACCTATACGATCGACATGCCTGCGTTCACGGTGACACCGAGCACAGGCTCAGCCACGGTGAACTGCCCTGCCGACGCCAAGGCCGCGGGAGTGGATGGCAGCCAGATCACCTTGCCGACGGTGACAGACCGCTGCGGCAACACGCTGACGCCGACGCTCACGACCACGCCGAGCGCGGTTGCCTGCGAGGGCGATATTGTGTATGTGTACACCTATGAGGATTGCGCCCATAACACGGCTACCTACACATTTACCTACACGGTTGACATGCCTGCATTCACGGTGACACCCGCCACGGGCTCAGCCACGGTGAACTGCCCTGCCGACGCCAAGGCCGCGGGAGTGGAAGGCAGCCAGATCACCTTGCCGACGGTGACCGACCGCTGCGGCAACACGCTG
>JAFZWE010000013.1 GCA_017617445.1 Bacteroidales bacterium | reverse complement strand
TTTCCATCTATCCAGATATAGGAATCGCACGCAGTCTGAACATCCGTGCCATAAACCGCGCTCACAATCGTCAAATCCAGCGTCACGATGCTGTCGCAACCGTTGGAAGCACCACCTTCGAGCGTATAAGTGGCTGTGTTGTTGTTGGTTGTATAGGTATTTCCATCTATCCAGATATAGGAATCGCACGCAGTCTGAACATCCGTGCCATAAACCGCGCTCACAATCGTCAAATCCAGCGTCACGATGCTGTCGCAACCGTTGGACGCACCACCTTCAAGCGTATAAGTGGCTGTGTTGTTGTTGGTTGTGTAGGTATTTCCATCTATCCAAGTATAGGAATTGCACGCAGTCTGAACATCCGTGCCATAAACTGCGTTCACAATTGTCAAATCCAACGTCACAATACTGTCGCAACCGTTAGAAGCACCACCTTCAAGCGTGTAAGTAGCTGTGTTGTTATTGGTTGTGTAGGTATTCCCATCTATCCAAGTATAGAAATAGCAGGCAGTTTGAACATCCGTGCCATAGCTCGGTCCCGTTATTGTAAGATTAAGTACGACGATGCTGTCGCAACCGTTGGACGCACCACCTTCAAGCGTATAAGTAGCTGTGTTGTTGTTGGTTGTGTAGGTATTTCCATCTATCCAAGTATAGGAATTGCACGCAGTCTGAACATCCGTGCCATAGCTCGGTCCCGTTATCGTAAGATTGAGTACGACGATGCTGTCGCAACCCAAAAGGGTGGACAAAGTGTCGTAGTAAACGCCCGTTTCTGTATAGGTATTACCATGCCAACTATATGAATAACAGTCGGTTGTATATTGATATGTATAAACGGGATCATCACAGTTGACGATTGAGGAGAAGTGCCAGGTGACAGACCAAGGCGAGAAGCCCAAGCCGTCGCTACCCCGAACTCGCCAATAGTAGGTCACATTGCCCGGCAGAACCATAAACACGTATGGATTGGCTGTCGTGCCACTGGCAGCCAAATTTGAGAAATCGCTCGTTGTACTGACCTGATATTGGTAGCTGGTCGCATTGGCAAGAGCGTCCCAAGTCAGCGTAACGTTCTGCGCATCAACGTTGGTAGCGCCATCAACCGGCGAGATTAATGTGGGGGCAGTGGTCAGTGTGAACTGCGTGGTGAAGTTCCACACGGCCGACCAGTCCGTCGTGTCCGCCGCGTGTGCGCACCGCGCCCGCCAATAGTACTTCGTGCCGTAAAGCAGGTTGCTGACCGAAGTGTAGTAATAGCTGTAAGAGGAATTATAGCTGGAGGCATTCAAGGTCTGTTTCATCGGCGAATCGAAATTGGAGGTCGTGTCCAATTCTATTTCATAGTAGTTGGAACCCGTAAACTGCTGTACGCAAAGACGTTGTGTCACAGCCATGTTGGTGGTATTGTTGTTCGGAGTGTAAAGCAGCGGCCTAGCGCCCGTCGTGAAATTCCACACCACCGACCAGCCGGAAGTGTCCGCTGCATGCACACACCTCGCACGCCAATAATACTTCGTTCCGTAAAGCAGGTTGCTGACCGTTGTATAGTAATAGTCGTAAGAGGAGTAATAGGTGTCGGCATTCAAGGTCTGTTTCATCGGCGAATTGAAATTGGAAGTCGTGTCCAACTCTATTTCATAGTAATTGGTTCCCGAAAGCTTTGTTACGCCAAGCCGTAGCGACACATCCGTATTGGTGGAATTGTCGCTCGGAATGTAAAGCAGCGGCACGGCACGAGTTGTGAAATTTCGCACCGCCGACCAGCCGGAAGTGTCCGCCGCATGCGCGCACCGCGCCCGCCAATAGTACTTCGTGCCGTAAAGCAAATTGCCGACCGTTGTGTAGTAATAGTCGTAAGAGGAGTAATAGGTGTTGGCATCCAAGGTCTGTTTCATCGGCGAATTGAAATTGGAGGTCGTGTCCAACTCTATTTCATAGTAATTGGTTCCCGAAAGCTTTGTTACGCCAAGACGTTGCGACACATCCATATTGGTGGAATTGTCGCTCGGAGTGTAAAGCTGCGGCACAGCACGAGTCGTGAAATTCCACACCGCCGACCAGCTGGAAGTGTCCGTTGAATTTGTGTATCTGGCCCGCCAATAGTACTTCGTGCCGTAAAGCAGGTTGTTGACTATTGTGTAGTAATAGCTGTAAGAGGAATTATAGCTGGAGGCATTCAAGGTCTGTTTCAACGGCGAATCGAAATTGGAGGTCGTGTCCAATTCTATCTCATAGTAATTGGCCCCCGAAACTTTTGTTACGCATAGCCGTTGCGACACATCCATATTGGTGGAATTGTTGCTCGGACTGTAAAGCTGCGGTGTCGTCAATTGTGCAAACAAAACATTCATTCCCGCACACAGCAGGAGCATTAAGAAGGCAAACTTTTTCATATTGTAAACTATCTATTTTCAGTTTTCAATTCTCAATTTTATGAAGTCGCAAAACCACAAATTATTTCAACACAAAAGCAATTTGTTAGTAATTTTAGGTGTGGTAATATATTGATTTTTAAATATTTACAAATAAAGAAGCAATTAATCCGCACAAAACATATTCGTATGGTTGTGATTTTCCGATTTTTATAGGTGAAAACCTGTTCCAAACGCCATCATTAGCCTTCATCAAATCGTCGGCAAAAGTACACTTATTCCATGAAAATTTATCCCCTCACAACAGAAATATGAACCCTCACGAAGGGAAAAAAGGTGGGGAGGTGGGGGATTCCGCCACTCACTTCGTTCGCGGCGGAATGGTGCACGTGTTATTCCTTCACCACCTTCCGCACCGCCATCACCTTGCCGCCATTCACCCATCTCACGAAATAAATGCCCGTGGAATATTGCGACAGGTCGATTTGCACGGCCTGTAGTAGGGACGCACTGCGTGCGTCCGAAATGCGTGCGTCCGATATGCCAACGACCTGCAACAACCGTCCATACACATCCAACACCTGAATTTCACCATTCCCTAATTGTACATTGTTCATTGTAAATTGTACATTGACCATCCCCGTGGTGGGGTTGGGGAAGATGTGGAGGTTGGCGGTTTCGTAATGGGTGATATTCGTGGTATCGGTTGGAATGGTATCGGTTGGAATAGTATCGGTTTCGCGGGTAGCAAAGCACACTTCATCGCCGTATGCTGTGCCCACCTCGTTGGTGGCGTAGGCCCGTACATAGTAGGTGGTGCTGGGTGTGAGGTTGGTGAGGGTGCTGATAAAAAAGCCTGTACCTATGGAATCGGAGGTGTGTATGTCGGCGATGGTGGGATGCTGTGAGGAGCTCCAGCAAACGCCGCGGGCGGTCACCTCAGCGCTTCCTTCTGCAATGACCTCTCCACCACAAATGGCGCTTGTGTCGGATATATTGTCAATGGTGGTGGTGACTACCTCGGGGACATTTCCCAGACAGGAGGCAAAGAATTCGTAGATTTCATCGGTGATATCCACGTCGCGCCAGGGACCGTGGCACCATTCGTGCTGCCCGCCGTTCACCTTGATCAATACGGTTTTTGTGCCGAAAATGCCGTTGTTGTATTCAAATCTTTCAAAGGTTCGGTCATCCTGCATGATGTCAGGGTAGAGGGTGTGCACGGCGGTGTCGGAGCACTGGTTGTAGTTGCGCCAGAACTCCACGGTGGCCTCCGCGCCGAGGCCCACGTTCACGGTGAGACCATATTGGAAATTGCCATCGTCGTAGGTTACGATGCTGTCGGCGGTGCCGTGTACGTGCATCGCACTCACGTGGCCGACAGGCGTGTAGGAAACAATCTCGTTGCCAATGGTGCCGCACACGGAGGCGATGGCCTTGATACGGTCGCCATGCTCAATGGCCATTCGGTTCGACATGAAGCCTCCCATGGAAACACCGGTGCAGAAGATGTTGTTGGTGTCAATGTTGTAACGGCTGGCGAGGCTGTCGAGAATGGCCATCATCAGGCCGGTGTCGTCCCGTCCTTCACTGGCTACAATCGTATCCCCATCCACGATGGCACTGACGCCGGAATGCCAAGCGTTCATCGTAATAGTCGTGTCCATTGCGGAGAAGGTGTCGGGCAGCGCCTGCGGGGTGATGGTGATCCAGCCGTGTGCGTCGGCAATCCGGTCGAAATCGGCATTTTCCCGCACTTCGTACATATTACCTCCCAGTCCGTGAAAGATAAAGACCACGGGTGTGGGGGTGCTGGCATCATAACTTTCCGGCACATATTCCAGATATTGGCGCGTGGTGTCCTCCCAAGTGATGTTTTTGAGGGTTTGTGTAAAAATGGGATGGCTCAAAGCCAGCAGCAATATGAATAAGATTGTTTTTTTCATAGGTAAGCTAATTTTATTGTTTCTTCACCACTTAACAAACGCAAATCTACAATTTTAATCCTAATCAGGATGATTCTGGTTAGGATGATTTTTTGATAGAATTCCCCGCATTTTTATTCCTTCACCACCTTCCGCACCGTCATCACCTTGCCGCCGTTGATTACCCGCAAAAGGTAAATGCCCGTGGCATAACCAGACAGGTCGATTTGCACGGATTGTAGGGACGCACTGCGTGCGTCCGACATGCGTGCGTCCGATATGCCCACAACATCCAACAACCGTCCATACACATCCAACACCTGTATTTCCGCATCCCCTAATTGTACATTGTTCATTGTACATTGTACATTGACCATCCCCGTGGTGGGATTCGGGTAAAGGGTAATATCCACTATGCCGTTCTCATCGATCCCGTTTGTGTCGCAAGGATTGATGGTTAAATGCAGTGTCACCACACTATCACACCCATACTGAGTTGAAAATTGAAAACTGAAAATTGAAAGGTTTGGTGTACCGACTTCAAAGGTGGTGTCGATGTCGCCGTTGATGTAGTGGTACGGCAGGTCGTTCTCGCAGATGGTGACTGAGCTTGTCGAAGTCACCGACTGGTTCACCGTCAAATGCAGCGTCACCACACTATCACACCCATTCGCCGCAGTAAACGTAGCGGTATAGTCTCCTGATTCCGTCAGCGTCTCCCCATTCCACTCATATTCGTCACATGCCGTCACATCGGTCTCATTCTCCACAGGATGGTTCACCGTCAAATGCAGCGTCACCACACTGTCACACCCATACTGAGTTGAAAATTGAAAACTGAAAACTGAAAGGTTGGGTGTACCGACTTCAAAGGTGGTGTCGATGTCGCCGTTGATGTAGTGGTACGGCAGGTCGTTTTCGCAGATGGTGACTTCGACAGGCTCAGTCACCGCGGAGTGGACGACCACCTCCACTGAGGCCGTGCTGGTACATCCGTTGGCATCGGTGCCGATCACGGTGTATGTCCCGGCTTCGGCAACCTCAAACTCTGCACCGAATTCCATTGTGCTCCATTCGTAGGTCTCAGCGCCGGAGGCGGTCAGTGTGGTGCTGCCGCCCTCGCAGAAGGAGGTCTCTCCGCTGATTGTCACCTCTGGGAGCGGATGAATGGTGAGGTGCAGCGTGACGGTGCTATCGCAGCCAGCCGCATTCGTTAAAACGTCAGTGTAGTCGCCACTTTCGGTGAGGTTTGTGTAGCCGTGCCAGCTGAAGCTGCCGCAAGCGGTGGCGGTGGTGTCGCCCTCTGTCGGAACATTGATGGTCAGGTGCAGCGTCACCGTACTGTCACAGCCAGCGGCATTCTCTATGACGTCGGTGTAATCGCCACTTTCGGTGAGGTTGGTATAGCCGTGCCAGTTGAAGCTTCCACAAGCCGTGGCGGTGGTGTCGCCCTCGGTCGGTGTGTTGATGGTGAGGTGCAGCGTCACTGTGCTGTCACAACCCGCCGCGTTGGTCAGAACGTCGATGTAGTCACCGCTTTCGGTGAGGTCGGTGTAACCGTGCCAGCTGTAGCTACCGCAAGCCGTGGCGGTGGTGTCGCCCTCGGTCGGCACGTTAATGGTGAGGTGCAGCGTCACTATGCTGTCACAACCTGCCGCGTTGGTCAGAACGTCGGTGTAATCTCCGCTTTCAGTGAGGTTGGTGTAACCATGCCAATTGAAACTGCCGCAAGCTGTGGCGGAAGTATCGCTTTCAGTCGGTGTGTTGATGGTGAGATGAAGTGTGACAATACTGTCGCAGCCCTCGGCATTTTCCAAAACGTCGGTGTAGTCGCCGCTTTCGGTGAGATTGGTGTAGCCGTGCCAGTTGAAGCTGCCGCATGCCGTAGCGGTGGTGTCACTCTCGGTCGGAACATTAATGGTGAGGTGCAGCGTCACGGTGCTATCGCATCCATTAGCTGCAGTAAAAGTAGCCGTATAAACTCCCGAAGCCGTAAGTGTTTCGCCGTTCCATTCATATTCGTCACATACTGTCATATAAGTCTCATTCTCCACAGGCTGATTGATGTTAACCGTCAGTATCACCGTGCTGTCACACCCGTACTGAGTTGAAAATTGAAAATTGAAAACTGAAAAGTTTGGTGTACCGACTTCAAAGGTAGTGTCGATGTCGCCGTTCATGTAGTGGTAGGGCAACTCACTCTCGCATACGGTGACTGAGCTTGTCGAAGTCACCGCAGGATGAACGGTGAGGTGCAGCGTGACGGTGCTGTCACACCCGTATTGAGTTGAGAATTGAAAATTAAAAGTTGAGAGCTGGGGTGTGCCGACCTCGAAGGTGGTGTCGATGTCGCCATTAATATAGTGGTACGGAAGTTCACCCTCGCAAATCTCATGGGTGAAGGAGGTGACGATGGGCGGACAGCCGCCGGTGGTGAAGTGCCACACCTCCGACCACACCGAGTTGCCCACGCCATTGTATCCCTGCACCCGCCAATAGTAGCTGGTGGCGGGACGGAGATTGTGGATGGAGGCGGTGGTCTGTGCGGTGGTGCCCTGCGCAAACAGGGTGGAGAAATCGCTGCTGGTACTCACTTGGTAGCGGTAGCCGTTGACGTTGGCCAGCGTGTCCCATTGCAGAGCCAGAACAGATTGGAAGTCGATGTCGGCAGAATCGTTGGCTGGCGATATGAGCGTCGGTCCAGTGGTAAGCTGGTAAGGTGTGGTGAACCGCCAAACCGTTGACCAGCCGGAGGTGTCGGGAGCATTGCTGTTGATGGCGCACACCCGCCAATAGTAGGTGGTGCCATATTGCAGTTCTGCCTCTGTGATATAGACACTTGCACCTGATGCGGTGAAGGTCGCAAATAACGGAGAGTTGAAGGTTGCAGCAGTGTCCCACTCCAGAATATAATGGTCGGCTCCCGTTACGCTGTTCCAATAAACGGTAAGACGGGAATTGCTATAGGAGGAGAAGGCTGTTCCATCGGCCGGCGAGGTCAATACGGGTGCATCGCTGGTGGTGAACCGCCAAACCGTTGACCAGCTGGAGGTGTCGCTGTCGTTGCTGTTGATAGAGCACACTTTCCAGTAATAGGTGGTGCCGAAATTCAGCTCTGTGATATAAATACTTGATGCTGTGGCGGTGAAAGTCTCGTACAACGGCGAATCAAAGGTGGGCACGGTGTCCCATGCCACTATGTAATGTCCCGCACCTGTGACGGAGTTCCAATAGACGGTGGCTTTTACTGAGTTGGTATAAACGTAGCCGTCGCTGGGGGAGGTCAATGTGGGCACGCCGTTCGTAGTGGTGAAATGCCACACCTCCGACCAATCGGTGGTGTCCACTGGGCTGGTCTCGCGCACCCGCCAATAGTAGGTGGTGCCAAAACGCAAACCACTGACCGAGACCTGACTGGTGCCCACCGCAATCGTGCCAGTCGCAAGACCGGGTGAGTCAAAAGTGGAGCAAGTATCGTACTGGTATTCGTATAGACTGCCGCCTCTGATGTAGTCCCAGTCCAAAGTAGTGGATGCTCCGACATTGGTGGAACCGTTGGCTGGCGATACCAGCACGATTTCACCGGGTGTGTTGAAACTCCATGTCTCGCTCCACGGGGTGGTGTCGATGGTGGTGTACTCGCGCACCCGCCAGTAGTAGGTCTCGCCAAAACGCAGAGGTGCGGTGATGTCTATTTGGCTGGTGCCCACGGCAATTTCGCCGTTCACCAATGCCGGTGAATCAAAGTCGGGACTCAGATCGTACTGGTATTGGTAGTTCAAACCGCCTCTGATATAGTCCCAATCCAACGTTACATTGATGGTGTTGGTGAGGGTGGTGCCATTGGCGGGCGATACCAACACGATTTCACCGGGTGTGTTGAAACTCCATGTCTCGCTCCACGGGGTGGTGTCGATGGTGGTGTATTCACGCACCCGCCAGTAGTAGGTCTCTCCAAAACGCAAAGGCTCGGTGAGCTCAACTTCGCTGGTGCCTACGGCCACGTAGCCGGTGGAAAGTTCCGGAGAGTCGAAGTCGGGACTGAGGTCGTACTGGTATTCGTAGTAGTCGCCGTCGTTGATGTAGTCCCAGTCCAGGGTGGGCTTGATGGTACGCGAGAGGGTGCTGCCATTGGAGGGGGAGGTGAGCGCAATGGCGCCGGCTGTGGTGAAGCGCCACACGGTGGACCAGCTGGAGGTGTCGCTGTTCAGACGGATGCGCACGCGCCAGTAGTAGGTGGTGCCGTAACGCAGCTGGTTGATGCGTATGCTGGTGGTGCCGGAGGCCACAGAGCCGCTTTGCAACTCGGTGGAGTTGAAGTTGGGGGTGGTGTCACATTCGTAGTCGTAGTAGTTGCAGCTGGAAACGCTGTTCCACTGGAGGGTCGGACGGAGGCGCACTGCGGTGGAACCGTTGGAGGGTGAGGACAGTGTGGGGATGCTGCCGCCCGTGGTGAAACTCCACACGGTGGACCAACTGGAGGTGTCGCTGTCGTTGTAGTTGGTGGCCTGCACACGCCAGTAATAGGTGGTGCCCAACTTCAGCGGCCCCACGGTCACGCTGGTGCTGGTTTGCACCGCACTTCGGCAAAGGGGTGAGTTGAAGTTGCTCGTTGTATCCCATTGGAAGATGTATTTCCCTGCATTTTTGATGGTCTCACACTTCAAGGTGGGGGTTACAGAGCTGGAATAGACATACCCGTTGCTGGGCGAGTTCAAAACAGGGGCATCGCTGGTATAAAAGGTTCGAACTGCCGACCAAGCCGAGGTGTCGCTTTCATTCGTGTTGGTAGCCCTCATTCTCAGATAGTAGGCCTTCCCGAAACTCAGATTGAGAGGGTATTTTCCTCCAGAACTATATTCTGTTGTATAGTTTCTCAACAAGGGTGAATTGAACGACATGCTGGTATCGCATTGATAAAGGTACTTGGTGGCACCTACAATTTCTGTCCATTGGATATTGGGGGATATGCTGTTGGTGAGAACGGTTCCATCGTTGGGCGCAGTGATGGTGGGTGCATCCGTGGTGGTGAAGCTCCATACTGCCGAGCTGGCCGATGTGTCAGCGTAGTTGTCCGTAATAGCATAAACCCGCCAGTAGTAGGTGGTGCCAAATTTCAGTCCGTTTACGTTCAATCCCGTGTACGAAGACGACATGGTGTACGAGCTGTAGGTGGCAAACGTTGGATCCTCCGACCAATGGAACAAGTAGTAGCTTGCACCTGTGACAGCCTCCAACCTCAAAAGTGGCTTTACCGTGCTGGGATATACGTAACCATCCGCGGGACTGACAAGAGTAGGTACACTGCTGGTGACGGTAAAACTCCATACATCAGACCATCCGGATGTATCGGGAGCCTCATTTACTGACCGCACCCGCCAATAGTAGGTGTTGCCAAATCGCAAATCGTTGAGTGTGTTGGATTTGTAGCTGTCATTATTGGTGATGGATGATGCAACGATGATTTCACGCAGGGAGGAAGAATTGAAGTTTGTCGAGGTGTCCACCTGCAGAATGAATTTAGACGAACCTTTATTGTTCTTCCACTGAAGAGTGGTGGAAAGAGATGCATTGGTGGTCTGGTTTTCCGGACTGTATAAAAAGACCTTGTCTCTAGTGTGAAACTGCCATGTGTTCGACCAGTCTGAAGTATCAGGCGCATTGTTGATGGCACAAATCCTATAGTAGTACATTGCCCCATGAAGCAGGTTATAGACTGTCGTACTCAACTCATTGGTCTCATCGTCTATGTCGTTAGTGATATTGACTTGACGGAAGACAGGTGAATTGAAATCAGGCGTAGTGTCTAATTGAAGGATATATTGAGTTGAACCACGGTTGTTCTCCCATTTCATCGAGATACGGGTAAAGTAGGTTTCAGTTTGAGTGGTGTCGTTGAGGGTATTGGACGTAGAGAAAACCTTGTTGATGGTGTGAAACTGCCAGGTGGCCGACCAACCCGATGTATCGGGTGCATTGTTGATGGCACATACTCGATAGTAGTACATCGTGCCATATAGCATATTATAAACCTTGGTGCTCAGCTCATTGGTGGTGTTGTCGATGGCATTTGTCGTATAAATCTCCCGAAGGATGGGTGAGTTGAAATTGGGGGTGGTGTCCAATTGAAGAAGATATTTTGTTGAGCCCCTGTTGTTTTTCCAATAAAGAGTTTGGCGGGTATAGTAGTTTTGGGTTGAATCAGAGTTGTTGATGGTATTGTCTGTATTATTTACAAAGTCCATAGTGTGGAACTGCCAGGTGGCCGACCAGCTGGAGGTGTCGGTACCGTTATAGTTGGCAGCCCGCACCCGCCAATAATACATTGAACCATATCGCATATTGTTGATAATGACGCTTTGGTTGTCGGTCGTGGAAGTGGAGGAAGATGTGTGGTTAATCTGTTGTAAAACGGGTGAATTAAAATGGGGTGTGGTATCTAATTGTAGAAAGTACTGCGTCACGCCCCGGTAGGGTTTCCAACTTAATGTCTGCCGGGTATAATAATTGGCTGTGGGGCTTGGATCATTGAAGGATACCAGTGTGATGCTGTCGCTGGTGGTGAAACTTCGCACCGCCGACCATGCAGAGGTGTCGCTCTCATTCGTATTGGTTGCCCTCATGCGAAGGTAGTAGGTTTTGCCGAAACTCAGATTGAGAGGATTGCTTCCTCCTGACTGATAACCCAAGGTATAGGTTCTTCGCAATGATGAATTGAATGAAGGAGTGGTGTCGCACTGGTAAATGTAATTGGTGGCTCCCACTATTTCTGTCCATTGGATATTGGGCATTATGCTGTTAGTGAGAACTGTCCCGTCAGCTGGGGCAGTGATAGTTGGAGCATCCGTAGTAGTGAAGCTCCACACTGCCGAGCTGGCAGAAGTGTCGGCATAGTTGGCCGTGATGGCATAAACCCGCCAGTAGTACGTCGTGCCGAATTTCAATCCGTTCACATTCAATCCCGTGTACGAAGACGACATGGTGTGAGAACTGTAAGTAGCAAAAGTGGGGTCCTCCGACCAGTGGAACAGATAATAACTTGCGCCCGAAACGGAATTGATTTTCAAAAGCGGTTTCACCGTGTTAGGATACACATATCCGTCAGCAGGTGAGTTCAGTGTCGGAGCATTTATCTGTGCCAGCAAAACATTCATTCCCGCACACAGCAGGAGCATCAAGAAGGCTATTTTTTTCATATTATGAGTTTTCAATTTTCTGTTTAAAAAGAAGTTGCAAAAGTACACTTATTTCCTGAATATTTATTCCTTCACATCAGAAATGTGAACCCTTATGAAGGGAAAAAAGTGGGATGCGGGGTGTGAAAGTCATATCTCAACCTCCGCTTTTACAAACCTTTCAATCTAAAGTAAAAAAAAGATGTGGTTTTTTACTTTTCAAAGTAAAAAATTGTATTTTTGCAGCATATTAAAAATGATAGATATGGACCGATTATTTAAGGCGTATGGCCGTCTGTTGGCGGAAACCGATTTGAAATTCACCCGATATTTATATGATAATATCAACTGGGACAATCGGTTGATTGTGATCAAGGGTGCAAAAGGAGTGGGTAAAACGACCTTGATGTTGCAACACATCAAGAAAGAATTTCCCAAAGCGGAAAAGGCTCTGTATGCCTCGCTTGACCATTTGTGGTTTGCCACACACTCCATCCTTGATTTGGCAGAATATCATTATACGCATGGGGGAACGCATCTTTTTCTGGATGAGGTACACAAATACAAAGGATGGCAGCAAGAAATCAAGAACATTTATGATTCCTATCCCCAGCTACATGTTGTTGTAACGGGTTCATCCATGCTAAAAATCGACGAATCGTTATCCGCAGACCTTTCACGCCGACATCGTCTTTATACGATGGAGGGACTTTCGTTTCGGGAATACCTGAGTCTTGAGCATGTGGTGGAATTGCCGGTCTTTTCGTTGGAGGAAATTCTAAACAACCATTTTGTGATGGCTTCACAAATCACATCAGATGTGAAAGTGCTACACCATTTTGAAAAGTATCTGAAGTCGGGCTACTATCCGTTTTATCGGGAAGAGGGGGATGGCTTTTTTGACAGGTTGCAACAAGTGATTGAAACTATTATCACCAATGAAATACCATCGGTTAGCAATATTGAATACGATTCTGTATATAAAGCCAAGCAATTGCTGGCAGTATTGGCCGAGCAATCACCTTATACACTGAACATTTCATCTTTATGCAACACCTTGCAATCTTCCAGAAACAATGTGGTGAAACTGCTTGACCTGATGAGCAGGGCGGCCTTGATTCGTCGGCTTTATGCATCGTCGGATGGAATGAATATGTTGACAAAACCTGAAAAAATCCTCTTTTACAATACCAATCTGATGTTTTGTCTCACTTCGAACGTCGATGCGGGCACTTTGCGTGAAACTTATCTCGCCTCTCAGATTGGCACAGCGCACAAACTTTCCATGCCGGAAAAGGGAGATATAGTGGCAGATGGGAAGTGGCTTTTTGAAGTAGGAGGGAAAAGCAAGGGTTTTTCGCAGATCAAAAATATTGAAGCGAGCTACGTGGTCGCTGATGATATGGAAATCGGTCACGGCAACAAAATTCCATTGTGGCTTTTCGGACTGCTGTATTGATGCTTTAGAGCATAAGGTTGCAAAAGCACAAAAATTTCCTGAAAATTCACCCTCTTCACGGCCGAAATATGAACCCTCGTGAAGGGAAAAAAGAAATGCGGGGATACGATTATGCGAGGATGCGATTAGAATCCTTTCTTAAATACCTTGCAGCCACAAACCGAAGAAGGGATCATAGACCATATATGCAGACTTTTCCTGTGTAATAAAATCCTTTTCCAACAGTCTGCTCAAGAACGATTCACAGATGGCTTTCCCCTTGGACTTGAATTCATTGAGTATTGATTTTTAGTAATTTGTCGGCAAAAATACTGCTTTTATCCTAAATAGGATAATCCTAAATGGGATAAATTCTATTTTAGGATAAATTTTTCATCTGGCAATCCCTTCACACCAGAAATGTGCCCCCCAGGGAGGGAAGAAATCACAAACAGAAACCGTATGAAACGGTAACAAAGGGAGCCATTATGTCTAGTTCAAGACATTCACTTTTTAGCTGAACAACAACCACAGGGACAGGCCGATCAGGAGCAAAGCAATAATGATGAGTGCCACATTGGGAAGACGGCTCTGTTTGTCTTTTTTCTTCCTGCTCCGATTCCACGATCCGTGAAGCCTTTGGGCAAACTGATCGCTGGAGGAGGGGTATTCCTGCTGTTTCTTCTTCTGGTTCATGGCTGTTTTGCTTTGGATTTGATTTCTTCCACCTTGGACATTACAAGGTCGTATTCATCCCCCAGGGCCTGACGACAGGCACGGTCATCTCCGTATTCTCCGGCAATCACTTTTCGGGCCTTCTGTTCCAATATCTCAGCGAACGGGCCGCCAACAGGTCCTCCTTCGTTCATGACCTGTTTTGCATAGGCACTGGCGGCGGAGGTGTCTGCAAGGATTTCGGTGGAATCGGTATCCCAGTTGATCACGGCGGAACTGTCCACCGCTGCTATGTTCTGGGACGAAGCATTCCCACCGCCAAAATAGTTGGTGATGGTGGTGAAAGCTTTGGAATGGATGAAGTAGATAATCAGCACAATTCCCAAGACCAGCCAGATGATGGAAGTAGGATTTGTGCGTTGTCTTGTGGTAGTGGTGCGGCTGGAGTCCCACTCGCGGTGAAGCCGTCGCGCAAACTGCTCCTTCTGGTCTAAACCCTCACCGGAATCATCCGGATCTTTTTCAGGGTTGTAGAAGCGGGGTTTGTACTCAAACTGGCGAGGCCGCGGGCGGTGGAAGAAGGTGAAGTTCATGGCTATAAGGTCGCTTTTTCTTCGTATTCCTCATACCCCTCAATGATGTCACCCACTTTGATATCGTTGAAGTTTTCAATGTTCAAGCCGCAATCCTGTCCGGAGACTACCTCCTTCACGTCGTCTTTGAAGCGGCGGAGGGAACCCAGTTTTCCGGTATAGATGACGATACCGTCTCGGATCAGGCGCACTTTGGTGGAGCGTTGGAGCTTGCCGTCGAGGACGATACAGCCGGCCACGTTGCCCACCTTGGTGATTTTGAAAACCTCTTTGATTTCAATGTTGCACAGCACTTTCTCACGGATTTTGGGTGCCAACAGGCATTCCATTGCCGATTTGATTTCCTCAATGGCATCGTAAATGATGGAGTAGGTGCGGAGGTCGATCTGCTCTTTTTCAGCCAGCTTGCGCGCACCGGCAGAGGGGCGCACTTGGAAGGCGACGATCAGCGCGTTGGAGGCAGAAGCCAGCAAAACGTCGCTTTCGGTCACCTGACCCACGGATTTATGAATCACATTCACTTGTACCTGCTCGGTGGAGAGTTTCATCAGGGAGTCGGAGAGAGCTTCCACGGAGCCGTCCACGTCTCCCTTTACAATGACGTTGAGCTCTTTGAAGTCGCCGATCGCGATACGGCGGCCGATTTCGTCCAGTGTGATGTGCTTTTGTGTGCGCAGTCCCTGTTCGCGGAGCAGACGGGCTCGTTTGGTGGCGGTGATACGGGCTTCCTGTTCGGTTTCACAAACCTTGAAGGAGTCGCCGGCCTGCGGCGCACCATCCAAACCGAGCAACAGCACCGGAGAGGCGGGACCCACCGATTTCACGGGCTGGTTACGCTCGTTGTACAAGGCTTTCACTTTGCCATAGCAGCTGCCGGCCAAGATGGGATCCCCGATTTTCAGGGTGCCGTTCTGCACCAGCACTTTGGCGACATATCCCTTGCCTTTGTCCAGGGAGGACTCGATGACGGTGCCCACGCCCGGACGGTTGGGATTGGCTTTCAATTCCAGAATTTCCGCTTCCAGCAACACTTTCTCCAACAGTTCGTTGACATTGGTACCGTGTTTGGCGTCAATTTCCTGGCACTGGTATTTGCCTCCCCAGTCCTCCACCAGAATGTTCATGTTGGCCAGCCCCTCTTTGATTTTTTCGGGATTGGCGTGAGGCTTGTCAATCTTGGTGATGGCGAAAACCATCGGCACACCAGCGGCTTGCGCGTGGTTGATGGCTTCAACGGTTTGGGGCATGATGGAGTCATCGGCTGCGATGACAATGATACACAAGTCGGTGATTTTGGCACCGCGGGCACGCATGGCGGTGAAGGCCTCGTGGCCGGGGGTGTCAAGGAAGGTGATCTTGCGCCCGTCGGGCAGGGTCACTTCGTACGCACCGATATGCTGGGTGATACCGCCGGCCTCACCGGCGATGACATTGGATTTGCGGATGTAGTCCAGCAAAGAGGTCTTACCGTGGTCCACATGGCCCATGACCGTGATGATCGGGTGACGGGGCTGGAGATCTTCAGGAGCATCGGTTTCCTCATCCTCCTTGTGGCTGTCGCCGTCGTCCACACCTACAAATTCCACTTCATAACCGAATTCCTCGGCCAGCAGGGAGATGGTTTCCGCACTGAGGCGCTGGTTGATGGACACGAAAAGTCCGACACTCATGCAGGTGGAGATAATCTGCGTGACGGGGATGTTCATCAGGGTGGAGAGTTCGTTGGCGGTAATGAATTCCGTCACCTTCAGCACTCTCTGCTGTGCCAGTTCGGCTTGTTCCTGCTGCAGCATCTCTTCGTGGATGTGCTGGCGTTTCTCTCTTCTTCGCTTGGAGGACTTGGTTTTTCCGAGAGGCTCCAGGCGCATCATGGTCTCCTTGATCTGGCGCTGGATGTCCTCTTCCGAAATCTCCACTTTGGGTTCGGGTTTCTTTGCTTTTTGATTGTCTCCTCCGGCTTTCATGGCCGAAGACTTGATTCTCTTCCTTTTCTTCTTTTTGGCTTCGGCCTTTGCTTCTGCGGAAGCAGAGGAGGATTTTTTGGAGGTGTCGCGGATGGTGGAGAGGTCGATCTTGCCCACAATGTTGGGGGCTTTCAGCTTTTCAACCACCAGTTCCACCTTTTCCGGCACGGGTTTGGAAGATGTGGGTTCCGGCTTGGCAGGTGGCTCCTCATTGATGGGTTCAGCAGTGTCGGCTTGGGGTTGTTCTGGTTGGGGTAGAGCCGTGCTTTCTGTCTGTTGCTTTGGCGCGTCAAGGTCGATTTTGCCCACCACTTTCGGGCGGTAGTCTTCCACATGAATGCCGATATGTTCGGGTGCGGGCTTTTCTGCCTTCTCCTCTTTGGGCGCAGACGGATCGGCTTTCTGCTCCTCGGCCGGTTGGGGGACTGCGGCGGGTTCTGCGACAGCTTCCTCCTGGGCTTTCTCCTCTTTGGGCACAGAAGCCTCTTTCTTTATGGAATCAAGGTCTATTTTCCCCAGAATTTTGGGTCGGTTGATTTCCACCCTGATTGACTCTTTTTTCAACGGTTCTTTTTCAATGGTGTTACCCTTGATCAGGATCACTTCACCGGGATCTTCCTCAGTGGTCTCCTGTTTTTTCTCGGGCTCTGTCTTGTTGGCCCCCGGCTTGTTGTATGAGAAATCCATATCCAGTTTCTGGGAATCCTCCTTCACTTTCTTCTCTCCGCTCAGGTTCTTGACAAGGATGTCATACATTTCCGCGGTCAGCTTGGCATTGCGGTTGTCCTCAATCTCCAAGCCTTTCTTTTTCAAAAGCTCTACAATGGAAATGGTGGCAACGTTAAATTCTTTGGCAGCGGCTCCTAATCTCGGTAACTTTTTTTCTTCACCCATATATTTTTTTTCTTGATTTTAATTTTATTAACCTTTGAGAATAAATGCGTTATGTTAGGAAGACGGCGGTTTTACTCCACTTCAAGTTCTTCTTTCACTGCGGCGATTACCTCGTCAACGGTTTCCTCTTCCAGGTCGGTGCGTTGGATAAGCTCCTCGCGGGTGAGTTTCAGCACGCTCTTCGCTGTGTCACAACCGATTTTTTTGAAGGCGTCAATCACCCACTGGTCAAACACATCGGAGAATTCCTGGAGGTCGACATCTTCCTCTTCAATAATGTCATCGCGGAACACATCGATTTCATATCCGGAGAGCTTGCCGGCGAGCTTGATATTGTAGCCGCCCTTTCCGATGGCGAGGGAAACCTGATCGGGTTTCATGTAAACGTTGGCGGTTTTGCTCTCTTCGTCAATATCGATGGAGGTGATCTTAGCCGGGCTCAAGGCGCGGGAAATCAGCAGTTTCGGGTTTTGGGTATAATTGATGATGTCAATGTTCTCATTTCTCAGCTCGCGGATGATGCTGTGGATACGGCTTCCCTTGAGGCCCACGCATGCGCCGACGGGGTCGATGCGGTCGTCGTAGGATTCCACCAGCACTTTGGCTCTCTCCCCAGGAGAACGCACCACGTTTTTGATGGTGATGAGGCCGTCGTAAACCTCGGGGATCTCCGTCTCCATCAGTCTTTCCAAGAAACGGGGAGAGGTTCTGGAGATGGTGATGCGCGGAGTGGAAGAGATGATTTCCACGCGTTCAACCACAGCGCTCAGCGT
Source organism: Bacteroidales bacterium (assembly GCA_017617445.1). GTDB lineage: Bacteria > Bacteroidota > Bacteroidia > Bacteroidales > WCHB1-69 > UBA1756. The sequence goes on along the minus strand of JAFZWE010000013.1, from coordinate 42,439 downwards.
GTCGCCCTTCTTGTAGTGGTCGGCAGGAATCTGTTCGGATTTCGGGAGAATCAGTTCCACACCCTCTTCGTCTGAAACCAGAATCTCTTTGCGCCACACTTGGGTCACTTCGCCGGAGACCAGCTCGCCGACACGGTGCTCATATTTCTTATATACAAGGTCTTTCTCATATTCCATGATTTTGGAGATGAGGTTCTGGCGGAGGGAGAGAATCTCCCGGCGCTGGAAATCCTCCAGACGGATGTTCTCCATCACCTCTTCGCCCACTTCAAAGTCGGGCTCAATCTTGATCGCATCCGACAGGGCAATCTGTGTGTATTCGTTCTCCACCTCTCCGTCTTCCACAATCTCCCGGTAGCGCTGGATCTCCAAATCCCCGCGGTCCACATTGACAATGACGTCAAAGTTGGCGTCAGGACCGTATTTCTTCAGCAACACCGAACGGAAAATGTCCTGCAAAATGCGCATCAGCGTTTCTCTTTCAATATTTTTGAAATCTTTGAACTCCGCAAAGGTTTCAATCAAATTTAAACGTTCTTCCATTTTTTATTTTTTAGATGTTTGTTTTCATTGTGCTTTTTCAACAAAAAAGAGGACTTTCGCCCCCTCCCTGCCTTTCACAAAAAACTCCCACTATAGAGTAGTGAGAGTTCCTTCGTCTGTTGTCCAACCTGGATTCGAACCAAGACAGACAGTACCAAAAACTGTAGTGCTACCGTTACACCATTGGACATTTTTGAGACCGCAAAAATACAACTATTTTTTACTTTTTCAACGCTTGTCAAATAAATTTTATTTTTATTATAATTTATTAAAAATCAATATTTTATAATGAATTAAAACAAAAAATGGCATTTTCTGGTTTGTTTTTTCCGCCATCCTGTCGGAAATTTTTTGGTTTACAGTGGCAATAAATCAAATTTTTTTATTTTTGCGCACAGAAAAAAATTCCAATCCCCAAAATCATGAAAGGCAAACAGATATGCAAGTATTTGAAAGCGGTGCGGCGCGAAATCGCCACGGCCAATGGCATTGCTTTGGAAATCCCGGAATGTACCTTTGAAGGAGAGTGCAAGGGCACATGCCCGCGCTGTGAAAATGAGGTGAGACAGTTGGAAAAGGCGCTTGTCCAAAGAAGGAAACTCTCCCAACGGGTGGCCGTCCTTGGTGTGGCGGCGGGATTGTCACTGATGGGTATGCCTGCCGCTATTGCGCAGACAGAACTTCCTACAGACAGTGTTGAGGTGTGGGGAGACTTGGGGGCGGAACCAATAGAACGTATAGTTTGCGGGTGGGTGCCAGCAGTCACTCGATGGGAGAATCCGTTGATAGCAGATGGCCGAACTTCCACCATATTCAACTTTGCAAATGAAACCCCATTGGCACGTATCGGTAACGCGAAAATCTCGGATAAAACGGCAGAGTATAAGGTGTGCGACGCGATGTTTCCTGATGGTACCGAGGCGATGCAAAAATATATTCGGGAGCAATGGCGTGGCCCATCACGGGACGACCAGAGGGATGCCGGGAATATTATCGTCGGTTTTTGGGTCAGTGCCCGAGGGAAAGTAAACCGGGTGAAGGTGCAAGGAAATTTGACCGCTCCCGTAGCCAGGGAGATAAAGAGGGTGTTTCTTGGCATGCCTTCTTGGAAACCTGCCACAGTGGACGGTACAGCCGTTTCTTCGTATGTGGAGGTATCCCTCTCTCTTCTGTAGGAGAATGAACGCCCCCTCCGCAGATTAATGAAATTCTTCCCGTTGTCAGGAAGAAAAAAGCTGGCCTTGTAACAAGGTCAGCTTGACAGGTACCGCATGCGGGATTCGAACCCGCGATCCTCAGACTGAGAATCTGATGTCCTGGACCACTAGACGAATGCGGCAGAAAATCGGCGGCAAAAATACAACTTTTTATGAAATATTCACCGCCGAATTTTTAAATTTATTCATTTACCATCGCGGCAAATTCCTTCGCACGGGCCGCCCCTTCTCCAGTATTGACCAAGACGGTTTGCCCATTCTGTATTCTGTTTTCTTCCAATGCTTTATAAAAACCGGCAAAGCATACCGCGGCGGCAGGGCCGAGCATTACGTCTCGCTCTTTTTTGGCGATTTTGGCATAATGCACCAGCTCGGATTCTTTCACGCACAGGAAAGTGCCATTGCTTTTTCGGACAAGCGGGGCCACAATGGGGAACATGCCGGGGGTCCCGGTGGAAAGGATGGACACCATCGTCTGCGGATTGGGAATGGAAGGGAAATGGTTCTCATAGCCTTCAGGAAAACCCTGCTTTTCTGCGTTCTCCCACGCCTGCACCATCGGGTCGCACGTGTCTTGCTGCACTAAATAGAGCTGCGGCAACTTCACTTCAGGGAAGACGTCTTGAATCTCTCGCACTCCCTTGTCCACAGCAATCGGGCCTGTGCCGCCGCTGACGGCTTGGATGTAAATGTCGGGCATCTTGCCCATCTGCCGCATGAATTCAAAAACCATCGTTTTTTTGGCTTCCACGCGGATGGGGTCAATGTTTCCGCCAGAAATCAGTACATGGTTGTTCTTGTGGAATGCCGCAGCTTCTTTTTTGGCCTCGCCGTAATCACCGGATGAGATGACCAGATGCTGGCCGAGAGAACGGATCTCATCCACAGTGTCCTGGAAAACACAGTTCGGCACGAACACGTGCAGCTTCACACCCGCCAGTGCCAGATATTTGCTGAATGCCGTCGCCGTGTTTCCGGTGGAGGCGACGCAATATTCCTTGATTCCGTTTTCTTTGAAGACGGCAGCGGCCAAAGCGGCGGCCACATCCTTGAAAGAGTTGGTACCTCCGTTTAAATCGTTCCGGTAAACCATCACTTTGCAGTCTATCCCGTATTTTTCTTTGGCAAACCGCTCCATGAAATCCCAGTTCTCAATGGGAATGGCTCCTTCACGACAGGTGACAATGTTGTTTTTGTTTTCAAGGGGAAGGTAGTCAAAATAATGCCAGAAACTTTCTCCTTCTTTTTGGTAAAGTTCCTTCAAGTGGTGATAGTCAGCTTGGTAGTGAACTTCCACATAGTTTCCTCCGCATTTAGGACAAGCTTGGTCGGCTTCGAACCATTCACGGAAGGAGGCGATCTCATGACCGCATTTTTTACATACTAACTTGTATTTCATTGTTTTCAGATAATTGATTTCTCTTTGCTATTTTTTTTGCCATTTGAGAGAGTGCTTGTCTCAATGTGACGGGGGCCAGCACCTCTACGGTATCTCCGTACGACAATAGTTGCCGGACAAAAGCCTGGGTGGGTTTTAAAAAATAATAGAAGACAGAGTAGTTTTTTCTCCGTTCAATCTCCTGTTGAGAAGGGTGAAGGGGATTCTCCAATAGCGCCACAGCGGAATCCTTGCTGAATTTCAACATCACCTCTTCGGTTTCTATCGCTTCCAACGCTGCTCCATAATTCTCTACCAACAGTTCTTTCAATAGAATTTTATCGGGAGATTCAAACAGCTCTGAGAGCAGTGTTATTTTTTTAATATGTTTAAATTCAATAAGATGATACTGATTCTCGGCATCTTTTCCCAATAAAAACCAGTGGTCTTGAACTAATTTCAGGGCCAGAGGGGTGAACCCGGAATATGTCGTTTCGGTGGAAGTTCCGGCAAGATTGCATAATAAGTCAATCTTTCTGTTTTTGCCGATGGCTTCCGCCAATTGGGGAAGATAAGAGCCGTCGCCGCCCTTCAAATCGGTGTGAATTTTCCCTTCAGTAAGGGGATATTCCCCGATCAACTGGTTGAGCATGGCCAGTTCCATCATTTTTTTCAGGAGCTGGTTGGATTGCCGGTCGCCTGCAATGTAGTAGGAGTTGGTGCTTTTCTTGCACCGGATGTGGATATTGAAAATATCCATGATGTCCTTCCGATGGTTGTGGAATGTGCGCAGGGCGTAGGGCTTGCCGTCTGACAAATGGTTGTCGGACCATTTTTCGCGGATTTTTTCAAAGGGGATTCCTTCTTCTCCAGCTTGGCTGATGGTGTCAATCAGCCAGATATACCTTTTGAATGCGAGTTGGCTCATATCAATTTTTTATTTTATTTTTTCAAATATTGATCGTGGAATTGTTCAATTTTGTGCCACATCTGCACACGGTCAAACCCCATTACATTATGTTCGTGTGTGGTATAGGGGAAATAATGGATCTGGACATCCTCCAAAACCGATCTGTGGAGAAGTTCCAAACTATGTTGCTGAACCACGGTGTTGTCCTGTTGTCCGTGCATGACAAGAAGGGGGCATTTCAGATTTTTGATTTTAGGAATGATGCAGGCTTGTGCATATCCTTCGGGGTTTTCCTGAGGAGTGTCCATGTAGCGTTCGCCGTACATGATTTCGTACCATTCCCAATTGACCACTGGCCCACCGCAAGTGGCGGAAGCGAATATCTCGGGGTGCTCGGTCACCATCGTGAGAGTCATGAAGCCGCCAAAGCTCCAGCCGTCAATTCCCATTCTTTGGGCATCAATAAAGGGAAGAGAGCGCAAATAGTTGATGCCCACCATCTGGTCCTCGCTTTCCAGAGTGCCCAGTTGCCGGTGGATGCACTTCTCAAATTCCGCCCCTCGGTTGCTGGTCCCCCGGTTGTCCAAAACAAAAATCACATACCCTTTTTGGGCCATGTAGTTCAGGAAGACTCCAGCGGTCATGAAAGTGTTGGTCACCAGTTGGGAGTGGGGACCTCCGTAAACATATACTAAACAGGGGTATTTTTTGGATTTGTCAAAATGGGGAGGAAGAATCATTTCACAGTAGAGGTCGTCTCCGTGAGCGTTTTTGAGTGAGAAGATGGTGTCCGTGCCCAAGGTGTAGTTGGCGTACGGGCTGGGAGAACTTTTCAGCAGCTTCTTTGTCTTTCCGTCTGTGCTGCCGGCACGAATTTCCAAAGGAGTATGCAGGGAGGAGAAGTAATCAAAGTAATATTTTTTGTCGGCTGACATCCGGATGGTGTGTGTGCCGGAATCGGGGGTGAGGTTGGTGAGTTGGCCGGTGGCCAGGTTGACAGCATAGAGATATTGGTCGACAGGATTGTCCTTGTTAGTCATAAAGTAAAGGTTTTTCTCTTGGGGATCCAGTCCCAAATCTTCAATGACAGGCCAGTTGCCTTTGGTGATCTGTCTTACCAGCTGTCCATCAAAGTGATACAGATAAAAATGGTTCCATCCGTCTCGGTCGCTCTGCCAGATGAAGTCCCCGTTGTTAAGGAAGATCATCCGGTGGAGGGGCTCTACATAGCGACTGTCTTGCTCTTCAATCAGCACGGCCACTTTTTTTCCACTCTCTAGTTCGTAACGAATGAGTTTGGAGTGGTTTTGTTCCCTGTTCAAATGGGTGATATACAAATATTTTTCGTCAGGAGAGAAGGTGACATTGGTAAGAAATTCCCCATCTGCGGGGTCGGTCTGGATATAGTGGTACACGCACTTATGGGTGGCAAAAGACTTGCGTGCATCAAAGATGCCTACTTTCACCTGGTGGCTGGTTCTGCCGGCCATCGGATATTTGATGTTTTTAATGTAGGCGATAGCGGCTGCGCCGTCCTCCTCGCTGGTTTGAAGCAGGGGATAGTCTTCCACCATGGATTCGTCCATCCGGTAAAAAGCGATGTAATTGTCTTTTGGAGAAAAATACCATCCTTCGTTGATTCCCCACTCGCTGCGGTGAACCGCCTGTCCGAAAACGATATGCTTTCCGGTGTCGGGACAAAGGATGATCTGTTCACTTACCGGATGCGTATAATCGTTGACGTAATATACCACGGGGCCTTCGTTCTCTTCCTTTTCATATATATATAGTCCTTGATGGGAATCGGATTCGTCCTCCACACTTACATTCGGCATCCCGTGTGACTGGAGAGAGAACTGCTTTGTTTTGACATTGTAAAGCAGGTATGCATCGCTGGTCTCTCCTGGGACGAGGCACTGCATTCTCAAAGTGTTCATGTCGTCCCACTGCCAGGATTTGGCCACCCAACCGCCGGCCTGGCGGAAAGAGTTCGCTGTGTAGGCCGCTCCGTCTTTGTGACCGAAGAAATCATAAACATTTTGAAAATCAAACAATTTTGAACTTTTCCCATTTTTCAAATCTGCCATCATGACAGCATCATCCGACTTGTCATAGTAGGTGTACCGGGAAGTGGTGGGGCGCCAGGAGAGGGAAGGGATATTGTCATATCGGTATTTGCCTTCAAAAACTCCGTTCAAGTCAATGAGCTGTGACTGCCCGAATGCAAAAAATACTGCAAAAAAGCTAACAATAAGCAAGAAAAATCTTTTCATGATTCATAAAATTTACAAGCGGCAAATTTACAGGATTTTCTTGAATTGGGAACAGGTTTGATTGCTTTAAATATATACCGGGTCTTTTCTGCAAAGATACTGTACCTCCGCAGTGAAATGATATCTTGTTTATAAAAAAAGTAATCCTTGTAAAATGTTTATTTAAAACACTTTACAAATCAAACCACAATACACTTTTTAACAATGCCAATCTTTTACAAAGTAAAAATCAGTAAAAGGGGGGAAGAGGCGTGCTGGTTACTTTCTTCCGAAATCAGCGGGGATCTCGCCCCACAGGGGAGTGTTCCATTTCAGAATGGGGTTGGTGAAGGTATTGTTGTGTAGCCATAGTTCCGCCCTTTCAAGAAGTTTGAAAAGCATGGCATTTTCGGCTGTGGGTTTCACGATGGATTTATGTTTTTTCTGTCTCACCCATGCGATGGCGGTGATGCTGTCGGAATAGACGGGCATATTGCTGCCGATTTTTTTCAGATAGGCCAGGCCGTGCACCAGGGCGAGGAACTCTCCCATGTTGTTGGTGGCGTTTTGGAACGGTCCCACCCGGAAAATTTCCGCGCCGCTTTGCGTGTCCACCCCGCGGTATTCCATCACACGGGTTTTCATGTTGCAGGCCGCGTCCACAGACAAACTGTTCTGTATGGGTTTTTCCGCTTCCGCGGAGAAAAGGGTGGGCAGTTTTTTCGGGATGATCGGATGCGATTTGCGGTACTTCTCGTACCCAGCGGCATACTGCTGCCGTGCCTCTTCTTCCGTGTCAAAGCTTTTGTATCGGGCACCCTCAAAACCCTCCACTTGCATTTTGCAATCGTTCCAAGTTTGGTACACACCGGGGGTGCGCCCCGCCCAGACCACATAGAATTTTTTCATTTTCATCAGTAAAAAATTTAGTTAGATAATAGATTCTCAATGTTTTATAAAAAAGTCGGACGCATTTTGACGAAATTCAACCAAATAAAAAATATAGTGTAATTTTGCCGAAAATTTTTCGTTTGCGAAAGTATTAAAATTTCAAATCTAAAAACGTTCATAATGAAAATAACGGGAAAAAATTTTTCAAATCTTGCAATTCTGCTGATAATCTGTTTGTTGTTTACATCCTGTCATAAAAAAAGTTCCGACAAGAATGCGACTTCCGAAACACAAACTGCAAACTATATTTTCAGTGCAAGGCATGATTTCCCTAATAACGTGTACATCCCCCGCAAGGACACCCTTCCCAATCAGGATGTGATGCTGCATAAGGAAATTGTTTTTTACGGAGATATACCGACCGCGGATGCCCTGTACGATATCACTCTGGAGGTGGAGTTTCTCAATGACATTGACATCGCTTATCTGCCGATGGACATCACTGCCGTCTCCCCCGATTCCAATGACCGCCGAACCAACACCTACAAGATTGATTTCAATGACAACAGCCGGAACGCGTCCGTAGGAACTGAAAACGGGAAAACCATCAAGAGGCACACCCATAAAGTGTTCACGAATTTGCGCTTCCCCGTGGCGGGGAAAGCCACTTTCTATGTGGAGATGCGAGTGAACAGATTCCCCGTATATGGCATCAAATCCCTGTCAATCAAAGCGGAAAAGAACAACAGTCATGCGTAAATCACTTTTATTTATGAAAAGGAGTTGCAGTATTTTGTGTGCTGTTTTTCTGCTCGCCCTTCTTTTTACCCGCTGTGAAGGGTATCAGCACGCGACCATCCCCAATGTGAAAGTGAATTTCACCATTTTCCCGGATGATGTCCAATATTACAAATTGAATTTCATAGGGGGTTACGAGTATTTTACCGGGGGTGTGGCCGGGATAATTGTGTATAGAATTGATTATCAAACTTTTGTTGCATACGATAGGGCATGTCCGTATGATTGGGAGAATGCGGATTCGTGGCTGGTAGTGGATGAGAGTGGTATCATGATAACAGATCCGGAATGCGGGACTCGCTTCAACATTTTGGACGGCTCAGTGATTGACGGGCCGTCGCAATATCCCTTGAAATATTACAAGACCAACTATGATGGTCGCCGTTTGCGGATTTACAACTGAGGCAGGAGCTCTTTGACGAGGCAGATCATTTTGGGCTCGGCTTTGGCGGCGGCATTCAGCACCTCCTCATGGGAGGCTTTTTCAATTTGACCGAGCACGCCCAGGTCGGTGATGACGGACAGAGCGAAAACCTCCATGCCCAGATAGCGGGCCATGATGGTTTCCGGCACGGTGGACATGCCGACGGCGTCAGCGCCGAGGATGTGGAAGGCATGGTATTCGGCGGGGGTCTCATAGCAGGGACCGGTGACACCGACATAAACGCCGTGCTGCAGTTTGATGTTTTGTTCCTCGCCTACCTTTTGCGCCAGTTTCACCATGCGCCGGGAGTAGGCCTCGCTCATGTCAGGGAAGCGTGGTCCTATGGTGTCATCGTTGGGACCGAGGAGGGGGTTGTTGCCCATCAAGTTGATATGGTCGGTGATGACCATGATGTCGGCGATGTCAAAAGAGGGGTTCAGTCCGCCGGCGGCATTGGAGAGGATGAGTTTTTTGATACCCATGCGGCTCATGACCTGAATGGGGAAGGTAAGGGTCTGCATGTCGTACCCTTCATAATAGTGGAAACGACCGCTCATCACGAGGACATTCACTCCGTTGAGCTTCCCGAAGATCAGGGTGCCTTTGTGCCCTTGGACGGTGGAGACCGGGAAGTTGGGGATCTCGTGATAGGGGATTTCCTTTTCAATGAGGATTTCATCCACCAGCCCGCCCAATCCAGATCCGAGGACGATGGCCACTTCAGGTTTCAGGTTGCAGCAGCTTTGGAGGTAGCTGGCGCTCTCATTCATTTTTCCAATGTTCAGCATATATATATAATATTGTATAAAGTTTGATAGGCTTGCAAATGCAGGTGCAAAAATACACGAAAAAATCAAAAGTGCGACGACAAATCAAAGAAAAAAAAGAGGGAAGATTGTGGTTTTGGATATATAAAAAAACGAGAAATAAAAAAATATTTTTCATTTTTTTTCAACACTGATTTTGGAAATAAAAAAAATGTATATTTGCCAGCTTATTGCGTTGTAGTATGCAAGACTGGCACGTATGAGGAAGATTGTCTCATAAATTATTGTTTATGAGGTGGTTAGAATCGCGTACAAAGAGGCTGCTCCGCAACGATTATGTAGTTGAAAAATGCAAAAAAAACTTCCAAAACTTCCAAAAATAGGATAGAAAAGAAAAATAAAATTATTCAAAATGAGAAAGATTGGCAGATATTTGAAAGAAACCTATGACGAATTGGTGAACAAAGTAACCTGGCCTTCTGCAGACGATTTGCAGAGCAGCGTCATTGTCGTATCCATTGCTTCCCTAATCATTGCGTTAATCGTATGGTTGATGGATGTTATCTTTTCATGGGGTATGGACCTCATGTTCCCCACGCTTTCGTAATTTGGAATAATTATAGTTGGTATTCACCGTCAACACCTTTAGCAGTATGGCAGAGATTGAAAGAAAATGGTATGTGATCAGAACGGTAACGGGAACCGAGAAGAAGGTCAAGCAGAATATCGAGAGTGAGATAGAGGCTTGCCACATCAAGGATTTCGTGTCCCGGATTCTGATACCGACCGAGAAAGTTTATCAGATCCGCAACGGCAAGAAGATCAGCAAAGAGAACACCTACTTCCCGGGCTACATTTTTGTAGAAGTGATGAAACTGGGGGAGGTGTTGCACATTTTGCTGAACATACCGGGCGTGCTGGGCTTTGTAGGTTGCAAACACAAAACCGATATTCCCACGCCTCTGCGTCCTGCCGAAGTAACCCGGATGTTAGGGAAGGTGGACGAACTGCTTGAGCAGGACGAAACCTTTGCTCCCCCCTTCATTGTGGGCGAAGAGGTCAAGGTGGTGGACGGGCCTTTCAACACTTTCAACGGCGTGATCGAGGAGATCAACACCGAGAAGAAGAAGCTGAAGGTTATGGTGAAAATCTTCGGCCGTAAGACTCCGCTTGAGCTCAGTTTTATGCAGGTTGAAAAGGTGTAAATGCCACTAAACAATTGTTACACAACTAAAAAAAATTAAAAATGGCAAAAGAAGTAGCTGGATTAATTAAGTTACAAATCAAGGGAGGTGCCGCAAATCCTTCACCGCCGGTGGGTCCCGCGCTGGGTTCCAAGGGTGTGAACATCATGGAGTTCTGCAAACAGTTCAACGCCCGTACGCAAGACAAGGCGGGGAAGATCATTCCGGTGATCATCACTGTTTACAAGGACAAATCCTTTGACTTCATCATCAAGACCCCTCCGGTTGCTGTGCAACTGAAGGAAGCTGCCAAGCTGCAGAAGGGCTCCGCAGAGCCGAACCGTAGCAAAGTGGCCACCATCACATGGGATCAGGTGAAGACGATTGCCGAAGACAAAATGCCCGACCTGAACTGCTTTACCACCGAGTCAGCCATGTCAATGGTTGCCGGTACGGCACGAAGCATGGGTATTGTGGTCAAAGGCGGAACCAACCCTTTTGAAAATTAATTATTAAAGTAAATTGAAACAAGATGGCTAAAATATCAAAAAAACGCAAAGAGGCTTTTGCAAAATTTGATAAGACCAAAGCATATCCGCTCGTGGAAGCCGTAAATATCGTAAAAGACATCACCTACACAAAGTTTGATGCCTCCTTCGATATTGACGTCCGTCTGGGAGTTGACCCGCGCAAGGCCAACCAGATGGTGAGAGGTATTGTGACCCTCCCGCACGGCACCGGCAAGGTGGTTCGTGTTTTGGTGCTCTGCACTCCTGACAAGGAGGAAGAAGCAAAGGCTGCCGGCGCTGATTACGTAGGCTTGGAAGAATACGTCGACAAAATCAAAAAAGGTTGGACCGACGTGGATGTGATCATCACCATGCCGAGCGTGATGCCGAAGATCGGTGCGCTGGGTAAGATTTTGGGCCCCCGCGGCTTGATGCCGAACCCGAAAGCCGGTACCGTCACGATGGAGATCGGCAAGGCTGTTTCTGATGTGAAAGCCGGTAAGATTGATTTCAAGGTTGACAAGTACGGTATCATCCATACCGGCATCGGCAAGATGAACTTCAGCGCCGACAAGCTGGTGGAGAACGCCCGCGAAATGATGTCAACCATCATCAAGCTGAAACCGAGCGCAGCAAAGGGAACCTATATCAAGAGCATCTACATCTCCTCCACAATGAGTCCCGGAGTACAGGTTGATGTGAAATCGGTTACATTATAATTAAAAAGCTAAATTAAGATGAAACAAGAACAAAAAAGTCAGATTATTGACGCGATTGCGAAAGATTTAGCTAACTATCCGAATGTATATGTAACGGACATTTCCGGATTCACTGTTGACACGGTAAACCAACTGAGAAGACAATGCTTCAAGCGCGAGATCAAGCTGAAAGTGGTGAAGAACACCCTTCTGAAACGCGCCATGGACCAGTCTGAGGTTGACTACTCGGAAATCTATCCGGTATTGGAAGGCAGCACCGCTATCATGCTGGCTACCGTGGGCAACGCACCGGCAAAACTGATCAAGGAGTTCCGTGCGAAAAACAAAAAGCCCATCATCAAAGCCGCATTCATTGAAAGCGCAGCCTACATCGGCGATGAGCAATTGGAAAATCTTTGCAACATCAAGTCAAGAGAAGAACTCATCGGAGACATCATCGGTTTGTTGCAGTCCCCTGCAAAGAACGTTATTTCCGCACTCCAGTCTGGCGGCGGCAAACTTGCAGGCATCGTAAAAACCTTATCCGAAAGAGCATAAAAAAACAAAAAATTAAATTAGAAACCATTTAAAAAAATAAACAGTTATGGCAGATTTGAAAGCATTTGCAGAACAATTAGTGAATTTGACCGTTAAGGAAGTTAACGAATTAGCTCAAATTTTGAAGGAAGAATACGGTATTGAACCCGCAGCAGCCGCAGTAGCCGTTGCCGCTGGTCCCGCAGCTGGCGGCGCAGCAGCCGAAGCTGAAGAGAAAACCGAATTCGACGTTATCCTGAAATCAGCCGGCGCACAGAAACTCGCCGTTGTGAAATTAGTGAAGGAACTCACCGGTCTCGGACTGAAAGAAGCCAAGGAATTGGTGGACGGCGCTCCGAAGCCCATCAAAGAAGGCGTTTCCAAAGACGAAGCCGAAGGCTTGAAGAAGTCTCTGGAAGAAGCCGGTGCTGAAGTGGAAGTGAAATAACACCACTCCCCACACCCACAAAAGTACAAGGTCTCCCTAGTGGAGCCTTGTACTTGTTGTGTATAATCCCGCACCCCCAGCGAGGCTTAACACACCACCAGCCATAAGGCCGGCAAATGCCGCCTGAACCACTTTTTTCACAACCACTAAAAAGTAAAACAACATTGGCAACAACAAAAAACACAAATACCAGATTTAGTTTTGCGTCCACACGACCGGCCGAATACCCGGACCTTCTGGATATTCAGCTGAAGTCTTTCCAGGAATTTTTCCAGATTGACACCGATGCCGAAAAAAGACACAATGAGGGCCTTTTCAAAGTGTTCTCAGAGAATTTTCCCATCACGGATGCAAGAAACAGCTTCGTCCTCGAATTTTTGGACTACTATATCGACGGCCCTCGCTACTCCATGGATGAGTGCATCGAAAGAGGCCTCACCTACAGCGTGCCGCTGAAAGCCAAAATGAAACTCTCGTGCAATGACATCGACCACGAGGATTTCGAGACCAGCATTCAGGACGTGTATCTGGGCACCATCCCCTATATGACGCCCCGCGGCACTTTCATCATCAACGGTGCCGAACGCGTGGTGGTATCCCAACTCCACCGCTCCCCCGGCGTCTTCTTCGGCTCATCGTTCCATAGCAATGGAACACAACTGTATTCCGCCCGTATCATCCCCTTCAAGGGATCCTGGATGGAATTCACCACCGACATCAACAACGTGATGTACGCCTACATCGACAGGAAAAAGAAACTCCCCGTCACCACGCTGTTGCGAGCCATCGGTTATGAAACTGACAAAGACATTTTAGACATCTTCGACATCGCCCAGGAGGTCAAAGCCACCAAGGTGAACCTGAAAAAATGCGTCGGCCGCAAACTCGCCGCCCGCGTGGTCCACGCCTGGAACGAGGATTTCGTGGATGAAGAGACTGGAGAGGTCGTCAATATTGAACGTACCGAGGTCCTTATCGAACGCGAAACCATTCTCGAAGACAAACATATCAACATGATTGCTGATGCGGGAATCAAGACCGTCCTCTTCCACAAGGAAAGTGAGAAACAGACGGACTACTCCATCATCACCAACACCATGCTGAAGGACCCGACCAACACGGAAAAACAGGCCATTGAATATATCTACCTGCAGCTCCGTAACGCCGCGCCGCCGGATGAGGAAACCGCAAGGTCCACCCTTGAAAAACTGTTCTTCTCCGACAAGCGCTATGACCTCGGTGAAGTGGGACGCTACAGAATCAACAAGAAACTCGGCCTCAATATCCCGATGGAAACCGGCGTCCTTACCAAAGAAGATATCATTGAAATTATCAAATATTTGATCGAGTTGATCAATTCCAAGACGGAAGTGGATGATATTGACCACTTGAGCAACCGTCGTATCCGCACCGTCGGCGAACAGCTGTACAACCAGTTCGGCGTGGGACTCGCCCGTATGGCCAGAACCATTCGCGAGAAACTGAACGTGCGCGATAACGAGGTCTTCTCACCGATTGACCTTATCAACGCCAAAACCCTCTCCTCCGTCATCAACTCCTTCTTCGGAACCAACCAGTTGTCCCAATTCATGGACCAGACTAACCCGCTGTCAGAGCTGACGCACAAGCGCAGAATCTCCGCTTTGGGTCCTGGAGGTCTTTCCCGTGAACGCGCCGGCTTTGAGGTCCGTGACGTGCACTATACCCACTATGGAAGACTTTGTACCATTGAGACTCCTGAAGGACCGAACATCGGTTTGATCTCCTCCCTCTGTGTGTTCGCCAAGATCAACAACCTGGGATTTATTGAAACTCCCTACCGCAAAGTGGTGGACGGAGTGGTTCAGTTCAATGAACCTCCGATTTACCTCAGCGCAGAGGAGGAAGAAAACAAGTCTATTGCACAGGCCCGTACCCCGATGGATGAAAACGGGAAACTGTGCGACAAGGTGAAAGCCCGTAACCTCGCCGACTTCCCGATTCTTCCGAAAGAGGAAATCGACCTGATTGACGTGGCTCCCAACCAAATCGCCTCCATCGCTGCCTCCCTGATTCCGTTCTTGGAAAATGACGACGCCAACCGTGCTTTGATGGGATCAAACATGATGCGTCAGGCTGTGCCGTTGCTTGCTCCGGAAGCCCCCATCGTGGGTACGGGATTGGAACGTCAGGTGGCACTTGACTCCCGTGACCTGCTTCGCGCAGAGGCCAACGGCGTGGTGGAATATTCCGATGCCACCAAAATCATCATTAAATATGACCGCACCGACGCGGAAAATCTGGTCCGCTTCGATTCCAATGTCAAGACTTACAACCTCCAGAAGTTCAGAAGAACCAACCAGAACTCCTGCATCAACGATAAACCGATTGTCCGCAAGGGGGATCGCGTGACCAAAGGGCAGGTGCTGACAGAAGGTTATGCCACTAAAGACGGCGAATTGGCTCTGGGTCGCAACATGATGGTGGCCTTCATGCCTTGGAAAGGCTATAACTATGAGGATGCCATCGTGATTTCCGAGAGAGTGGTGAAAGAGGATATCTTCACTTCCATCCACATTGAGGAGTTTACCCTGGAGGTGCGTGACACCAAACGCGGTATTGAGGAACTCACCAACGATATTCCGAATGTTTCTACGGAAGCTACGAAAGACCTCGGCGAAGACGGTTTGATCCGTGTGGGCGCAGAGGTGAACGAAGGTGACATCTTGATTGGCAAGATCACTCCGAAGGGCGAATCCTACCCGACTCCGGAGGAAAAACTGCTCCGCGCCATCTTCGGCGACAAAGCCGGCGATGTGAAGGACGCCTCCTTGAAAGCACCGCCGTCCATGAAGGGTGTGGTGATTGCCGCCAAATCCCTCTCCCGTCTGACCAAAGACAGAAAAGGCAAGGCGAAAGACAAGGACATCCTGAAGGAAATCGATGCCGATTACGAAAAGAAACTTGGGGAATTGAAAGAGAAAATCGTCCTCAAGCTGTATGAACTTTTGAACGGTAAAATCTCACATAATATTTACGACAACGCGAAGAACGTCATCGTGCCCAAAGGTGCGAAATTCTCGCAGAAACTGTTGTCGGGTATCAACTATTCTACCATCTCTGTCTCTAAATGGACCAATGACTCTAAGTTGAACGCGCTGATCACGGAAATCATCCGCAATTATTTGATTGAAGAGCGTGCGCTGACAGCCAAGATGATGCGTGAGAAATTTGATGCCACCATCGGTAGCGAACTGCCGAACGGCATCGTGCAGATGGCTAAGGTTTATGTGGCCAACAAGCGCAAACTGCGTGTGGGTGACAAAATGGCCGGTCGTCACGGTAACAAGGGTATCGTTGCGAAAATCGTCAAGGAAGAGGATATGCCCTTCCTCGCCGACGGTACACCTGTGGACATCGTGTTGAACCCGCTGGGCGTGCCCTCCCGTATGAACTTGGGACAGATTTATGAAACCGTTCTCGGCTGGGCCGGCAAAAAACTGGGGATGAAATTTGCCACCCCGATTTTTGATGGCGCAAGTCTGGATCAAATTAACGAACTGATGGCCAAGGCAGGTCTGCCGGAAAATGGTAGCATAGACCTGTATGACGGTGGCACAGGAGAAAAGTTCCACCAGAAGGTCACCGTGGGTTACATCTATATGATCAAACTCCATCACATGGTTGACGACAAGATGCATGCCCGCTCCATCGGACCTTACTCCATGATCACACAGCAGCCCCTCGGTGGTAAAGCCCAATTCGGTGGACAGCGTTTCGGAGAAATGGAGGTGTGGGCCATTGAAGCCTTCGGTGCAGCCAATGTGCTTCAGGAAATCCTTACGGTGAAATCCGATGACGTGGCCGGCAGAGCAAAGGCATACGAGGCCATCGTCAAGGGTGATGTGATGCCGGTGCCCGGTTTGCCCGAATCATTCAACGTGCTCGTCAATGAGTTGCGCGGTTTGAATCTGAACGTTCAATTTGATTAATAAAAACATAATCTTAATAGAAAATGGCTTTTAGAAAAGATACGAATACCAGAAAGGAATTTTCAACCATCACCGTCAGTCTGGCCTCCCCGGAGATGATTCTGGAGCAGTCGCATGGCGAGGTGATCAAGCCGGAGACCATCAACTACAGAACCTATAAGCCCGAACGTGACGGTCTGTTCTGTGAAAAGATTTTCGGTCCTACAAAGGATTGGGAATGCCATTGTGGTAAATATAAGAGAATCAGATATAAAGGTATCGTTTGTGACCGTTGTGGCGTGGAAGTGACCGAGCGCAAAGTGCGTCGCGAGAGAATGGGTCATATCCAATTGGTGGTTCCTGTGGCCCAT
Source organism: Bacteroidales bacterium (assembly GCA_017617445.1). Lineage (GTDB taxonomy): Bacteria > Bacteroidota > Bacteroidia > Bacteroidales > WCHB1-69 > UBA1756. Next base: position 25,562 of record JAFZWE010000013.1, on the reverse strand, counting down.
ATCTGGTTTTTCAAGAAAATCGCCGCATTGCTCGGGATCCCTGCCAAACAGGTGGACTCCATCATCTATTATGAGAAATTTGTGGTGATCCAGCCCGGCGCAGCTACAGGCATGAAGCTGAACGAAAAGGATAAAGAAGGCATCCAGCGCAACACCCTTTTGAATGAAGAGGAGTATTTTGACATTGTGGACCAGCTTCCCGCTGAAAACAAGATGCTGGATGACACGGATCCTGACAAGTTCATCGCCAAGATGGGTGCTGAAGCTCTTTACGACCTGCTCCAGCAGGTGGATCTCGATAAGGAGTCCTACGAGTTGCGCGACCGTGCCAACACCGAAACCTCCCAGCAGCGCAAGCAGGATATTTTGAAAAGACTGCAGGTGTTTGAAGCTTTCCGCGACGCCCGCAAACGTGCGGAAAACAAACCCGAATGGATGATTGTGAAAATCATCCCCGTCACCCCTCCTGAATTGCGTCCTCTGGTGCCCCTCGATGGCGGCCGCTTCGCTACCTCTGACTTGAACGACCTCTATCGTCGCGTCATCATTAGAAACAACCGTTTGAAGAGACTGATTGAGATCAAAGCCCCCGATGTGATTATGCGTAATGAAAAACGTATGTTGCAGGAGGCTGTGGACTCTCTGTTTGATAATTCAAAGAAAACCAATTCTGTAAAAACAGAATCCAATCGCGCTCTCAAATCATTGTCCGACAGTTTGAAAGGTAAGCAGGGACGTTTCCGTCAAAACTTGCTCGGTAAACGTGTGGACTACTCTGGACGTTCGGTTATCGTGGTAGGTCCTGAACTGCACATGAACGAATGCGGTTTGCCGAAAGATATGGCTGCCGAGTTGTTCAAACCGTTCATCATCCGCAAGATTTTGGAAAGAGGCATTGTGAAAACTGTGAAATCTGCCAAGAAGATTGTGGATCGCAAGGACCCGCTCATTTGGGATATTCTTGAAAATATTCTCAAAGGACATCCGGTACTGCTGAACCGTGCTCCTACTCTGCACCGTCTGGGTATTCAGGCATTCCAGCCCCGCTTGGTGGAAGGAAAGGCTATCCGTTTGCACCCCTTGTGCTGTACCGCTTTCAACGCAGACTTTGATGGTGACCAGATGGCTGTGCATGTCCCGCTGGGCAATGCTGCCGTACTGGAAGCACAGATGCTGATGCTCTGCTCCCACAACATTTTGAATCCGGCTAACGGCTCCCCGATCACCGTTCCTTCACAGGATATGGTGTTGGGTCTGTATTACATCACCAAAGGTTTGAAATCCACTGAGGATTTCAAGGTGCCGGGAGAAGGAAAAACCTTCTATTCTGCGGAAGAGGTAATCATTGCTTACAATGAGCGCAAAATCCATCTCAACGCATGGATCAACTGCCGCGTGGATTTGGAAGGCAACGGACGTATGGAGAGAGTGGAAACCACGGTGGGACGTGTGCTCTTCAACCAGATTGTTCCTAAGGAATTTGGTTATATCAACAAACTGTTGACCAAAAAAGCCCTGCGTGATATCATTGGTGATGTGCTTCACAAATGTGGAAATGCAGAAACCACCGCGTTCCTTGACAATATGATGAGCATGGGTTACCGCATGGCTTTTGAAGGAGGCTTGTCCTTCAATCTCGGAGATGTGCTCATTCCGGAAGAGAAGGCCACGCTGATTGAGAAATCAAATGCTGCTGTGGAAGAAATCCAAATGCAGTACGAATATGGTAACATTACCAATACAGAACGTTACAACCAGATTATTGATGTCTGGACGCACACCAATGCCAATCTGAGTAAGATTTTGATCAAGAAGATTGCCGCCGACCGCCAGGGCTTCAACTCAGTGTATATGATGTTGGATTCCGGAGCTCGTGGTTCTGAAACCCAGATTCGTCAGTTGGCAGGTATGCGTGGTTTGATGGCCAAGCCGACCAAAGCCGGTGCTTCTGGAGGTGAAATCATTGAGAACCCGATTCTTTCCAACTTCAAGGAAGGATTGTCAGTGTTGGAATACTTCATCTCTACTCACGGTGCTCGTAAGGGTTTGGCTGACACGGCTTTGAAGACCGCAGATGCTGGATACCTCACCCGTCGTTTGGTGGACGTGTCTCACGATGTCATTATCACCGAAGAGGATTGTGGCACATTGAGAGGTATGACCATCACCGCATTGAAAAAGAATGAGGAAATCATTGAGCCTCTTGCCAACCGTCTTTTGGGTCGTGTGACTTTGCACGATGTGTACAATCCGAAAACCAATGAACTGATTATCAAAGCAGGAGAGGAACTTACAGAAGATTTCTGCGCTAAGATTGAAGAAGCTGGTATTGAAGAGGTGGAGATCCGTTCGGTTCCGACATGTGAATCCAAGCACGGTATCTGCCAGAAGTGCTATGGCCGCAACCTGGCCACCGGAAAGATGGTTCAGATTGGCGAGGCCGTGGGTGTTATTGCGGCACAGTCTATCGGTGAGCCTGGTACACAGCTGACCCTCCGTACATTCCATGTGGGTGGTGTGGCTGGTGGCGCTACAGCCAACAGCCAGATCATGGCCAAGAACGACGGTATTCTCAGCATTGATGAGTTGAGGGCTTTGGAGAAAACCGATGAGTTCGGCAAGACATATTACATCGTCATCGGCCGTTCCGCAGAAATGAAGATCATTGATGTGCAAACCTCAGTGGCCCTCTTCTCTGCCAATATTCCTTACGGTTCCAAGCTCTATTTCAAGCATGGGGACAACGTGAAGAAAGGCGACATCATTGCCGATTGGGATCCTTTCAATGCGGTGATTCTTTCGGAAGTGGCAGGTAAGATTGATTTCAAGGATATCATCGAGGGTGTCACCTATCGTGTGGAATCCGATGAACAGTCCGGTAGCCATGACCGCATCATCATTGAGAGCCGTTTGAAAACGAAGAACCCGACCATCTTGGTGAATGATGAAGAGGGTAATACCATTAAAACATTTGACATTCCGGTAGGTGCCCGTCTGTCTGTGGATGTGGGAGATACCGTTGAATCTGGTGCTATCCTTGTCAAAATCCCCCGTACCTTCGGAAAATCAGGCGATATCACGGGAGGTCTTCCGCGTGTTACCGAGCTGTTTGAAGCCCGTAACCCCTCGGATCCTGCTATCGTTTCTGAAATCGACGGTGTGGTCTCTTTTGAAAAGAAACTCAAACGTGGTAACCGCTGCGTGAACATCACCTCCAAAACCGGTGAGGTGAAAACCTACCTCATTCCTGCTTCCAAGCAGATTTTGGCACAGGAGAACGACTATGTGAAAGCGGGTACTCCGCTGTCCGAAGGTGCGCTTACTCCGTCAGACATCTTGAATATCAAGGGTGCCATGAAGGTACAGGAGTATATCGTGAATGAGATTCAGGAAGTATATCGTCTGCAAGGTGTGAAGATCAATGACAAACACTTTGAAGTCATTGTGCGTCAGATGATGCGCAAGATGGAAATTGAGGACCCGGGTGATACCAAGTTCCTGCAGGGCGAGCTGATCAACAAGGTAGATTTCCAAGAGGAAAATGACGCCATTTGGGAAATGAAGATCGTTACCGATGCCGGAGATTCAGAAAACTTTATCAAAGGCCAAATGATTACTCCCAAGCAGCTTAGAGATGAAAATTCCTTGCTCAAACGCCGCGACCAGAAACTGGTGGAGGTGAGAGATGCCAATCCGGCCACCGGAAAGCCGATTCTGCAAGGTATCACCAGAGCTTCCCTCCAGATCAGAAGCTTTATCTCTGCCGCATCCTTCCAGGAAACCACCAAGGTGCTCACCAATGCCGCTATCAATGCCCAATCCGACCATCTCCTCGGCTTGAAAGAGAATGTGATTGTTGGACATCTCATTCCGGCAGGTACCGGGTTGAAACGATACCAAAATCTTGAAGTCAGCTCAATGGACGAATATGAAAGTCTGATGGCTTCCAAACTTGATGAATAACAAAACAGGGGGTTAGCCAAAAGCTAACCCCTTTTTAATAAAAAAGAATCATGCCAGAACAAAAAATTGACATCAATCTGAGCGAGGATGTGGCACAGGGCACTTACGCCAATCTCGCCATCATCACCCATTCCGACAATGAGTTTATTTTGGATTTCATCGCCATGATGCCTGGCGTGCCCAAAGGCAATGTGCGTTCCCGCATTATCATGACTCCCAAAAATGCAAAAAGTCTGCTGGCTGCATTGAGCGACAACGTGCGCAAGTTTGAAGAACAACAGGGGCGTATTGATGATAAGTCCAACATCTTTCCAATGATGGGAGATGGGGGAATTGCATAAGGCACAAATTCCCTTTTCCATTGAAGTGAATTGTAGGCAAACTGCTCTGGAGCTAACGAAAAGTTGGTTCAGGGTGTTATTTTACCGCATTTTTCAAATCCTCTTCCACTTTTTTTGCAGCAAAATGATAGGAGGCTTTCAACGCCCCGACAGAAGTGCCAAGCGCTTTTGACATTTCTTCATAGGGCATTTCGTCATAATAGCGGAGTGTAAACACAAGTCTTTGCTTATCAGGAAGTTTAATAATGGCTTTTTGTAAGAGCTGCTCAATTTTGTCGGAAGAAATATACTTCTCTTCTGCGGCCACATTCAATAAATAGTCGGTGTATTTGTCGTCCGACAGGTTCAGTGTCCGTTTCTTTTTTTCAATGAAGGTGAGGGATTCGTTGATGCAAATTCTTGTGATCCAAGTTTTCAGAGAGGAGTCCCCGCGAAAACGGTCCAAATACCGCCAGATTTTGACCAGCACATTCTGAGTGATGTCGTCTGCGTCATCGTGGAGATAAACGTAATGCCGGACGGTAAAATATATCGTCTCCTTGAATTTCTCCATCAGCATCTTGAAAGCTTTTTCCTTGGTTTTTTCTTCTTTGAAAAGCTCCAAGATCAATTCATCGTCCGGCACGTTCATTGTTTATTTCCGTTGGATGGCTTTTTGAGCAGCTTCAATAATATGCGGGGTGTCAAGCCCATATTTTTTCATGAGTTCGTCGGGTTTTCCGCTTTCTCCAAAATGGTCGTTGACCGCAACCATTTCCACAGGTGCGGGGCTCTTTCGTGCCAAAAGTTGGCAGACGCTATCTCCCATACCTCCATTCATCAGGTGTTCTTCGGCAGTCACCACACAATGGGTCTTGGCCACGCTGCGCAAGATGGATTCTTCATCCAACGGCTTGATGGTGTGGATGTTGATAACTTCTGCCTGAATCCCTTTCAGGGAGAGTTCGTAGGCGGCTTCTAAAGCGGGCCATACCAAGTGGCCGGTGGCGAAAATGGAGACATCGGAGCCGTCCTGCAGGGTGAGGGCTTTGCCAATGACAAAAGGTTGGTCTGCCGGAGTGAAGTTGGGAACTGCCGGGCGTCCGAAACGGAGGTAAACAGGGCCTTGGTATTCGGCGGCGGCGAGGGTGGCCATTCGTGTCTGATTATAGTCGCACGGGTTGAGTACCACCATGTTCGGCAGCATTTTCATAAGGCCCAGGTCTTCCATCATCTGATGGGTGGCACCATCTTCCCCGACAGTGATGCCGGCGTGTGAGGCGGCAATCTTGACGTTGAGGTTGGAGTAGGCGGCGGTCATGCGGATTTGGTCATACACGCGGCCGGAGATAAATCCGGCGAAAGCCCCGGCAAAGGGGATTTTCCCGCTCAGCGCAAGACCGGCGGAAATGCCGATCATGTTGGCTTCCGCAATGCCGGTCTGGATGAAGCGATCCGGAAATTCCTTGATGAAATCCCCCATTTTCAGGCTGCCAATCACATCAGCACAGAGGGCAAAGACGTTGGGATTTTTGCGGCCGGCTTCCAATAATCCCGCGCCGAATCCTGAACGGGTATCTTTAAAATCTTGACAAACAGGTTTTTGCATATTATTTATTTTAAATTTTCTTTTTTAGTCTTTGGGGGAGATGCTTTCGGTTTGTAGAATTTCCCGAATATCGCTGATGATCTTGGTGGCGATATTGTCCGCGTAATTCTCGGTTTTCCCTTCTGCATAGATGCGTATGATGGGCTCTGTGTTGGAGGGGCGCAGATGAACCCATCCGTTGTCAAAATCCACTTTGACTCCATCAATGGTGTTGACTTCGTATCCGGTATATTTGTTGGCAATGGTCTCCATGATTTTGGGGACATTCATGCCCTGGCGCAGTTCTATTTTGTTTTTTGAGATGATGTAGGAGGGAAATTTCTGGCGTATGGAGGAGCAGCTTTCACCGCTTTCAGCCATGTAAGTGAGGAAAAGGGCGATGCCCACTAATGCGTCGCGGCCATAGTGCAGTTCCGGAAAAATTACACCGCCGTTGCCTTCTCCGCCAATCACTGCTTCGGTGGCTTTCATCTTTTCCACCACATTCACTTCACCCACTGCGGAGGCATTGTATTCCACATTGTACTTTTTGCTCAAATCTTTCAGGGCTCGGGTGGAGGAGAGGTTGGATACCGTGTTGCCGGTTTTGTGCTGGAGCACATAGTCAGCCACGGCCACCAAGGTGTACTCTTCTCCAAACATCTCTCCATCTTCTGTGATGATGGCCAGCCGGTCCACATCGGGATCCACAACAAAACCAACGTGAAAGTCTCCTTTTTGCATCAGGTGGGCAATTTCATGCAGGTGTGCTGGCAGGGGTTCCGGATTGTGAGCAAAAACACCGGTGGGCTCTCCGTTCAGCACACGTGTTTTTTTCACCCCTAATTTCTTCAATAACATGGGAAGAGCGATTCCTCCAGTGGAATTGACACAGTCCAAAGCCACCGAAAATCCCGCCTTTTTGATCGCATTTACGTTGACCAAATCCAATTTCAGGATGGCCTCAATATGGTCTTCAATCGCGTTTTCATATAGGGTATAGGTTCCCAAATGATCCACTTCTGCATACTCAAAATCTTGTTTCTCAATAATTTCAAGTACCCTTTTCCCTTCTTCAGCTGAGATGAATTCGCCTTGGGCATTCAATAGTTTGAGAGCATTCCAATGCATGGGATTGTGACTGGCCGTGAGGATGATTCCTCCGTCGGCATGTTGTTGGATAACAGCCATTTCCACGGTTGGTGTAGTGGAAAGGCCAACATCAATCACATTTACGCCCAGCGATTGTAATGTGCCGCAAACCATTTTGTTGATGATTTCGCCAGAGACTCTGGCATCTCGCCCGACAACTAAGGTAAGGGGGCGGTCATCTTTTTTCAGCAGGGTGGCAAAGGCGGAAACGAAATTCACCACGTCAAGGGGAGTGAGGTTCTCTCCCGCTTTTCCCCCGATGGTTCCACGAATACCCGAAATGGATTTGATTAATGACATATTTTATGGATTGTTAGATGATGGATTTTGGTTGTCTTCTGAATTTGATAGCAGGTTGCCCAGCTTGATTTCCAGTCCGATTTGAAGCTGGCAAACAAAAATTCCTTTGGTGTAGGTGCGTTCCACGTTGGGACGGTCCACTTTGGCTGACAGAGGGATAAGATAAGTGGGGATTACACCTGCGCCGATGCGGAACAGGCGACCCAATCGGACTTGGATTTGTGCAATGGCGCCGATTCCAAGCATCTGTCCACGGAAGGAGGTGCTGGACAAACCTGTGGCAGAAATGGTGTCGCGGTGGAAGGTGATGGTTTTGTGAAGATTGTTATAGGAGAGATCCCCGCCTACGCGGAGGTATAATCTTTCTCCTAACGGATGGGTGTAGAGGGCGGAGATGCCGGCTTTCAGCTTGGTGAATCGGGTAGAGTAACCGAGATAGTTCACATCCCCCTTGTGTCCAGCATAGTCAAAATTGATCTGCACATCCAGATTGGGATGCCATACATCCAAAATAAAGGATGCCCCAGCTCCCATAGATTTGTTGAGGATGGAGTCCGTGGAAAACTCCTTGTTAAAACGTATTTCCAGTCGCTGGGCTTGCAATTCCATGGTGGAAGCCATGGTCCATAAAAGCAACCCCCAAACCAACAGCTGGCGATGTAAACAAGGATGTATATCTTTGTGTTTCATTTTCAAATATTTAGAAAGATGTCACTGAATTGATATATCCCCGGATTTTTGGTGAGCCAGACGGCGGCGCGGACGGCACCCTGCGCAAAAATGGCACGGTTGTACGCTTTGTGGCACAAGATTAGGCAGTCATCCTCTGATTGGTAGCGCACGGCATGTGTGCCGGTTTCATTGCCGAACCGGTGGGCCACGATGTTGATATCGGAAGCGTCACTGTCATCCTCCAGAGCCCAGTCTTTTTTTCTGTCCAACTGGTTAATGATGATGTTGGCGGTGGCAATGGCCGTGCCGCTGGGAGCATCTTTTTTGGTGGCGTGGTGCGTTTCCTCGATCATCACGTCGTATTGCTCCTGCTTGTTCATCAACTGTGCTGTTATCTCGTTGATTTTTAAAAACAAATTGGCACCAATGGAAAAATTGGAGCCATAAATGAGCGCGTTGGAACTGTTCCGGCAGTCTTTCAGCACTTCCCCCTGGCACTGTTGCCAGCCGGTGGTGCCGCACACCACGGGAATGCCGGCTTCAAAGCAGCGGTTCAGGTTTTTGACCACGGTATTCGGGGTGGAGAACTCAATGGCCACATCCGAGGTGAGGAATTGCTCGCGCTGGGCATTCCAGTCGTCCTCATTGTCGATTTTCGCCACAATGGGCAGATCTTGCCGGATGAGGATTTTTTCAATCTCCTTACCCATTTTACCATAGCCGAGAAGGGAAACTTTTATCATGATTCTGTATTGTTTTGAGTGAAAGTGCGAAGTTGGAGTTGCACCACATTTTCCACGTGCTGGGTGTGGGGAAACATGTCCACCGGCTGGACGCGGGTGACCTGGTATTTCTCATTCAGCAGGGTGAGGTCGCGGGCTTGTGTGGCTGGATTGCAGCTCACATAAACGATGCGTTGGGGTTCCATGAGCAACAGTTGTTCAATCACGTCCGGGTGCATTCCGTTGCGGGGCGGGTCTGTGATGACTACATTTGGTCTACCATTTTGTTGCACAAAGTCGGGCGTCAACACCTTTGACATATCTCCAGCATAAAATACGGTGTTGTCAATATGGTTGATGGAGGAGTTGACGCGGGCATCCTCAATGGCCGCCTCCACATATTCAATGCCTACCACTTTTTGGGCGTTTCGTGCCACAAAATTGGCAATGGTGCCGGTACCGGTGTAGAGGTCGTACACAATGTCGTTGGGGGCGATTTCCGCAAACTCGGCGGCTACCTGATAGAGACGATACGCCTGCCTGCTGTTGGTTTGATAAAAGGACGCGGGACCCACTTTGAAATCCAGCTCCCCCATCTTCTCCATCATATAGGGCTGTCCTTTGTAGGTATGGAATTCTTGGTCAGAGGTGCTGTCGTTCATCTTTTGGTTGACCACATATTGCAGGGAGGTGATCTCCGGGAATTCCGTGGACAGGAAATCCAACACGCACTTGGCCTGTTCGTTCAGGTCGGTCACCACCAGAATCACCATCAGTTCGCCTGTGGAGGACATGCGGATCACCAAATTGCGAAGCAGCCCTTCGTGGTTGCGGAGGTTGTAGAACGGGATCTCCTGGCGGATGGCAAAATCGCGCACGGCAGTCCGGATTCTGTTGCTTGGCTCTGCCTGCAAATGGCATTGTTGAATGTCTAATACTTTGTCAAATTTGGAAGGGACATGGAATCCCAATCCTCTGATTTCTATTGTTTTTCCTTCCTGTTGTGCCAACATATCCTCTTGTGAGAGCCAACGCTGGTGGGTGAAGGTGAACTCCATTTTGTTGCGGTATCCATATTGGGATTCGGAGGCGAGAATAGGCTGAGGTTCGGGGTATTCAAAATGACCGAGATGTTGAAAATTGTCGGTGACTTGTTTTTGTTTGTAGAACAATTGCTGTTGGTAATCAAGCATTTGCCATTTGCAGCCGCCGCAAGTGCCAAAGTGTTCGCAGCGGGGAGGAATGCGGTGGGGGGAAGGTTGGATGATGCGCAGACAGCGGGCTTCCGCATAGCTTTTCTTCTTTTTGAACACCAGGGCATCAACAATATCTCCCGGAACAGCCCCGGTGACAAAGATGGTAAGGCCTTCGTGTTTGGCTACAGACTTCCCTTCAGCGCCGGCATCCGTGATTTCCAAATTCTCAAGAATATACTGCTTGTGTTTCATTCAATATGCGCTCCTGAAAAAACTTGCAAAAATAATGAATTTTGAAATATCTGGAGAGGGTGGGACACCATATTATAAAAAATTAGTATTTTTGCACCCGCTTTGAAAAGCGGTTTGCCCCCGTAGTTCAGCTGAATAGAATGTCAGATTCCGGTTCTGAAGATCGTGGGTTTGAATCCCGCCGGGGGTACATGCGGACGGTTGTTTTCAACCGCCCGCTTTTTCTTTTCTCCCTTCGTATCCTATTTTAAAAAAAGTGTACCTTTGCACCCGTTTTAAAGACAAATCATTATGAGAATAGATTTTTTGGGTGCAACCACCGAGGTGACAGGAAGCAAATTCCTTTTGACAACAATTAAAGGCGTTAAAATATTGTTGGATTGTGGAATGTATCAAGGCAAAGGGTTGGAAACCGACCACATGAACCGCGATCTCGGTTTCGATCCGAAGGAAATTGACTATATCCTGCTCTCTCATGCGCACATTGACCACTCTGGATTGATTCCATATATCGTGAAACGGGGGTTCAATGGGAGAGTGTTCTGCACTCCGGCCACGCGCGACCTCTGCGCCATTATGCTCCCCGATTCGGGACGTATACAAGAAGCAGATACTGTGCAGTTTAACAAAAAACGCGAAAAACAGAAATTGCCGCCCGTGGAACCGCTCTATACCATGAAAGATGCTGTCACCTGTATGCGACATTTCATCACCATCCCCTACGGACTGGATTACGCCCTCTCTTCGGATTTCCATATCTGCTTTTGCAATACCGGCCACATGTTGGGAAGTTCCGCCATCTACATTACCTTCAGGGAAAAAAGGAAAAAGAAAACCCTCTGCTATACCGGGGATATCGGCAGATACAACAAAACGATCCTCCCGGATCCGGAAAAATTCCCCCAGGCCGACTATATCATCACGGAATCCACTTACGGCGACCGCCTGCACACCAGCCTTCCCGAGGCTGAACACGACCTGATGCTGGTAATCAAGGACGCCTGTGCCCAACGAAAAGGAAAGTTGATCATTCCCTCTTTCGCCATCGGCAGAACCCAGGAGATTGTCTATGCCCTGCAAAGACTTAAGAATGAGAACAATCTCCCTGATGTGGAGATTTTTGTGGACAGTCCGTTAGCGGTGGCCGCCACGGATATCTTCCGGTTGCACAGCGACAGTTTTAATGAAGATATGCAGGAGTACATCAAGACAGATCCGGATCCGTTTGGCTTCCAGAATCTGCACTATATCCGCAGCATTTCCGACTCCAAAAAGCTGAACACCTACAACCGTCCGTGTGTCATCATCTCAGCTTCGGGAATGATGGAAGCCGGGCGCGTAAAGCATCATTTAGCCAATAACATTGAGAATCCGAGAACAACCATTCTCTCGGTCGGCTATTGCGCTCCGACTACCTTGGGAGCCAAAATCATGCGCGGCGATAAGGAGGTCTCAATTTTTGGGACGAAGTACAAAGTCAAGGCGAAATTGGCCTCCATTGAGGCCTTTTCAGGGCACGGCGATTACAAGGAACTAATCCATTATCTCTCTTGTCAAAACAAGAAGAAGGTGAAAATTATTTTCATAGTCCATGGAGAGGATCCCACGCGGCAATACTATGCCCAGCATTTGAAAGATGCTGGTTTCCAGAACATCCAGGTGCCGGATTTCCGCGAGTCTATTGAAATTTAAAAGGGTTTCTGAGGAAATTTCTCCCCATTGATTTTTTAGTGGGAGGATGGGCAGAAAAGCTTGATTCCCTCCTCTGTCCAGGAGAGGTAGGATTGGTGCGTGAGCCAGTCGCCTGTGTTGTAATAAATGGTTCCGGTTGCTACCTCTACTTCCGTTGGCAGGTGGGTGTGCCCGTATATGAAGCAATCTGCCTGTTCTTTATGGAGAAAGGCGGAAATGTATTCTATGATTTTCTGGTTTCCGATTTCAGGGAGTTTTTTCTCGGAATTGCTGTTGCGGCTTTTGCGGGAGCATGCACGGGCGAGTGCGAAAGCCCAGCGGGGCGGAAGTGCTCCGTACAGTGCTATGTTTATTCGGGAAGCGAAAATCTTTTTAATCAGCAGATACCCCTTGTCGGTGGGATCCAACCCGTCTCCATGCCCAATCACACACCTTTTCCCGTTGATAATGAACGCCTGTTGGCTTCGGAAAATCTTTATTCCCAAATATTTGGAAAAATAATCTTTCACCCACATGTCGTGGTTTCCGGTAAAGTAGTAGATTTGGATTCCCTTTTGCCGAAACTCTCTTAACTTTGCAAAAAAATGGCAGAAACCTTTGGGGATTACGTCTCTGTATTCAAACCAGAAATCAAAAATGTCGCCGAGGAGGAAAAGATGTTGTGCGCTGTTTTGGATTTGGTCAAGCCACTGCACAATAGCGTTTTCGCGCTGTTGGCTGCGCTCTTCATCGGGCACCCCGAAGTGAAAATCGGAGGCGAAAAAAACATTGCCTTGGATAGAGATGGGGTGTTCAAAAAATGCTGGCATGGGCGGTTTCTGTTTCGGCGTGCAAAAGTAGCAAAATATTGGAGACAAACAAATTTTGTAAGGCAACTTCTGACTGCAAATAAATTAGTATTTTTGCAGCCTTTAACAAAAGACTCTCAGATGGACGATATTATTCATTTGCTGCCCGATCGGGTGGCCAACCAAATCGCAGCGGGGGAGGTGGTACAACGTCCTGCTTCTGCGGTTAAAGAGCTGTTGGAGAATGCTATAGATGCTGGTGCATCGCATATCCAACTAGTGGTGAAGGATGCGGGACGCACGTTGATTCAGGTGATTGACGATGGTAAAGGGATGAGTTTCAACGATGCCCGACTCTGTTTTGAGCGGCACGCCACCTCCAAAATCTCTTCGGCAGAGGATCTTTTTTCCATCCGTACCAAAGGTTTTCGGGGGGAAGCTCTCGCTTCTGTGGCCGCTATCGCACATGTGGAGTTGAAAACCAAGCGCGCCGAGGACGAAACCGGCACGCTTGTCCAGATAGAAGGGTCTGAAATCAAGGAGCACACTTTGACCACCACTGCCGACGGCACCAGCATTTCTGTGAAAAATCTTTTTTTCAATGTGCCGGCCCGCCGGAACTTCCTCAAATCCGATGCCACGGAATTCGGCTGTATTGAAGAGGAGTTCAAACGGGTGGCATTGATTCATCCCGAGGTGGCTTTCACTCTATATCATAACGGGAATATGGTGTACCAGTTGAAGTCCAACAATCCCAAACTGCGCATTGTGGAACTGTTTGGCAAGCATTTCAACGACAAGCTTTATCCATTGCAGCAGGAGAGCAACTACATTAAAATTTCTGGTTTTATCGGGAAGCCGGAGTGCTCCAAGAAAAAATCACCGGAACAATACCTGTTTGTAAATCATAGGTTTGTAAAGCACAGAGGATTGAATTTTGCGGTGGAGTCGGCGTATTCACAGGTGTTGCCTGAGGGGCACCATCCAGTCTATTTCATCTCCATTGAAGTGGATCCTGCCACCATTGATGTCAATATCAGTCCGACCAAGATTGATGTGAAGTTGCAGGATGAAAGGATGGCATTCGGTTTTTTGAATGCTTCGGTGCGGAAGGCCATCGGAGAGTTTTCTTTGATTCCACAGTTGGATTTTGATTACAATACGGAGCTGGACCTCAATAGCGTTCCGGAGAAGGCGGAGCTGAAGGTGCCCACGATTGAGATTGACAAAACGTATAATCCTTTCCGTAGAACACAGAGCTCCAATGGGGGAGGGGGGCGTGTGTTGATGGGAAACCGCCCGCAAACGGCCGCCCCTGATTGGGATAACTTTTTGCGGGATATTCATGAAACCCAGGTGCAGACGGTGCCATCGGAGCCGGAACAAACCAGCATTGATTTTCAAAATGAGGATGAGATTCTGGTCAAAGAAGGATCTTATCTAATTCTTTATCAGAAATATATGTTGGTAAAAATACAGGAAAAACCGCATCTCATTCATATTGCGAGAGCTTATGAAAGAATCATTTACCAGTCGTATATGGAAGCCTTGCGGGAAAAGCCGGTGGTGGTACAGCAGTCGTTGTTCCCGGAAACCATCACGCTGACGCCGGCCCGGGCTGAACTGCTGCAGGAAATCCGTGAAGACATGCATAAATTGGGATATGACATCGAGCCGATTTCTGGGGGAAATTTCGCGGTCAACGGCACTCCCAATGAAGAGGATATGGGGGATGTGCAAACCTTGGTGGAGTGTCTGCTGGACGATTACCAGAGCCAGATGCTAAACCACCGCATGGAGCGGGAGAAGAGTATTGCAATGAGTATGGCGCGGCAGAAACGTTCGCGAAAGAAGGTGCCGTCCACCCCGGAGGAGGCAGAGTTCTTCCTGCGACAGCTTTTCGCCTGTCTCATGCCTACCATCAGCCCCTCGGGAAAGAAGATTTATGAGGTGCTTGAGGAGGATGCTTTGACAAAAATCCTATCATAACAATTTGATTATTATTTATATAGGAAAAATGAATGTAGATTTTATATTGTTGTTGGTTTTCCTTTTCGGCGCCATGTCCGTGTCTTTCCTATGCTCCATTCTGGAGGCTACGCTGATGTCCACACCGTTGTCGTACATCACGATGCGAGAGGAGGAAGGATACCGTCCGGCGGTGAAATTCAAGAAGTACAAGCAGGAGTCCGGGCGACCGATTGCAGCCATTTTGTCGCTGAATACCATCGCCAATACCATTGGTGCGGCGGGGGTTGGAAGACAGGCCACCTTGTATTTTGGAAGTGAGTGGTTCGGCTTGGTCAGTGTTGTGGCGACCATCCTTATTCTGATTTTTTCAGAGATCATTCCCAAGACCATCGGCACCACGCAATGGAAACACCTGATGGGATTTGCCACCCGCTGCATCAGTCTTTTGGTGGTGGTTCTGTTTCCTGTGGTGATTGTTTTTGAATGGATTTCAAAGCTGATTTCTCCCAAAAACGCAGAGGCAGTGGTTTCCCGCGAGGAGGTGAGCGCCATGGCCAATGTGGCGGAAGAGGAGGAGGTGCTGGATGAGGACGAGAACACGGTCATCCAGAATCTGATCAAGATGGATGATATTCCGGCATCGGAAGCCATGACCCCTCGCGTGGTGGCAGCCATCGCGCCGGAATCCATGACGGTAAGCGAGTTCTACCGCCATAAGGATTTCCGGCACCACAGCCGTATTCCGGTTTTTGCCGACAGCGACGAATACATCACCGGCTATATCTTGAGAATGGACGCCCTGCAGTTGTTGGCAGAAGACAAGTTCGACCGCACGCTCGGCAGCATCCGCCGTGATATCGACTGTTTTAACGAAGACACCCCGTTGGGAGAAATCTGGGACAAGCTTCTGTCCAAGAATGCCCAAATCTGCTGTATCATTGACGAATACGGCTGTTTTCAGGGAATTCTGTCCATGGAGGATGTCATTGAAACACTGTTGGGTTCTGAGATTATTGACGAAAGTGACATTGCTCCCGACATGCAGGCGTATGCGAAAGAGCGATGGAAAAATCGCCAGCAGAAATCGGAATAGGGAATAAAAAAGGTTTCCCTTGAGAGGAAACCTTGTACTGGATGGGGGATTCGAACCCCCGATTTTCAGGATGAAAACCTGACGTCCTGGGCCAACTAGACGAATCCAGCGTTCGTGTTATTTGCGGCTGCAAAAATACGATTTATTTTGAAACAAACAACAGAGTTTAAAAAATAATTATTTATCTTCTGTTTTATCGGGTTGAAAATTGAAACCCAGTCGTTTACCTGTTTTCAAAATCATGTTCTGGTCTTCAATTTCAATCATATCATTGACGGATATTTCCATCAAATGGGAATATTCCGGTACCAAAAGGTCAAAATTGATAGTGTATTGGATGGCTGATTGGAGGATTTCGGAAATGGAGTTTTTGTCAAGTTCTTTGTCATTGAAATTGTTGAGCACTTGCGAAAGTTCGTGTTTTCCTTCCACATAGAAATGCTTGTCCTTATTGATGAAAATGCGGCCAATCATGTATCCGGAGTCGTTGATGCGGTTGTAGCGGAAGGAGTCGGAGAGGAAGTTGAAGATTTGAATCATGCCGCAATAGGAGCGGGTTTTATCTTCACGGATGTATGGGGTTTTCATCACTTCGTGGTCGCGGGGAAACTCAAAAATGTTGGAGTGCATCAGGAAGATGAGCACATCGCCGGCAAATTTGAGTTTGAACTCATGCTGGTTTTTGTCCGTGTAGTCCACGGTCACGCGGGGATGCTCTTCGGCGAAGTGGTCTTCATAATAATCCTCAAATTCCTTGGCACATTCTTTGAAAAGTGTCATGGTTTCCAGCGTGTTGGTATAGATTTGCTGTTTCAAGTCGCCCTTTTGGACGAGTAGCTGACAGATGTCAGAAAAGTCAGTTTCCATTTGGTGTTATTTTAAAATGATATAATCCATAGGGTTAAGGGGGAAACCGTTGTGCCATAATTCAAAATGCAGGTGGCTTCCCTTGTCGGAGATCCCGCTGTTGCCCATGCGGGCGATGGGTTCTCCCACGGAGACTTTGGCTCCTTTGTTTTTCAGGAGGGTCTGGTTGTTTTTATAGGCGGTGAGCACGTTGTCATGGTGTTGGATGATGATGACATTTCCATCATTGACATCATATCCGGCATAGATGATGATGCCATCGCAGGCGGCGGTGATGAGTGTGCCGGCCTGGTTGGCAATGTCAATGCCATATTGGTTTTGTGCGATGTTGTAGGCGGTGATGATGGTGCCGGAGGTGGGCGGTTGCAGGAAGAGGTTCTGGATGTCGGCACGTTGGTTGACAGTGACTGCATCCGAAGATTGTCGTGAAGAGACGGCTTGCAGAAGGTCGCCGGCCTCTTCGCGCAGTGCCAGCTCGGCTTCCGACGGCTCTACATCGGCTTCGGGAAGCCCGTCTTCAGAGGCGAGCCCTACTGCGGGTTGCGACCCGATGGAGTCATTCAGTTGTTCATTGAGAAGTGCACAGAAATTCTGTACAAAAAGGTCATTTTCCGCGACTAATTTTTGCAGTGAATCCACTTTCCGTTCAGTGGCCTCGTACTTGCGATGTTCATCGGGTGTGGTGTAGCCGGGGATGTAGTACCGCAACGGCGTAAAGGCTATCAGCAGGGCGGTAAGGACAATCAGCGTCACCACGCTCAGCGTCACGCCCACAAAGATGTTCCGTGGGCTCAAGCGGAGCCGGATGCTGTCGTGTCCTGTGGTCTCGTTGCGGATAATCAGGCTGTGCTTCACTTTCCAGTTCTGCCAGATCCGCTGCCAAAGCTGACGCCATTTGCCGATTTTCGCCATGTTTGTTAGAATTGGCCGGCAGGGGAGGGACGCTCCTCTGCCGGCAAGTG
Organism: Bacteroidales bacterium; assembly: GCA_017617445.1. Taxonomy (GTDB): domain Bacteria; phylum Bacteroidota; class Bacteroidia; order Bacteroidales; family WCHB1-69; genus UBA1756. Next base: position 8,024 of record JAFZWE010000013.1, on the reverse strand, counting down.
CTCAGTGGGGTTATTTCATTTTTTCAACCGCTTCCTTGATTCTGCGCACGGCTTCCCTGAGTTTTTCCTCAGAGGTGGCGTAGGAGAGGCGGATGCATTTGTCATCGCCGAAGGCAATTCCCTGCACCAGGGCCACATTGGCATCGTAAAGGAGGTACATGCACAGGTCGGTGGAATTGTCAATGGAGGTCTTGCCATATTTTTCCGCGAAAATGGAATCTGCGGGGGCATGTTTGCCATAAAGGCTGCTGACTTCAGGGAAGAAGTAGAAAGCGCCTTTGGGCAGGCGAACTTTGAAGCCGGGCACCTGCTGCAAGAGCTCATACACCATGTCGCGGCGTTTCATGAAGATGTTGCGCATGTTGATGATGTCCTCGGAAGTCTTGGGATCCATTTCCATGGCTTTGATGGTGGCGCGCTGTGCGATGGAGCAGGTGGCGGAGGTCACTTGACCTTGCAATTTGTTGCATGCCTTGGCAATGGCGAGGGGCGCCCCGATGAAACCAATACGCCAGCCAGTCATGGCGAAACCCTTGGCCACGCCATTGACGGTCACGACACGCTCTTTCATCCAGTCAAACTGGGCGATGCTCTCATGGCTGCCTTCAAAATTGATGTGCTCGTATATCTCGTCGGCCACCACAATGATGTCAGGATAATCGCGAAGCATTTCCGCAATGCCTTGAAGCTCCTCGCGGGAGTAAAGCATTCCGGTCGGATTTGACGGACTGCTGAAGATGATCACTTTGGTTTTGGGAGTGATGGCCTCTTTCAGCTGTGCGGGGGTGACTTTGAAATCATCCTCAATGCGGGTCTGGATATAGACTGATTTTCCTTCGGCCAGTTGTACGATGGCTTTGTAGGAGACCCAGAAGGGGGCGGGGATGATGACCTCATCGCCGGGATTGACCAGGGCCATCATCACTTGGTAGATGGATTGCTTGGCGCCAGTGGAAACAATGATCTGGTCGGGTGTGTAGTCAAGATTGTTGTCTCTTTTGAACTTGGCCCAGATGGCTTTTTTGAGTTCCGGATAGCCGGGAACCGGCGGGTAGTGGGTCCAGTTTTCGTCAATGGCCTGTTTGGCAGCTTCCTTGACGGCTTCGGGAGTGTTGAAATCGGGTTCGCCGATGCTGAGGCTGATGACGTCCTTGCCAGCATCTTTGAGTTCGCGCGCCACTTGTGTCATGGCTAATGTTTCGGATTGGGCCATGTTTCGGACCCTGTTAGAGATAAGTTCCATATTGTTGTTTTTTTTGATTGATTTTTTCAAATAAAAATGAGGGTGCAAAGGTACGTTAAATTCCCGTTGGTAGGACAGGGTTTACCTGAATATCTTTGTGGGCATCGGAAAATGGTTGGCAAGTTCTCCTGAGTAGAAGAAATCGTTGCCCAGCACGCCGAAGGTGTAGGTTCGTCCATTGACAGACACGCGCGAGCCGCCGCAGCGGGGTTCCGGATTGGGCTTGGAGGCAATGAAGCCGAGGTTGAAAAGCGTGCACAGGATGTCCGGACGGTCGGAGATGTCGTAGCCGGCCCGCTTCCATTGAAGCATGGTCTGGTGCAGGATACAACCAGTGTACACGTAGGAGTAGAAATGGTCGCGATAATTGACGAGCCGGTTGTAGCGTGCGGTCTCCAAATCGTGCATTTGCGCAGTGTCATAGTCCAGGATGTGCTCGTACTCCTTCCCCATGTAAAACTCCGAGGTGGAGTCCTTGAGATTGCGTTCCACTTTGGCTGCCGTGAAATCCTTGATGCCGTTCACGCCGAAAGAAAAGGTGTTCTGCACGCTAAGAATGGCGGGACCGAGGTAGCGTTTCACATCTTCACGCTTGGAGTTGAAAAGGCGAATCTGCTCGCCCACGGTGCACGCGGCAATCAAACGGGCATCCACTCCGGTGAGCTCCGCCGCCCGCTGGATGAGCGGGGCATCTTTGACCAAAGCCTTCTTCAATACCAGCCAGCCGGAATCGTTCATCCATGGGATGACATTGTCAGTACAACTGCTGTTGGGGTATTTGGCCATCACACTGTTGAGGTCATTCATCAGTTGAAGGTAGCTCTTCCCCATTTCGGTCTCCTGCATGTACATGTCTGCGGCATATACCATCCGGTCGAAAATTTCCGGGTTGTTGCCCTGCTGGCTCGCTTCGTAAATCAAGTGGGCGTTGGTGGGAAACACCTTGTTGAGAGCGGCCAAACGGACATAGTTTTCCAAGTTGGCCTCATAGATTTTGGAAGAATCCACCAGTCCTTCCCGCTGCTGATAGTTGGCCAGATACCGGTTGTGAGGATCGACACCACCTTCATCGTTGGTCAGGCCTAATTTGTAGATTCCCCATGCTGCCATCATTCCACATCCGAAAATAGCAAAAAGATGTACGAACACCTGATATATTTTTGAACGGACTTTTAACGTCTTCCACGATTTGAGGAATGATTTTTTCTCTTTGATTTCCAGAGGTTTGTCTTTCATTGAACAGAAATAAAAAAACGCGGCAAAATTACAACGTTAATTGACATAAACAATTATTTCTGTATGTTTTTCTTTGCTTTATAAATGCTCCCATTTTTTTTATATATAACTCTATTTATGACAAAAATTTTTTATTTTTGCCACCTTGAAAAACAAGGGCGAATTTTTTAGGAATGAATTTTATCCAAAGACATTTTATAAAAAGATATATATCTGAAAACAAGCATGATAGGGAGACTTTTGTAACGTCTCTCCGGGATGCAAAGAGTGTGGGGATTTTGTGCAATATTACCACAGAAGACACATATAAGGAGATTTATGCTGTCTTTTCCAGGCTGCAGACCGCCAAACGCAGCGTGTGGCTCATGGGCTACATTGATGAAAAAGCCGTTCCTTTTTACTGTCTTCAGCAACTTTCCGCCGACTATTTCTGCAAAAAGGACCTGAACTGGTTTGGCCGTCCGAACAAGGTGCAGATTGAGGATTTCTGCAAGATTGATTTTGATATCATGATTGATTTCTCCCACCAGAAGTTTGATCCTATCCGGCTGATGATGCAGATCACTCCGGCACACTTTATCGTCGGAGGCAACAAAGAAAACATCGACTGCTACGATCTCCTGATCGATTCAGAGCAGGAGCTGACACACAACGAACTGATCAACGAAATAGCCAAATATACGAGTTCACTTTCAGGAGAAAGACCATGACCGACCGTTTGAAGGGCACGGGTGTGGCCCTTATCACCCCGTTTTTGCCAGACAAAAGCATAGATTTCAATCGTCTGGAAGACTTGGTGGAAAACCAGATAAAAGGAGGTGTGGACTATCTTGTCACATTGTGTACGACAAGCGAGACCCCCACTCTTTCCGAAAGTGAAAAGGAGGAGGTGGTGCGTGCCGTTTGCCGAGTCAACGCGGGGAGGATTCCCGTGGTGCGCGGATTGGGCGGTCCGAATACACAAGAGCTGGTTTCCCAACTGCAATCCCTCCCCCTGGATGGTGTGGATGCCATCCTGTCGGTAACCCCCTTTTATAACAGACCCTCGCAGGAAGGAGTATACCGCCATTACCGTGCCTTGGCAGAGGCCTCCCCTAAACCACTCATCCTCTATAATGTGCCGGGCCGCACGGGATGCAACATTGAAGCAGAGACCACCCTCCGCCTGGCTGCCGACTGCCCCAATATCATCGCTATCAAAGAAGCATCCGGCAATATGAACCAGATTATGCGCATTATCGCACATAAACCGGATGATTTCTCTGTCATCTCCGGTGACGATGCCATCACGCTGCCTTTGCTGGCCGCTGGCGCCGACGGACTGATCTCTGTGGTGGCCAACGCCTTCCCCAAAGAGGTGAGCACCATGGTGAGACTCGCCCGCCAGAACCGCTTTGAGGAGGCTCGTGACTTGCACCTCCGCCTGCTTGACTTTACCCAGGCCTGTTTCAAGGAGGGAAGTCCCGCCGGCGTGAAATGCCTGATGTCCAAACAAGGGAATGTCCTTAATGAACTTCGACTTCCCCAAGTGCCCGTTTCAAAGGCATTGGAAGAAACTTTTGAAAAATTATTGTCCGATTTCAAATGATTATAAAATGAAAAAGATCCTCTTTGTTTTTTTCTTTTTTGCAGGTTTGATAATGCTTGTTCCCGCCCAAAACACAAGGGAAGATTTGTTGAACAATGAGCGCGATTTCCTCTATGTGATCACACATGTGAACACCAAAGCAGAGGTGAACGCCCTCTCCCGCAATTTTTCCGTGGACAATTGCCCCTTTGATGAACGTTCCGGCCAGTATGCCGTGCGCATCTATCTGGGCCGTCACGAATATGGCGATTTCCTCGCCCAGAACCTGCCGTTTGAAATCATCCCCGCTGCTGAAGAGCGCCCGGGCATGGTGGCCACCACCCTCACGGAATTCATGACCAACTGGAACCAATATCCCTCTTACTCCGTGTATGAAGAGATTATGCAGTACTTCCAGACCAACTTCCCGGATATCTGCAAGATAGACACAATTCTGGCCGCCACTCCCTGCACCCAACGCCCGCACAAACTGCTGGCCGCCCACATCAGCACCACCCTCGGACAACCCGCCGACAAACCGGCGTTCCTTTACACTTCCACCATGCACGGTGACGAAGTCGTGGGCTACTACATGATGATCCGCTTGATTGACTTTATCCTCAACAACCCCACCGACCCGCAAGTGCAGAACGTCTTGCAGAATGTGGATTTGTATATCTGTCCGCTGGAGAATCCCGACGGCACCTACAAGAGCAGCAACACCCAAATCAGCTCCAGCGCATCCAGCCGCTACAACTGGAACAATGTGGATATGAACCGCAACTACCCGTACCTGCCCGGCGTGAACGGCAACGCCAATGTGCAGCCCGAAACGCAGGCCTATATCAACTTTGTATCCGACAAAAACTTCGTGATGTCGGTGAACTTCCACGGTGGCGCCGAGCTCACCAACTTCCCGTGGGACACGTGGGATAGTCAGACCCGCACCCATGCCGATGACGCTTGGTACCGCTACATCTGTCAGAACTATGTGGACCAGTGCCAGGCCGTTGACCCGACCTACATGGTGGGCGAAACCGCCTACCAGCCTGGCTGCGGCTCTGTGACCGAAGGCGGCGACTGGTACGAGATCACCGGCTCGCGCCAAGACTACATGAACTACTACCAGCACTGCCGCGAGGTGACCATGGAGGTGCACTTCGACAAGGTGGTGACCTCCAACTCGGAACTCCCGACCTACTGGACCAACAGCAAGACCGCACTCCTCAACTACGTGATGGAGTGTACTTACGGTTTCCGCGGCATCGTGACCGACGCCGTCACGGGTGACCCGATTGACAATGCCAAGATTTACGTCCGCAACCACGACACCTTTAACTCGGAGGTCTATTCACACCTGCCGCTCGGCACCTACTACCGTCCCATCAAAGCCGGCACCTACACCGTTGAGGTCTCCGCCGACTGCTACGAGACACAGACCTTCACCATTACCACCACCGACGGTGCAGGGCTGCGTCGCGATGTGCAACTCCAGCCGCTGGTTACCACCCCGGAAGTGGCCGACCAGTACATTACTGCCGGACATACCGCCACACTGACCGCCAACTCCAACAATACCATCAATTGGTATGCCTCCGCGACCGCTACTAATCCCATCGCTACAGGCAACAGCTACACCACGCCCCAGCTTTTTGAAACCACCACCTATTATGTGGAAGAAGTGGCCACCGACAACGGCACCACCTGCGTGAGCGAACGCAGTAGCGCCACCGTTTATGTCACTGAAGGCGTACACGACACTGTACATGGCTATGCCACAGTTGACGCGTGCGACAGATACATTATCAACGGACAAACCCTTACCTCATCAGGTTGCTACCTGATTTTCTTTCCTTACGCCGGACAAAACTATGCTGATAGTTTGTTGCATCTCACCCTTAATTTGCATAGCAGTGTTGAAGTCACCGTGCAGCAGAGCTATGTGGTGGGCGAAACTTACTATATCGGGACCACTCAATATCACGCGACAGAAGAGGGCACCTTTAACTACGACCTCTCCTTGCAAAGTCAATATGGATGCGACAGCCTTGTGCATTATGTCGTCCATGTGAGCACCATTCCTCCTACTTACTCTGATCTTTCCCTCTCCGATTGCGGATCTATTACATACGAAGATGAGACATATTATAATTCAGGGGATTATAATGTCGTTTATCCATCTGCAGCTGCCAATCACGGCGACAGTATTCTCCGGTTGCATCTTACTATCTATCCAGTGTATGATGTCAACATTGAAACCAACGTGGTACAAGGGGAGTTTTACTACATTGAAGGGGAAGAGCATGTGGCGAATTCAACGGGCGTTTTCATTTACGACAGGATGCACCAGACCGTGAACGGATGTGACAGTGCTGTTCATTATGTAGTGAATGTTTCTCCCGCCGCTCATGTGTTTGCAGAAATGTATTTGGACGGCTGCACTCCTTTCGTCTATGAAGGCGAGGTGTTGATGATGGATGGCGACTATACTTTCTTCTATCCCAGTGCTGCGCACAATGGCGCCGACAGCACTTTGTTGATACATCTCACCTTGCATCCTTCGTATGAATTGACCGAACATGTTTCTCTTGCCATCGGGGAACACTATATGCTGGGAGATTATGATTTCTATTCTGAACAGGTGGGGATATATCCTATGGATAAGTTGTTTGAAACAGAATATGGCTGCGATAGCTTGGTTCACTATATTATTAATGTAGGCAATGTGGGTGTGGAAGGGGAAAGTGCTTCCCAGGTGTCGGTTTATCCCAATCCTTCCACCGATGTGTGTCATGTCACGGGATTGATTGCGGGTCAACAGACTGAAATGCGTCTGTACAATGCGTTCGGAATGTTAGTGTGGGCAGGAGAAACGGCGGAATCTTCTGTGGAAATCCGTATGGAAGGGATCCCGTCGGGAGTGTATTACCTCCGTCTGAAGGGTGAGGGAATGGATGTGTTCAGAAAAATCATCAAAAAATAGGGATTCATTTTTACAAAAGGTGAAATGAAACGGTTTGAGATAAAAGCGGAATTCACGATTTACGAGCATGAGGATGAGCTTTCTCAGGAGGAGAGAGAGTTGTTGAGATGGTCAAGGGAAGCGGCTACCCGGGCGGATGCGGGCTACTCGCATTTTCAGGTTGGCGCGGCATTGCTTTTGGAAAATGGGAAGATCATCACGGGGAACAATCAGGAAAATTCGGTGTATCAAGGTCTGTGTGCCGAAAGGACAGCGGCGTTTTCCGCTGCTGCCCGCTATCCGGGAGTCCCGTTCAAGATGCTGGTGATTACCGCCATCAATCCTCAGGAAAAACTCACCAAGCCGGTTCCACCATGCGGGGCGTGCCGTCAGGTGCTGTTTGAGTATGAGACCAAATACGGGAAGAACATCACCATTCTCATGGCGGGTCAGGAAGGAGAGATTTGGAAGGTGAATTCTGCGGCAGAGCTGCTGCCATTGACCTTCTCATCGGCATTCCTCCCCGTATAGAATGAAGGTAACTTATAAATATTTCCACAACCGGAGCACAATCATTTCCTGACTTTGACAATGCGGCACCCTGAATGACCTATGGTTCAATGAGTGGTCTGATTGTTTCCTGCTGAGGTGTTGTGTAGAGCGTTTCCGTGTACAATTCTCCATTGGGGAGTTTCAGACGTATGGTTGTAATGGTCTTTGCTATATTGAGGACTTTGTCCACACTCATCGGTATTTCCAGTTGACGTATTTTGCGCTCCAGTTCCTTGTACATCTTGTAGGCGACGAAACAGATGCATATATGGGCTTCTATGCGCCTTTCTGTAAAATGGAACATCGGCCACATCTCCAGTTGGCCTTTCCCTATGCGGAAAGCCCTTTCCACCACCCACAGCCCGTGGTACTGCCGTATAACATTTTCCATGTCCAGTTCCGTGTTCGTCAGATAACCCTTCAGGCCATCCCATTGTGCATCCTCCAGTATCTTCGCCTCGTTG
>JAFZWE010000012.1 GCA_017617445.1 Bacteroidales bacterium | reverse complement strand
TGATGTGGAAGTAGTCGGCGTCAGCGGGAACGGTCCAACCCTTCGGGATGTAGTTGTAGGTCTTGTCTTCGGAGGAAGCGATGATGTCAACCTTACCGAACAATTTGGCCTCTTTGGCTGCTTTCTTAGCCCAAACACCGGTCTGGAGGTAAGCGGCTTTGCTCTTCATGAGGTTAGCGGGCACGCAGAAGAACTGGGTGCTGGCACCACCACCGAGGAAGAGGATTTCGTACTCTTCGGGGATGTTGAGAAGGTCGCGCCAGAGCTGGCGGGTTTCAGCCATGATGCGCTCCCAACCCGGGGTGCGGTGTGAGATTTCCATGATGCCGACACCAGTGTTGTCAAAGTCGCGCATAGCATTGATAGTAGATTCAATTGCTTCTTTCGGAAGCACGCAGGGACCTGCGTTAAAATTGTGTACTGCTTTCATTTTTAATGATTTAAATTAATTTATGGTGAATAATTTTGTTATCTTAATTTGGCACCGACTTCCCTTTCAAAAGCGGCCACCAGTTTGTTCATGACCTTATTGATATCCTCATCTGTCAACGTTTTCTCTGCATGCTGGAGAACAAAGGAGAGGGCATAGGATTTTTTGCCGGCGCCCACTTTTTCCCCTTCATAGACATCAAACAGGGAGACGTTTTTCAGGAGTTTTGAACCATATTTGAAGGCGATTTTTTCCAGTGTGTCGTAAGTAACCGTGCTGTCCACTACCAGAGCCAGATCGCGTTTGACTGCGGGGAAGAGTGCAATGGGAGTATAGGTTACTTGCTGGCTGCTGATGGAATACAGCAGTTTCACGTCGATTTCCGCATAGCACACCGGATTTTTGATGTCAAAATACTTTAAAATGGCGGGTTTCAAGTCGCCGATAGTGCAGAGCAGCTGGTCGCCAGCATAATAGCACAAGCTGTCACTGAATCGGGAATCTTCGGTCACTTTGGTATCTAAAGAATTTATGTTCAAAACTTTGAAAATATTTTGAACCATGTTTTTCAAATAGAAGAAATCCAGTTTCTTGGCGGATTCATTCCACAAATCCTCATGATTCCGGCCCGATACAAAGAGGGAAAGCCACTCTTTTTCATGATATCGTTCTGTGACAGAAGCCTCGCGTGTGGTAGCGGTGTTGAGGGAGTAAGTTTTCCCGAACTCAAAGATCTTCAAGTCATTTCGTTTGTTCTTGATATTGCGGTCAATGTTTTCCAAACCGCAGAACAGCAGGGTCTGGCGCATCACATTCAGCTCGTTGCTCAAGGGATTGAGCAGTTTCACGGTTTCTGTCTCGTCAATGAAGTCAAAGTGTTCCGCATGAGCGCCCTTGGTCAGAGAGTTGTTCATCACTTCAAAGAACCCGTTGTCAGCCAAATAATCGGAGATGCGATTTTGGATGGAGCGGGAGTTGGGTTCGGCGGAGAGGTTGATATTATAGTGGAGAGTGTCAGGAATTTCAATGTTGTTGTACCCATAGATACGGAGAATTTCTTCAATCAGGTCAATGGGGCGCGTGACATCCGCTTTGTAAAGCGGCACCAGTGCGGTCACCTGATCTTCTCCTGAGGCGGCACTGGAGATGTCCAGACCGAGAGAGAGCAGGATGTTGCAAACCACCTGTCGGTCAATTTTCTTGCCTGCAATTCGGTTGAGATCCTCATATCTCAAGCAGATTTTCTTTCTCTCGATTTCCACGGGATACACATCATTGATGTCTGAAGTGAGACCGCCGGCGATTTCTTTGATGAGGTTGGCAGCGCGGCGGATGGCGTATTCGGTGATTTCAGGGTCGCATCCGCGTTCAAAACGGAAAGAGGAGTCGGTTTTCAGTCCGTGTCTCTTGGAGGTTTTACGGATGGTGACCGGGTTGAAATAGGCGCTTTCCAAAAAGATGTTCTTGGTGGTTTCAGTCACGCCGGAATTGAGGCCGCCATAAACGCCGGCCAAACACATACCCTCTTCTTCGTTGCAGATCATCAAATCGGAAGCATCCAACTTGATTTCATGTCCGTCCAGGGTGACAAAAGGCGTTCCGGTAGGCAGGTTCTTGACAATGACGCGGTTGCCAACAATGGTGTCGGCGTCAAAGGCGTGCATCGGCTGCCCAATTTCAAACATCACAAAATTGGTGATATCTACAATATTATTTATAGGGCGAACCCCGATGGATTTGAGTCTGTTCTGTAACCAAGCGGGCGACTCTTTCACGGTGACACCCTTGATGGTGAGGCCGGTGTATCTGGGGCAATCCTTTTCGTTCTCCACTACGACGTCAATGACGCCTGTCTGAATCGTGTTTCTGAATTCCCGATCCAGGGGCTGTATGGGGGCGGAGCACTGGATCCCGTTGGCTTTGAGGATGGCCTGAAGGTCTCTGGCAACGCCGAAATGGCAAATGGCGTCACTTCTGTTGGGGGTGAGACCGATTTCAAAAATGGTGTCGCACTCCACATGGAAGATTTGGGAGGCAGGGGTGCCCACTGCAGTTTCTGCGGGCAAAACCATGATGCCGTCATGGGATTCTCCCACTCCTATTTCATCTTCTGCACAAATCATTCCTTCGGACGGCACACCGCGCAGTTTTGATTTCTTAATGGTGAATGGCTGGTCCCCGTCATACAGAACTGTGCCGATGGTGGCCACAATCACTTTTTGTCCCTGGGCCACGTTGGGGGCACCGCACACGATGTTCAATGGTGTATCTGTACCGACGTCCACTGTTGTCACATGCAGATGGTCGGAATCGGGATGGGGTTCGCAGGTGAGCACTTCGCCGACGACCAGTCCGCGCAGTCCGCCACGGATGCTTTCGTAAGTTTCAATGCCTTCCACTTCCAGCCCGCAGGCGGTAAGATAGTCCGCCGTCACTTCAGGGGTCAAGTCAAATGTGATGTACTGTTTCAGCCAATTGAAAGAAATTTTCATGAAATATATGTGATTTACAATTAGATATATTTAGCTTGAATGTTTGTTCTTTAAAAAATGATAAAAGAGTTCTCCCACCAACCGTGGGGGAACTCTTTTTCTTGAGTGGGTGGGGTTATGCTACTGCGATGAGCAAGCAAACCACGATGCCGAACAGGGCAACACCTTCCACGAAGGCGGCGGTCAGAATCATGTTGGTTCTGATGTCACCTGACACTTCAGGTTGGCGGGCCAGGGATTCCAATGCGCCCTGACCGATCTTACCGATACCGATACCTGCGCCGATGGCAGAGAGACCTGCGCCAATACCGGCACCCATTTTACCGATGCCGGCACCTGCCGTAGCATCCAATAACGTAGTTAATAATGACATAATGTATTTATTTAGGTGAATAAAAAGGTTATTCGTTAGCATGTTCTGTTCCCATGGCCATACCGGTGAACATGGCGGTCAACAGGGTGAATACGAATGCCTGGATGAAGGCGACGATGCATTCCAGCAATCCCATGAAAACATAGAAGACCAAGGATACGATGGAAACGCCATAGCCGAGACCGATGCTCATTCCGCCAAAGATGAAGATGAGAGAGATGACGCCGAGGGCGATGATATGGCCGGCGGTGATGTTGGCAAAAAGTCGCACCATCAGCACGAACGGCTTGGTGAAGATTCCGATGATTTCCACCACAGGCATCAGCGGGATGGGGAACTTGAGGAACCACGGCACGCCGGGGGTGTTGACCAGATGCTTCCAATAGTGGCTGTCAGCGGAGAAAGAGGTGATCAGGAAGGTGATGGCGGCCAGGATGCCGGTAATGGCGATGTTGCCGGTGACATTGGCGCCGCCGGGGAAGATGGGGATGAGTCCCATCAGGTTGTTGACCAGAATGAAGAAGAAAAGGGTGAGCAGGTAGGGGAAGTATTTCTCGTATTTTTTCTCTCCCAGGGAAGGAATGGCCACCTCGTCCCGGATGAAGAGAATGAGCGGTTCCAACAGCCCTTGAAGACCGTGGGGCGCTTTTCCTTCACGTTTTTTGTACTGTTTGGCAACAGTGAGGAAAATCCAGAGGAGCAACAGGATGGAGATGAAGAGGGAGCAGACATTCTTCGTGATGGAAATGTCATACATGCTCTCCGTGCCCGCTTTGTCAATCAGTTTGTCGAGAGCTTTTGTATCCCCTTCGCGGATGCCTTCCTTTTTGAAGATTTCCTCCAGAGGCTCGCTGGAATTGGCGTAGGGGGCGGCCAGTTTCACGATTTTGCCCTTGTATTCCTCCGTAAAGCCGAGGGCGTATCCCTGGTAGCTGCTTTGCCCGTGTTCGAACTTGCTGGACATGAACACATGGCAACCATGGTCAATCAAAATGACGGGAAGTGGTATGGAAACCGCATGGTGCCCTTCACCGGTGATGTGCCAGCCGTAGCTGTCCACCACATGTTCAAGGATGAACGGTCCTGGATTGAATGAAGGGGTCTCTTGTTGCTTTTTGCTGTCTCCTTCCGTTTTGTTGGCATCGTTGTCTGCAGCGGCATGGAGCAGGTTTGCAGTAAAAATCAGAAAAAGTGCGAGGGCGAATCCAGATAAAATTCTCTTCATATTATGCTTAAATCAATATGTATAAACATTTTAATCAGGCTAAAAAAAGAGAGGCTCACTCCCTTTTTTTGAGCCCGCTAATATACACTTTTTTTTACAATGCCCAGCGTTGAAAAAAGATTTTATATTTAGATGTAAATCCAAAAAAAACTTGTACCTTTGCCGCTCAAAAAATAATATTGCAATATGAAAAAATCTGGTTTGTTTTTGTTTGCGTTTTTCTTTGTAACATTTTGTTTTAATGTATGTTATGCTCAAAGTGACGCTGAAATGAATTGTGATGATAACCAAATGGTGATCAAGAAAACGAACTCCAAAGGAGACACAACTACCACCACGATGCAACTTCCGCGCTTTGATGACGGCGAGGAGGACTTGTCGGATTATATCGCAGAGCACCTGACCTATCCTGAGGAGCTGAAGTCCATCAAGGCGGAAGGTACATGCACGGTCCAGTTCATCGTTGGCGTGGACGGTGAGGTCTCCGAAGCGCAGGTGGTGGAGTCATCCGGCTATCCGGAAATGGACGAAGAGGCTGTGCGTCTGGTGGAATCCTTCCCCAACTGGCATCCGGCCGCCATCAATGGCAACCCCATTTCAATGAAGACCCGCATTCCAGTGCAGTTCTTCTATGAGGAAGATGAGGAATAGTTTTGAAAGTTAGGGGCGAATGCCCCAATCATTAATAAAAAAAATAGTTCAAGAAGATGGAAAATTTAGAAAAAAATGAAGTGTTATCAAGGGCAGTAAGAGCAGGAAAAAGAACTTACTTTTTTGATGTTAAGACCACAAAGAATGATGAGAAGTACCTGACCATTACCGAAAGCAAGAGAAAGTTCAATGCGGACAATGGTACATTCTTTTATGAGAAACATAAATTGTTTTTGTACAAGGAGGACTTCACCAAGTTCCAGAATGCGCTGGATGCGGTGCTGGAGTTCATCGCCACGGGCAAAGTTCCGGATGACGCACTTTTCGCCTCCCCGGAACACAACGATTCCGATGATTTGAGTTTTGAAGATCTGGATGTGTAATGGGAAAGATTATTGCCGTCGTTAACCAGAAGGGCGGGGTGGGGAAGACGACCACAGCGGTCAACCTCGCCGCCTCCCTCGCTGTCTTGGACCACAAGACCCTGCTCATCGATTCCGACCCGCAGGCCAACGCCACTTCCGGTGTCGGCATCGATGCCGGTGAAATCCAGGCCAGCGTGTATGACTGCATGATCGGCAATGCACAGGCACAGGATGTGATTCAGCATACGGCAGTGCCCAACCTTGACATCTTCCCCGCCAACATCAATCTCGTCGGCGCCGAAGTGGAGATGCTCTCCATGGACCGCAAGGACTACCGGATGCGTGACATCCTCTATGAGGTGAAGGATCAGTATGACTTTATCCTCATTGACTGTGCCCCCTCGCTGGGCCAGCTCACCGTGAACTCCCTGGTGGCTGCCGATTCTGTGATCATTCCGGTACAGTGCGAGTATTTTGCACTGGAAGGGCTCGCCAAACTGCTGAACACCATCCGCCTGATCCAGTCGGGCATCAACTCGCACCTCTCCATCGAGGGGATTCTGCTGACCATGTATGACTCCCGTCTCAAACTGGCCAATGCCGTGGTGGAAGAGGTGCAGCAGCACTGCAAAGGCATTGTGTTCTCTACCATCATCGCACGCAATATCCGCCTGAGCGAGGCCCCGAGCCACGGCAAACCCATCATCGCATACGATATCCAGTCCAGAGGGACTGTCAACTACTTGAATCTCGCAAAGGAGATTCTTGTGAATAACGGCTATGAACAACAACATTAAGGTCTGCCATGGATAAAAAGTCAAACACTAAACCGAGTTTGGGCAAGGGGTTGACGGCCATTTTCAGCGACAATGAGTATTCTGTGATCTCCGCCAATTCCTCCGCCCGCATCAAGTCGGATGCCAATACGCATATCCGTGTGGATGCCATTGAGGTCAACCCGGGACAACCCCGTGTGGATTTTAACGAGGCTGCCTTGGAGGAACTGGCCCAATCCATCCGTACCTACGGGCTGATACAGCCCATCACTGTGCGCCCTATTGAAAATGGTCGCTATCAGCTCATTTCCGGCGAACGCCGCTGGCGCGCCTCCAAAATGGCGGGACTGGTGGAAATCCCCGCCTTCGTACGCTCTGTTGACGAGGTGCTTTCCATCCAAATGGCCCTGGTGGAAAACATACAGCGTGCCGATTTGAACGCCATTGAAATCGCTATCTCATACAAGCGTCTTCTGGAAGAGTGCGACCTCACCCAAGAGCAATTGTGTGAGAAAGTCGGGAAAAACAAGACCACAGTGGTGAATTACCTTCGCCTCCTCAAACTTTCCAAGGAGGTGCAGATTGCCGTCCGCGACAACCAGATTTCCATGGGCCACGCCCGGTGCATTGTCGGATTTGAGGACTTTGACATCCAGAATCAGATGTTGCAAAAAATTGTCAGTGAGGGACTTTCTGTGCGTGAAACGGAATCCCTTGCCAAACGGATTGCAGGGGAAATCAAGCCTAAGAAAAAGGTGCGTATCAAACTGTCGGACGAGCTGCTCCGTTTCCGCTCGGAACTGGCCAAGAAAGTCAATGCTCCCGTCTCCATATCAAGAGATCTCTCCGGCAAAGGCAAAATTTCCATTTCTTTCAAGTCAGATGCCGAACTGAAAGCATTGATGGACATTTTAGGCCAATAGCGTCCTTGTGTTACTTATGAATATGGTACAACGAATCATCCTGCTGCTCTGCATGGGGCTCTTGCTGGCACCCGGTTATTCTTGGGCACAAGCTGATTCAACTTCCCGTCATGCCAAACGGGATAAAACTGTGTATATAACCGAAAGACAACAGAAACAAGAGGTTTTCACCACAGATTCGGCCATCCGGAAAAAACATTCTCCCAAAATTGCCATCGCACTATCAGCTGTGATTCCCGGGGCGGGTCAGGTATATAACAAGCGCTGGTGGAAAGTCCCTATTGTTTACGGAGCCCTTGCCGTTTCTGGCGGACTTGTCTATTATTTCTCCCGTGAAATGGTTGGCTATAGGAATGAATACCGTTATCGTATGACAGGGGAAACGGAAAAACTGGATCCCAGATTTTCAGAGTACAATGATGAAAGTGTGCTGTCATTGAAGCAGGAATTCACCCGCTACATGGAGATTTCTGTTGCCGCAACGGGCATTATTTATATGCTGAACATCATTGATGCCGCAGTGGATGCACATCTGTATTACTTTGACATTTCCGAGGACCTGGCCTTTCGTGTCGCTCCAACTTTCCGTACCATCGGTCCCTATGCAGCGCCCTATGCAGGCGTATCCTTCACATTGAAATGGAAATAAAGGGAAATTGATAATTTTTTTTTGATATTGCCGTTATTATCCCGTGAAAAAACTGTTGTTTTTCGTTGGACTGTTGATTTGCACCTTACGGGCGGCGGCCATTGATCCGCCCAGCCTGCGGTGCCTGTCTGTGGATGATGCTGGCGGGGTCACCCTCACGTGGATTCCGGTCAATACTGCTGACTTTGACCGTTATGAGGTTTGGTTTTCTACAGATGGTCAGAATTTCAGTAGGATTTATCAAGTTGGTAATTCTCAAATAAACACATACTTACACGCATCTGCTGATGCTATCAACCAAGCACAGTGTTACTATTTTGTCGCTGCTTGCTCGGCTACAGCATCCGCTTCCTCGGACACCCTTTGTACACTGGAATTATATTTGACCAATCAGAACAATGGTTTGGCCATTTTGAGTTGGTCTCCCATGCACAATCCTGAGGTGCAGACTGCTACTGGGGATTATGAGATCTTTTGTGAGTATCCTCCTGGAAGCTGGCAGATGTTGGGCAGCACGGGGCAGTTCATTTATCGAGACACGATATCCATCTGCGCGGGGTCGTTGTCGTACCGAGTAGAGATGGCCGACGAGTCTGGTTGCCGTAGTGTGTCGCGTTTCCTCAGCGATGTCTTTTCCGATGGTTTCCCACCCGACATCCCGCAGTTGGACAGCGTTTCAGTTGAGGTGAACACCTCCCGAATCCGGCTGGGCTGGGAACCCTCTTGGGCACCGGATGCCTTCGCTTACATCATTTATCATTTGGAAAATTCCCTCTGGATTCCCGTTGATACGGTGTTCGGTATCAATAATACCACCTGGGTCGACGGGGTGAATTCCCCCAATACCCCCCAGCATTACCGCATCGCTGCATTGGACAGCTGTATGAACTCCAGCCCGATGAGCGATGTCCAGCACTCCATCAGGATGACATCCACTCATGATTTGTGCCGCAGGGAAGCTTATCTGTCTTGGGATGAGTATGAGAATCTTCCCATGGATGTGGAGTTTTACCGTGTATATTGTTCTGAAAATGGAGGCCCATTCCTCTATGCCGGGGAAACCGCGGGGAACCAGACCTCCTATACGCTCAGCGGGCTAACTCCCCAAAGCCGTTATGTTTGCATTGTACGTGCCGTCAATTACGGAGGCAATGTGACAGCTGCATCGGATCAGTGCTCCTTCACTTTCAACTCTCAGGACAATCAGGATTTCGCCTATATTCGGTATGTCTCCGTAGTGGACAACAAAAATCTGGAAATCAAAGTCTCCACGGGCACTACGGTCTCTTTCCAGAGGGTCCATCTGTACCGAAGCGTGGGGGATGATCTCCATTTCGTGCACCTTGACGTGATGGAAAATAATGGGACCGATGAGTATGTCTTTCTGGATGATAGAGATTTACAGGTGGACAGAATCCTCTATTATTATAAAGCCTCCGTGGAGAACGACTGTGATCTGGAGACGGCATTTTCCAACATTTCGCACAATATTTTGCTGCGGGGGAGACAGGATAATGAAAGCCGTACCAACACGTTGGAATGGAACTCGTATGACGGATGGGAAATTGGTGCAAGCGGTTACCAGCTCTTTCGCAAAAGCGAGGCGGATACGGATTTTGAAATGGTGGGAGGTGCCCTGTCAGCCAATCGCTATGATGATGATGTCACTCATATTCGCCGAGAAGGGGAGGGGTTTTCTTATTTTGTTGAGGCAGAGGAAATTGCAGACTCTTACGGTTTTATGGAAAAAAGCCGGTCAAACACTGTCATTGTCAAACAGCTGCCCCAAACCTATATTCCCAATGCGTTCTGTCCGCGCACGGGCGGGATCAATTCGGTTTTCCTTCCTGTGAATTCGTACGTCACCATGGAGAATTACAATATGTATATATATTCCCGTGAAGGCGTGTTGTTGTTCCATACCACAGATCCCTATACTGGGTGGAACGGAGGCTACAATGGCAACCTGATGCCGCCCGCCTGCTATATCTACCGCATTTCCTACACGTATGGTGCTGATGGTGAGTTTGAGGCTGTGGGCACTGTGACGCTTGTTCGATGAGAAATATTACAATTATGTAAAATCCCATCATCTCCATAAAAAAAAGTCGTATCTTTGCAGCCACATTTTTTATTACTATAATGGCTGAAAATCAAGATAACAACAAGGAGAAAAAGAAATATACGGAGATTGAGAACGATCCGACACATGTTGAGAATTTAGATGAGTATTTGAACCTCGATTTGCGCACCGGCGTAAGCAAAGAGGCCGTTAAGATTTCTGAAAACCCCTATTTGTCAAGGGGGTTGAGCAATCTTCCCCATCCAGAAGAAACCAATTGCAAAGAATATTCCAGTAAGGCTTGCAAATTGTCGTCGTATGACTGGATTTCCAAGATGGACATCACGACCGACTATTTGGATTGCCCGATTGCAGAGGTGCGTTTCAAGAACAGTCACAAGGATTTTTATGTATTGCCCTCCGATGGCGTTTTCCATGTGGGGGATATCGTTGCCGTGGAGGCGGCTCCGGGGCATGACATCGGCATCATCTCCATGCTGGGCAAGAATGTCTACCGCCAGTTGAAGCACAAGCATGTCAATCCGGAGGATGTGAAAAAGAAACTCTACCGCACCGCTCGTGCCTCGGACATTGAAAAATGGATTTCAACCGTGAACCGCGAACACACCACGATGCTGTCTTCCCGTTACATTGCCTGGGATTTGGGTTTGAAAATGAAGGTGAATGATGTGGAATACCAAGGGGATGGAACCAAGGCCATCTTCTATTATTCCGCGGAAGACCGGGTGGATTTCCGTGAGCTGATCAAGATTTTGGCGGAACAGTTCCGTATCCGCATAGAAATGCGCCAGATCGGTGTGCGGCAGGAAGCGGGCCGTTTGGGAGGAATCGGCACTTGTGGGCGTGAGCTTTGCTGCGCATCATGGCTGACCAACTTCCAGTCGGTCTCTACCTCTTCTGCCCGTACCCAGCAGTTGTCGCTCAACCCGCAAAAGCTGGCCGGTCAGTGTGGAAAACTCAAGTGCTGCCTGAATTTTGAACAGGCCACCTACGCAGAGGAAATCAAAAAATTCCCCGCGCCCAATGTCAAGCTTCTTTCCAAAAAAGGAAAAGGTCTCTATAATAAAATTGACATATTCAAAAAAATCGTCTGGTACTCCTATGCCAATGACAATTCCAATATCTTTGCCATTCCTCTTGATAAAGTGCTGGAAATCATTGAAATGAATAAAAAGAATCAGATGCCTGACAATCTGGAGGATTTTGCTGTGGTGAATCAGAAAAAGACGGAAGATGTGAATTACAGCCTGGACGAGTTGAAGAATATTGAAGACAAATAGCCATGAAGCGAATCCTGTTTCTGACCGGTCTGCTGTTGAGCATGTTGCTTTTCCCCGCCTGCAACAAAGGCGTCTTAATGGAAAAGATTGTGGTGTTTGACAATGAGGTATGGAAACAGAATGAATATGTGGAGTGCGAAGTGGATATTGAGGATACCGCCCAATATTACACTTTGTATCTCAATATACGCAACAGCGTGGACTACGAGTACCAGAATCTGTATCTTTTTGTGGATCTTGTCACCCCGGACAGCATGGAATATCGTGACACGACAGAGATTTACCTTGCGGATGTGTATGGTAACTGGTATGGACGAGGCGGCCGGCTGAAAGACAGGCAGTACTATTTTCTCTGTATGCACACCCCGTTGAAGTATGGCATGATGAATGTACCGTACCCGACCACCATCAATGACAAGACCGTCTCGGTCAATGAGTATTACCCCGTCCGTGTGCAGTTCCCGCAGAAGGGGAAATATGTATTCCGTTTCCATCAGGCCATGCGTACAGATGCCTTGAAAGGCATCGCCAATTTCGGACTGACCGTGAAAGAATATGATCAGGAAGCAGTGGTCAAAGAGATAAAAAAAGAGAACAAACTCCGCAAGAAAATGGAAAAAGAACGCAGGGGAGAATGAATATTTTGAACAAAATCATTAAACCATAATGAATTATTAAAACAGATTAATTATGTCAGTAGAAAAAATCACATCAAGCCAACAGGCCATTGAAATGGAGGATCGTTATGGTGCACATAACTATCATCCTCTGGGCGTTGTAATCTCAAAAGCCAAAGGTCCCTTTATGTGGGATGTTGAAGGAAAAAAGTATTTTGACTTCCTTTCCGCTTATTCAGCTGTGAACCAAGGACATTGCCATCCGAAAATCATCGGTGCCATGATTGACCAGTGCCAGAAGGTCACCCTGACCTCCCGCGCATTCTACAATGATTGCCTTGGACCGTATGAAAAGTACGTGACAGAAACGTTCGGTTATGACAAGGTTCTTCCTATGAACTCAGGTGCCGAAGCCGATGAGACCGCCCTGAAACTCTGCCGCAAGTGGGCCTATATGAAGAAAGGTCTGCCGGAAAACCAGGCAAAGATCATTGTGTGCGACGGCAATTTCCACGGTCGTACCATCACCATCATTTCCATGTCCACTGATCCCGAGGCTTACGGTGGCTACGGTCCCTATACCCCCGGTTTCATCAAAGTGGCTTACAATGACATTCCCGCGTTGGAGAAGGCATTGGAAGACCCGAATGTGGCGGGTTTCATTTTGGAACCCATCCAGGGCGAAGCCGGTGTTTACGTTCCCGATGACGGTTATTTGAAAAAAGCATACGACCTCTGCAAGGCCAAGAACGTGCTTTTCATCGCTGATGAAGTGCAGACGGGTATCGCCCGTACTGGCAAAATGCTTGCCTGCGACCATGAAGGAGTTCGTCCGGACATCCTGATTCTGGGCAAGGCCCTCTCTGGTGGCACCATGCCGGTATCTGCAGTGCTGGCTGATGATGACATCATGTTGAACATCAAGCCTGGCGAACACGGCTCCACCTTTGGTGGCAACCCGATCGCCTGCAAAGTGGCTATCGCCGCTCTGGAAGTGGTGAAAGAGGAAAAATTGGCCGAACGCGCTGAATACCTTGGAAAAATCTTCCGTGACGAAATGAACAGTGTGAAAAGCGAAATGATCCAGCAGGTGCGCGGCAAGGGCTTGCTCAACGCCATCATCATCCGCCCGAAGAACGGGAAAGAGGCATGGGACGTGTGCGAAAAGATGAAAGAATTGGGCGTTCTGGCCAAACCTACCCATCAGCACATCATCCGCTTCGCTCCTCCGTTGGTCATCACCGAAGAGGAACTCCGTGAAGCTATCGAACTCATTAAGAAAGCTATCCTTTCATTTGAGTAATGATTCTTGTTCTTTTAAAAAAGTGCCTTACCAAGGCACTTTTTTTATATCCGCTGCTGTCCATTTCGCTAAAATTAATCTTCCATTGAAAGAAAATCGCCCGGCAAAAGTTCTCGTTCTTCAAAAAAAACGTAGCTTTGCAAGCTAATTTTTAATTCAAATATTAATTTTACACGATGAAAAAATTATTTCTGCTCTTTGTCGTCCTGTGCTGCTGCTACTGGGGGTCTGCACAGGAACGCATCATTATTTACAATGGAAGCAATGCAGTACATTCCCAGCTGATTGACAATATTGACAGTGTCAGTTTTGTGAATAGCATCTCCATCGTACACAATAATCTTGGAGAAACCAATTTCCAGTTCCCTGTATCAGCGATTGACAGTATTGTATTCGCCACGGAGGATGCTGTGGTGGATACCGGGCGCATTGTTTACATTATTTGGAATGAACAGCAGGTTACGGTGATCAATCCGTTGGTGAACGCGGGAGTTACTGTTACCACTAACGGGGGGACGGTGATGGTCAATGGAGCGTCTGGCACGCAAGATGTGACCTATCATCTTTCGGGTACGACCAGCAACGGCTCACTGACCATGAATAGCGACCATCGTTTCAACTTGATACTCAGCGGAGTGAGTATCACCAATCCGTCAGGGGCGGCCATTAAGGTGTTGGATGATGTGAAAGTCTCCCTGACGATGCTGGACAACAGCTCTTTGACCGATGGTGCCGGCAGTACTGACAAGGCCCCCTTTGACAGCAAAGGGCAGGTGGTGGTGTATGGTCCTGGCACAGTGAGTGTGACGGGCAATGTACAGCACGGCTTTTACAGCAGTGACTATATTCGCATGATTAGCGGAAACATCCAGGTAAACGGGGCCATTTCTGATGGGATCCACTCCAATGACTATATTGAGCTGTTTGGTGGGCAGATCACGGTTGCCAATGCCAAGACCGGCATTGATGCGGGTAGCCGTTACATCAACATTTCCGGTGGGGAGGTGGATATCCAGGTCTCCGCCGATGACGGCAAGGGCATCAAATGCGACAGCTTGTTCATGATGGCGGCAGGCACACTGAACCTCACGCTTACCGGAGGCCAGACCAAAGGGATAAAAGCGGGTCGTTTGATGGATTTGCAGGGCGGCACCATCACCATTAATGGGTCGGGCGCCACGGTGGTCACTGAAAACAATCCGTCGCATTGCACTGGTATCAAATGTGATGGGGATATTGTGATTAGTGCGGCCACTGGCGGAACGGACATCCATGTCACTTTGAGCTCCAACGCTTCCGGCGGCAAGGGCATTTCGGCTGACGGCAATGTCACCGTTAACGGCGGAGACATTGAGCTGAGTGTGGCAGGAGCCGGCGGCACCTATACCAATGCATCCAACCAAAGCGATTCTTATTCCGCTGCCTGCTTGAAAGCCAACAACAACATCGTGATTAATGGTGGAAACATCAATGTGACGGCAGCAGGCAGGGACAGCAAGGGCATCGCTGCCGACAATGCCATCACGGTCAATGATGGAGCTATCACCATGACTCTTTCGGGAAGTGCCAGCAAAGGATTCAAATCGGACATTTCCCTGCTGATTGATAACGGCAGCATCACGGCTAATGTTAGCGGTGCTACCTATGTGTCGGGACAAACCGCTTCCAACAGTATCGCTATCAAGTCGGATGGCACCTTGAACATCAACGGCGGCACCATCAGTGCCACCTGCACCTCCACTTCCGGCGGTGCCAAAGGGCTTTCCGCTGACGGGAATATCAACATCGCAGGGGGTAACATTACACTTTCCACAGCCGGACAAGGGGCTACTCTTGTGGGTAGCGGAACCAGCTGCACGGATGGCTATGCTCCCAGCTGCATCAAGGGAGATGCCAACATTTCCATCACAGGTGGCACCATCAACTGTCAAAGCACGGGCACAGGCGGCCGTGGTATCGTGTGCGATGGCACACTGACCATCGGTGAATCGGGAGCAGACAACGATTTGATTGATGTTGATGTGATGACTTCCGGCGCACCGGTCAACGTTTCCGGCGGCGGTGGGGGTTTCCCTGGCGGCGGGTCAACTTCCGACTATTGGAAAGGTCTTCCCAAGGGAATCAAGGTGCAGGGCAACCTTGTCATCAACAGTGGGCATGTTTCTTCCTATTGCGCCCAAACTTCTGGTGAAAGCACAGGGGAGGCCATTGAAACCAAAAGCAGCCTTTATATTAATGGTGGTATTGTGGAAGCAAATGCCTACGATGATGCCATCAATGCCAGTGCCTACCTTGAGATCAATGGCGGGTATGTCTGGGCATACGCTCGCGGAAATGACGGCATTGACTGCAATGGGACGAGAATAGAGATTAACGGGGGAACCATTATCGCCCGTGGAACCGAGGTGGCCATTGATGACAACGGTGACCATGGCGGACGCTTGTATGTTACCGGCGGCACCTTCGTGCTGGTGGGTGGCAATATGGGTGTGACAGAGGCCACTCCGAGCATGACCAACCAGAAGTATGTGAGTTTGGGCAGCAGCGGCGGTGGGGGTTTCCCTGGCGGCGGAACCACCACCAATGTGGCTACCAGCGGTTTTTATCTCAGAAACAGCAGCAATGCGGAAATCATGACCTTCAAGTGGCCCACCTTCAGTGGCAGTGGCTTTGAGGGCAGCGATCCCACTCCCATCCGTCCTCCGGGCGGCGGTGGCGGCGGCGTTTATGTCAGTACCCCCGACATCCAGTCTGGCACATACACCTACTTTACCTCTCCCACCATCAACGGTGGAACCAGTTGGCACGGGTTGTACAGCGGTGCAACCGTTACCACTTCGGGAAACGGTACCTCTGTGACGGCACAATAATTTTAAATCTTATCTGTTAGAAAATAATAATGAAAAAATTAATTCCATTTGTTTTGACCGTCATCGCATCCCTCTTTTTCACATCCTGTTTGAAGGAGGAGGGTGAAGGCGGTACCGCAGTTGTTGAAGGCAAGGTGATGGCCGTCATCCATGATAAGGACAATTACAACCTCACCACGGATACTCTGGCAGCGGCCAAAACAGATGTGTTCATCATTTACGGTGATGATGTGATTTACGGGGATGACATGGAGACGGGGCCGGATGGCAGTTACCGTTTCAAATATTTGAAAAGCGGCACATACACCATTTATGCCTATTCAACACTGCCTTCCGGACAAAGGATGGCAGTTTCTGAAACCGTGACTGTCAAATGCGGGAAGACGGTGACAGTTCCCACCATTTACATACATGAAGGGAAGGCATACGGCACCTCCATTGTGCGAGGTCAGGTGTGGGCCACCTATATCCATAATGGTAGCAACCGCGGCGAGGGATGGGCTTATGAGCACCGCGTATATATCCGCCGGGTGGGTGAGCCCTACCACTTTGATGATGTTCGCGTCGGCATGGATGGCTATTACTATTTTCAACAACTTGCCCCCGGCAGCTATGAGATTTATACCGTTACGGAAAATTCAAACGAAGTGCCATCTTATATTTCTCAGTTCATTGATGTGGATGAAGCCGGACAAGTTTATACATTGGATACATTCCAAGTTACCATTAATGTTTAATGTTGTTGAAAATGAAACAGATAATTACCATGATTTTGGTATGTTTCGGTTGCCTTGCAGTGGCATACCCCCAGTCTGCCACCACTCGCAGTAAAAAGAATCTCACCATTAAGGAGTGGAACACTACAGCTGGTAGCAATTCCCGCTATCTGGACCATGTGACGTATTATAATGCCAATGGGAAAAAAACGGAAGAAATTGAATATGCCAATTATGGACAGAAATCCCGTATTACGTACGAATATGATGCAAACGGAAACTGTGTGAGACAGGTGGTGTATGACAGTAAGAACAAAGCTGTGAGAATCCGCAAGTTTGAGTATTATGAGGATGGGAGCAAAAAGAAGCAGTACAACTATGCCCCCAGCGGCAAGTTGATCAGCACCAAGGAGTTTGAATATATTTTTGGGAACTAAGAATGAACATGGGTTTGACTCATGTTTTTTGCAATATGGAGAATTACAGAATTGAAAAGGATTCCTTGGGCGAAGTGCCTGTCCCTGAAGATAAACTGTGGGGCGCGCAAACAGAACGTGCACGCACGCATTTTAAAATAGGGAAGGAGCCGATGCCCCTGGAAATCATTCGTGCCATCGCCATGGTGAAGAGGGCCGCCGCCTGCAGTAACTGTGCCTGCGGACAACTTTCAGTTGAAAAACGGGACTTGATCGTTGAGTGCTGTGACGCAATTCTTTCTGGGCAATATGACGACCAATTTCCTTTGCATGTCTGGCAGACTGGTTCGGGTACCCAGTCCAACATGAATGTCAATGAGGTGATCTCCAATTGGGCAGAAATAAAAAAGCATGGCACCATAGGCAGTGGCCGACGTTTTGTACACCCGAACGACGATGTGAACAAGTCGCAGTCTACAAACGATGTGATGCCCTCTGCCATTCGGATCGCTGTCACTCAAATGGTTTGTTTTGAACTGCTCCCGGCTTTGCAAAGTCTTCGGGATGGACTGGCTGGCAAGTCAGCGGAATTTTCCACCATTGTGAAAATTGGACGAACCCATCTAATGGATGCCACCCCGTTGACTTTGGGTCAGGAATTTTCCGGATATGTCGCCCAAGTGGAGCATGATATGGAAGCCATCAAGTCGGTACTGCCCCATGTGATGGAACTTCCTGTGGGAGGAACGGCTGTGGGTACGGGACTTAACACTCCTGACGGTTACATACAACGAACGGTGGATGGTCTGAACCAATTTACAGGGCTCGCTTTTTCCGCTGCATCCAATAAGTTTGAGGCCATGGCTTCACACGACTCTTTGGTAGAGCTTTCTGGCATGTTAAAGCGCACGGCCGTTTCACTGATGAAGATCGCCAATGATCTCCGGCTGCTGGGCTCCGGTCCTCGTAGCGGCCTTGGAGAGTTGGTCCTGCCTGCCAACGAGCCAGGCTCTTCTATTATGCCTGGAAAGGTAAATCCGACACAGTGTGAGGCAGTTACGCAAGTGTGCTGTCAGGTGATCGGCAACGATGCAGCCATTACTGCCGGGGCCATGCAGGGTCATCTGGAGTTGAATGTTTTTATGCCAATGATTGGAAATGCGTTGGTGCAATCCATCCGCTTGCTTTCCCATGTCACGGATTCCTTTAACCACAACTGCATCGCCGGTCTCCAGCCTAATGAAAAACGCATTCACGACAACCTGCACGGTTCGCTGATGCTGGTCACTGCCTTGAATGTGCACATCGGCTATGAGAAGGCGGCCCAGATTGCACAATATGCCTATCAGAGCGGACTTTCCCTCCGGGATGCCGCAGTGCAGTCGGGAATGGTTTCCGCTGAGGATTATGATGCATGGGTGGTTCCTGAAAAAATGGTGTAAAAGCCTACAGATAAACTGCGCCACCACAGTTGTCGCGGCAAGCTCCGGTTACATCTGCCAAGCAGTTATGTTGGCGCATTACGCGCAGCACACCCAAAAAAGCAAAAATAATTGCTTCCTTGAAATCCACCGTCTCATCATTGGGGACAGTGAGTGTGCATTCTGGAGATTTCTCCTGAATCAGTTCCAATAAAAATGTATTGTGAGCTCCGCCGCCTGTAACTAATAACGTTTCGATTTTCTGCTGATTTAATATTCTGGCAATTTGAAAGGAGATGTGTTCGGCTGCAGTACGGAGCAAATCCTCAGGCGCGTGTTCCCCGTTGAGCAGGGGCTGCACTTTTTCTACAAACCACTCTTTTCCTAAGGATTTGGCACCTGTTTGACTGTAGTAATCCAGGTGATTCAGCTGATGCAGCAATTCTGGAATCATTGTACCTTTACGGGCATTTTCTCCTTGATTATCAAAAGGATGTCCTATGCGTGAGGCCAACAGGTTGAGCATCATGTTGCATGGGGAGATGTCAAAGGCCATGCGGTGGCCGTTTTCATCAAAAGAGATATTGCAAAATCCACCGAGATTTAGGCAGGCTTTGTAGCTGTGGTACAGCAGTTTGTCGCCAATGGGTACTAGGGGAGCTCCTTGACCGCCCAACGCCACATCCGTGGTGCGGAAGTCACAGACGGTGGGAATGCCTGTGCGGGCGGCGATGATTGCACCATTGCCGATTTGCACCGTAAGTCCTTTGTCGGGCTGGTGGAAAATTGTCTGTCCGTGCGAGGCAATCAGTGCCGGTTTTTCTGGGAATTGCTCCAAAAATTGATTGATATGGGCGGCTGTCATTTCGGAGAATTCTCGGTCCAAGCGCATGAAATCCAAGGCGGACATATTTTCCGCACGGGCCAGTTGCTCTTTGAATTCAGCTGAGTATCCAAAGGTTTGGCAATGCAAAGTATGGTAATTCCATCCTGTCTCGTCCTGTGTAAAACGACACAATGCCAAATCCAGGCCGTCCAGGGAAGTGCCTGACATGGCGCCTAAGGCGATGATGGGAAGGGCAGGGATCATGGCTGTTCGGCTGGGGGAATGGGGGAGGGAAGAGGGGTGGGACGGATGGCGTTTTCCACGCGGAACTCTCCAATCCGGGTGCGGCGCAGGGCAGTCAAATGTCCTCCGCTTTGCAGCGCAAGTCCGAAATCGCGTGCGATGGATCGGATGTATGTGCCTTTGGAACAAACAATTCTGAAATCCACTTCGGGGAGTTCACAGCGGGTGATTTCAAATTCAGAAATGGTAATGGCTCGTGGTTTGATTTCCACCTCTTCTCCTTGCCGTGCATAGGAGAAAGCTCTGCGTCCGTCAATGCGGAGTGCGGAAAACTGGGGCGGGATTTGCTCTTGCGCACCAATAAAAGAAGCGGCAGTTTCCCTCACCATTTCCGGTGTGATATGTGCAGTGGGGTATTCTGCATCCACAGGCTTTTCCAAATCAAAACTGGGAGTGGTTGCGCCCAACCGGATGGTTCCCGTGTATTCTTTGTCGGCCGACTGAAAAAGGTCAATCTGTTTGGTGAACTTCCCGGTGCAGACAATCATCAGTCCGCTGGCCAGCGGGTCCAGGGTGCCGGCATGTCCCACCTTCACCTTCTTCCCGAATTTCCGTTTCATGGCATATTTGACTTTAGCCACCAGATCAAAAGAGGTTGCCTGATAGGGCTTGTCAAACAGGAAGATGTTGTCTTCCTGTTCATAAATATTTTCATCAATGGTGAAACGGGCGGCGTGGATGACCTTCATGGCATCTGGATTAGACAGCGAATTGGAAGATGGCGAAAACGATGGCGATGATGAAAGTGACCAGCAGGATGCCGCGTCCGGTGAGGTCGTATTTGAGCTTCATGAGATAATAGCGAAGGATGAATACGCTGGGGACGATGGCCAGCAGGACGATTTTGAGGATCAGGTCCTTGTTCAAAGTCTCCGTGACAGGCAGTCCGAAGATGGCCAGCACTGCGGCAAAGAGCCCGTAGAGCAGTCCAAAAGTGAGGGCTGGGGCGGCAATGCCAAGAAAGATCCCCATTCCCCAAGAGTCACGGCGTAATTTTTCTATCAGTTTTCTCATTCTTCCAAAAATTTAAAAGTGGGAATATGTTCATGTGCGGTCAGGTCGTGTTGAACGGGTTGGACGGACACATATTGATGATGTACAGCCCATTCGCAGGTGTCCTCGCCGGTATCAGGATTCTCTAACCAGCCAGTCAGCCAATAGTAGGTTCCGCCGTACGGATCCTGATGTTCCTCCAGAACCTCGTTCCAGTAGCCGAGGGCCTGTCGGGTGATTCGGATGCCTTTGATTTCCTTCAACGGACATTGTGGAATGTTCACATTCAGGGCGGTCTGTGGTGGAAATGGCGTGGCCAGTGTTTTTTTTATGATTTTTCTGGCAATTACTTCTGCAGTGGAAAAATCCGCATTCGGGGAGTAGTCTGCCAAGGAGAAGCCAATGGCTTTGACATTCTCAACGCTGCCTTCCATGGCTGCTCCCATTGTGCCGGAGTAGAGTACACTCACCGAAGTATTCAATCCGTGGTTGATGCCTGTGAGCACCAGGTCCACCTTGCGGTTTTTCAGCACTACCTTCAGTCCCAATTTCACGCAGTCGGAGGGCATCCCGTTGCTGCGATAATAGACAGTGCCGTCGTCATCGGTGCGGTATTTTCGGATTCGGAGGGGTATGCTCATGGTGATGGCATGGCTGCACGCGGAACGCGGTCCGTCTGGCACCACCACCACCACTTCGCCGAACTCTTTGGCCACTTTGACCAGAGACTGCAAACCCTTGGCTTCGTAGCCGTCGTCGTTGGAAATTAATATCAAAGGTTTCATGCTTGTTTTTTATTGCTGGAGCGGTCACTGCTGGCAGCGGATTTCGGCTGGTTGTCCCACAAGACAATCTCTTCATTGTCTTTGTTGAAAAATTTATATTGTAGCAAGTGAGACTCTGGATTTTGTTTCAGATGAATCCATTTTTTGTAATGGAAAAACCATTTCATCTGTTTGCTGATCAATCCTTTGGTAAGATAGGCGTATAAAATCGGGTGGACTTCTATGGTGATTTTGCTTTCAATTTGTTTCTGCAAAAGAAATTCAATGATATTCACCAGGTTTTCTTCGATCAGGATGGCGGGTTTGATTTTTCCTGTTCCGTAGCATACGGGGCACTGTTCCAATATGTCAATGTTGGTCACGGGGCGCACGCGTTGGCGGGTGATCTGCATCAGGCCGAATTTGGAAAGCTGGAGGATGGTGTGTCGGGCGCGGTCTCCGTTCATCAGTTCGCACATCTGTTTGTAGAGTGCCATCCGGTTGGCGGCGGTGTTCATGTCAATGAAGTCAATGACGACGATGCCGCCGATATCACGCAGTCTCATTTGGCGGGCGATCTCCTCCGCCGCGGCCATGTTGACCTGTAAAGCATTCTCTTCCTGTGTGTTGGAAGATTTTACCCGATTCCCGCTGTTGACGTCAATCACACAGAGGGCCTCGGTCTGCTCAATGACGAGATAAATTCCGTTTTTGATGGTGACGATTTTGCCAAAGGAGCCCTTGATCTGTTTGGCGACATTGAAATGCTCAAAAATTGGGGTGTTCTCCTTGTAGTATTTGACGATGTCCACCCCGGCGGTGCCATCCTGTTTGTCGGAGAAGGATTTGATGTAGTTCTTGATTTCTGAGAAAAGCTCTTTGTTGTCCACGTAAATGGCGTGGAAAGAGTCATTGAGTACGTCACGGATGAGAGAAGAGGTGCGGTCTAATTCGGAGGCTACTTTGGTAGGAGGCTGTGACACAGCCACTTTCTGTACCATGGCATTCCAGCGTTCCAGTTGCTGGTTGATGTCTTTTTCCAGTTCTTCTGCGGTTTTGTTTTGTGCGACAGTCCGCACAATGACGCTGAAGTTGCGGGGCTTGATGCCACTGACCACCTGACGGAGGCGCTTGCGTTCAACTGCCCCTTTGATTTTCTGCGAGATAAAAACTTTTTCCCCGTATGGGGTGATCACGGTGTAACGGCCGGCGAAGGAGATCTCCGTGGTGACTCGCGGTCCTTTGGTGGAGATGCTTTCCTTGGCAATCTGAACGAGGATCTGCTGTCCGGGTGACAGTATTTCGGAAATCTTTCCATTGCGGCTGACCTGTGGCTGGCGCTCCACCGACCCCAGGGAACAACGCTTCTGTCCACTGGTGACCCTCTTGACAAATTCAGACATGGTCAATGTGTCAGGCCCCAGGTCAAGGTAATGCAGAAAAGCGTCCTTGTCGCTGCCGATATTGATGAAGGCGGCATTCAGCCCCGGCATGATTTTGCGTACTTTCCCAAGAAAGATGTTGCCCACACAAAACTGCTCCGTGATCTTCTCCTGATGGATCTCCATCAGGCGCTTGTTCTCCAAAAGCGCTATCTGTACTTCATCGGGATGAGAGGTGATGACTAATTCTTTCGTTATTTCAGACATGATATGAGTGTTATTAGCATTAAAACAAAAAAACTAAATCACAGTTCATTGTGACTTAGTTTTTTTCCTTACATAAGCGGGTTTATTTCTTCTTATGTCTGTTCTTTCTTAGACGTTTTTTCCGCTTATGCGTTGACATTTTATGTCTTTTTCTCTTTTTACCGCTTGGCATAATAATAAGATTTAAGGTTACTTAATAAGGTTATTTTCTTTTACTGTATTTACGAAAGTCTTGCAGGGTTTGAATGCGGGGATTTTGTGAGCTGCAATGGTAATGCTGGTCTTTTTGGAAATGTTGCGTGCTGTTTTCTGGGCGCGCTGTTTCACGATGAAGCTGCCGAAACCTCTCAAATACACGTTTTCGTCGTTTACGAGAGAACTCTTCACGGAAGTCATAAAAGATTCAACAACGGTTTGAACCGCATTTTTGTCAATGCCGGTCTTGTTAGCGATTTCGTTTACGATTTCTGCTTTGGTCATGATTAAAAAATTAGATTAAAACAACTATTTATAATGATTTAACTGCCTTTCAAATCGGCGTGCAAAAATACAATTTTATTTTATTCTGTATCTTATATTTACGATTTTTTTTTAATTTTATATTTCTGCGTGGATTTTGTCGGCCAAACGACTGGCGCCGATTCTGAAATACTTGTTAGTTAGCCATTTGTCTCCAAGTACTTGCTCCAGGATTTTCAAAAAGGCGATGGCGGTGGGCACATCCGATATTCCGCCGGCAGGTTTCATGCCGACCATTTGGCCGGTTTTTTCGTAATGGGATTTGATGGCATCCAGCATGACAAGGAACGACTCGGGTGTGGCGTTGACTGCGATTTTGCCGGTGGATGTCTTGATGAAATCGGCACCGGCGGCAATGGCCAGCTGTGAGGCCTTGTAGATATTGTCTGCAGTTTTCAGTTCGCCGGTTTCAAGAATCACCTTGAGGTGCGCCGTGCCGCACGCCGCTTTGATGGCTGCAATTTCGTTGTACACAGTCCGATAGTCCCCCTCCAGGAACTTTCCACGGGAGATGACCATGTCGATTTCATCGGCTCCTTGCGCGACGGCGTATGCCACTTCGGCAACCTTGATTTCAATGGGAGACTGCCCGGCAGGGAATGCGCCGGCCACACAGGCTACATGCACATCGCTGCCCGCAAGCAGACTTTTGGCTTGGGCTGCGAAAGGGGGATACACACACACCGCCGCCGTGCGAGGAATGCGGCGACCTTCATCCTTGAAATTCAACGCTTTCTCACACAGTTGTTTCACTTTGGCGGCATTGTCACTGCCCTCCAATGTGGTCAGGTCTATGACACTCAAAATGAAGCGGCAGGCATCCGCATGGTTGAAATTTTTAAGCTCAGCAGACTGATATTCAGCCAGTCTTGTTTGGATTTCCGCATCTGAATACGGATAAGCAATGGGTTCAATGTAAGCCATAATCGTTTGTTTCAATTGGGCGGCAAAGTTACACTTTTTTATGGAAATTTTCCTGGATTTGTGTACAAGCCTATATTATATTATTGTAAAAAGGACGACAGAATGTGCCGATAGAATGAAAAATCAAGCTTCATCGTCTGCTTCCTCCTCATCGCCCAGCTCTTTCAGTCCCTCAATGGCTGCTTCGGGTGAAGCGGCCTTGAACACGTAATTCCCTGACACCAGTATGTCGGCACCGGCCTCTACAAGAGCGGGGGCTGTGAGGGCATCCACCCCACCATCCACTTCAATCAATGCGTCGGACCCGCAACCCAGGACCATCTCTTTCAACTTTGAAATTTTGCGGAGGCTGTTCTGGATGAACTTCTGCCCTCCGAAACCGGGATTCACCGACATGATCAGCACCATGTCAAGATCCGGAAGGATGTCTTCCAGCAAAGAGACGGGTGTGTGTGGATTTAGAGCCACCCCGGCCAGCATGTCTTCATTTTTGATTTGCCAAACCACCCTGTGAAGGTGCGTTACTGCTTCGTAATGCACTGTGAGCCAATCTGCACCGGCTTTTTTAAAGTCTGAAACGTAGCGTTCCGGACCAGTGATCATCAAATGCACATCCAGGGGCTTTTCGGCCAGACTGCGAATGGCCTTGACGACGGGCAGCCCGAAAGAGATGTTGGGAACGAAAACCCCGTCCATGATGTCCAGATGGAACCAGTCGGCACGGGAGCGGTTGACCATCTCAATGTCTCTGGAAAGATTCCCAAAGTCTGCTGATAGCATTGAAGGAGCTATTAAAGGATTCATATTCAAATGTTTATAAAAAAAATCAGTGAAGAAATACAATCGGCAAATTTATATAAAATCCTGCATGTAAACATCTTTTTTTGATGTTTTTGCCTGTAAAAAATGTAAAAAAAATGGAAATGGCTAAGGAAAAAAATCATACCTTTGCACGCTTTATAATGTATGGTGGAAGGAGAGGAGGGTATGGTTTTTTTTGTTTTGTAATATATTGTAAAACAATTTAATAACAGGTAGATAATCATTTTATAATAAATTTAAACCCAAGCGTTATGTATCAAAAATTTCAAGCTTTCCTGCAAAATGAATTGAAAGACATTCAAGAAGCGGGTTTGTACAAGAATGAACGTATCATCGTTTCTCCGCAAGGAGGGGAAATCACATTGAAGAACGGTCAGAAGGCGCTGAACTTCTGCGCGAACAACTACCTTGGCCTGGCAAACAACCCCAAACTGATTGCCGCTGCCAAGGAGGCGCTGGAAACCCACGGCTACGGCATGGCCTCCGTGCGTTTCATCTGCGGCTGCTCCGATCTTCACAAACAATTGGAACAAAAGATCGCTGAATTTTTCGGCACAGAAGATACTATCCTGTATGCCGCCTGTTTTGACGCCAATGGTGGTGTGTTTGAACCGCTGTTGACAGACCAGGATGCCATCATTTCCGACGCTTTGAACCACGCCTCCATCATTGACGGTGTGAGACTTTGCAAAGCAGTGCGTTACCGCTATGCCAATGCTGACATGGCCGACCTTGAGGAACAACTCAAGAAAGCCCAGGCCCAGCGTTTCCGCCTCATCGTCACCGACGGTGTATTCTCTATGGACGGCAATGTGGCCCCGCTCGACAAGATCGTGGAGCTGGCTAACAAATACGACGCCATGGTGATGGTGGACGAATCCCACTCTGCTGGCGTGGTCGGCAAGACCGGTCGCGGTGTGACAGAGCACTACAATTTGCGTGGCCAGGTGGAAATCCTCACCGGTACCCTCGGCAAGGCTTTCGGTGGCGCTATCGGCGGTTTCACCACAGGTAAGAAGGAGATCATCGACATGCTTCGTCAGCGTTCCCGTCCGTACCTCTTCTCCAACTCCATCCCTCCCATGGTGGCCGCTGCAGGCTGCAAGATGGTGGAGATGATGTCCGAGACCAACGAACTTCAGGACAAGCTGCATGAGAACACCGCCTATTTCGTGGAGAAGATGACCGCTGCAGGTTTTGACATCAAACCCACGCAGTCCGCTATTTGCGCGGTCATGCTCTATGACGCCAAACTGTCACAGGAAATGGCTGCCAAACTCCAGGAGGAAGGCATCTTCGTCACCGGTTTCTATTATCCGGTGGTGCCGAAAGGCCAAGCCCGTATCCGTGTTCAGGTGTCCGCCGCTCACAGCCGCGAGAACCTCGACAAATGTATCGCAGCCTTCACCAAGGTTGGCAAGGAATTGGGCGTGTTGAAATAATAATCGGATATTTGTAGAGATGCGATACATCGCGTCTCTACATTATTTATAGAATAAATATAAAACCAAAATAAATGGCAGATCAAATCATCAAAAAAGACGACATTGTCGTCCGTTTCGCTGGCGACTCCGGTGACGGTATGCAGTTGTCGGGAACCCTGTTCTCGGATGCTTCCGCCCTGACCGGCAATGACATCGCCACCTTCCCCGACTATCCCGCTGAAATCCGTGCCCCGCACAACACCATCGCCGGTGTGAGCGGATATCAGGTGCACGTGGGAAACCACATTTACAGCTCCGGTGACAAGTGCGACATTCTCGTCGCCATGAACCCCGCCTCCTTCAAATCCAACCTCAAGTGGGCCAAGAAAGGCGCTGTTGTCATCGTTGACATTGACACGTTCACCGAAGAGGCCATGAAGAAGGCTGGCTACGAATCCGACCCCTTCACCGATGAAATGGAGCGCGAGTACGCTATCGTCAAGGCACCCATCACCTCTTTCACCGAGAAAATCGGTAAAGAGCAGGGGGCAGACAAGAAGGTGTATGACAAGTGCCGCAACATGTTCGCCCTCGGTATCATCTTCTACATGACACACAAAACCTTGGAGCAGACTTTTGCTTATCTGGAGCGCAAGTTTGCCAAGAAACCCGATGTGGTGAAGCTCAACAAGGCTGTTTTGTCTGAAGGTTATGAGTATGCCGATAAGGTGGAACTCATTCATTCCCATATCATTGAGGCAGCTCCTGCTGTAATGCCTAAAGGACGTTACCGCAACATCACTGGTAATGTTGCCACAGCCTGGGGGCTTTTGGCCGCTGCCGAACGTTCGGGCCGCCGTCTGTTCCTCGGTTCCTATCCTATCACCCCCGCTACGGATGTGATGGTGGAATTGGCAAAACACAAAGCTCTGGGTGCCAGAGTGTTCCAGGCTGAAGACGAGATTGCGGGCATTTGCTCCGCCATTGGCGCTTCCTACGCCGGCGCGCTGGCCTGCACCTCCACCTCCGGTCCCGGCCTCTCCCTCAAGAGCGAGGCTCTCGGTCTGGCTGTCATGGTGGAACTTCCTTTGGTTGTGGTTGATGTGCAGCGTGGTGGCCCCTCCACCGGTCTGCCGACCAAGACCGAACAGAGCGACTTGAACCAGGCATTGTACGGACGTAATGGAGAGGCTCCCCTGATCGTGGTGGCCGCTTCCAGCTCCGCCAACTGTTTCTACTGGGCATACAATGCCGCCAAACTTGCGTTGGAGCACATGACCCCCGTCATCCTGCTTACCGACGGTTATCTGGGCAACGGCTCCCAGCTGTTCCGCATCCCGAAGGTGGCCGATCTTCCGAGCATCACGCCGCGTTTAGCCACCCCGAACGACCCGAACTACCGTCCGTTCCGCCGCGATCCCGAAACCTTCGCCCGCGAATGGGCACTTCCGGGAATGGAAGGTCTCCGTCACCGCGTGGGTGGTTTGGAGAAATGCCCCGACGGACCGCTGAGCACTGATCCTGAAAACCATGCCCTTATGTGCAAGAACCGTCAGGAAAAAGTGAACCGTGTGGCCAATTACATTCCTGATCAGGAAGTTACGGGTAATCCCGATGCCGACCTGCTGGTGGTGGGCTGGGGCGGAACCTCCGGAGCCCTCACCCTCGCCGTGGAAGAGATGAACAACGAAGGCAAAAAAGTGGCCTATACCCATTTCAACTACATTTGTCCTCTGCCGAAAAATACAGGAGACATCCTGCGCAAATACAAGAAAATTGTGGTCTGCGAGCTCAACAACGGTCAGTTCGCCGGCTATCTGCGCACCCAGTTCCCCGAATGCCCGATGAAACAGTACAACAAAATCATGGGACTTCCTTTCGAAGTGGGCGAGTTAAAAGATTGTTTCACTAAAATTTTAGGAGAGTAAGCTATGATTGAAAGACATTTTGTTCCCAAGGCGGAATGCCCCTATACAAAAAATGATTTCCAAAGCGACCAGATGGTGAAATGGTGTCCCGGCTGCGGTGACCACGCCATCCTGAGTGCCATGCTCAACACGTTTCCCAAGACAGGGCACAAGAAGGAAAACATCCTTATGGTTTCCGGTATCGGCTGCTCGTCAAGAATTCCGTATTATGTTGATACATACGGTTTCCACAGTATTCACGGTCGTGCGTGCGCCATCGCCACAGGAGCCAAATTGGCCAATCCCGCACTGAGCGTTTGGGTGAATATGGGCGACGGTGACTCCATGGCCATCGGTGGCAACCACCTCATCCATGCAGTGCGCAGAAATCAGGATTTGAACATCACCATTTTCAACAACGAGATCTACGGTCTGACCAAGGGGCAGTACTCACCGACCACCAAGTTCGGACAGATTACCAAGACCTCTCCGTTTGGTACCATCGACTATCCCTTCAATCCGGGAGAACTTGTGATGGGCGCGCAAGGTACATTCTATGCCAGAACTCTGGACTGTGTGCCCGCTCTTACCACCGATGTGATGACCCGTTCGGCCATGCATGATGGCACCAGTGTGGTGGAAGTGTTGCAGAACTGCGTGATTTTCAATGATAAGGCTCATGCTGCCATCACTGACCGCGCTGTTCGCGATGATCGCACTATCGTGCTGGAACATGGCAAACCGATGATTTTCGGCAAAGATAAAAACAAGGGACTCCGTTTCAACGGACGTTGCCTGGAAGCAGTCACCATCGGTGAAAACGGCGTCACCCTGGAGGATATCATGGTGCATGATGAAACCACGGAGGATACCGGTATTCACATGATGTTGGCCCGCATGAGCGGCGATCTGCCGGTAGCTCTCGGTGTTATCCGTAATGTCAAGAAGATTTCCTACACCCAGCTTTACGAGGAGCAGATGGACGAGTGCAAAGCCAATGGCAAGTACAAATGTGTGGACGACCTGCTCAACAGCGGCGATACATGGGAAGTATAAAGTACATTTGACAATTAACGACAAGGGGGTGACACACTGGATGTCACCCCCTTTTTTATTTCCCTAATCCCTGATTACATGGTAGTGGGGAGGAACTCCTCAAAGGTGTTGTCGGTGTAAAAATAGACAATCTTCCGTACCTTTCTGCCTGCAACGTGGGAAGTGGCGGTGTTGGTGCGGGGGCGGCCCGGAGAGCGGACGGGACGTGCAGAAACAGGTTGGTTTCCAGTATTTTCTGACTTTTCCCACGATTGTGAGGGGGTATCTTCCTTTACAGCACCTCCAGTGCTGTTGTCAACAGCGATAGTGGCGGGGGTGGGGTCGGGGAGGGGAGCGGCTGGGGAAGGACCTCCAATTCCCGCTACAATGTCAGGAATCCCATCAAACGAAAGTTCTGTCTGTACAGGTCCTTTGCGGCGACTGCTAACCTCTTCAGCCAATGCAATTTCATCAGGGCTTTTTAGCATGTCCCCCACGCCTGTGACTAACCATTCCGTGCGTACATTGGGAAAGGCTTTGAGGATTTTCTCAAGCATGGTAAAACTGGGCTGGTTTCTCCCTGAGAAAATATGCGCCAAATTGGAACGCGTGATTCCTATTTCAGCTGCAAAAGCGGAAGCCGACAAGTTGGAATTTTCCATGATTTCCCGAATGCGCCGGCTGATATTTTCATCCATAACGATATATTATTAACAGCGGCGTGTACGGATTTGTATACACTTTGTTACAATAAAACAAAATAAACGCAGTGTTTATTTTTGTAAAAAAATTAGAATCATGGTGTGTTTTTAACAATGTGAAAGTTGTCACGATTTAATCTCATACATGAAAAAAAATGACACTGTACACTGCCGATCAATGAAATATGATGTGAGAGGAGTGAGCCGCACAATCACAACGACAATTTAATGATGAATGAATTGAACCACAGAGTGCTGTACAATTTTCCTAAACTAAATATAGAATATGAGACAAGGTTGTTTTACAAAAGTAAATCGCAAAATACTGACAACCGTATGTTTTTTTATACAAATGTGGCTGCCTGATTTATGGATTTTGTACCAACTGTTTCAGGAGAAGTTGTATCTCATTGGGGTCGCTTTCGTAGCCGTTGCGCTTACAGCTCCCATGCAGTTCTGTCACGCCGGAAGTTTGCATGATTTTTTGTGCATTGGCTGCATTGACTCCGCTGCCGGCCAGGATGATGATGCGTCCGTTAGACTGCCGTTGTATTTCGCGCAGTGTGTCACATCCTTCCATGGCAGTGGCTTTTTGACCGGAGGTGAGTATTCGGTTAAAGCCGCATTCAATGATCTGTTCCAGCGCGGAAGGCCAGTGCCGGCAGCGGTCAAAGGCGCGGTGGAAAGTCACCTGCATCGGGTAGGCGGCTTCCACAGCGCGGCGGCATTGCTCCTCCTGGACGGACCCATCTTCATTCAAAAAACCGACCACCACGCCAGCGGCCCCTGCGGATTGGCAATAGCGGATGTCGTCCATGATGGTGGAAAATTCTTCCGGGGAGTAGCAGAAATTTCCGCCCCGTGGACGGATGAGAACAAAAGTTTGCAGGGAGAGCTCACTCACACAGCGCGCAATGTCTTGTCTGTCAGGGGTGAGCCCGCCAAGATCCAGGCGTTGGCAAAGTTCAATGCGAGGAGCCCCTGCGCGTTCAGCTGTGAATGCTGAGTTCACGGATGCTGCACATACCTCTAATAAGGGATTGTAATTCAATGATATGGACATCTTGATGTAGTCGCCTTGAAAAGCGTGTATTCTGTCAATTTTCTCAAAACCGAGGGAATGGTAAAGTCTTTGCGCATCATGATGGTCCCGTTCCACAATCAAGGAAACCCGAGGAAGACGCAGACGCCGAGCCTGTTCTATCCCGTCCCGGAGCAGGGCAGATCCGATTCCTCGGTGACGGAATTCAGGAGAAACATACAGGGAATCCAAGTAATATTCCCCAGCAGAGGCTTCGTCTGGCATGTCAGTAAAATCTTTGCCGCACATCTCGCGGATCAACGGGAAAGTGACCGCTTTCATGCGCCGGTAATGCCGGGCATCGTATGAGGTGAGGGAGCCTGCCACCTTCCCATCACACTCCAGCAAACGGGTGTTCCGCCAACTGTACAACACATCTTCTCGGGCGCACATCACACGCTGGCTTTCCAGCATGGACTCTCCAATGGAAGGGACACCCACGGCTTCCAATATGGCTCTTGCCACAAAACGCGTATCATTGGAAGTGGCGGGGCGAATATAAAACGGCGAGAATCCAATCATTGTCAAGTATGAAAGAAATTTTAATTTTGTTTTGCAAAGTTATGTTTTACAGAAAAAAAAACGAACGTCTTTCATAATTTTTATTTACTTTTGCGCGTTCATAAACCAATCTATTTATATTTTTGTAATTATTTGATTATCTGAGTAATGTCTAATATTGTTGAAATAAAAATCGGCAGAGAGGATGTGGGAAAAGGTTGCATCACTGTGCCGGCTGACAGGAAATTGGTGGGAAGACATCATGCCAAATTGTTAATAGACAGAGACGCACAATCCATCTCTATCCAGGAGGTGAAGGCGAGCAACGGCACTTTCGTCAACGGACTTCGCATGGCTTCAAGCGGGCCGTTGGACAAAGATGACACTGTTTATTTGGGCTGTATGGATGAAGCAATGGGGTTCAAGTTGAATGTTCGGAAGATATTTGACCTGATCACTACAGACTATTCCCGTGAATTCCAGCAAGAAGTTATTCCCGTGTATGAGAACTATATGGAGGAACTGAACAAACTTAATAGTAAATTCCAAAAAAAGATGTCCATGCCGCGCAACATTGTCATGTTGTCAGGGGCTGTCATAGGTCTGTGTTTCATAGGCTTTTCCGGTTTGATTTTCGGGGAAAAATCTTCGGCAGCATCCACTGCACGACTTGTAGCCATGTCGGTCACCTCCGTGTTGACCGCATTGGTCGCATTCCTTCCCACAAATCACAAGCAGGAGAATGTGAAGGAGCAGAGCCTGGATTTGCTGTTGAAGTATCAGGACAAATACTGTTGTCCCAAGTGTGGAACGAAATTCAACCTCAACCAGCATTGGAAAATCATTCAGGCCTCTGGTTGTCCCAATCCCAAGTGCAATGCGCAATTTAAAAAGTAAACCATAAATCATTTAAAAACATTCATTTATGAATACAAATAACCAAGAAGAAAAGACCATGATTTCCAGTTCCTGTGATAAAACCACCGTGTTTGACGGTGGCACAGAGGAGAAATCCGTAAAATCCGGTAGCGCGTGCGAGGAGCACACCATCATTAGCAACTCCAAGTCCTCGGGAAAATCCGCCAAGGGAGGGTCCGGTGTGGGCGTCAAGGCAGCAGTCATCGGTGGGGGTATGGCAGCGGTTGCCGTGGGTGGTGCGGCCATCCATGCAGCCAACGCAGCCGAAACCGACAACTTTCGTGAAACAGCTTTTCGCGAGGCGGAAAACAGTGCTGCGGCCCGATCGGCTGACGTTCAGGAGGATGCCCCCAACATCGTGATTAACGAGGATTTGCTGGAAGACGATGTGGAGATATCTCTGTCGGACGATATCGATATTTCCACTTCCTACCAACCTGCTGAAGGTTGCCTCCAGGTGGCCGAAAATGTCAGCGATGACATGAGTTTTTCACAAGCCTTTGCTGCCGCCCGACATGAAGTCGGGCCCGGTGGCATCTTCCATTGGCACGGCAAATCCTACGGCACCTACTATAAAGAGGAGTGGGACCAGATGTCTGCCGATGAAAAAGACGACTATTTTGCTGCTGTCAACAGAACCGAGGATGACTACAACGATTACCTGGCCCAGCAGGAGGAAGCGGAACCGTTGTTCCTGGAAGAACCTGTGCAGACCGTGTTCTCTACGGATGAAATCATTCCCATAGATGTTGACGGAGACGGCATGGCGGATATCGCCCTGGTGGATGCCAACGGTAACGACATGGTGGACGTTTTGGCTGACATTGACGGTGACGGACACCTGGACCTGATCCTTGACCCGGTGGATGTCTTGGCCGCTGAGCTTTACGAACCCTCCCCCATGGAAGAGTTGCCCATCAGTCCCTCCGATGACTTTTCAAATGATGAAATTGATTATACAGCTGACATCAACTGGGATCCCAACCTCCCAATTGACAGCAATATGAATGTTGACGATTTAGTATAATTATGGCCACAGTTATTTGTAATTGCAACTACAAAATCAAATTTGGCCTGCCGGCCAATATCCCGGTGGGCCGTTATATCAACTTCACCTGTCCCAAATGCAAACGCCCCATTGAAATTTGCATGACAGAGGAAAACAAGTCGTTGCTGCTGAGCGGAAGGGAAGTCTCCTTGCCGGAATTGCACAAGCCAGTCCGTGTGGTGAAAACCCCAGCTCCCAGCCCCGTTCCCATGCAGACCCCGCTGCCACAGACTCCTGCTTCAGGCAGCGATTCTGCAGAAACCATTGTGCCTGGTACTCCGCCAGCACAGAATAAAGGCAGTGAAACGGTAATCGTTACCCCTTCCTCCCACAAGGAGCTAAGGCTGGAGGTGCAGCCCAATGCGGACACCCCAGCCCAGACTCTGCTCGTGCAACTTGACCGAAGCATCGTGGGAAGGAAAAGTGCAAGCCACCTCGCCGATGTTGAAATCAACACTACGGACGCATACATGAGCAGGCCCCACTGCATCATCACAAGAAAGAGCGCGGACATGTTCACCATCAAAAGACATGAGGACAAAAATGGCACAATGTTGAACGGCAAACCCCTGAAAGAGGGACAGGAAGTTTATTTGGAAAATGGTAGTGTGATTACCATGGGACACACTCAGGTAAAGGTGATCATCAGTTAGTAAAAAACAAAATAATGAAAATAGAAAGCTTTTCACAACTGGGCAAACGTTCCAATAATGAGGACAGTTTGGGCTATTCGGAACATGTGCTGATGGTCTGCGACGGCGTCGGGGGCCATGTATCTGGCGAACGTGCCAGCGGTTTCGTCATCCAAGAGATGCTCAAGCATTTTGAACAGCCTATCCCGGATTTGGGCAAGGAGACCATCCAGCAGATGCTGGACATCACGCAGAAGGACATGAACGCGCTGCTGGAGAAGGAACCGGAACTGGAAAAGATGGGCACGACCTTTACGGGCATCTTCCCGACTCCGCAGGGGTGGTTCGCCGCACATATCGGCGACAGCCGCATCTATCTGTACCGTCCCGCGGAGGAGAAATTGTGGCACACCTGGGATCAGTCGCTCGTGGGTGAGATGATGCGCTACCATGACATCACCCTTGAGGCGGGCCGATTCCACCCCATGTCCAACCGTATCTCCAACGCCATCATCGCCAACAGCACCGGAAAGATCAGCAAGGCCGCCATCGTGCGGATTGACGAACTGAAAGCCGGCGACATCTTCCTCCTCTGCTCCGACGGCGTGGTGGAGGGCTGGGGAGACAGCGAACTGATTGAACTGAT
The DNA here is from genome assembly GCA_017617445.1 of Bacteroidales bacterium. Taxonomy (GTDB): domain Bacteria; phylum Bacteroidota; class Bacteroidia; order Bacteroidales; family WCHB1-69; genus UBA1756. The sequence goes on along the minus strand of JAFZWE010000012.1, from coordinate 87,459 downwards.
GGCCGACAACTCCCTTTCATTGGCACAGAAACGTGACAAGATGGCGGCCCAGTGTGCGGAACTCTCCCGGGACAACAATACCGCCATGCTGGTGGAGATTGAGGAGGGTGACGCCTTCTCCATCGGACGGAATGAGGAACTGGAATGGACTACCTTCCAGGACATTCGCGACGATTTTGCACTGTATCTCAAACAACAACAGGAAGCTGAGGAAGAAACTGCCGAAGAGGATGATTTCACTGCAGCAGTAACCGCCGCTGGCAACACTCCGAACACTTCCGCCCCGGATACTTCCGCTCAGAACACGCAGTCTGTCCCAACCTCTCAACCTGACCCGAAACCTTCCAGAAACAAACTCTACCTTTTCATCGCACTTCTGTGTCTGCTTCTGCTGGCTGGCATCGGGGGGTATTATTGGTCCCATTCCTCAGGTAAGAAACAAAGCGAGAACGTGATCAGCCCGATAAAAACGGATCACAAGCAATCTTCAAAAGGAAAAAACGGGACAGGACTACAAGTGGAAAAACAAAAACAGGACAACAAAGTCAACAATAGTGCCAGTGACCAGGATACCAAAGACTCAAAGTCACAGTCTGAAAGAGAAACCCCAAAAAAACGAGGGAAACATGTCACTGCTTCTATACCTCCTGCAACTTCTGTGCCTCCTGTAACACAGCCAATTACTTCTAATGGTGATAAAAACAATAATGCAGTTAATGAAGATGCAGAGAATCCTGCCGCTACAGAACAGCAACAACAGTAAATGCAACATGGATATGTTTATTAAAAAAGCACTTTTATTCCTCGCCATTGTAGCGATAACGATTCCCGTCCTGGTAGCGGGCCAAACCTATGCGGTCATCGTGGGTATCAACCAATACAGTTCATCTCAGGTTCAGAACTTGCAGTGCACGGTCAATGATGCGGTCGCATTTTCAAACTATTTGAAATCTGAAAACGGGGGCAGTGTGCCGGCGGGTAATATCTACCTGCTCACCAACAACCAGGCCACCCGGAGCAATATTTTGAGTGCCATGGACAAGGCTTTTGGCAGGGCCACTGATGCCGATAGAATCATCTTCTTCTTTTCCGGCCATGGTTTTCAGGACCATTTTGTCGCTTATGACACGGATGCTGATGACTACTACGGTGTTGTCCGTGCGCTGTCGTTCAGTGATGTGAAAGCCAAGTTCAAATCTTCCAAGGCCAAAACCAAGCTTATCTTTGCGGATGCGTGTTTTGCCGGTTCTTTCAAGACCACCTCCAATGCGACACACCCCAGTACATCCACCTCTTTCAAAGATGTGCAGGTAGCGGTGATGATGTCCTGCAAGGATGATGAGGTCTCCAGGGAGAATAAGGAGAGCCTGAATCATGGCGTTTTCACCTATTATCTGCTTCAGGGGCTCAAGGGAGGTGCCGATGAGGATGGCAATGGCCGCATCATTATGTATGAGATTTTCAAATATGTACATGACCATGTTTCAAAATATACAAGCAACAATCAGACCCCGGTGATGTACGGGAATTTTGATATCAGGCTCATTGTGGGTACGTATTAATACTTTTTAAATATGCAAAACAAAAACGTAAACGGCTACACGCTGCTCCGCCCGTTAGGGAAGGGGGGAATGGCGGAAGTGTGGTACGCTGAAAACACTTTGGGCAAAGCAGCTGCGGTCAAAATTCTGCTGCCTAAATTCTGCGACGAAGAGAATATCGTGAACCGCTTCCGCAATGAAGCTGGCGTGATGGTATCCCTCCAGCATCCGAACATCAGGCAGGCCTATGACTATGGCATTCTGGACGGTCGTCCCTGCATGATCATGGAATACCTTGAGGGCGAAGACCTCAGTTCCCGTATGAAGAACGGGGAACGGTTTACGCAGGAACAACTGCAACGGTGGTGGAACCAGCTGGTTTCCGCCTTGAACTACACCCATGACAAGGGGGTCGTCCACCGCGACATCAAGCCCTCCAACATCTTCATTGATATGGCGGGCAATGTGAAACTGCTGGATTTCGGTATTGCCAAGGTGCAGGACGGCATGGTGATGACACAGACCGGCGCCACCATGGGCACCCTTCTGTACATGAGTCCGGAACAAGTGGAAGATTCCAAACACATTGACAGCAAAACCGACCTCTACTCCTTGGCGGTCACTTTCTTGCATCTCCTCCAAGGCAAGACCCCGTATGACACCACCACCACCAGCGACTATCAGATCCGCAAATGTATTGTGGAGATGCCGCTGGATTTAACGGGCATCCCTTACGAATGGCAATCGCTTCTGGAACCCTATCTGGCCAAGAATCCGGAAGAGCGCCCCGCACTGGTGCCTTTCGGCACCCCTGCCACACCCAATGCCACTGCAGTGCGCTCCAACTTGCCGCCATTGCCGCCAGTTGGCAGCTCCATTTCCAATGCACCTCAACACTCCTATGAAGATGGCACCCGCATGGAAGAGCCTTCACCCCAACCCGCTTCCAAGACTATGGTAGCTCAAACAGAAATCCCGCAGCAGTCCAGTACTCCAAAGAAAAAGAAGAAAAAACGTACGGGACTGGTCATCGGTCTCATCATTGGCGTGTTGGTGCTGGCGGGCGGAGGCACTGCCGCATGGTTTTGGATGAAAGACAAGAAAGCCAAAAAATATAATGTGGAAGAGAGTATAGAGGAAAGATATGTGGGAGGACACGCCTCGGAGTTTTTCAACGCTCGCGGCCCTGTCAAGTCTATCGTTGAACACTATGTGGATCAAGATGGAGACGAGTGTACCTATTCCTTCGCTTTTGACGAAGAGGGTTATCTTACGGAAGGTGAATCCAATGAGTATGGGGAAATCTTAGAATGGACCTATAGTTACTCTAACGACCTGCTGGTAAACAAAAGCAAAAGTGGAAATGTACAAAGGATACTTCCCTTCAGACCCATCATGGATGGAGGATTGGGTGAAGTGTCTCTAAACTACTTCTTATATAATCTGTTTATAGACGATGACTTGTGGTGTGTTGTAAATGATGGTGAACATTGGGCAAAAAAATATCCCATCCCGTACTCCTCTACTACACAAATCACTTCCGGCAGTCCCGATGACTACATTTACGAAATAGTGGGAGAAGGTGAGAGGGCCCAATATACTTTTTCTTTCCAATATGACGAGCATAACAATCTGATACAGATAACATCCCTGGAAAAAAGGTATAATGGGTATTGGGATGAATATAGTGAGGAATATGTTTGCGATCATGACAGCTATGAAACGTTTACCACGACCCTTACCTTCCATTATGATTCGGAAAACAGGATTATAAGTTCCAGAACATCGGGTGAATATAATTCTTCATGGAGTATCAGCTATAATTCCCGTGGTGATGCAGAACGTATACAATACAGCGGAGAAGGCAGAAATTCGCTCAATATCACTTATGATTATGATGGCTATGACAACTGGATTTCACGTACAATTACCATTTCAAGCGACAGAAATAAACCGATAAAAACCACAAGAGAGATTGAATATTACGAATAAGAAACGTATTTCAAGTGAAAAAAGCAGTTTTTCGTATGAAAAACTGCTTTTTTTTCGGAAAAAGTGTACCTTTGCGGACTTTTTTCACAGGGGTGCGTTTTGTTTGTAACAAAATCAAAAAATCTGTCGTAAAAGGCAGCAAATTTTACGGAATATGAGACAATTAAATATCACCAAGCAAGTAACCAACCGAGAGACTGCATCGTTGGACAAATACTTGCATGACATTGGAAAAGTGGAGTTGATCACGGCAGAAGAGGAAGTGGAGTTGGCACGAAAAATCAAAGAGGGGGACCAGGCGGCGTTAGACAAGCTCACCAAAGCGAATCTCCGTTTCGTCGTTTCCGTAGCCAAGCAGTACCAGAACCAGGGGCTGAGCCTGCCCGACCTGATCAATGAGGGCAACCTTGGACTTATCAAAGCCGCCCAGCGTTTTGACGAGACCCGCGGTTTCAAGTTCATCTCATACGCTGTATGGTGGATTCGTCAATCTATCCTTCAGGCGCTTGCCGAACAGTCCCGTATTGTGCGTCTGCCTCTCAACAAAATCGGTACCATCAACAAGATCAACAAGGCTTACGCCTTTCTGGAACAGGAGTACGAGCGCGAGCCCCGCGCCGATGAAATCGCCAACTTGCTGGATCTCACTGAGGCCGAAGTAAAAGATTCCATGCGCAACTCCTCCCGCCACCTCTCCATGGATGCCTCTCTGACTCAGGACAAGGACAACAACATGTACGATGTGCTCAAGTCAGAAGATTCCCCCACGCCCGACAAAGGCCTTCTCTATGAATCACTGAAACAGGAGATCAACCGTACTATCTCTACCCTTCCGCCCCGCGAGGCCGACATCATCAAGCTCTATTTCGGCTTGGACAGCAAGCATCCCATGACATTGGAAGAGATTGGAGAGAAATTTGACTTGACACGCGAGCGTGTCCGCCAGATCAAGGAAAAAGCCATCCGACGTCTGAAAAACCAGGCGAAATGCAAAAACCTGAAAGCATATCTGGGATAAAAAAAACATACAATATAAAAGACGGTGTTCACGCATCGTCTTTTTTTTTGCTCCACACTGATTTTGTGCCCCGGCTTTCCAAAAAAAGTTGTATTTTTGCCGCCGATTTCCGAAAGGGAACAGGTCCCATAGCTCAGTTGGTTAGAGCAGCTGACTCATAATCAGCGGGTCCTTGGTTCGAGCCCGAGTGGGACCACAAAAAAGAGCAACGGTTACACCGCTGCTCTTCTTTTTTTGCCTATAAAAATGTCTATTCCACTCCCTTCATGGTCAGGTTGATGCGTTTCCGTTCCACTTCCACATTCAACACCTTGACCTTCACCTTCTGGTTGAGTTTCACCACATCATTGGGGTTGCCTACATAGTGGTCGGCCAACTGGCTAATATGTACCAGCCCGTCCTGATGTACGCCGATATCCACAAAACATCCAAAATTGGTGATGTTGGTGATGATTCCCGGCAACACCATGCCTGCCTTTACATCATTGATGCTGGAAACATTCTTGTCAAATTCAAAAACATCAAAGCGTGTACGCGGGTCCCTGCCGGGCTTGGCCAACTCCTGCATGATGTCTTTCAGGGTGGGCAGGCCTGCCCGTTCGGTGATGAAATCCTCCAAACGGATGCGCTTCCTCAACTCCTCCTGCTGCATCAGTTCTGCGACAGTGCATTGGCAGTATTGGGCCATGGCATCCACAATAGCATAGCTTTCAGGGTGTACTGCGCTGGAATCCAGTGGATTGGATGCGTTGCGAATACGCAAGAAACCTGCCGACTGCTCAAATGCCTTGTCCCCAAAACGGGGTACTTGCCTCAATGCCTGCCGCGAGGCGAACGGTCCGTTCTCATTGCGGTAAGCCACAATGTTCTTGGCCAATGCCGGCCCGATGCCCGACACATGCGACAACAGCTCCTTGCTGGCCGTGTTCACTTCCACCCCCACATAGTTGACGCAACTCTCCACAGTTTCTTCCAGACTTTCTTGCAGAAGTGTTTGGTTGACATCGTGTTGGTATTGTCCCACACCGATGGATTTGGGGTCAATCTTGACCAGTTCCGCCAGCGGATCCATCAGTCTCCGGCCGATGGAGACCGCCCCGCGCACAGTGACATCGTAATCGGGAAACTCCTCCCGCGCCACAGCGGAGGCGGAATACACGGATGCCCCGCTTTCATTCACTACAATGGCCTGCACCTCGCGCTCAAAGGGGATTTTGCTGACAAAATATTCCGTTTCGCGTCCTGCAGTGCCATTGCCGATGGCAATGGCCTCCACCTTGTATTGCAACACCATCCTTTTGAGTTTGTCGCTGGAGAGTCTGTACTCTGCCTTCGGTGGATGCGGATAGATGGTCTCATTGTGCAGCAGTTTTCCCTGTTTGTCCAGAATCACGACTTTGCAGCCGGTACGGAAACCAGGGTCAATGGCCATGACGGTTTTCTCTCCGAGCGGCGGGGCCAGCAACAGTTGGCGCAGGTTTTCCACAAACACCTGGATGGCTTCCCGGTCGGCCTTTTCCTTGAAAACATGTCGCATCTCCGTCTCCAACTGTGGCTGCAATAAACGCTTGTAAGAATCAGTGACTGAAAGTTTTACTTGTTCGCTGCATAAGTTGTTTGCTTTTATAAAATGTTTGGTCAATCCTGGCAGGATTCGGGTTTCGTCGGGAGCGATGGACACGCGCAGGAAACCCTCTTCCTCGCCTCGGAACATGGCCAGAATGCGATGGGAGGGAGAACGGCTGATCTTCTCTGAGAAATTGAAATATGCTGTATATTTTTCGCCATCCCTTTCTTTTCCTTTGATCACTTTGGATGTGATGACGGCTTCTTTGAGGAAATAGGAGCGCAGGCGGTTGCGGACGGAGATGTTTTCCGACACCCATTCGGCGATGATGTCCCGCGCACCGGACAAAGCTTCCTCTTCAGATGCAATGCCTTTTCCGGGGTTAATGTGTTGTCGTGCAATGCGGAGCAGGTTATTTTCTCGCTGGCTCATGATGATGGCGGCCAAAGGCTCCAAGCCCTTCTCTTTAGCGATGGAAGCGCGGGTTTTGCGCTTGGGGCGATAGGGGAGGTACAGGTCCTCCAAAGCGGTGAGAGAAACGGCATCTTCTATCTGGCGTTCCAGCTCTGGAGTCAGCTTGCCCTGCTCACGGATGGAGTCCAGTATGGCCGCCCTCCGTTTGTCCAACTCCACCAGTTTCATGTGTCGGTCGCGGATTTGGCCGATCTGCACTTCGTCTAACGAGTCAGTGGCCTCTTTCCGGTATCGTGCGATAAAAGGGATGGTGGCCCCGGAATCCAGAAGTTGCAAGACATTTTCCACCTGCTGTTTTTGCAGGTTCAGCTCCTGGGCGATAACAGCAGCGTAGTTTCTTATTTCCATGTTTTTAATGGGGTTTTATAAGGCGGCCCTGATTTTGACCAATTTGGCAATCAAGGGTCTTAATTTATTGAGGGGAAGCATATTTGCACCATCTGAAAGCGCTTTCTCCGGACAGGGGTGCGTTTCCATGAACAATCCGTCGAAGCCCACAGCGACCCCCGCTTTGGCGATGGTTTCAATGAGTTCAGGATGGCCTCCGGTGACCCCCTGCGGTTGGTTGGGCTGTTGCAGAGAGTGAGTGCAGTCCAGCACTACGGGGCATTGGTTTTCTTGCATGGCTTTTACCCCTCGGAAATCCACAATCAGGTCCTGATAGCCGAAGGAGGTTCCCCGCTCGGTGAGCATCACATTGGGGTTGCCTGCTTCGCGCACTTTCTCCACCGCAAAGCGCATGGCCTCTGGTGAGAGAAACTGGCCTTTCTTGATATTCACAATCTTCCCGGTACGGGCAGCGGCCACCAGAAGGGAGGTCTGCCTTGACATAAAAGCGGGAATCTGGATGATGTCAGCCACTTGTGCGGCGAATTCCGCCTCCTGTTCCGTGTGGATGTCCGTCGCAATGGGCACTTCCAGGGTCTGTTTCACGTCTGCCAGAATTTGCAGGGCGGCTTCATCCCCGATGCCAGTGAATGAGTGCAGAGAGGAGCGGTTGGCTTTGCGGTAGGAGGCTTTGAAAAAGAATGGGACGTTGAACTCCGCACAGACGGCTTTGGCCTCGCGAGCCACCTCAAAGGTGATTTCCCGGTTCTCTACTACACAGGGGCCTGCAATCAGGAAGAAATTCCGTTGATGGGCCAATTCGGTGTAGGGCACACTCGCTCCCTTGTTGGTCACATAAACCAGATGTTGCGCCATATCAGTATATTGCAAAGAAATTTCCATAAATGTAAAAAAAGGGCAGACGGTCAGTCTGCCCAGATAAAGTGAAAGGATAAATTAGAATTGCACTAAATAATCAACAAACAGGGCGGGGGTGTGTACCTGTTCAGGAGCGATTTCCCCGACTTTGACAATCTGTTTGGCTTCAGCGATGACCAGGTCAGCGGCGGTGGCCATCATGGGGTTGAAGTTTTGGGTAGTGCCCTTGTAAATCAGGTTGCCGCTTTCATCTGCGATATTGGCGCCAAGGATGGCCATGTCCGCATGGAGCGGTTTCTCCAGCAAGTATTCTTTGCCGTCAATGGTGATTTTCTGCTTTCCTTCTTCCACCACAGTGCCAATGCCGGTAGGAGTGAGTACGCCGCCGAGGCCAGCACCTGCCGCACGGATTCTTTCAGCCAAGGTGCCTTGGGGGGAGAATTCCACTTCCAGGGTTTTGTCATTGAACCCGGCAACAGCCAACGGATTGGTGCCCATGTGGGAGAGAATCATCTTTTTCACCTTGCCGGCAGCAATCAGTCTGCCGCTTCCCTTTTCCGGATAGGCAGCGTCATTGCAGATAAGAGTAAGGTCTTTGGCGGGACCGTTGGCGATGGCTTCAATCAGTTTGATAGGGGAGCCGGCGGCCAAAAAGCCACCCACCATGATCGTCATGCCGTCTTTTACCATTGCGGCGGCTTCTTCAACTGAGATTAATTTCTTCATATTTATGTTTTTTAAATTATTGTATTTGTTCTTATCGTTGCACTTGCAAAACGGCGGCAAATATACGTTTTTTTTCAAAGCAAAAAACTACTCAAAGGAAGGTTTGCCGATATTTTTTAGATATGCTCTTCTTTTTACCTGATAATCCACAAAAGCCTCTGTATAGTTGTCAGCACTCTGTTGCAAGGTGGATTGGGCATTCAGCAGTTCTGTCAACGTGGCAGTGCCGGCATCAAAATAGTCCTGCTGCAGCCGAAGGTTCTCTCGGGCGAGGTCAATGGAATTACGGGCCAATATCAGCTGTTGATAGGCTTCCGCCAATTCATCCCATGAGCGTTCTATTTGCATTTCAATCAATTGCATGTTTTGTGTACGTTCATTGCGGGCGATCTGTTCCTGAATGCGGCTTTTTTGAATGGCATGTGCTCCGCCCCACCAGTCACTGAGGGGGACAGAAACAGTGCCAAACACCATTCCGAAATGGTTGGCAGCGGTATTGTCGCTGTTGACTTGCATCCAATAGGCGGAATATCCCGCACCAACAGCCACTTGAGGCAGGTATTTGCCCATTTCCATGCGGGTTTGCAATTCCGATGCCCGCACTTGCATGTCAAGCAGGGTGGATTCTGTGCGTTGGCTTGCGCCTTGTTGCGGATCCATATAATCCCCTTGGGGCATTTCAGGCATCGCCAGGGAATCCACCGCCAGTTCAAAATCAATTTCCGGGATTTGTGCAGTCTGCCGTAGGATCTTCTTGTACATACGAATCCCGTTCTCCACCTTGAGCTGGCCGGAGGCCAGTTCCTGCTCCTTCAATTTGACCATCAACAGATTGTTGGGGGTGGTCACGCCCGCCTCCACAGCCGCCTCCACATCCTGATGGATATGCTCCAGCTGTTTGCCCAAGGTCATCAGGGTGTTCCGTTTCTCACACAATGCCACAATCTGCCAATAATACCCCTCTACCAGCTCACACACTTCCGCTTCCGACATCTCCGCCTGTTTCTCTGCCGCCTGCCAGCCAAGTTTTGCCAGTTGGTTGCCATGCACAATGCGCAACCCCGCAAACAACGGCTGCACCGCCGTCACTCCGCCCATCAAACCACCGTCCAGCATCTGCATGGGGATGGAGGGAAGGTCTATGGAGATCATGACAGGGGAGAAGAACCCCGTCTGCCACCGCCCCAAATCATAGTCAAAATCCATCATGTAGCGGTTCGTCTTGAAAGCAAACCCAATGGCGGAAACCGAAGGAAAGAATTTTGTGAATGCCTCCTTCTTCGTCTGGCGTGCGCTTTCAATGGCCAGCCGGTGGTTTTGGAGAGTCAGATTCCCCTTTACCGCCAGCCGTTTGCAGCTATCTAAGGTATAGACAGCTTGTGCCTGAACCATAGAGGCCATCAGACAAAAAAACATCCAAAAGACAACTGTTTTCTTCATCATGGGGAAACTCAACTGCGGTTTACCGAATAGCGCGGCAAAAGTACATGTTTTTTGTTAAAACAACTAAAAAAACTATGAAGTTACGCATGGAAAATCAAATTATGTGATGCCATGTAACTTCCGGGTTAAAGTTGGGCTGTCGCAACCTCAGCTGATCATGCCCCAAAATTTTTCACTTTTCATCAAAACACGTAAATAGTCAGCCATGACTTGGTGGGCGGGTTGCGAGAGATCGGGGTCGGTTTCCAGAATGCGTTTTGCCAGTGCTCTTGTATAGGCTACCAGCTTTTCATCTTTGACAATATCCGCGATTTTGAAATCAAGCACTCCGCTCTGCTGGGTGCCCTGCAAATCGCCAGGGCCGCGCAGCTTGAGGTCGCAGTTCGCGATCTCAAATCCATCGGTCGTGCTCACCATTGCCTGGATGCGCTGTCGTCCATCCGATGAGAGCTGGTCTTTGGTCATCAAAATACAATACGACTGCGCGCCTCCGCGCCCCACGCGCCCGCGAAGCTGGTGCAACTGCGAAAGCCCAAACCGCTCGGCATTCTCAATCACCATCACCGTTGCATTGGGGATGTCTATTCCCACCTCAATCACTGTGGTGGATACCAGAATGTTGGTGCTGCCCTCGCTAAACCGGCGCATCTCGTAATCTTTCTCTTCATTTTTCATCCGGCCATGCACCATGCCCACTGCGTAGCGGGGAAGGGGGAAATATCTGGACATGGCTTCATAACCATTCTGCAAATCAATAAGATCCAGATTCTCGGATTCGGTAATCAACGGATAAACCACAAACACCTGCCGTCCCAGGTCAATCTGTTGCCGCATGAAGCCCAGCAGTTTGAGCCGGTCGCGCTCAAAATAGTGGGCCGTGATGATGGGCTTGCGGCCCTGGGGCAATTCGTCAATGACAGAAAGGTCCAGGTCGCCATAAACCGTCATGGCGAGCGTGCGCGGTATGGGTGTGGCGGTCATCACCAGCACATGTGGTGGAATGCGGTTTTTTTCCCACAGTTTGGCGCGCTGTTCCACTCCGAAGCGGTGCTGCTCGTCAATCACCGCCAGCCCCAGATTGCGGAACACCACACTGTCCTCAATCAACGCGTGCGTGCCAATCAGGATATGGATGCTGCCGTCAGCAATGCCCGCCAGTATCTGCCGGCGTTCCGCCGACTTGGTGGATCCGGTGAGCAACGCCACCGACACCCCCATGTCTCCCAGTTGCCGGGAGATGTTGGCGAAATGCTGCTGTGCCAGAATCTCGGTCGGGGCCATCAGGCAGGACTGGAATCCGTTGTCATGGGCAATCAGCATGACCAGCAGAGCCGTCACGGTCTTTCCGCTACCCACATCTCCCTGCAACAGGCGGTTCATCTGCCGCCCACTTCCCATATCCGCCCGGATTTCCTTGATCACGCGCTTCTGCGCCCCTGTCAGATCGAATTTCAGCCGGTGGTGATAGAAATGGTTGAAACTCTCTCCCACATGGGCAAAAATATGTCCCCGGAACTTTCGCTCTGTCAACAATTTCAATTTCAATAATTTGAGTTGCGTAAAAAACAATTCGTCAAATTTCAACCTGAAATTGGCCTGATTCAGTTTCTCTTGATTTTCAGGAAAATGAATATTAAACAATGCCTCTTTCAAAGACATCAGATGATGTTCGTCAATGATTTCCTTGGAAAGGTGCTCTGGAAAGATGCTGTTCTTATGCTGGATCAGCAGGGTGGCCGTCAACTTGGCCATGGCTTTGGAATCCAATCCGGCTTTTTTTGCCTTCTCCGAAGTGTTGTACAGCGGGTAAAAATGTTCCGGGATATTGTTTTCCTGCCGAGCTTTAGGGTCGATGATTTCGGGGTGGGAGATGTTCCAGCGGTGATTAAAGAGCGTGGGTTTCCCGAAGATGACCATGTCTTTATGTTTTTCCTGCAGGATTTCCTCCACCCACTTGAGGCCGTTGAACCAGACCAACTCTACGGTGCCGGTTCCATCGGAAAACTGTGCGGAAATCCGCTTGTTGCGCTGCTGCCCGAGGATCTGATAGCCGACAACGTGCCCGCGGAACTGCATGTAAACTCCCTCTTGCTGGATGTCGCAGACCTTGTGAATCGTGCTTTTGTCCACATGCCTGAAAGGGAAATTGTAGAGCAAATCCCCATAAGTGAAGATTGAAAATTCACGCTTCAGCACATTGGCCCGCTGGGGGCCGATGCCTTTCAAGTATTCAATAGGTGTTTGTAAAAAACTGGGAGTCATAATATTGCATTTGTCAGTAAAAGAAGAAACATCGTCAATCCAGCAGTTTCGCAGGCAACGGCAAAAGTACAATAAAAAAATGAATTCTGTGTTGCTGCACATCAAACAAGTTTGTTGCCGGCGGGCTTGCAGAAGGTGAAAAATAAAAAAAAGTTTTGACGGAGGAAAATCAGAAGAAAAGTTGTATATTTGCCGCGTTTTTTTTATAACCCAAATTCAAAAACTATGGATTTAATTACTCCAGGATTCGGACTGCTTTTTTGGATGCTCATCGGTTTCGGCATCCTTTATTTTATTCTTAGAAAATTTGCATGGCCTGTGATTGTCAAGGCTATCAACAGCCGTGAGCAACGCATTGAGGAACAGCTCAATGCCGCCGCCAAGGCACGTGAAGAGATGAAAGCATTGAAGTCCGAGCATGAGGCACTGCTCCAAAAGGCCAAAGAGGAACGCGATGTCATTCTTTCCGAAGCCCGGAAGTTGAGCGAAAAGATGTACGACGATGCCAAGGAGAAGGCCAGCCGCGAAGCGCAGAATCTCATTAACGAGGCCAAACAGACCATCCATTTTGAGAAGATGAAAGCCCTGACGGACATCAAGAACGAGATTGCGCAGATGTCCATTGAAATTGCGGAAAAAATCCTTTCCGAAGAGCTGTCTGACAAAAACAAACAAGAAGCTCTTGTGGCCAAGTGGATGAAAGATGTAAGTATCAACTAATTGATTCACAGATGAAAAAATCTAAACTCTCCAGTCGCTATGCCGGTGCATTGTACGACTTTGCCGAGGAGCAGACAAAAGAGGAAAAGGTCTACCGCGATGTCGTCCTGCTCAACCAAGTGTTCAAGGAGAACCGCGAGCTCAGGGTCATCATTGAAAGTCCGGTGATGCCTGCCGACAAGAAGGAATCCATCTTCAATGCCCTTTTCTCCGGAAAAATAGAACCCATCACCCTCCAGTTCTTGCTGCTGATTCTCAAGAAACGCCGCGAGCCTGCGCTGATGGACATTTTTTATTTCTACGAACAGGATTATTACCGCCACCATAACATGAAATCCGCCACACTTACCACGGCGGTTGAACTCCCCGAACACCTTCTTCAGGAGATACAAAAACTGCTGGAAGAGGAAACCCACTCCACCATCCGGCTTCAGCAGGTAGTCAATCCTAAAATCATCGGCGGACTCATCCTCCATGTGGACGACTTCCTCTTTGACGCCAGCATCTCCGGGAGAATCAACAAGCTGAGAGCGGAATTCTCCAAAAACCTGTACCAGCAGAATTTCTAATCATATTAAAAATAAAACAAGTATTTAAATATTATGGCAGACATTAAACCATCAGAAGTAACTGCGATACTCCGTCAACAGTTACAAAACTACGACTCCAAGTCTGAACTGGCAGAAGTCGGCACAGTGCTGATTGTCGGTGACGGCATCGCCCGTGTCTATGGGCTCCAGAACGCCCAGTCGGGTGAGCTTGTGGTCTTTGAAAAAGAAGAGGAAACCATTATGGGTATTGTGCTCAACCTTGAAGAGGATAACGTCGGTGTGGTGTTGCTCGGCGACGCCAAGACGCTGAACGAAGGCGACGTTTGCAAACGCACCGGACGAATTGCTTCCATCAAGGTGGGAGAGGGGCTTTGCGGCCGTGTCATCAACACCCTGGGAGAACCCATTGACGGCAAAGGCAAAATTGAAGGCGACTTGTATGAAATGCCCATAGAGCGTAAAGCTCCCGGTATCATCTTCCGCCAGCCCGTCAAGGAACCTCTCCAAACCGGTATCAAGGCTGTCGACGCCATGATCCCGATCGGCAGGGGCCAGCGTGAGCTGATCATTGGTGACCGCCAGACGGGTAAAACCGCCATCGCCATTGACACCATCATCAACCAGAAAAAATTCTATGAGGAAGGAAATCCCGTATATTGCATTTATGTAGCTGTCGGACAAAAGGGTTCGTCCGTGGCCAGCATCGTGAAGACCCTGACGGAACATGGTGCCATGCCGTACACCATTGTGGTGACTGCCACCGCATCGGATACCGCTGCCATGCAGTTCTATGCTCCGTTTGCCGGTGCCGCCATTGGCGAGTATTTCCGCGACACGGGACGTCCGGCCCTCATCATTTATGACGACCTTTCCAAACAGGCTGTGGCTTACCGCGAAGTCTCTTTGCTTCTCCGTCGCCCGCCTGGACGTGAGGCTTACCCCGGTGATGTGTTCTACCTCCATTCCAGACTTCTGGAAAGAGCTGCCAAGATCATTGAATCTGATGAAATCGCCGCTCAAATGAACGACCTGCCCGAGGTGCTGAAACCCATTGTCAAAGGTGGCGGCTCCCTGACAGCCCTGCCCATCATTGAAACACAGGCAGGAGACGTTTCCGCTTATATCCCGACCAACGTCATCTCTATCACTGACGGGCAGATCTATCTGGAGACATCTTTGTTTAACTCCGGTGTGCGGCCCGCCATCAATGTGGGTATCTCTGTGTCCCGTGTCGGCGGTAACGCTCAGATCAAATCCATGAAGAAGGTGGCTGGTACCTTGAAACTTGACCAAGCACAGTACCGTGAGCTTGAATCCTTCGCCAAGTTCGGTTCCGATGTGGATGCCTCCACACAGAAAACCCTCGATAAAGGTGTGCGCAACGTTGAAATCTTGAAGCAACCCCAGTACACGCCTCTCACAGTGGAAGACCAAATTGCCATCATCTACTGCGGTGTGAAGGGACTGCTGCTTTCTGTGCCGACCAACCGTATCAAAAATTTTGAGGACGAATACCTGAATGTCCTTCATGAAAGCCATCAGGGACTGCTGGCACAGCTCAAAAGCGGTAAAATCAACGATGAACTGACCGCTGAACTGGAAGACGTTTGCAATGATGTAGTTAAAAAGTATGAATTGTAATCACTTATGGCAAGTCTAAAAGAAATCAGAGTCAGAATCGCATCCGTCCAGTCCACTCAGAAAATCACGAGTGCGATGAAGATGGTGTCGGCCTCAAAGTTGAGACGTGCCCAAATGGCCATTATCAATTTGCGTCCGTACTCCAACAAACTCAATGAGATTCTGCAGAACCTTTCCGGCAATTCCGACAGTCTGGATGCGATGCCGCTTTTCCAGGTGCGTGAGCCCCAACGTGTGGCCTTGGTGGTCATCTCCTCCAATCGCGGCTTGTGCGGAGCCTTCAACACCAACATCGTCAAGAAGGTGGACGCCCTGCTCAAAGAGGAGTATGCCTCACAGCGTGCCGCTGGCAATGTGCAACTGTACTGCATCGGGAAAAAAGCCAAGGAACAACTTTCCAAAGAGCATGAGATCGCCTGGTCCAATGAAGAGCTGGTTGAAAACTCCTCCTTTGAGGAGATCTCCCGTCTCGCAGAACAGTTGATGGCTGACTTTATGGAAAAGAAGATTGACGTCGTACAAATTATATATAATCGCTTCGTGAACCAGGCTACCCAGATGCTGGTGGCGGAAGACTTCCTTCCCATCCGGCAGTTGGAGACACAAGGGGAGGGGAGTGCCATGAACCACGACTACATCTTCGAACCGGATCAGGAATCCATTCTTACAGAACTCATTCCCAAGATTTTAAAACTCCAGCTATACAAAACTCTGCTGGATTCTATTGCTTCGGAACACGGCGCGCGCATGACCGCCATGCACAAAGCCACCGACAATGCCACTGAAATCCTGAAAGATTTGCGTCTCAAGTACAACAACGCCCGCCAATCCTCTATTACCAACGAGCTGATAGAGATTGTAAGCGGTGCGGAAGCACTGAACAACTAAAAGCTAACAAGATGGATATGCTGAAAAAGTGTCTTTTGATTTTTGTCCTGTGTACCGCTGGACTGTTTTCTGTTTTTGCTCAGGAAAAAAACATCGCGATCATCGGTTTCTACAATCTTGAAAACCTTTTTGACACGATTGACGATCCGAGAACCAACGATGCACAATTCCTGCCCGACGGAGAATATCAGTGGACCACCGAGAGATACAACATCAAACAGAACAACATGGCATACGCCATCTCACAGATTGCCAAAGAGTACGGTGGCCTCGTGGCCTTGGGCGTTTCTGAAGTGGAAAACGAAGGTGTACTCTTGGATTTGGTCAGTCGGCCAGCGCTCCAACCGTTTAACTACGGGGTGGTGCACCACGACTCCCCAGACCGCCGCGGAGTGGATGTAGCCCTGCTTTACCAGAAAGATCGCTTTAAAGTGATTTATAAAAGGCCTTATCGGCTGGTCACAGGCGATACCGCTTTCCGTACCCGAGACCAACTCCTTATCCAGGGAGTGATTGACGGTACTGACACCATCCATATCATTGTCAATCACTGGCCTTCAAAAATCGGCGGAGAAAAATTGAGTATGCCAAAACGCATCGCTGCCGCAGAATTGAGCAAGCATATCACCGACTCCATCATGCTGTCAAATCCTGCCGCAAAAATCGTTTTAATGGGCGACTTGAACGACAATCCGAATGCCAAGAGTATCGTGCATAGCCTTCAACCCAAAACAAAAGCCAAGGATGTTTCTGTAAACCAATTGTTCAACCCTATGTACAAATTATACATGGAGGGCATTTGGTCTTACGTATATCGCGATGAGCCTAATGTGATTGACCAGATCATCATTTCATACGGATTACTCAATGCCACACAAGGATTTCGTTATAGTGGAGTGCGCATTTTCCGTGCGAATTTTTTGCTGAACAAAACCGGAACATACGAGGGAACCCCCTTCAGAACTCTTGCCGGTGGAACTTTCCTCGGAGGTTACAGCGATCACCTGCCGGTTTATATTATCCTTGAAAAAAATAACTAAAATACAAATGGACAAGAAGTTAGTTATTATTCCAACCTATAATGAGAAGGAGAACATCGAGAAAATCATCCGTTTCACCTTTTCTCTGGGTGACTACCATATCTTGATCATTGAGGATAATTCCCCCGATGGCACCGCTGATATTGTACGGCGGTTGATAGGGGAGTACCCTGACCGACTTTTCATGGAGGAGCGGACAGGTAAATTAGGCTTGGGAACGGCTTATATCCATGGTTTCAAGTGGGCATTGGAACACCAATACGACTATATTTTTGAGATGGATGCAGATTTTTCCCACGACCCTTACGATTTGGAGCGTTTGTACAAAGCTTGTTCCGTGGATGGTGCAGATGCTGCTGTGGGATCCCGCTACTGCAATGGAGTCAATGTACTCAACTGGCCCATGTCACGACTGTTGATGTCATATTATGGCTCCACGTATGTGCGTCTTATCACCGGACTTCCTGTGCGTGATACTACAGCGGGTTTTATCTGCTACAAAGCCGACACACTTCGTGCCATAGATTTCAGTAAAATTCATCATGTGGGTTACGGATTTCAAATTGAGATGAAATTTACTGTATGGAAGCTGAAATTCAAGATCCAGGAAGTTTCCATCATTTTCAAAGATCGTACAGAAGGCACTTCAAAAATGAGCAAGGGCATTTTCTCTGAAGCTATTTTTGGGGTGATTGGACTTAAAATCCGAAGCTGGTTCCGTAAATGGGAGCGGCTGGGATAGTTTTCATGGTATTTTTGTTAGGAGAGTGCCGTCGTGATGACGGCATTCTCTTTTACGCCTATTCTATTTAACATAATATCAATTATGAGACAAATATTTCACTCATCTGGGGAGATTTTTTTTCTGATTATTGAAAAAAGAGACGCGATTCGTCGCGTCTCTACAACTGTGTGAATCAGCACTTTACGGAATGAAACATCCTGTTCATGTTTAATTGACAATTGTCAATTGTCAATTGTTCATCCCTTCCCGTAGTCTCTCGCCCCAAAGATGGCGCTGCCGACGCGGATCATGGTGGAGCCTTCCTCAATGGCAATGGGATAATCACCGCTCATGCCCATGGAGATTTCTTTGAAAGAATCTTGGTGTGAAAAGAAATTCTGTTTGAGTTCGTCATAATACGTGCGGAGCTGTGCAAATTCTCTCCGGATTTGGGACTGGTCGTCTGTAACGCTGGACATGCCCATCACACCGCGGAGCTCAATATTTTGAAGTTTTTTAAATTCTTGGTTTTCAATCATTTGAAAACATTCTTCCAGCGAAAATCCAAATTTGGTCTCTTCGGTAGCAATATGAAACTGCAACAGGCACGGTACCACTCTTCCACATTTTTCCGCCTGCCGATTGACCTCCTCCAGCAGATGGAAACTGTCAATGCTGTGGATCAGGTGCACGTACGGAATAATGTACTTGATCTTGTTGGTTTGAAGATGACCGATAAAGTGCCAGCAGATATCTTTGGGCAGATCTTCGTGTTTTTGCCGGAGTTCCTGCGCCCAATTTTCCCCGAAATGCCGTTGCCCCAGCTCATATAGCGTCAGTATGTCGCTTTCGGGCTTGGTTTTGGAAACAGCAATCAAGGTTACACGGGAAGGGATTTCTCCGATTAGATTTTTATAAAACTCCTGATTCATAGTATTTTGTATATAAAAAACAGGGAGAATGTTCATTTTACATCCTCCCCTATTGAAAATTCAGAAATTCAAATTCCTATTCATCGTCATCTCCACCCATGCCAAATTTTTTCATTAATTCTTCCATGGTAACCTTCTGTCCATCTGACGGGAGCATGAAGTCCACAAGTTTGACTTTTTTGCTTGGTGTAACTTCAAATGCTTCAGTGGTTTGGGTGATTTCAGTGCCATTGATTTCAGTTTTGGCTTGCGTACAGAGCGGATAACCCACAAGACCGGGCTGGCTGGCGAAATTGATATTGGGATTAGCGTTCAGATCTTTGCTGACATACAGGATCAATTCCGTTTCTTCATCGGTTTCCTTGTCAATGGTGGTGAGAATAACCTTTTCACAAGAGTAACCGGCGATCATTTTCTTTTCACCCGTATAATTGTAGTTGTATTCCCTGTTTGCGTGTGCTTCTGATATTTCGGATTCTGTGGTTTCAATAATATATTTCCCCATACCCGTTACTTCAAAAATTTGGTTCATCACTTTTGTTTCGCCATTTGTGATAACGCTGACGATAGCACCGGGAGATTTCACAACGGTTTTAGTATAATTTCCATACATGTAAACCACCAGTTCGTCGGGTACTTGAGCTAGGATGTTTGGATCAGTGGTTCCTTCAATGGTCACTTTAGATTTGATTATGCCAGCAAAAGGTTTTTGGGCATTCACAGTGTTCAGGCCGATGGTAAGGACGGCCAACAGTAACAAGCTAATTTTCTTCATTGATGTAAAATTTGATTCATTGCAAAATTGAACGTGCAAAAATACACAATATTTCAAAAGCGTTAAAAAAAATCCAAAAAAAAAGCGTAATTTTGCAGCTGTTTTTAAAAATTGTAATTGAACGCAACAATATATATTATTAAGTAAATCATTGTAACTATGAAAACAACTGTTTTTAAAGAAACGCACGAGAAATTAGGTGCAAAGATGGTGGAATTTGCAGGCTTTTGGATGCCTGTACAGTATGAAGGCGTCACAGCCGAACACCTTCATGTAAGAAGCAAAGTGGGTGTTTTTGATGTCTCACACATGGGCGAATTCACTGTCAAAGGTCCCAAAGCACTTGATCTTCTGCAATATATCACTTCCAACGATGTGGCTGCTCTCTATCCCGGCAAGGTGCAGTATTCCTGCTTCCCGAACGGCAAAGGCGGTATCGTGGACGACCTTTTGGTTTATAACCTCGCTGAAAACGATTACCTGCTGGTGGTGAACGCTGCCAACATTGACAAAGACTGGGCATGGGTGAGCCAGCAGAACGAGAAATTCGGTGCTGAAATCGCCAACATTTCCGACCAGATTTCCCAATTGGCCATCCAAGGTCCTCTGGCACTCAAAGCCATGCAGAAGCTGACCGAGACTCCCGTCACCGACATGGAGTATTATACCACCAAAACCCTTACCTTCGCCGGCATTCCGAACGTAATCTTCTCTACCACTGGTTATACCGGTTCGGGCGGTTGCGAAATCTACTTCAAGAATGAAGATGCAATGAAAATTTGGGACGCTGTTTTTGAAGCCGGCAAGGAATATGATATCAAACCCATTGGTCTGGGAGCTCGCGACACCCTCCGTCTGGAGATGGGTTTCTGCCTCTACGGCCACGAAATCGACGACACCATCTGTCCCATCGAGGCTGGTCTGGGCTGGATCACCAAGCTCAATGCCAAGGATTGCATTGATAAAGAGTACATGCTCAACCTCAAGGCTGAGGGTTTGAAACGCAAACTCGTTGGTTTTGAAATGATTGATCGTGGTATTCCGCGTTTGGAATATGAAGTTTGCGATGCTGAAGGCAACCATATCGGTATCGTGCGTTCAGGCACACACGGACCGAGCATTGAGAAAAAT
This sequence comes from Bacteroidales bacterium, assembly GCA_017617445.1. Lineage (GTDB taxonomy): Bacteria > Bacteroidota > Bacteroidia > Bacteroidales > WCHB1-69 > UBA1756. The sequence goes on along the minus strand of JAFZWE010000012.1, from coordinate 66,828 downwards.
GTGGGAACCGCATGGGTGAAAACGGAATTCTCCAAGGTGGATACCGAAATTTATATCAAGGTGCGTGAAAAACTCCTCAAGGCTGTTGTAGTTAAGATGCCCTTCTATAAAGGCAACTAAACTTCAACCTACTCTTTGAATTTATCATCAGTTAAAAGGAGACCTGTCAACATACATGACTCATCTCCTTTTAACTTTATCATCAGATATTGAACCGTATGACAATCAATATTATCACACTGGGGTGTTCCAAAAACAGCGTGGATTCAGAAGTTTTGGCAGCGCAGTTGCAGCGCAATGGGCACCGTGTTTTCCACAATTCCAACTCCAACCGGAACTTTGACATCGTGATTGTCAATACCTGTGCGTTCATCCATGACGCTAAGGCGCAGGCCATTGATGAAATTCTCTATCAAGTGGAGCGGAAAAAACAGGGGTTTGTCAAAAAAGTTTACGTCATCGGTTGTCTGGCACAACGCTATGAAGCGGATTTGAAAGAGAGCATCCCCGAGGTGGACGGCATCTTTCCTTTTGCACGGCTCAACGAACTCTTGGGCATGCCCCGCTTTGACATGCTGCAGCAGACAGAGCGGGTCCTCTCCACTCCCCTGCACTACGCGTACCTGAAGATTTCCGAGGGGTGCGACCGTCATTGTGCCTACTGCGCCATCCCGCTCATTCGCGGCAAGCAGGTGTCAAAACCCATAGAAACGCTGGTCCGCGAGGCGGAATTGCTGGCCGACAAGGGGGTGAAGGAACTGATGCTTATCGCCCAGGATCTCACCAACTATGGTGTGGACCTATACCAGCATCGCGATTTGGAACGACTACTCCGCAAAATAGCCCAAATCAAAGGGATAGAGTGGATTCGGCTGCATTATGCCTATCCCGTCAACTTCCCGTATGAGGTGCTGGATGTCATGAACGACTATCCCAACATCTGCCGTTACATGGACATTCCGCTGCAGCACATCAATGAAGAGGTGCTGAAAAGCATGGGCCGGGGCGGTACATCAGCGCAAATCTACAAGCTGCTGGAACGAATGCGGGAAAAGGTGCCCGGCATTGCACTTCGATCCACCCTCATCTCCGGCTACCCCACAGAAAGTCGCGAACAACATAAGGAACTGCTTCGTTTTGTGGAAGATATAAAATTCGACCGTTTGGGCTTTTTCTCCTATTCCCAAGAAGAGGGCACTCCCGCTTTTCCTCTGGGAGATCCCATCAAGGAACGTGAGAAAAACCGCCGTCTTGAAGAGTTGATTTCCTTACAGGAAAAAATATCTTTAGAGCTGAATAAAAAGAAGATAGGAAGTGTACTTAAAGTTATTATTGATGAGGAAAATGATCAATATTACATCGGCAGAAGTGAATTTGACTCTCCGGAAGTGGATGATTCTGTGCTGATTCAAAAAAATGAAAAACTGAATGTCGGAGATTTCTACTCTGTCAGGATAGATCGAGCCGACCATTTTGATTTGTACGGGAAAAAAATTTAGGAAAAAGTGTTCAGGTTAGCGGGAATTATCATTGGAGCCATCACTGGCGGATTGGGGGGCGCTGTATTAGGGTATATCATCGGCATGGTTGTGGATTCTCTCCTTCGTCCTACAGTAAAGGTTCACACCCGAGTGTATAATCGCCAGGATTTCACCGAATCTTTGCTGATCCTTTCTTCCGCAGTTATCAAGGCAGACGGGCATTTCAAGCGGTCTGAATTGTATTATCTTCGTGATTTCCTGATGAATGCACTGGGACCGAGTCGCACGGAAGATGCCTTGCACCGTTTGCAGGAAATCATGAAAAACGACTACAACATCCAGTCGGTATGTGCCACATTGCGCACAGAATCCTCCATTCATGAGCGACTGTTGATTGTGCAGTACCTTTTTGGACTGGCCAATGCAGATGGCTTTTTGCATCCGGATGAAATCTCCATGATCCGCAACATTTCCATGTGGATGGGGGTGGCACCGGGCGACTATGAATCCATCAAGCACATGTTTATGGGGAGCACCTCCGGACAAGCTGGCGGTGGTTACAGAAGCTCTGGATACACCTCCAAGGCAGAAGAGCTCTCCAACGACTACAAAATTCTGGAAATTTCCCAAGACGCCACAGATGATGAAGTGAAGAAAGCCTACCGTGCACTGGCCAAGAAACATCATCCAGACAGAGTGGCTCACCTCGGAGAAGAGATGCGAAAGGCCGCAGAGGAAAAGTTCGCCCGTCTCAGTCAGGCTTACGACAATATTCGTAAAGCCAGAGGAATGAAGTAAAATGAAAACTGAAAATTGAAAATTGAGAATTGAAAATCAGTAATATGCGTTCCCTGATAGTTTTCTTAGGAGTTCTGTTGATGGCCACGATGCCCGTGGCAGCTCAGGTTTGTGGCTGCACCGACCCGCTGGCCACGAACTACAATGCCAATGCCACCGTGAACGATGGCAGCTGCGAGTATGCTTCCACTACCATCAGTCCCGTGGAGATCGGGCAGCTGGATGCCTCGATAGAGGGCTCCTCTACCCTACTCTTTTGGAACGGCGGCTACTGGACCTACCCCGACCACAACGACTGCTGTCTGTACCGTTTGGACAGCACCACTGCAGCCATTGCTGAAACATTGTGTATCAGTGGAATAAGCAGTTGTGATACGGAAGAGGTGTCGCAAGACAGTCTGTATCTCTATTTCGGCGATTTCGGCAACAACAGCGGCGTGCGACAGGATTTGCACATCCTGCGTATCAGCAAAGCATCGCTGCTGGATCAGACCTTTGCGGTGGATACCATCTGGTTTTCATACGAAGACCAGACCGACTTCACCTCGCATCCGCAGGCCACCGATTTCGACTGCGAGTCGTTCATTGTGGGGCGTGACAGTATCTACCTGTTCACCAAGCAGTGGGCGTCGGAGCAGACCACCCTCTATGCGCTTCCGAAAACGCCCGGCACACATGTCGCCCGACGGGGAGCCACCTACAACGTGGGCGGGTTGGTCACCGGTGCGACCTACGTGCCCGAATACCGCCTGGCAGCCCTTTGCGGCTACGACTACAACGGCGGCAGCTACCTTTCATCACTGCATCCATTTATTGTGTTACTTTATGATTTTCAAGGGGAAGAATTCTTTTCGGGCAACAAACGTCGTTTGAATTTTGGCACTTTGGTAAAAGACCAGGTAGAAGCCATCGCCACCAGCAACGCCACGGATTTCTACATTACCAATGAACACTTCACCACCACGCAGCTAGGCATCACCATTGACCGTCCGGCGAAACTGCAACGGCTGGATTTCAGTGACTACCTTCTCCCCTACCTCGCCACCTTCGATACCATTCCAACGGATACCATACCTACGGATACTGTCCCCACAGACACCATTCCCACAGACACTATTGGAATCCAGCATTACGACTCAGAGGGTTTCCGCATCTACCCTAATCCCACTTCTGACCGACTCCATATCGACTACCCCGCAGACTATGCGGGTTCTAACTACGAAATCATTGGCATGAATGGACGGAAAGTGGCAAAAGGTGTGTTGCATGAAAATACTATTGGATTGAACAGCAACAAAATAATTCCTGGGAAATATATTTTTGCCATTTACGGGAAAAGAGGAATAAAAACATTTATTTTTATCAAAAAAGAGTAGAGGAATATCAAAATAAAAGTGTAACTTTGCACCTTGATTTGAAAAACGAAAAGTATGCTTGATACCAGTAAAATCCGCGTAATTCCTGATTTCCCGAAGAAAGGGATTCAATTTTTAGACATCACTACCATCATGAACAACGCTGACTATTTTCAGGAGGTGTTTAACATGTTGTTGGAGATGGCCAAAGAGATAAAACCGGATGTGATTGTGGGTTTAGAGGCGCGTGGCTATTTCTTCGCCCCCGCGCTGGCCCTCGCGTTGCATGTGCCGTTTGTGCCCATCCGCAAAGCGGGCAAGCTCCCCTACTCCACCTACAAGGCCACGTACCAGCTGGAGTACGGCGAGGCCTCCATTGAGGTGCACACTGATGCCATGAAGGAGAACCAGCGTGTGCTCATTTTTGACGACATCCTTGCCACTGGGGGTACTGCTGCAGCCGCCATTGAGCTCGTGCGGAATTTCAAGCCCTCTTTCATCGCCACACATTTCCTGATGGAAATCCAAGCATTGGACGGACGCGCCAAAATCAATGCCGATGACATCCGCACTTTGCACTATGTTTAGAAAAACAACATTTTATTAATCAAATAATTAAAATAAAAAACTATGGAAAACATTGACTGGGGTAAATTATCCTTTGGTTATGTCAAGACGAACTACAATGTTCGCTGCTACTACAGAAACGGAAAATGGGGACAGCTGGAAGTGTCCTCTTCAGAAGACATCACCATGCACATGGCCGCCACCTGTCTGCACTACGGACAGGAAGCCTTTGAGGGCTTGAAGTGCTACCGCGGAAAAGACGGCAAGGTGCGTATCTTCCGTTGGATTGAAAACAGCCACCGTCTCCAAAGTTCCGCAGAAGCCATCCTGATGGCCAAGGTTCCCGATGAACTTTTCAAAGAGGCATGCTGGAAAGTGGTCCAGCTTAATGCCGACTTCATCCCGCCGTACGGCACCGGCGCAAGCCTGTATCTCCGCCCGCTGCTCATCGGCACTGGTGCAAAGGTTGGTGTCAGCCCCGCTGACGAATATCTTTTCATGATCTTCGTAACGCCCGTCGGACCTTACTTCAAGGCTGGTTTCAAACCTGTTCCGATGCAGATTGTGCGCGACTTCGACCGTGCCGCCCCGCAGGGTACCGGTCATGTGAAAGTGGGTGGCAACTACGCTGCCAGCCTCCGTGCCGGCGAACGCGCTCACCACGAAGGGTTTGCTGCCTCCATCTTTGCTGATGCCAAAACAAAACAGTACATTGACGAGGCTGGTCCCGCCAACTTCTTCGGCATCAAGGACGGCAAATATATCACTCCGGATTCCGGTTCCATCCTGCCCTCCATCACCAACAAGAGCCTCCGCGAGCTGGCTGCCGATATGGGCTTGACCGTTGAACGCCGCCATATTCCGATTGATGAAATCGCCACTTTCGAAGAGGCTGGCGCCTGCGGTACTGCCGCCGTCATCTCTCCGGTTGACAGCATCCAGGATCGCGAAAGCGGACAGGTGTTCCAGATTGCCAAGAACGGTGAACCCGGCCCGTGGTGCGTCAAACTTTACAACCGCTTGACTGGCATTCAGTACGGCGAAGTGGAAGACAAATTCGGCTGGTGCGACATCATTGATGTTGATTAACATTTATTATGAAAAAAAAAGTACAGCAATTACAAAATTGCTGTACTTTTGCGCCCAATAAAAATCAAACCAATTATTCAAATAATCTGTAAGTTATGAAAAAATTATTTGCAATTTTAGCAGTTAGCGCATTTTTGTTCGCCTCTTGTGGTGACACAGCAAAAAAAGAAAATGCTGAAAACAAGGACACCACTGCCACCGCTGCAGCTAAAGTAGATACCGCAGCCACTCCTCAAATTGACACCACTGACATGGCCAATTTGGAAGAAATGGAGACCGAAGGTGAAGAAATGGAGAACGAAGCACCTGCTGCTTAATTTTCTGTAAATCAATAAAAGAAGAGGTGAAATAATAACATTTCATCTCTTTTTTTTTACAAGAAACGACCCCATGAAAAAAATAAAATTTTTTTTCATCTTTTTTGCCTTGTCCTTCTGGCTTTGCTCTTGTGGCAACCGGCATGACAACAGCGATTTGATGATATTCCACTACAACGAATCCAGCGGCATCACCTCTCTGGATCCGGCCTTTTCCTCAGGGCAATCCACCATTTGGCCCTGCAATTTGATTTACAATGGCTTGGTGGATTTGGATGACTCTCTTCAGGTGATACCCTCCATAGCCAAAAGCTGGGATATCAGTCCCGATGGTTTAGTGTACACTTTCCACCTGAGACAGGATGTTTTCTTCCAGAACACCCCTGAATATCAATTTCCTGCGCCACGCCAAGTGACAGCTCATGATTTTGTCTATAGCTTCCAACGTATTGTGGATCCCTCTGTGGCCTCCCCTGGAAGCTGGATATTTCAGCATGTGGCCACGGATCCCAATGGCAAACATTATTTTATTGCATTAAACGATAGTACTTTACAAATAAAATTAGATCAAACCAATCCCTCTTTCCTCGGTATTTTGGCTATGAAATATTGTTCCGTGGTGCCGAAAGAGGTGGTGGAAAAATATGGCAAGGATTTCGGGCGACATCCGGTGGGAACGGGGCCGTTCCAGTTCCAATTGTGGGAGGATGGTGTCAAATTGGTACTGCGGAAAAACCCTGCCTATTTTGAGTATGACGAAAACGGCACACGCCTTCCCTATCTGGATGCGGTCGCCATTACGTTCATTGTGGACAAACAATCCGTTTTCATGGAGTTCATGAAAGGCTCTTTGGATTTCATGTCGGGCATTGAGGCCTGTTACAAGGATGCCCTGCTGACCCCCAGCGGAGAATTGCAAAACAAATATTCCGACAAGATCCAAATGCTCACCTCCCCCTATTTGAATACCGAATACATCGGCTTCATGTTGCGTGACGATGGGGACGGCAATCCATTGCTGATCAAAGAGGTGCGACAGGCATTGAATTACGGTTTTGACCGGAAGAAAATGATGCGTTATCTACGCAACAACATCGGTTATGCGGGGACATCCGGATTTGTACCAATGGGAATGCCCTCTTTTGATGCACAGCGTGTGAAGGGCTATCACTATGATCCCCAGCGTGCCGCACAATTATTGGCCCAAGCCGGCTTCCCTGGAGGTAAAGGTCTTTCTCCAATAACCATTTCTGTTTCAGCATCTTATTTGGATTTATGTCAATACATCCAACACGAGTTGGCACAGATTGGTGTCACTGTTGAATTGGACGTGCAGCAGTCGGCCCAACAACGGCAGATGATGCGAGCTTACCGTCTGCCCGCTTTCCGGGGTTCTTGGATTTGCGATTATCCCGATTCTGAGAACTACCTTTCGCTTTTCTACTCTAAGAATTTGCAGCCCAACGGTTCCAACTATACCCATTATGTCAATCCGGAGTTTGACAGGATGTTTGAAAAATCCCAAACCATACTGGATGATTCCCTGCGCAACGACTATTACACCCGTTTGGACTCCATGCTGATGGAGGATGCGCCGGCAATGCTGCTATACTATGACAAAGCCATTCGCTTTGTGCAGAAAAATGTGGAGGGACTGGAGCCCAATCCCACCAACATGTTGGATCTCAGAAGGGTGAAAATCAGGAAATAGCTTATTCCACGCTTACAGATTTGGCCAGGTTGCGTGGCTTGTCCACATTGCAGCCTCTGAGCACAGCCACATGGTAGGCCAGCAGTTGCAACGGTACGCAGGAAAGCAGCGGTGTGAGCAGTTCCAGAGTTTCAGGAATTTCAATACAGTAATCAGACATGGCTTTCACAGATGCATCGCCACGGGTGACCACGGAAATGATTTTCCCTTTCCGAGCCTTCACCTCCTGGATATTGCTGACCGTTTTCTCGTATGTCTCCTGCTCTGTTGCCAGTACCACTACGGGCATTTCCTCATCAATCAAGGCGATGGGACCGTGTTTCATTTCCGCAGAAGGATAGCCCTCCGCATGGATATATGAGATTTCCTTCAGCTTGAGCGCGCCCTCCAATGCCACCGGGAAGTTGATGCCCCGGCCCAAATAGATGGCATTGCGTTTGTCCACAAAACTGTGGGCAATTTCCTTGATCTGTTCGTTGAGTTTGAGCGTCTCTTCCATCTTGGCGGGAATCTCTTCCAGGTTGTTGATGATCTGGTGATATTCGGATAAGGCGAGATTTCCCTTTTTACGTGCGAGGCTGAGAGCCATCAGGGTGAGCACGGTCACCTGGGCGGTGAAAGCCTTGGTGGAAGCTACCCCTATTTCCGGTCCGGCATGGGTGTACGAACCGGCATGGGTGTTTCGGGCCAAAGTGGAACCCACCACATTGCAAATGCCAATCACGGTAGCCCCTTTGGACTTGGCCAGTTCCACAGCAGCAATGGTATCCGCTGTTTCTCCAGACTGGGAGATGGCGATCACCACATCATCCTCATATATCAATGGGTTACGGTATCTGAACTCCGATGCGTACTCCACTTCCACTGGAACACGCACCAAACTTTCAAACAAATATTCGGCAACAGTAGCTGCGTGCCACGATGTACCGCAAGCCACCATGATGAAGCGGCGGGCGTTCATCATTTTGGTTTCATATTCAATAATGCCTCCCAAGGAAACGACATCCTTCTTGACATTCAGTCTTCCTCGCATACTGTCGCGGATGGCTTTGGGCTGTTCAAAAATCTCCTTCAGCATATAGTGTTCAAAACCGCCCTTTTCCAATTGTTCCAGATTCAATTGCAGTTTTTGCTGATAGCGGCGGATTTTCCCCTCCTCATTGATGTTGCGGATTTCCATCTTTTTGTTTGGGGAAACGACTGCCACATCTCCGTCCTCCAGATAGACCACTTTTTGGGTATATTCCACAATGGGAGCCCCGTCCGAACCGATGAAATACTCATTATCCCCCACACCAATCAGCAGAGGGCTTCCTTTTTTGGCGAGAATGAGCTGGTCGGGCTGGTCTGTGGAGAGGATGGCCAGGGCATACGTTCCTACCACACCGGTGAGGGCAATTCTCACCGCCTCTGGCAAGGAGACTTCCTCTGTCCTGAAGATATCCTCAATCAAATGCACCAAAACTTCCGTGTCAGTATCGCTTTGGAATGTGTATCCGCGGCTGATCAGTTCCTGTTTCAATACGAGGTAATTTTCAATGATACCGTTATGAATCAACGCTATTTTCCCATCGGCCGACAGATGGGGATGGGCGTTTTGAGTATTAGGTTCCCCATGGGTAGCCCATCGGGTGTGGCCAATGCCTGTACAAGACTGGATGTTTTTATCTGCACAAAATTCGTCTAGATCTGACACTCTGCCCCGGCATTTGTACAGTGCGATGCTATCTTTCTGAGAGAGGGCGATTCCCGCGCTGTCATAGCCGCGGTATTCCAAACGCTTAAGTCCTTTAATTAAAATCGGGTAAGCCTGATGGCATCCCGTATATGCTACGATTCCACACATATCAATCCGTTTTGTTGAATGATTTTAGTATTCTGTATAATAGATTTCCAACCTGAATCGGTCGGAGTAAATCGGGTCAGTGCCACGGAAAATCAGGCGGTTGGCGCGGATTCCGGCACCTGCCACCACCACATTCAGGCCCTGATCTGGAATTTCACCGTTCTGCATGTATGATCTCAAACATTGTTGGATATACTTTGTGATGCGGAAACGGTATTGCTTTGTCTTTTCATCATACACTCCGCCGAAATAGCTTGTGGAAGTCTGGGTGGCGTCATCGGGCGTATAGGCGGTAGTGTTGTCTTTTTTAAGCAGTTGCAGTGAAAGATTATAGGGTTGGAAGAAATACTCGCCATCTGTGGACACATTGGTGAGCACAAGTTCCGCGCGATTGATGACCACATTTTTATTCCCCAGCATTTCATACAATTGCGGCATGTTGACACGGGTTTTCACACCACCAGTCGGCTGGGCATACAGCAGTTCACTGCCCAGAGAGTGATTCCCTTGGATCACCTGGTTGCGGAACTGGGAGTTGGCATCTGTTTCGTAGCCGTGCAGGTAGCAGTTGTATCTCACACAGTCGCCGTTGATGGGGAATGTATATTTCTTGCTTTCATCCTGGCTGTTATGGTAATAGAGTACGAGACCCGACATGGATGAGGTGAGGCTGATATAGCAAAGATTTCCTATCCCACCTCCTGTTTTGGTAGCGGATATGGACAGTCCTTTGAAATTGGCCTGGAATGAGGTGGTGCTGGCCAGGGATGAGGAGGACATGTCCATCAGCCGATTCCCGAAACTGTTCTTGAGGCGGATTCTCAAATGGGGTGCGGAACTGCTGGAGTCCACGGTAACCTGGGTGTTGGGCTTCGGGTAGATGATGGTACCGCCACCATGCACAAGGTTTTCGCTGCCGGAAAGGTCAATATAGTCCGAACCGTAATAGGCGGAGGCGCTGAGATCCTCGTTCAGTTCAAAAACATCAAAGGAGAGAGGGCTGGTGGTGTCTCCGAAAAAACCCGAATATTGCAGGGTGAGCACTACGGAATCCAAGGTGGCATCTTCTGGAAAGGCAACCGAATTGCCGGTGAGTGCGAAATTAGTATAGGTAATGGCTGTGGTTGTGCCAAAAATCGGGTCAGTGACTTGCCCGACCACATTGTTTAGCAGGTTCCGGGTGTTAATGGAATCGTCCAGAACCGAATAGGCATCCATGGGAATTTCCATGTAATCCGCATTGAGGATATCCTCATCCTGCAAGTCAAGTCCGATGGTGTTGACCTCCTTCTTACAACCAAACAAAAGCGCTGCGAAAACGCAGAACAGTGCCAGGAAGATTTTTCTCATTCCGCTAAAAAATTAAAAGTTCTTGTTCCAGAAGTGTGTCGTAAAACTGATTGTACTCGTCCACAAAAGCTTGGTCTTGCGGGTGAGAGAACGTGAGTTTGGCGGAATCCTTCACACAGTTCACCAGCTCATCAGAGATACCATCCTGTGCGATGACCACAGCATCGGAGAATTCCACTGCCTTCCGCATCAATGCATTATAGTTGGGTTCTTCCAAACCTTTTACAAAAGCCTCGTCTATGCCGGTGCCGACCAGTTTTTTCATGAAGTCGGGACGCAGCATTTCGGAGAAACCGTCATTGTAAATGGAATACACAATCCGGGCATTCTGGAAATGGGGATTATCCTTATAGCATGTTTTGGCAAAAAGAGGGACCAGGGAGGAAATCCATCCATGACAATGGACAATGTCAGGAGTCCATCCCAGTTTGCGCACAGTTTCAATCACGCCCTTGGCAAAGAAAATCATGCGTTCGTCATTGTCGGCAAAAAATTCACCCTCCGGAGAATAATAAAGTTGCTTTCTCTTGAAATAATCCTCGCTGTCGATGAAATAGATTTGCATTCTCACCACTTGAAGGGAAGCCACCTTGATGATCAACGGATGGTCTGAGTTGTTGACGATGATGTTCTGCCCTGAAAGACGGATTACCTCATGCAACTGGTTCTTGCGCTCATTGATACACCCGAACTTAGGCATGAAAGTACGGATTTCATTTTCTCTCTCTTGAATGCCTTGGGGTAAGAATCTGCAAATATTTGACGTGTAACTCTCTGGTAAATAGGGAAATATCTCCGGAGTGATATACAAAATTCTCTTTTTTGCCATAAACTATATATTTGACTGCAAAAATACAAAAAAAAATTTACCTCAAGTCATTTTATATTTTCTTTTTATAAAAAAATTTAACCATCGCACTATTGCCCTATAGCCTGAAAATATGTACTTTTGCAGCATCAATTTTGATTTGAATGCACCCTGTCTCCGACCATGAATCCATTGACCTGAACTGCTCCAAAAGCATTCAGATCCGTTCACTCATTGCCGGATTTCTTTACCATGGAAAAATTGAAGATGTGTCGTCCGAGGATTCTTCTGACGCCCACGTGGTTCATGATGCGCTGGTACGCATCCGCCATGCCACGCTCCTTCCTTCCCCCTCCCCTGTGGCCATTTCCGCAGAAGACTGCGGCGCTGCCTACCGATTTTTGGCAGCAGTGCTCTCCATTATGCCCGGAAAATGGATTTTAACAGGTCAAAAAAGGCTATTAAACAGACCTATACAAAGTCTTATTGATGTATTAATTCAAACAGGGGCACACATTGTTTCCTGCCCCCAAGGGTGGCTGATTGAGGGCCGTCCACTGCACGCAAGAAAGTTGTCTGTGGATTGCAGCCAAAGCAGTCAGTTCGCCAGTGCCCTCCTTCTCATTGGCCCCAAAATCGGGTTGGAAGAACTGGACATCTCTCCCACGCCCACTCCTTCACAAGCTTATATCGACATGACTCGCCAGGTGCTTTCAGCAGTCTGTGCAGAAAAGCCCGTGCCCGCCGAGGGCGACTGGAGCACCGCCGCTTTCTGGTATGCCTATTTGGCACTTTCTCGCTCTATTAATTCATTGCAACTCAATCTATTGAAAATGGATTCTGTGCAAGGGGACTGCATCATCGCCCGATGGATGGAGGATTGGGGACTTGTTCGTTCAATCCAAAAAAGTAACGGGATAGTGATTGAGCGATTGGGAGCAGCATCCGTTCCCGACATTGAATTGGACATGCACGACCATCCCGATCTTGTCCCTGTGCTGGTCGCATTGGCTGCCGCATATCCGTTCCGGCTCACTATGCACAACGTTGGCACACTGAACCTGAAGGAATCGCGACGTTTAGACCATCTGGCAGACGCCATCGGAACATTGTGTGAATGTCAAGTAATAGGCGACAAATTATTATATATCAATGGGATGAATAGATTTTTAGTGAAGAATTTCTCTCCTTTGTTTGAAGTTCACAATGACCACAGGCTGGTGATGGCCTACCAACTGCTCCGACTCCAATTCGGCATCCGAATTTCGGAGATGGCTCCCGTGGCGAAATCATATCCGGCTTTTTTGAAATATTTTTGTGAGGAACATACTTGAAACGACCCATTAATCTTTGGGGCCGGCCTCTTTGACCATCCGGGGCGGTTCCGGCACATGGCCGGGCTGGAATACCTTGCGCTGATGATATAGCAGCATTGCGGCCAGAGCGGCTCCTGCCACATCGGAGAGAGTGCAGGCCATCCAGACACCCATCAGTCCGTGGCCGCCTGCTTGCGCGAATGCCAATGGAACAAGGTAACTCAGCGGCACAAGGAATATCACCTGGCGCGAAAGGCTGGTGACAATGGCAATCCACGGTTTGTCAATGGACTGGAAGAAATTGGAGTTTGTGATGGTAAAGCCAATCAGGGGGAACATGACCATCAAAAAGCGGGTGGCGGGCACTGCCATCTCTATCAGTGCGGGGTCTCGGGTGAAAAGCCGGGCCATATAGGCCGGCATGATGCAGGAAATCAGGCTCCCGACCAGTCCGACCAGTACGCATACTTTCATTGTCAGCAGATAAACCTGTTTAAGGCGGTCGTTATGACCGGCTCCGTAATTATAGCCGGCAATCGGCTGCATTCCCTGGCAGATCCCCAGAATCACAAGCACCAATAAATTGGCGTAAGTGTTCACTACGCCATAAGTGCCCACCGCGAGGTCGGCGCCATAGCGGAGCAGTTGCGAATTGAGGATACCGACCACCCCTGCCGCGGCCACATTCATCAGGAACGGGCTCAATCCGATCATCAGGATATTGCGGAAAATGTAACCTCTGGGGGTCCATGCGTGGCGACGGAAGCGAATGAAGGACGAGGGTTTGGCAAAATGCCACACAGCAGCCACTCCCGTGACCGACATGGAGATGGTGGTGGCCCATGCCGCGCCTGCAATGCCCCAGTGGAAGCCGAAAATGAAAAGCGGGTCCAGCAGCATGTTCAACAACGCGCCGCCACCCAGAATCACCATGGACTTGATCGGATAGCCTGACGCGCGAATCAAACCGGTGAGGTTGAATGTGAGCGTGGTCATGAACATTCCAGGAAGTACAATCATCAGATATTCACGTGCATATCCAATGGTTTCCTCGCTGGCACCAAAAATCTCCAGAATCGGATCCATGAACAGATAGCCGCTGGTGACGAACAGGAACCCGAAGAGAAAAGTGAGCAACACGCTGTTTCCCAAAATATTTTCAGCCCAGCGGTAATCCTTGCGGCCCAGGACAATGGACATGCGCGCGGAGGCGCCCACGCCGACCAGCGAGCCGAAAGCGTGCACAATGTTCATCACCGGCATGGTGATGGAAAGCCCCGCAATGGCTGCCACCCCCACCCCATGTCCGATAAAAGCGCGGTCGGCCATGTTGTACACAGATGCGATAATCTGGCTGACTACCGCAGGCAGTGCATATTGCCACAAAAGTCTTCCAACTCCCTTGTGTTCAAGCTCTTGTATTTTATCCAAAGTTGCAGATGCCATAGACAAACTCAAAAGCGCAAAATTACTTTAAAAAAGGGAACGCCCACCTCTTTATGATATAAAAATTTAACGTATTTTTGTGCCCAATATATAAACTCCAAAACATGATTAAAATTAAAACCACCATCGCCTTTGTCTTTTTCATTGCAACAATGACCCTATATGCTCAAAAGCCTGACTACTATACCCAGGGCATTGAGCAGGCACAACGGGAAAACTATGAGGGAGCCATTGCCACTTTCCAGCAGGGTCTGGCAGAAAATCCCAAAGACGGGCACTATTACTATGGGCTTGCGTATTGCTACAGCAGTCTCGGACAGTTCGGGCAGGCGCTGACTTTTTTGGAAAAAGCGGTAAAAAATCTTCCGAAATCGGAAAAATGGCTGGCGCACAAGGAACGTGCATTCATTTACTACAACCTTGGGAATATTGACGCCGCGATGAAATCCTTTGCCGACGGCATCAAAAGCAATCCCACCGACTACCACTGCTACCGCACCCGGGCGGATATGTGCAAGGAAATCGGACAGTATACCCAAGCAAAGAAAGACTACCTCAAAGTGATTGAGCTGGATCCGACTGTAACCTGGGCGTACAACTGTCTGGCCGAGATGACATACGACCCGGAAGAACCAGACGAAGCTCTCGGCTACCTGAATGCCGCCATCAAGCACAACCGTAAAGCTGAAGTGTCGTATTACTATCGGGCTGAAATATACCGCCAATTGGGGAAATATGACGAAAGTACGGATGACATCGTCAGTCTGCTGATGCTCAACAACTCCGATGATGTGATCTCAGAGATGCTGAGTATATCGGATTCCGCTGAAACCCTGCTGATTGAGAAATTGCAAGCCCAACAATACAAATATCCCTCCGAATCCTTCTGGACCCGTTTGTGCGGTTTGGTAAGCTCCTATCACTGCCATTTTCACGCCGCTGCAAAATACTACGAGAAAATACTGAAGACCGAGCCTGAAGAATACGTGTACAGTTTGATCATGAATGCTTACTTCCAAGCCAATGACTATGCAAAATCGCTTCAAGTGTTGGATGAACTTTGCGCCACCTTCCCCGATTCCGCAGACCAATACATTGAAGTGCGATACCTCCTCTATCATGCCAACGGTCAAGGTGAAAAAACGCTTCAGCTGCTCCGCGAAAAACTGGAAGAGAATCCTGCTGACACATCATTGCTGGACAATCTGTCATACTATGCATACGAAAACAGGGATTGGCTTAACGCCATCCAGTATGTTGAACAAAAAATCGGACTCATGCCTGAGACACCCCAAAAAGCATTCTCATACAATTTACTTGGAAAATGTAAATTACAGAAAGGTGATGTGGAAGGAGCGCGGAGTTGCTTTGAAAAATCCATCACCCTGCGGGATGACATGATCACCCCCTATTATTTTTTGGGAGACAAGGCCAGCGCGCTGGTCCAAGCCCTCAAGAGCTATCCGAACGACATGGACTCTCCTGACTCATTGTTCCATGCTTCAGATATTTACGCACAAATAGGCGAAGTGGATCTGTCCATGAAATATCTTCGCAAGGCATGTGAAAAAGGGGTCTATTTCGGACAAGCTTACGTTTTGAAAGTGAGTCCCCGCTATGACAACCTGCGTGAACTTCCGGAATTCAAGGCACTGATAGAAGAGTACGACCGGAAATGTGAGGAATAGGCCCTTGGCAGTTCAAGAGATTGGCGTAATTTTGCACGCTTTTTATGAATGCTGAAAAAAAGATGAACGACACGTTGTTTTTGGATCGGGACGGAGTGGTTAATGTCCAACTGGAGGGAGATTATGTGAAAGCCCCAGATGAGCTCATTCTCCGGGACGACTTTCTCTGTTCGATTCCGCTGCTCAAACGCAGGTTCCGACGTTTCATCATTGTCACCAACCAACAGGGGGTAGCCAAGGGAATATGCACCATGGAACAAGTGGACGAAGTGCACCGTTTCCTGCGCGGCATTCTTCGTGAAAACGGATTTGAGCTGGATGCCATCTATGTATGCCCTCATCATGCCAACGAAGGGTGTCCGTGCAGGAAGCCCGGAATCGGGATGGCACAGCAAGCCCAACGAGACTTCCCAGATCTGGATTTCAGCCGTTGTGTGATGATCGGCGACAAGTCCTCCGACATGCTTTTTGGACGTAGAGCCGGGATGAAAACGGTTTACATCGGTACCGTAGATGCCAGCAATGAAGCCGAAATCCGCTCCTGCGCTGATATCATCACACCTTCCATTTACCAATACGCTCTTTCCCTATGATCACTGCCCTCGCCTTTTACCTGATTTTCTACCCGCTCTCCCTCCTCCCGCTGTGGATGTTGTATGGCATTTCATACCTTTTCTATCTGGTCATCCATTATGTCATTCGTTACAGGAGAAAAATCATCACTGACAATTTGAGGAAAGCATTCCCCGAGAAAAGCGAGCGTGAGATTGTCCGGCTGCGCCGGAAATATTACCTGCATTTGGCACAGATCGCTGCAGAGATGCTCAAGATGCTCACCCTGTCGAAGCGGCAGGTGATGCGTCGCTACCGCTGTGAAAACCCGGAATTGGTGCGCCGTTTTCATGAAGAGGGGCGCAGCGTCATCCTCATGTCCAGTCATTACAACGACTGGGAATGGATGATCCTGAGTCTGCCCTTGCAATATCCGCATCAGGCGGTGGGTGTGGGCAAGGCCAACAGCAACAAGATGTTTGAAAAACTCATCAACAGGGCGCGCACACGGAACGGCACTCGGGTGGTATTCGCCGACCATGTGCGGGAATTGTTCTGCGAACGGGAAGAGAACCGCATCCTGAGCGCATACATGATGCTCAGCGACCAATCCCCCAACCACATCAGCAAAAGTTACAAGACCCTATTCCTGAACCAGCCCACGGGGGTGATTTACGGAGCCGAATACTTCGCCCGCAAATACAATATTCCCGTGCTTTATTATGAAGTGATCAAGGACAGGATCGGACATTATAGAATCATCAACCACATCATCACTGAAGATCCGACGGCTACATCCCCGGGCGAAATCACCGAAAGATATGTGCGCCTGCTGGAAAAGACCATCCGCCGGCAGCCAGCCTATTGGCTGTGGAGCCACCGTCGCTGGAAACACTCTGTCAGTATTGATGAAATACAACATCAGCAATGAAACATAAAATCGCTTTTTTCCTGCTGCTGCTGGGCTTTGCCCTGCAAACGAGCGCACAACCACACACACACATGACCGTGGTTTATCTTCTGCCCATGAACAGTGGCGAAATCAACCAGATCGGCATGGGGACTTTCAAAGAGCCGCGCGACATCCACAAAACTTTCAGTAAAAGTCTTGTCGGCTTCTGGTGTGGGGCGCAGATTGCATTGTCCGAATTGGAGGATGCGGGGTATGAGCTGGAAATCATTGCCCGAGAGCTGAACGGGAATGATACCAACAAACTCAACCGCATCTTTAAAGAGCCCAAGGTACAGCAAGCCCAACTTATCATCGCCCCTGTTTCCAAGGATATTTTCCCATACGTGGCGAAATTGGCCAAGGCGCATAAAATACCATTGGCCAACCCCCTGTCCACGAGGGAGGAGATCATCACTGACAACAAATACGTTTACAAGCTGATGCCCAGCAACTCTGCGCGGGCAGCAGTCATAGCCGACCTGTATCCGGGAGCCAACATCATACTGTGGGGCACTGTGCAGGCGAACGATTATGCCGATTATTTTCAAGAAAACGGCATTCATTTTACCTCTCTCTCTGACACCGCTTCATTCATTCCCCTGCTTTCTGAAGAGAAAAACAACGTTGTCATTGCCTGCACACAAAACACCAATCAGTGCGCACAGTTGGCCGCCAAGATGGAAGCCGCCCGGAAAAAACCTGCATTGGATTGGTTTTTGAATCCCAAAATACTTACAGACAACAAATTTGACTTTATGTCTATACACTCCTTCCCTCTCTATTTTTTTGCAGATACCTATGTTGACGAAAACGACGAAGCAGTACAGGTTTTCCAGTACAACTTCATCCGCCGTTTCGGTGCCGTGCCCAGCACCCTCAATTTCGCCTACCAAGGCTACGATGTCACCCATTTTTTCATCCGCATGATATCCAATAACTTCACTGCCCCCCAAGATTTCACTCCCCTCTCCTATCACTTTAAATTCAAAAGACCTGACAAGAGTGGCGGAGCAGAAAATTACGGGGTTAGGCTCGTCAAAATGACAGAATTGAAAACCCAAGTCATACAATAAATATAAATTGTAACTTTGCAACTTCAAAATTGAAACAAAAAAATCAAATAAAATGCTAAAAATAAACAACTTACATGTTTCCATAAAAGGAAAAGAAATTTTAAAAGGGGTGAATTTGGAAATCAAGGAAGGGGAAGTCCATGCCATTATGGGGCCGAACGGTACGGGAAAGAGCACCCTTGCCTCAGTCATTGCCGGCAAGGAGATATTTGACGTGACCGAAGGCAGCATCACGTACGAAGGAAAGGATTTGTTGGCCATGTCGGTGGAAGACCGTGCCCGTGAGGGTATTTTCATCGGATTCCAATATCCAGTGGAGATTCCTGGCGTCAGCATAACAAACTTCATGAAAACGGCTGTGGAGGAGATCCGGCGCTACCGTGGACTTCCGGCATTATCGGAACTTGAATTCCGCAAGATGATGAAGGAAAAAGCCAAAGTGGTGGAACTGACGGAGAAACTCAGCGACCGTTCTGTCAATGAGGGATTCTCAGGAGGAGAAAAGAAGCGCAATGAGATTTTCCAGATGGCCATGCTGGAACCCAGGCTTTCCATTCTTGACGAGACCGATTCCGGATTGGACATTGATGCGCTCCGTATTGTTGCCAATGGAGTCACTAAACTCAAGTCCCCGGAGAACTCCACGGTGGTCATCACCCATTACCAGCGTCTGCTGGACTACATCGTACCTGATTTCGTACATGTGTTATTTGATGGGAAAATCGTTAAATCCGGCAGCAAGGAACTCGCGCTGGAACTTGAACAACGCGGATATGATTGGATCAAACAGGAATACGAACAGAGAAACCAACACTAACTATGACGCCCTTCCAACAATTCATACAAAAGGAATTCGGCAGATTGAAAGCCGAACTTCCCTATCATGAAACCACCGATGCCCTGCGTGAACGGGGATTGGAAAGCTTTATCCAAAAGGATTTTGCAGGCTATAGGAAAGAAAACAGACAGGTGTTTGACACCCTCATTGCTCCCAGTGCGGAATGGAAATTCCAAACCCAGCCACCTGCCTATCGTCCCGTAGAGGAATATTTTCATTGCAAAGTTCAAAATATAGATACACAAATGTTTGTGTTTCTCAACGGTTGGTATGTTCATCGGAAAGATGCCCTTTCTGTCAGCGAGGATGGCGTGATTACAGGTTCCATTTTCGCTGCCTTGGAGAAATTCCCTCAGTTGGTTCTTCCCTACCTCACCCAGCCGGAAAGTCATCGAGAGGACAGCCTGTCCGCCCTGAACCGGATGATGTTCAATGATGGGCTTTTTGTATATGTGCCTGAAAATGTTGCTGTTGAAAAGCCTGTGCAACTCATTTCCCTGACAGATTCCAATGAACAGTTAATGCTTCACAACCGGAATTTGATTGTCTTGGGAAGGAACGCTCAACTGTCATTCATTCAATGTGATGACTCTATCCAATTCCAAAAAACCTTCATCAACAATGTCACCCAGGTTCATTTGGAAGAGGACGCCCGCCTCTCCTACTATAAGATGGAAAACAAAAATCCGGAATCCCTGCTTTTCAACGAGGTGGAGGTGGTGCAGAAGGCTCACTCCCAGTTTTTCTCCAATGCCATGACCTTCAACACGGGATATTTACGCAACAAGATCAACGTGTACTTGACTGAACCATTTTCATCCGCACATCTGTATGGTCTTTATTTGGTGGACAAAAAACAGCAGGTGGACAATCAGATTTACATTGACCACCAAGTGCCGGACTGCGAGAGTTACCAGCTTTACAAGGGAATCGCAGATGACGAGGCCAAGGCTCATTTTCTGGGGCATGTGGTGGTGCGCCCCGATGCACAACGCACTGTCGCGGCGCAAACCAACCGTAACATCACACTTACCGACCAAGCACAAGTGACCTCCAAGCCGTTTTTGGAAATCTATGCCGATGATGTAAAGTGCAATCACGGCACCACTGTCGGCCAATTGGACGATGAGGCCATGTTCTATCTCCGTACACGCGGAATATGCGAGAGGAATGCCAGGATGCTTCTCATGTTTGCTTTTGCCAATGAGATTGCCAACCATATCAAAATCCACACATTACAAGAGCGTTACAAGGAAATGATCCGCAAGCGCCTCAACGGAGAACTGACCATTTGCGACCAGTGTGTGCTGCATTGTCCCCATATCAAAGATATTGGGAAAGACATCGTTACAGCATAAAACAAAGAAAAATTGTAACAAAAACAGAAAAAGGTGCGTACTAAGGAAATAATTTGTAAATTTGCGACCGTATCATTTTTAACACAAAATAGTTAATAACAATACACAAATATATGAAATATAGCAGATTAATCGTTTATTTCCTGTTATTTATTTTCTGCATACCGGCTGCCATGTCCATGACATCCTGCCAGCCTTCTTATCGCAATATGCGTAAATTCTCTTCAAAAAAGAAGAAAATGCAGAGCAAACGAAGCAAGGCATATAAGAGCACGCACCGAGCCAAGCAAAGGAGCTCCCGCCCGATCAACACCACATACGTGATGAAGAACAAACGGAGGACCACCTACCACTATTGATGGCACGCTGCTGCTCAAAAGGACTGCTCCTTCTACTGGCCGCATTTGCTTTTCCGGCATTTGCCCAAGCCCAGGTTTTTCACGATTTCGGATTTGTCCGGACCAACCATACAGCTGTTTACTCCAACGAGGAACAGCTGTTGCTTTTTCCATGGGCTGGAGGTCTCAACAGCATCCGTTGCCAGGCCATTGATCTGAACCACGATCACTTGGACGACCTCTTGGTCTTTGACAAGCACGGCAACCGCCTGATTCCCTTTCTCAACAACGGTTCTACCGACCATCTGCCTTTTGAATTCGCACCGGAATACAGCCGTTTTTTTCCTCCCATCCACGACTGGGTGATTTTTGCCGATTACGATGGCGATGACCAACCCGATATTTTCACCTATGGCCTGGGAGGAATTTCTGTATATCATAATATCTCCGATGATCCGAACACCGCCTTTGAACTGGTCACAGAACAACTGCAATCGGAATACTACGGCTCAAGCACCAACTTGTACGCCTCGCCCGATGATTATCTGGCCGTTACGGACATTGACGGAGATGGAGATCTGGACATTTTGAATTTCTGGATTTTAGGAAAATATGTGCATCTTCATAAAAATTATTCCATGGAAGAATACGGGGACTGCGGTCATTTGATATTCCGACTGGAGGATGAATGCTGGGGACATTTTGAGGAAGGTGACGATGACAACGCCATCCAACTGGGAAGTGACTGCGGGCGCAAATCCGAGCCCAGCCGTCATGTGGGCTCCTCTCTGCATGTTGAGGATTTTACGGGGAATGGACTGCCCGATTTAGTGCTGGGGGACATGGATTTCCCCAATCTCATCCTGCTGGAAAATGGCGGCACCATGGAAGATGCGCAAATGACTGCCCAACTTCCATTCCCCAGCCCGGAGGATCCGATCCAATTGTATTCCATGCCGGTGCTCAGCTTCGTCGACATTGACAACAACGGTTTCATGGAAATACTGGCTTCTCCCGCTGCACCCAACCTGGACAAATCGCAGGACTTGAACAGCGTGTGGGCCTACCGCTACTCTACAGAAAACAACCGTTATGTCAAAATCCAAGAAGATTTTCTGCAAGACCAGATGATTGACGTGGGAAGTGGTGCGATTCCCGTACTTTATGACTGGGACGGGGACGGCAGAACGGACCTTTTTGTAGGCAACTACGGTTCCTACGACTCTTCAGTCTATGAAAATGGATTCTTGACCTCACACTTCACATCTTCCATCGCCTATTTTCACAACACCGGCACAAATGAAGTGCCTGTGTTCCAGCTTGAAACGAGTGATTTTGGAAACTTGCGTCAATGGGGAAAAGTGGCTCTGGCTCCCGCCTTGGGCGATGTGGACCGCGATGGCATTACAGACTTGGTGTGCGGGGAAAAAGACGGCACACTCACCCTTTTCCGTAATCTCAGTGCTGACCCCGCTGTTCCGTTTTTTGCTCCTCCCGTTGAAAATTTCACAGGTGTGGATGTGGGCGATTATGCGGTTCCACAACTTTTTGACCTGAATCGGGACGGGAAAAACGACCTGCTGGTTGGGAACCGGCGGGGTCGCATTGCCTATTTGCAAAACCACACCGAGCAACAAATGGATTTCCGCCTCGTCACGGATACGCTGGGCAGCGTGGATGTCCGCAATGCTGAAATTTCCTATTTCGGATACTGCGTTCCCTGCTTCTTTCGCCATCCGTCGCAGGAAACGGTCCTTTTCTGCGGAACGGAGCAGGGACACATTGTCTATTACGACCAAATTGACGGCAACCTCGGCGGCACATTCCGCCAGCGGGAAGCGTTCCTCATTGACAACACCAGGGAAACCATCCGGGAAGGCATCCGCTGTGCTCCCGCCGTGGCTGACCTCAACCAAGACGGCTATGTGGACCTTATTGCAGGCAATTGGGCCGGCGGTCTCTCTTTTTTTGAGGGCGCCACTCCCCTGCCAGTCAGTGCCGAGCAACCCCTCTGCAACAAACGAACCGCATCCGTTTTCCCCAATCCCACCACAGGACTTTGCACAGTGAAACTTCCTGAAAATACCTGCGGCTGGCTCTGTATCACCGATACCTTTGGAAGGGCCGTCCTCTCCCGAGCCATTTGCAATGAACAGCAAATCTCGCTAAATCTCAGTCCGCTTCCCTCAGGAATATATGTTGGACAAATTCGCTCCAACGGGCAGTGGTGGTTCTTTAAAATCATCAGGAAGTAAGATGTGTCATGAAAAACAAAAATCCCCGCTGATTCGCGGGGATTTTTGTTCATATCTAAAAAGTTTAGCCTATTCTGACTTGCTTTCATCAGCAATTTGAGTGACTTCCGCTTTATCATTTGCCACCTGTGTTTCTTCTTTTCTTTCATTCAGAATTTGGGTGGTTTCCTTATCTTCTTTCTTCACCTGGGGAGTAGCAATTTGAGTGGGTTCTGTCACGTCAAAGGCACTTTCATTATCACACATCATCTTGTTAAGTTTGTTGTACGAGAAAATGAGATAGCATTCATACAATACATAGACCACCCATGCAATAACCAGCAGAGCCATCACAATGCAGTGAGGACGAAGGTAGAAGAACATACCGGTGTTTCCAAAATAGGTGCCCATGGAGAGCAACCCCATGCTTACATTTTCCATATTGGCGGTTGCCAAAGCGGGAAGCAGCCAGAAATTGAAGCACACGAAGGGACCGCCGACCAGGAAGAACGGCAGCAATACGCGTGCCAAAAGCATGGAGCCCCACCACAAACCCATGGATTCCATTTGTCCGCTGTCGTCGGAATCTTTCATGAGCCCCTTGCCTCTCAAAGCATCTTTCGTTTCTGAAAGCAGTTCGGAATAGAGTCCACAAGGTTTGAAAAGATTGTAAAGGGGAATAAACCAAGCCAGAATGTTCATCACCGGCTTGTTTTTGGAAATCCACGGAGCCACATATTTGACATTGAGGGAGTTACGGTACATCCAAAAACCGAAGACGAGGAATTTGATGATCAACAGGACAACAGCAATGACCACTATGGCGATCAGGCTTTTCAAAATGGGTCTGATTTCATTGATGGAATCCGTGCGGGCCTTTTCAATGGGCTTGAAAACCTCCTGTGCCGCGGAAAGGCTGTCCTTCACACGATTAGAGGCAAGCATATACTCCGAACTATCTGAAAGGGCTAAGAGACAGCTTTCAATATGTGATTTGTCATTTTCCAACTTGAAGTTGATAGAATCCTTCACGTTCTTCTCTGTTGCAGCAGCCAACTCGGCAGCATGCTTGGCAGAGTCCTGACGGGCAATGTCCAAATTTTTCATCTGACCGTCAATGGCATTCTGGGCAATTTCATTAGAACGCATGAGGTTATTGATGGAATCCTGCCATTTCTCATACGGCTTTTCAATAGAGTCCTGCAAAACGATATTCTTGCCATCATACGTGCCCAATTTGACCACAGAAATGATAACCAAAATGAGAATCACAAGATTCAGACACATGGAAATGAGCCCCAAACGAGCATTGTTTGTAAATTTCTTCATACTAAAATGTTTTATATAACATTGACAATTAATTATTTACAGTGCAAAAAAGGTTTTTCTTTTACAAGTTGCAAATGTACATTAATTTTTTGGACATCAAACACAATTTGAAATTTTTTATCCACTAAAAAAAAATCAGGGATTGGTGCGCAGAAAAACGACCTTTGAAAGCATTTCCAAAAGGAAAAAGAACAGGGCAATCACGAGGAAGCCCACAAAATGTTCATGTTTCCATTCCACGACATTTTTCTGCTCATAACGGGTGGTCTCAAGCTTGTCGATTTCAGCATAGATGTCGCGGAGTTCCTTTTCATTTCCAGCAGAAAAGTGTTTGCCGCCGGTTTGTGCGGCGAGTTTTTCCAGAAGTGCGTCATCCAATTCGGTTTGCACCTGCATAATGCCATATCCAGGCACTCTTATGCCAGCCATGCGTCCGTTGGTGCCGCAACTGATGGTATAGACTTTCACTCCGAACTGTACTGCCATGGAGTCGGCACTGATGGGGTCCACATAGCCGGCGTTGTTCACACCATCGGAAAGGAGAATGACCACTTTGCTTTTGGACTTGCTGTTTCTCAGATGGTTGACCGAAACGGCCAGCCCGTCCCCGATGGCGGTACCGTCTTGAAGCGGTTCACGCTGGACACTTTTGACCAGTTCTTTGAAATAGGAGTGGTCTGTGGTAGGTGGACAGAGGGTATAGGCCTCGCCGGCGTACAGTACCAAACCGATATTGTCATTGGGGCGTGCATCCACAAACTCCGACACAATGGTTTTGCATGCCTCCAGGCGGGTCGGTTTGAAATCCATCATATCCATACTTCCTGAAACGTCCAGGGCGATCATGATGTCAATGCCTTCGGAGTAGGATTTGGCGTCCACTCGGCTGCCGGAAGTTTGTGGGCGGGCCAGAGCCAGCACCAGGAAGACGAGTGTGAGCGAACGCAATATTAAGGGCAGATGGCGCAACCGATAGCGGAAGGTGCGCGGGGCCTTTTCCATCGGCTGTGTGGTGCTGAGGGTCAGCGTGCTCTGCATCTTACGGCGTTTCCATATCTGCCAGGCTACCAATGCAGCCACCAGCAGCAACAGCCAGAGCAACTGCGGGTAAGCGAATCGCATAGACCCCAGAGCGGTAAAAAAAACTTCGTTTTTCATATCAGCTGTGTTTTTTCTTCTGTTTTAATTCAGCCAGCTTGGCCTGTTCCACACGGTCTGTCTCAGCCACAAAGTGTGTCACACGTTTCAGATGGTCGTCATTCTCCTCCATCATGGGCTGCTGACGGGCATACTTCACCAGATCAGAACGCCGCAGGAATCTGCGCACATCTTCTAATATCACTTCATCCAAGCCAAGTTCCCCGATGGATTCCATGATCTCATCCGTCACCATCTCCTTGGCATTGACATTCCACTGGTCATCCATATAGGTACGCAAGATCATGCTCAATTCCGAATAGTGTTCCTTCACCATCCCTTTCTGGCACAACTCCTTGGCTTTCAACTGACGAATCTGGTTCAATGCCACCGTGCCAGACAATTCCTTACGTCGTATCTGGAGCACCTGCTGGCGTTTTTTCTTCCAATAGGGCCACAGGTACTTGAAAAACAGAAATGCCAGCAGGCCTAGTATCAACAGTACACCCAAAACAATAAGCACTATGCTCCAAGTTTTTGAAGACGACGTGTCTCCTCCTTCGGCGACACGTTTGCCGTCCATCGGCAACTTGATGTCACAGAATGCCTTTGTGGTGTCCACAAACACGGGGAGGCTGTCCACATGGAAGGCGAGCGTGTCAGTGAAATAATCCGCCAAAGTATCATCCACCACCAGACAGATCGGGGCAATCACGGCCATGCCCGTGTCAAAGGAGATGACGGTAATCTCCTGGGTGCAGGTGGTGGTTCCTTTACCTTGGGTGGTCACAGGAGTGGCGGCTTCAATCACCTCACAATTCAACAGCTGCCATTGTGAAAAATCCTGGAAAGCCGCCTTGTGTCCCAAGTCCACTGTCGCACTCAGATGCAGCTTCAAATGGTCGCCAATCAGAATATGTGTGGAGTCCAACCGGGCGCTCACCGATACATTGGGGACTTGGGCCAGTCCATTCATTCCCCATAAAATCCCCAATAATAAAAACAAGAAACTTCTGAACTTGAGCATTTTATAATGTTTATTGCTTGGGCATTCGCACAAAATGAGGCATTTCAAAAGGAATTTCCATGGACAACTCGATATAGCCGGCAAATTCACCGTCCTCATACCAGGGCATCTGATAAATGAGTTTTTTCACACCGTTTTTTTCAATGGTGTAGGCATTCACATTGTGATCATGCAACATGGCCACCAGTTTGGAACGGGCCGGCTCCGGATGACAGTCCAACAGGGATTGACCGATCAAACTTTTCCCATCCTTGACGAATGTAGTGACAGCTTTATCACTCATTTCCAATATCTTACCATTTTTATCACATATAGTGACCGAGATTGGGGCTTGTTGAAAATAATCTAACATAACTCTATTTTATGGTTAATGATCTTCGGTAATTTTTTTCTTTATTTTCATTTGCTTTCCGGTTTTCTTCTTTTTCTTCTCCTCGCGCTGGTCCCGCGTACGCTTGAACGAATCCGCCAAATCCTTCCGGTTGTTGAAATCCTGTTTGTAAATGACAGCCACCCCCTGTGCGTAGGGGCTGTTGCGAGAGGCATTCCTCAGTTCATCCTGATTGGTGACATTGAACACCTTCAGCCTCCAGGTACCCTGATCGTTCAATTTTTGTTCCACACTGAAATCTCCGATGAACTGGGAGGAGAGATCCGACTGGTTTTTGTCATCCACATAGCCAAAATAGCCCTGGATGATGGTCCTGTCGTTGAACAGCGAAGTGGAGGCAAGCACACTATATTCCGCCGATTTGTCTTCGGTGGCGGCATTGTAGTTCAAATTCACATCCACAAACTTGAGTTGGCGTGAGATGAAATTACTCAAGGTGGAGGTCAGCACGCCGATACCGGTATTCTCAATATTAAAATTGCTGACCAGACTCTGTGAAGAGACGAACTTCCCCAGCATCACTAATGAGAAGAACTGCTCGGTTTTATTTTGAATATTGGTTGTATCAATTACATTGTAAAAACTGTTTTTGAAATCCGATGTGGCATTGGGCAGTTCAAAAGCGAAGTCAATGGCGGCGGGGTCATTGAGGTTGCCGTTGAAAAGCAGGTAGGCCTTCACCGGAAGTCTGCGCACATTGGTGTTCTCAGAAGTGAAAAGATCGCCCAGATAGGCCGTTGTGGAATAGAGGGCCTTTACATTTATATTTATATGATCCAAATCGCCGTCAAAGGTGACGGTTCCCCCTGGTTGCAAATCGAATTTCTTGTTCATCAGCTGGGCGAAATTCATAACGAAAGTTCCCGAATGCAACTGCACATCCCCCAACATGTTGATGTCTGTTTTTGTGTTATAGGTGAAGCGGACGGTTCCCTCGCCTGTGGTGTTGATGTTTCCGCCAAAGGCCGACAGGTCCATGTCCAGCTTGATGATGGCATCCGGAGTGACTTTCAGCGTGAAGTCAAAGTCCAGTTCCATTTCCTCTCCATAATTGTCCTCTTCTTCTACCTCTTCCTCATCATCGTTCTGGGGACGTTTGGGAGTGGTAAAGGTAATCACGTCTGAATTGACCGCTTTGTCGGCAAAACTGATGGGCAGGCAGAATACCGTCCCTTTCTTTGTTTCAATATTGTTCCCATGGAACGACAGCTTACTGGTATTTCCAAAGATAGAGACATCGCCAGAAACGAATGCGTCTCCATAGAAGGGGGTGTCGTCCTCCTGCTTGGTATTCAAAACGAATATCTTGGGCGTGCTGATTTTCAAATCAATGGCAAAATTTTGAAAATTCGTGTGTTTCACGTAACCGTTCATTTCCGCAGAATTGTTGAACTGGTCTGTCAGCATCATGTGATTAAAAAGGAATCCCTCCTGATTAAATACAACCTTTTGTTTATCAATATTATAAATGGTATTCAAGGAGGATATTCCGATTTGGGCATGATGAATATCCGCCACACCGTCAAAATAGAGGGAATCCTTGTCCATCACAAAAGTGATATCGCCAGACGCATTCCCGGTGAACTTGTGGCTGAAAGAGGCGAGCATGGGCTCAAGGAAACCGAGTTTCAACGTGTCGATGTTGGCATTGACTGTCAGGCGTTTTTTCTCTGAATTAAAATTTCCATTCAGATGAGTGTTCACTCCCGGCTGTTTTTTGAAATCTTCGTAAGTGTAATTGAAAACCGTAGCCGAATCGGGGAACATCTGCGGGTTGATCAGTCCGCCGCGGAAACGAATGTTCATATCCGAGGGAACCAATGCATTGGCATACAGATAACCGAACTCCTCGCCATTGAACGAGAAATCTTTGATGATGGCTGTGCCTGTCACATAACGGTTGTCTCCTCTTTTGCGCACCCGCATATTCGCCGACAGATTCCCGTCCAAAGCCATTTTATCTGTTTTAATATATTGATTTACAACATCAATGTCAAAATTGTCAATCACTGCAGTCAGGTCATCCTGTGCACCGATTCGTCCGTTGAGAAGAATCTTACTTTCAAATGACTGCACTTGCAAATTGTCAAACTTCACATTGCCATCCCCAATGGTAATCAGATGGTCCTGATTGAAAGTGAACGGGAATTCTTTGAGGTAAATCTCAGACTCACTGACCCGTGCCTCAATATTTCTGTTTTCCTTGAAATCCATCACACCGGCAATCACCGAATTATGGGAAGAAATGACTGCGGGATTCTTCCATTTCAGGTCGTAATCCAACTGTTGTTTTCCCATATTCGCCTGTAAGACAATATCATCAAAGACAAAATTTTTCTTTTCTCCGACCACCAGGTTGGAAACGGAAGCATAAAGTTTCATCCGGGCGGTGTCAGATTGGGATCCCTCTACAATAAAATTGTTGACATTCAATCCATTGCCTATACTGATATGGGAAGAATGAACCTGAATGCGGTCATGCGTGTGCGCTTCACTGGTTGTAATCTTCACCATGCTGTTGTCGGCAATTGATATATTGGGAGCGAACATATTCAGGACTGGCTGCAAATGATAGGTAGTCACGTTGAGATCCACAATCCGGTTTCCTGTTCCATCAGCAGAAGTGAATTGTTTCAGTTCCCGCTCGGGCAGCAAATTTCCGATATAGGTATATACCGTATTCAGCAGAACCTCAGGAAGTTCCTTTAGAGGATACTGTGTAGCCAGAGAAGCATTGAACAAATCGGACGAGAAACGGAATTCCCTGCGGTCCTCGCCGGGCATCATGATGAGGCGCAAGCGGTCAGTCACCAAGTCGAGGCTGTCCTGTTGATAACTGAGCCCATCAATGAACAGGGTGCCAGTCAAATTATCCAGATTGGAACCTTGCATGTCGCATTCGGCAGAAGCGATGGAGAGGGCTACTTCCGGATGTTTCTGCACATAACGGACAAACTTGTCAAATCCATCCTTGGCATTGCTGTCCACCTGGGGAAGATGGGCGAACATTCGGTTGGGAAGGATATGGTCAATGGTGGCCGACAGTTTGTAATCCTTGTCTTTCCCAGAGAGGTCAATGTTACCGTTGCAGGCCAGTTCGCAGTTGGGGTCAAATATCGAGACATCTGCTTTCACGCGGCGGCTGGCGTAATTGCCGGTGAACCGTATATCGCGCAGCGGATAGCCTTTCACATAAATGCTGGCCAGGTTCCCCTTGATTTTCGCAGACAAGGTCTTGGTGAAATCCTGCAGGTTTCCCACTTTCCCATCCGCCTCCACACGTCCCGAGACCGCTCCCAGCATGTTCAGTTTCGGGAGGAGCCGCTTTAACTGAAGACCTTTTGCATCCACCATTGCACTATAGTCCACACCGTCATCCTCTTTATGGACTGTGGTGGACAGTTTTGCAGTTACATCTCCCATCACGGTGCGCAGATGGGCAGAGACATCAAAATCATCAGACACCACGCCGGCATAGGAAAGATCCACGTATGCCGTGCCCAGTTTTGCCACCTGCTCCGGCAGTTCTATGGTCTTGCCTTGCGGGAGTCGAAAGCTCTGTATCTCAGCCATATCCACCGTGCAATGTTCAAAATCCGCGGAAATGCGGGCATTCATGAAGTCTGTCACATTTTCCAGGATGAGGTCGCCCATGAGATGGGTGCTGTCGGCAAATCGGGCATCCATTTCCGACACGCTCAAACGGTTCACGGGTCCCGTCACATGGCAGCTCAGCACCAGCCGGTTGTCCATGCCTGCCGTTTGCGGCACGAAATAGCTGATATCATGCATGTCCGCCGTTGAAGTGTTCATCTTCACATTGAAACGGATCTTGTTCAGGAAATCGCTGTAATCCTTGAAACTGTTGTATTCAAAGGCAAAATCCAGGAACAGTCTGGAGGTGGGGGTCATCAGGGCGGCGTTATGGAGTGTGAGTCCGGTGGGGCACAGCCTGAAATCGCCAGAGAGGTTCATCAGGCGAAATCCGGTGTACTGGGTGAAGGCGAGGTGGTCAAAATGGGCGGAAATGTCAGGCCCCACAAGTTTGAACTGTTCCAGCCGGCTGTCAATCTCTTTCAGTTCAAAAAATCCGTAGTCAATTTTCCCATCCGCGACAGAGCGTTTCACATCGTCATTGGTGTAAAGAAAATAGGCATTTTTCAAAGTAATGGAGGTGGCCTCCATGACAAACGGCGACTTTTTCGGCTTGTTGTTTTTAAAATTCCGTGCCCACCGGGAGATATTCACGGCATCATCACCGTGGTATTTTCGGATGATCACGCGGACATCTTCCGTATGGATATCACTGAAGCTAAGGGAGAAGGGCTTAAAGGTGATTTTTTTCAGGCGGCTGTCCAAGTGTCCGGCTGCGATCATGGGCTGGCCATGTTCGTCATGGATAGTAAAATCCTCCACGGTCAGCTTCAGCGTGGGGGAAATGTAAATGTGGCCGATGGTGATTTCACTGTTCCATTTGTCGGAAAGCACCCCTGCCACTTTCTTGACCACTGCGTTCTGAATGGGGGGCACAAAGAGGAGAGCAACAACCAGCAGGTCGAGGGCGAGAAAAGAGCCGACGACAATAAGGAGTATCTTTATTATTTTTTTCGTAATTTTGCGTCCCAAAATTCAGCGGTTATGTCAGTATATATCCTTGGTGTGGAATCCTCTTGCGACGATACGTCGGCAGCCGTGATTGAGGGCACCGAAATTCTGTCGAATGTCATTGCATCACAGAAAGTTCACGCCGAATATGGGGGCGTGGTTCCGGAGCTTGCCTCACGCGCTCACCAGCAGAATATCATCCCGGTGGTGGACACCGCACTAAAGCGTGCAAAAATACACAAAAAACAAATATCTGCGATAGCTTATACAAATGGCCCCGGATTATTGGGTTCTTTGCTGGTTGGCAGCTCCTTTGCCAAGGCGATGGCCTACAGTTTGGACATCCCGCTGATAGAGGTGGACCACTTGCAGGCGCATGTTTTGGCTAACTTTTTGGACAAATCCGGCGAGCACAAGGCCAAGCCGGAGTTTCCTTTCCTGTGCCTGACTGTTTCCGGTGGACACACGCTGCTGCTGAAAGTCAACGATTACTTTGACATGGAGATTTTGGGACGCACCATTGACGATGCGGCAGGGGAAGCATTTGACAAGGCTGCCAAAATTCTCAATCTCCCCTACCCTGGCGGACCTGTCATTGACCGTCTGGCGCAGCAAGGAGACCCGAGGAAATTTGATTTTTCCATCGCGCACCTGCCGGAACTTGACTACAGCTTCAGCGGGCTGAAAACCTCCTTCCTCTATTTTGTGCGCGACCGTCTCAAGGAGAACCCGGACTTTATCCAAGATAACTTGGCCGACCTGGCTGCCTCCATCCAGTATGCCATCATCCGCTCGCTGACAGACAAGGTGAAAAAAGCGCTACAACAATATGATTGCAAGGATCTTGTAATTGCCGGTGGGGTTTCCGCCAACAGCGGGCTGCGTGGAGCAATGCAGCAATTAGCAGACCGATACCACCGCATTCTGCACGTTCCCACCATTGACCTCACCACCGACAACGCAGCCATGATCGCGGTCTGTGGATATTTCAAATACATGAAAGGAGAATTTTCAAATATACATGCCGCCCCTTATTCCGCGGCCAAAAACAGACTTCAAGCATGAGAACCACCTACGCTGACATCATCAAGAAAATCCAGAAAAAAGAGTACGCTCCTGTATATTTTTTGACGGGGGAAGAGCCTCTTTACATTGATAAAATAGCCAATTATTTGGAAAACAACATGATGACAGAAGCCGACCGGGACTTCAATCAGGCTGTTTACTATGCCAAGGACACCACGGCTGAAGAGGTAGTCACCAGTGCCAAGGAATTCCCCTTCGGCGTTGACAAAAGGGTGGTCATCGTCAAGGAAGCCCAAATGTGGCAAAAAATGGATGCCATCAAGGCATACGCGGAGCACCCCTCCCCCAGCACACTGCTCGTCATCTGCTACAAATACACCAAGCCTTCCGACAGTGTCCTTAAATTCTGGGAAAAAAATGCTGTGCTGTTTGTCTCCTCCAAGGTGCAGGATTTCAAACTGGCGGATTGGGTTGCCTCTTGCGCCAAAGAGCACGGGTTCACCATCCAGCCCGCTTCTGCCGAACTGATTTCAGAACACATCGGCAACGACCTCTCCCGCATTGACAACGAATTCTCCAAATTGGAGCTCATCATCCCTGTGGGGCAGGAGATTACGGCCGACATCATTGAAAAATTCATCGGCATCAACAAGCAATACAACGTATTTGAACTCCGGGAGGCTTTGGTGGCCCGCGATGAAGCCAAGGCGTACAAAATCGTACATGCCTTCAGCCAAAACCTCAATGCCAATCCTGTGCTTGTGGCTGTAGCCAGCTTGTACAAATACTACAACTCACTGATAGAATACCATTTGCTACCCCAAAAAAATATTGAGGAGATGAAAACCGTTTTTGGATACCAAAAATCGGAAAAGCAACTGGCCCGCGAGGCCCGCATTGCCATGGGATACTCCCTGCCGATACTCATCAAAATCATCGGCACCCTTCGCAATATTGACGCCCGTTGCAAGGGAATAGACAATGCCGCCGACGGAGAAGAGCTGTACAAAGAATTAGTATATAGAATTTTACACTAAAAATTAATATTGAACAAATGACCATAGAAAGTCGTGTTGAAAACATTCAGTCCACCGATGAGAAAGTATTCGGACTGCTGAGTGATTGCCGTCAACTGGGGCAACACATCCCCCCGCAACAGGTACAGAACTTGCAAACAGGTGATAATTACTGTTCTTTTGATGTCAACGGAGTGGCCTCTTTCCGGTTGGAGTTGGCAGAGGCGTTGAAATACAGCAAGATCTGCTACAGCATCACCAACGATAAGGGAATTCCCATGGGATGTCGTTTTGACATCAATGGGAACGGAACTGGCTGCACCTTGCAGATGTCCGTTGAAGCTGGTATCCCGATATTTCTGGCTGGCATGGTGAAGGGACCGATGCAAAAAGTGGCCGATACCATCATTGGAAAAATCAAAGAAGCTGCTGAAAAACAATAGCAATGGAAGAAAACCAACACATTATCAGGACCGAGAAGTTGGTCAAGAAGTACAAATCCCGTACGGTAGTCAACGAGGCTTCCATCAAGGTGGAACAGGGAGAAATCGTAGGGCTGCTCGGACCGAATGGTGCGGGCAAGACCACCTCTTTTTACATGATTGTCGGCATGATCCGCCCCTTGTCAGGCAAGATATTCCTGGATGACAATGACATCACCACTATGCCGATGTACCGCAGAGCACAGCTGGGCATCTCCTACCTGCCGCAAGAAGCTTCTGTATTCCGCGACATGACCGTGGAGCGCAATATCCGCTCCATCCTGCAGTTTAGCAACCGTACCCGTGCCGAACAGAAAGAAAAGCTGGAAAGCCTGCTTTCTGAGTTCAACTTGCACAAGGTGCGCAAAAATCTGGGCAAGAACCTTTCCGGTGGGGAACGTCGCCGCACAGAAATTGCACGATGTCTGGCCTCCGATCCCAAATTCATCCTGTTGGATGAACCTTTCGCCGGGGTGGATCCCATTGCGGTTGAAGATATTCAGGAAATTGTCAGGAAATTGAAAACCAAGAATATCGGCATCCTCATCACAGACCACAATGTACATGAAACGCTGGCCATCACCGACCGTGCCTATATTTTGCATGAAGGGAATGTGTTGCGGACTGGCACAGCCAAAGAGCTTGCAGATGACGAATTCGTCAGGAAAGTTTACTTGGGTAAGAATTTTGAACTCCGCACTACCTGAGAGATCCCCCATCCATTAAAATCCGAAATCAATGAAGAAAACGACGCAATTCCTGCTCAGCATTTTAACAGGGGCAATGCTCTGGATGTCATGGCCCCCGCACGGTTTTGCATTCCTCAGTTTTTTTGCCTTCATCCCGCTGCTTATGGTCAGCCAGGATCTGGTTGAGAAAAAAGTGCGGTCGCCCTTTTGGAACGGGGTTCTATTTTCCTATTTGAGTTTTTTCATTTGGAATGCTTCCACCACCTGGTGGGTATGGAACAGCACTCCTGAAGGTGCCATTGCCATGGTGGTGCTCAATTCCCTGTTCATGTCGTTGGTGTTTGGCTGCTGGCAGCGTTTCCGCAGTCTGGGCCTGTCCATGATGGCCGAAGCCGCTGCGCTGGTCTCCTTCTGGTGCTCGTGGGAATTCCTGCATCTCCACTGGGATCTGACTTGGCCATGGCTCAATCTGGGCAACATCTTCTCCTCCTGCACCGAATATGTGCAATGGTACGAATTCACCGGAGGATTTGGCGGCACCGTTTGGATACTGGTAGCCAACCTGATTGGGGCACAGCTGCTGAAAAACTTGCGTGGCAACCAGCGCAAAACCCTTCGTACAGGCAGTGCATTGCTACTCTGGATCATCCTGCCCGCCGTCGGCTCACTGGTACATTATCATACCTATCCGCACTTCAACCAAGACCCTAAAAAAGATTTGGAAATAATTATTGCACAACCAAATACGGATCCTTGGGAAGAAGAATACTTTCTCTCCAATCGGGAATTGGCCCAACGCATTCTGTCAGTTTCAGACAGTTTGCTCACGCCAAAAACCAGCATAATCGTATGTCCGGAATCTGCCATCCCACATTCTATCAGCTACGATGGACTTTACGATCACGGAAACTCACTCAACGAAAACTACAACTTTTTCGATCTGTTTGACAGCACATTGGCCACCTATCCCCAACTCAACATCATCACAGGAATGTCCACTGTGAAGTTTTACGACCACAAGGCGACTGAAACCGCGAGGGAAACGGGCAACGGCCATTACATGGACTTTTACAACACCTCCATCTGCTACAATCGCAAGGGGGTTGTTGGCACCTATTTCAAAAGCAAATTGGTGCCCGGCGTGGAGAAAATGCCCTATCCACAAATCTTTGGTTTTCTGGAAAAGGCAGCCATTGATTTGGGAGGCACCAGCGGTTCACTGGGACGCGACAGCGTGCAACGTGTTTTTGAGATGGAGGGATCCCGCGTGAAGGTGGGGGTTCCCATCTGCTATGAATCGGCATACGGCGAGCATTTCGGTGAGTTCGTGCGCAACGGTGCACAGCTGATGGCCGTCATCACCAACGATGCCTGGTGGGGCAATACTCCCGGGTACAAACAACACTTCCTGCTTTCCAAACTGCGTGCCGTGGAGACTCGCCGAAGCATCCTGCGCGCCGCCAACACCGGCACATCCGCCTTTATTGACGAACGAGGCGATGTTCACCAGAGTACGGCCTATGAAACACGCACCGCCATCCGCCAAACCCTAACTCCCAACAACACCCTCACCTTCTATACCCGATACGGAGACTACATCGCCCGCATCTGCTTGTTTATTGCACTTGCCACCGTGCTTCTCGCCCTCTCCCTGCGTGTCCGAAGAAAAGTACAAACAAAAAGGAAAAATACTCTGGAAAACATCTAAAACCATACTTTATTAAACAAATGAAAATATTTAATAATAAAGAACTTAAAGAATATAACACTTTCCATATATCTGCCTCTTGCGAACGACTGATCCAGGTGGAGGATGAAGACGAAATTCCGCAGTTGTTGGCGTGCGGTCAGTTGGATGGAGGGCACTTCGTTATTGGAGAAGGGAGTAATGTGCTTTTCACCCAGCCCTTTTCCGGGACTGTGCTACAAATGTGCACAAAGGGAATACATATCCATCGTGAAGACAGTGAAAATATCTGGATAGATGTGGCTGCTGGTACAAATTGGGATGAATGGGTAGATTATTGCATCGGCAAGCATTATTACGGAGTGGAAAATCTGGTGAGTATCCCTGGGAAAGTAGGCAGTTGTCCTGTGCAAAATATTGGTGCATACGGCGTTGAAGTGAAAGATGTTATTGACCGCGTGTTCGGATGGCGCATTTCCTCACGCCACCCTTTCGAGCTCGCCAATGAAGCATGTCACTTTGGATACAGGGATTCCATTTTCAAAAAAGAGCTAAAAAACGACATTATCATCACTCGTGTACGGTTCAAGCTCTCCAAAAAGGAGCATTTTACACTGACTTACAGTGGATTGAGAGATTCATTGGAACAAACAGGAATCGCACTGACACTTGAAAATGTGGCAGCGACAGTCCGTTCCATTCGGAAGAACAAACTGCCCGACCTGCAAGAACTGGGATGTGCGGGAAGTTTTTTCAAGAACCCTGTGGTTCGCCTTTCTGTAAAAGAGGAGATTGAAAAAGATTATCCCCAATTGGTTTCTTATCCTGCAGGCGACAGCTGTGTAAAACTGGCAGCTGGCCAGCTGATTGAGTTGGCCGGCATCAAAGGCTGGCGGGAGGGTAACGTTGGAATCTATCCCAAGCAGGCCCTTGTGATTGTCAACTACGGAAAGGCCACCGGTAAGGAGGTTCTTGAATTCTACCAAAAAGTACAACAGAAAATCCAAGAAAAATTCGGCATCCGCTTGGAGGCTGAAGTCAATATTTTATAATGTAATAAAAAGAAAACCATGATTTACGATTTCACCTATTGTAACCCCACCACCATTTATTTCGGGAAAAAATCCATGAGCCACCTGACAGAGGAACTTCAGCGCTATGGAGCCAACATTCTGCTGGTTTATGGCAAAAACTCCATCAAAAAAACAGGTATCTATGATCAAATCTGCGCCATCCTTCGCGAGACAGGCAAAAAAGTGACAGAGTTGGCCGGCATCAACTCCAACCCGCGTTACACACAGGTATTGGAGGGTGGCCGATTGGTGCGCGAAAACCATATTGACCTCATTCTGGCAGTAGGAGGAGGCAGTGTCATTGACTGTTCCAAAGCCATTGCCGCTTCAGCATACTACGAGGGTGATCCGTGGCAGCATTACTGGATGGAGCAAGGACCTATTGAAAACAAGGTGGTTCCGGTGGCATCCGTCCTTACCATGACTGGAACCGCGTCAGAAATGAACACCGGTTCCGTGATCACCAACGAGGAGAAGAAGCTGAAAGTTGGCAGGGTATTCCCCTTCCCTGACCTCTGTCCCAAATTCTCCATTTTAAATCCTGAATTCACCTACACAGTTCCCAAAACACAGATGGTCAGTGGTATTGCAGACATCTTCTCCCATCTGATGGAACAATATTTTTCCGGTGATGACGACTGTACCAGTGACTATTTGTTAGAGGGTGTGATGCTGTCTCTCATCAATGCGTCGCGCAAGGCCCTGGTCAATCCGGAGGATTACGAGGCACGCAGCAACATCATGTGGTGCGCCACCATGGGACTGAACAAGATTCTGGCACTGTCAAAAACGCAGGACTGGGAGGTTCACATGATAGAGCACCAACTCGGCGCCTACACCGACTGTCCTCACGGCATCGGGCTGGCGGTCATTTCCCCGGCCTACTACCGATACATTTGCCGTCACGGGCTGCATAAATTCGTTCGTTTCGCGAAAAATGTCTGGCATGTGGATGACACTGGGAAAAGCGAGGAGCAGACAGCCCTGGAGGGCATCCAAGCGCTGGAGGACTTTTTCCGTGAACTGGGGATTCCTGCCACACTGCGCGAATTGGGAGCCACAGAGGAGATGCTTCCTCTGATTGCCCATTCCACCATCCCGGGCGGCGGCTACTATCCCATGCAGGAAGAGGATATTCTCCATGTGCTTCACGAATGTTGGTAATTTATTGTCATTAAAAACATGATAAAAAAGACCATTCGCATTTTTTTAATACTCCTCGGAGTCCATCTCCTATGGGGAGGCGTATGGTCTGTGGCCTCCCAGCCTATTCCTGATGCGGAGCTCCAACAAAAGCGTGTGTTCACCTCTTTGGAAGAGGCCCTGGCTGTTCCCGGAGAGGTCTATCGCTTGAAATTGAAAATCAAATCGGATTCCCTGCCCGAGGAGATTTTTCAACTTTATAACTTGCAAGAACTGACTGCAGCCAGATGCAAACTGAATGTATTGAATCAGCGAATAGGGACGCTTTCCAACCTTACCTACCTGAATCTATCGGGTAACCATCTCGTACGGCTGCCCGCCAGCATCGGGCAACTCACCCATCTGCGCACCCTCATCATCAGTCGCAACCTGATTGAAGAACTCCCGGAAACCATCTCTCATTTGCACCAACTGACCTACATCGATGCATGGGAAAATCCTCTTTACACCTTGCCCGAAAGCATATCAGAACTTGAAAACACATTAAAAACCATAGATTTAAGACAAATTGATTTAAGAGACTGGGAACTTGAAAAAATGGAACAACTGCTTCCAAACACCAAAATTGAAGTGACTTCCACCTGTGATTGCCACAGCACCCGTGGAAAATGAAGCCTCCCCTGCCCATAACATTATGAGAAAAAAAACAAATTATCCCCTCATCATCACCCTCATCTTTCTGCTTGTTTTTGGCACAAGTTGCAAAAGCAAAAAACAGGCGGATACATCCATGGCTCCACTCGCACAACCCATAGAGATTCCTGAATACGAGGTTGGAGAGTTGATCCTCCGACAACCCGGTTTTACAGTATCCTATAACCACGCCCTACTGGTTCCCAATTGGGTGGCTTACGAACTGACGCAGGAAAAGTTGGGGAGCAAAGAGAAGCGCAAAGCGGATTTCTGTTCAGATCCACAAATCAAAGGGCGGCAGGCGGATGCTGCAGACTACAAAAAAAGCAAATGGATCAAGGGACAGTTAGTTCCGCCGGAAGACATGAATTGGGACGAAGAAGCGTGGGACGCCACCTACTATTTTTCCAATATTGCGCCGCAAGACAAAAGTTTCCGCAGCAAATCCTGGCTGGCCACTGAGAAGATGGCTCGCCGACTGGCCAAGGAATTCGGGACAGTTTATGTGGTTTGCGGACCTGTTTTTTCAGAATACAAACATGGAGACATTGGAGACCACAAGGTAAGCGTGCCCGATGCCTTCTTCAAAGCATTTCTGGTAAACAAGGATGGGCGCTACCACGCCATCGGGCTGATCATGCAGAATACTCCTGCCACACAGTCACTGAAAAAATGCGCCCAAAGCATTGACCAAGTCGAAGAAATCATCCAACGGAACCTATTTCCCGGCCTTCCCCAAGACGCAGAAGCGGAAGTTGAAGCTGAGTGCGACCTTAAGTTTTGGGGAATCAAATAAGAATCAACGCATTAACATGTGCATTTTTTGTTGAAAAAAATTTTTCTTACCTGTAAAGGCAGCCGTAAAAAATAGTATTTTTGCCGCCGTTATGAAAAAGGACAGAAGAGAGTTGATTTTACATCCCGCAACAAAAACTTGCGAAAAAATTGAATTTTTTATTTTTTGAATATTGGCGGCTTTCATTTGAAAGCCGTTTTTTTTATTTGGAATTATCAACAAAAAAAACAACCATATTATGAAACATCTTATTGATCCCATGGACATTTCGGTTGCCGAAACCGATGAAATCATTGAGTTGGCCCTTGACATCATCGCCAATCCCAAGAAGTATGCGGAACACTGCAAAGGCAAGAAGCTTGCCACGCTGTTTTACGAACCGAGTACCCGTACCCGTTTGAGTTTTACCGCTGCCATGATGGAGCTGGGAGGCAATGTTTTAGGCTTTTCCGAAGCCGCCAGTTCCTCCACAGCCAAGGGGGAATCCGTGCAGGATACCGCCAAGACTGTCAGCTGCTTTGCCGACCTGATTGCCATGCGCCACTTCATTGAAGGAGCTCCGCTGGCCGCTTCAAAAGTATCGGGAGTGCCGATCATCAACGCCGGCGACGGCAGTCACAGCCACCCGACACAGACCCTCACCGACCTGCTCACCATCACCCGCGAGCTGGGCCGTCTGGACAACTTCACCATCGGTTTCTGCGGCGACTTGAAGTTCGGCCGTACCGTTCACTCCCTCATCAAATCCCTTTCTGCACGTTCCAATGTGAAAGTGATTCTCATCGCTCCCAACGAACTGCGTCTGCCCGGATACATTCGCCACGATGTTTGCGAACGCCGCGGCATTGAATACAAAGAGGTTAGCTCCATGGAAGAGGTGATGTCACAGCTGGATGTGCTCTACATGACCCGCGTTCAAAAAGAGCGTTTCCTTGATGAAGACGAATTTGACCGTGTGAAAGACAGCTTCGTGCTTGACCGTGAAAAGATGAAATTAGCCAAACGTGACATGGCCGTGCTGCACCCGCTGCCGCGTGTCAACGAAATCCTGCCCGAAGTGGACTCCGACCCGCGTGCCGCCTACTTCCGCCAGGTGGAAAACGGAAAATTTGTCCGCATGGCTTTGATTTGCAAATTGCTGGAATGGAAGAACGACCCCGAACACGATACGCCCATCCATTTCGAAACCATGGAGGACAGCACCCTGTTCTGCGCCAATGCCAAGTGCATCAGCAATGCCGAAAAAGTGCCGCACCTCTTCCGCCAAACGGTCAATGGCCCCATCCGCTGCTACTATTGCGACAGCAAAACCAAAGAATAAAAACTCCTTTGAGCAAATACCAGTCCGGCATCCTGCCGGACTTTTTTGTTTTATAAGGATTTCTTATTTTTGCACTCTCAAAAAAACAGTTCCATGCCCAAATATTTTCTTTTCATTTTATTAATTTTCATACAGTTACAAATAGTTGCACAAAACCTTGGTATCATTCCCGCTCCACAGGAAATCACCATGCAACACGGAACTTTCATTTGGGACTCTCCTGTCTTCTATTTTGAACCCGCCATAAAAAATACAGATCTGCTGTTGGATGAACTAAAAGAACTTCCTGAATGCGAGCCCATTGTATCTGCTGTTCCAGATGGGAGAAAAGACAGGCCAACCATATATTTTCAGTATGTCAAAGAAATAAATGCCCCGCAATTTCCTGCTCAATCCTACCGCATCCAAATTTCCGAACGCCGCATCCTCGTCCAGGCACAGACCGACCAGGCTTTTTTCTATGCCGTACAAAGCCTGAAGCAAATGTACCGTTTTCATTATCGGCTTTATTTCACAAAAGATGAGATGGTATCTCTCCCTTGCTGCAGCATTTTGGACTATCCAGCCTTGGAATATCGCGGATGGATGGATGATATCAGTCGGGGGCCTATCCCCACTTTGGATTTCATGAAGGAACAGATCCGGATTTTGGCAGAATACAAGCTCAATTGCTTCACTCTTTATACGGAACATACCTTTAAATCCAGCAAACATCCGTATGCGCCACAGGATGGTTTGACAGCAGCGGAAATCCGAGAACTAGACGCCTATGCTAAGAAATACTATGTTGAACTCATTGGTAACCAGCAATGTTTTGCCCATTTTGAAAAAATCCTTGCCCAGCCCGATTACGCTCATTTGGCAGATAGCAAATGCAATCTCAATCCCGCATTGGAGGAGACCTACCGATTCCTTGACGACATCATTCAAGAAGAATCCCAAGCCTACAGTTCCATTTTTTTCAATATCAACTGCGACGAAACAGAGTCGTTGGGCACGGGGAATGCAGCGGGATATGTCAACAAAATCGGAAGCAATGAAGCCTATATCCGGCACATCGTCAAGGTGGACAACATGGTAAAACGATACGGCAAGAAAACCTTGATGTGGGCAGACATCGTGCTAAAAGACAAAGAGATACAGAATCGTTTACCCAAAGATATCGGCATGTTGGTATGGAGCTATGTGCCCGCTGACAGTTTCACTGCCATGATCAACCCCATCCGAGACGCGGGCTACGACTTCTGGGTGGTGCCGGGAATCAGCATGTGGAGCACTGTATTTCCGATGATGCCTGCCTATGAGAAAAACATTGCCAACATGGCGCGGGACGGCTATCAGTCGGGAGCACGGGGACTCATCAACACCGCTTGGAACGATGCCGGCGAAGGGTTGCTTCAAAATGCATGGCATGGCTTTGCATGGGGGGCGGAGATGTCGTGGAACCCGATTGTACA
Organism: Bacteroidales bacterium; assembly: GCA_017617445.1. GTDB lineage: Bacteria > Bacteroidota > Bacteroidia > Bacteroidales > WCHB1-69 > UBA1756. The sequence continues at coordinate 23,839 of JAFZWE010000012.1, read as the reverse complement.
GACAGAACCTTCTGCCGCAGAAGAGGAGCGCTTCCAGAGAATCGCCACCTTTGACACCAACTTCAACTTCCAATTCTTCCATTTTTACAACAATGAAAACATCATTGCCGATTTTCTGCGTGTAGTGCCAAGATACCAGGATTCTGATATGCCAGAAATATGCAATTTCAGCTCCCTATGGGAAAATGACCCCTGTCATTTCTTTCCAGACCGGCTCACACCAGACAAAAAACAGCAACTCAAGCTGTTGCGATTTGACCTATTCCGCACCATTGAACTGGAAAAACTTATTTTGTCGGAGACTGCGCAATACGAGCATCCAGAAATTATCTATGGAGCACTTTATGCGGCCAACAGAATGCTTTACGACCTGATGATCAAGAATTGTCAATTCGGAGTTTACAATATGCGACAGCATCCGGAGACGCTGCCTCCCGATGCACGCCAACGGTTGGAAGAGGACATTCAAGACCTGAGTCTTTATTTGAAGGGATTGCAAAACAACTTCCTCTACTTCTGGGGACTTCAATATCGGGAAAACTGGCGCGATGTGGACTCATTGAAATACAATATACTCATAGACAAATTGTTAGATATTCCACAGCACACCTTTATCACATTGCACTCTGGCGAACACCCCGCCTTGGTTTTGGAGACGCTGTTGCACGACTGCCCGATCCACTACACCTTAAATGGTTCCACCCCCACGGCCTCCTCTCCCGTATATGAAGCGCCCATTCCACTGGGGCAAACCTGTGTTGTCAAGACGCTGACCGTCAGTCCGGAAGGCAAAGAGGTGCGGAATGCAAAAGTGATAGCAGTGCATCCGGGGATGTGGGCCAAAGCGGAAGTGTCGGCAGGGACATACAGCACTTACCGGCCGGAATACAGCGGTGGGGGAAGCAACGCCCTTTTTGACGGTGAGATCGGCTCCGACAGCTACCGTGATGGAAAATGGCAGGGCTACCAAGGACAGGATGTCACGGTGGAGTACCATTGGAACCAGATGCAAAAAATAGGCAAGGTGACCGTCCGCTATCTGCAAAACTTCTACGACTGGATATTGGCCCCGCAGGACATTGAAATTTACGCCTCCACAGATGGAATTGAGTACAAATTGGTTAAAAAACAGCATTTTGCTATAGAGCAAATCCAGGGCAACCACATTGGAACATGCGTAATAGAAAAATTGAAAGCCAACACCCAACATCTCAAAATCACCATCAAGAACCCCGGGCCGCTACCCAAGGAGCATGGTGCTGCCGGAGCGGAATCTTATATTTTCTTGGACGAAATCATAATTTCTGAATGATGCAGTGAAAATCCGACATCATATCATCAATTCAAATCAAGGGAAATGGAACTTTTCACAGATGAATATTTCATGAAAATGGCATTGGCGGAAGCTGAAGATGCCCTGATGGAAGACGAAATTCCGATTGGGGCTGTAGTAGTAATGAACAACAAAATCATCGGACGGGGGCACAACCACACGCAGGCATTGAATGACGTGACCGCTCATGCGGAGATGGAGGCCATTACGGCGGCGGCCAACTTTCTCGGGGCCAAATATTTGACGGAATGCACACTATATGTCACCGTAGAGCCCTGCATCATGTGTGCTGGCGCCATCAGCTGGGCTCAACTGGGCACGTTAGTTTATGGCGCCTCCGACCCCAAACGCGGCTACACCGCACTGAAAGCTCCCATCCTACACCCCAAGACGCAAATCAAAAAAGGAATTTTAAAGGAAGAAAGTGAAAAAATGATGAAAGATTTTTTCATCAAAAAAAGAAAGCAGTCGGGATTAGATATTCCCTAAAATGTTTATTTTCAACGTTTCCAAAGAAATCCTATAATTCCCTTCCACCAGCATTTCACCCTCCACCTCACCAGGTATCGGATGCTTGGACGAAATCTCAACACTTCGGGTCGTAAAGACCTTCACTTCCGGCAAGGAAATGTGCTTTCCAGAAAACAGATTTTTCACATTGGCCATCACCTTAAGCGGGCTCAACTTACGGATCGTCACCACATCCAGCAGTCCGTCTGTCGGGTCTGCCATAGGCACTTGCCTCATTCCATTGCCATTGAACTGCGCATTGCCCACAGCAATAGTGAACATTTCGCAGGTGTAATCCCCCTCTTCTTCGGTATGAACCGTCACCGACATGGGACGGTAGGAAAAGAGGACTTTCAACAATTTGGACAGATACACCGCGGAAGCGCCGATTTTTGGTTTGGCGCCTACTGTTTCCCGTATCACAGCGGCATCAAAAGCAAAACCTGCAATATTGATAAAACGGCGGAGTGCCACCACACGCCCTTCGCAGACACTCTCCACCACGCCCACATCCACAGGATGGAAGTCGTTGTGCAGCAGGAAATCCACTACCTTGGATTTATCCTTGGGATATGCAAAAGTGCGGCAGAAATCATTTCCTGTTCCCAAAGGAAGAATGGCCAGATACATTTCGTTGGCGGGAATTTCCGAGCGATAAATCCCATTTACCACTTCATTTACGCTGCCATCTCCGCCCATCACCATCAAGTGGCGGCAGCCCTCCCGACAGAGTTTTTCAGCCAATGCCATTCCCTGCCCGGCACCATTTGCGTTCCATAATTTATAATGTATTCCGTTACGGGATAGCTCTTCCAGCCACTGGCTTTGAATAGACAACCGTTTTTTGTTCAGCGCATTAGGATTTACAATAATTTGCCAATCAAAGGATTTCAACTGATTCATCGCGAATTAAAATAACAGCGGCAAAAATACGGGAAAAAGTGAAAGGAAAAACAGGGGATTTTCATTCAAAATCCGTTTCTTGAGAAAACCACTCTGCATCAGCGCCATCAGTGGTTTCCCCATCAAAAAGTTCCTCCACTCGCTGGGCGGATTTGCGGATTTCCTCGCCATAGCCGGTGAGAGCGGAGAAGGGGGCAAACTGTGCGGCACGGGCGGCCATGCTCATCTGGAGATGGCTCTTTGACACATGGTGCGGCAGGTGGATGATATCATCGTACTCTGTATTCATGCCTTATGTCCTCCTATCTGTCGATTACGTTCCCGGGCGGTGGCGCCCTCTTCAAAGTTCAGCCCTTTCAGGATGGCGTTCTTGCCGAAACGCTGCTTGATGGCCAGCTGCGCCTCCTGTAGTTTCCTCTCTTTTTCCAATGCCTCCGCCTCTTTTTCCCGCTGCTGTGCCAGAGCTTCATGGTCTGCGAAAAGGTCCAACTGTTCTCCCTCCGCGCGCTCCCCTGCCCTGCTTTCGTCCACCACATTTCCCACTGTGACATTGAGATAGCGCACCAACAGGTCGGGTTGAACAATACGGTCAAACAGTTGCGCGACAGCATCCACCATCTGTCGGGAGGAAGAGGTGGGGCGCTGGAAACGGGTAGTGCCGTGGGCATGCTTGGGCACCTGCCGCCCGTAATGATCCACTGTGACAGGTCCTAGGTAATGGCTCTGTCTGTTTGGATCTGACATATTGGAGGCATCATAGCCCACACTCAGCACAATCTGGTCGGTGACAAGCTTTTTCGCCACTAATTTCAGCGACATGGCATCGGCCATTTCCAGAGCCACCACCCTGGCTTTGGGAGCAGTATAGGGGGTGCTCAGCACTTGACCGTTGCTGAATGAGTTTCTTTCGGGGCGGTAGGATTTCACCATTTCCATCGTACAGGGTTCCCAGCCCCAAGCGTGGTCAATGAGCAGCTCGGCATTCACCCCGAACAGTCGATAGAGGAGTTCCTCATCCTGCAATGAGCAGCGGGCGATTTTGCCCATGGTATCAATACCGTATTGTGCCAAGCGCTGGGCGATACCACGTCCCACCCGCCAGAAATCGGTCAATGGGCGATGGTCCCACAGCTGCTGGCGGTAACTTGTTTCATCCAGTTCGGCAATGCGTACTCCATCGCGGTCGGCGGGTTGTTTTTTGGCCATGATATCCATGGCCACCTTGCACAAATAGAGGTTGGCGCCGATGCCCGCAGTGGCAGTGATGCCCGTTTGCCCCAGCACATCTCGTATGATTGTCATGGCCAGTTCACGGGCATTCATGCGGTAGGTTTTCAAATAATCAGTCACATCCATGAACACTTCGTCAATGGAATAGACATGGATATCCTCCGGGGCCACGTATTTGAGGTAAGTTTCGTAGATTTTCGCGCTGAAAGCCATGTAATGTGCCATGCGGGGCGGAGCGGCGATATAGTCCACCTCCCAGTCGGGGTGGGTACGAAGCTCTGTATCCGACACGGACTTGCCCGTGAGCCGGCGAGCGGGGGCTTGTGCGCGGCGGGCGGCATTCACCTGACGCAACCGCTGCACCACCTCAAAAAGTCGCGCACGACCGCCAATGCCATACTGTTTCAGCGAGGGCGAGACCGCCAGACAGATGGTCTTCTCCGTGCGACTTTTGTCGGCCACCACCAAATTGGTGGTCAGCGGATCCAAACCGCGCTCCACACACTCCACCGAAGCATAAAACGATTTCAAATCAATGGCCAGATAGGTGTGCTGCACGATTTCCATCTGTTATTCAAATATTTATAAAAAGAAAAGAATGCACAAAAACAACGGCAAAGGTACAAAAAACTCCATTTGCAACAGTTTAAAAAATAAATTGATAGTGTCAACGTTACAAATCATATTAATCAAACTGTTATGAAAAAATCATTTGTCCTCTTTCTGGTTGCAATCCTTTTCTCTGCAGGGGTTGTAGCCCAAACACAGGTTTTGTCAAAAGTTGAAAAGGCTACGGTTTACCTCAACGGTGCCACGCTCACCCACACCGCCACTGCCACATTGAAAAGTGGAAGCCAGGAGGTCATTATCAACGGGTTGAGTCCTAATATTGTACTCAACAGCTTGAAAGTCAATGCAGGAGGAGTTCTCATTGCCTCCACTGAATTTTCCACAGACTACCTCACCCTACAAGAAGAAAGCGCCCATATCAATAAGATGAAAGACTCACTGAAACTATACAAACAAAAGCTGTCGGACGCCATCAATGACCTTGACAGCTACGAGCATCTGCTGAAACTGCTCAAAGAAGGCACCCTCCACAACATGCAACAGACACAGCAGACTGTTTCAGTGGCTGATATCAACGCCAACATGGAGTTGTACAAAGCCAAAGCAGGCGCTTTGCAGAAAAGCATTGATGAGAATGACAGCAAGATCGCCAACCTGCGTGAAACCATCCAACGGTTAGAACGCCAGATCAGGCAGGATCAAACCAAGGATCGCCATCGACATGGCGTGCTGCGTCTTTCCGTGAGCGTGCCCAAAGCCATCACCACAGAGTTCACCATCACCTATTTCACCGAAATGGCCAGCTGGACCCCCTGCTATGATCTCAACATCCATGATATGGAGCAGCAAGTGACTCTGCAAGCCAAGGCACAGGTGCAGCAGAGGACCGGCTTGGACTGGAATCACGTGCAGCTCACCCTGTCAAATGCCACCCCTAACCGCACCACCGAAGCTCCCGTCTTCTCCACATGGTTCCTCAGCTTCTACTATCCCACCTATGGCAGCAGGATGAACAAAATGCAAAACACAGTCTCCTATGCCACCGCAGCAAAGGTACAATCAAATGAGACTTCTGAAGAAAATGTTGAATACATGGATGAAATGGCGGAAGAAATCCCGGCTCCCATGATCATGAACGACTATGTGGATGTGGATATGCAGGAGGTGCATGTCAACTATGTTATCTCACTCCCATACGACATTCCCGGGAATGGGAAAATACAACTTATTGATCTAAAAGATTATACAATCAATGCAGATTACAAATATTATAGTATCCCGAAACTGTCTGACGAAACCTACCTCATTGCGACACTGTCGGGCTACGAACAGCACAACCTGCTGCCGGGCTATGCCACAGTGACCTTCAACAACACCTTTGTGGGCAAAACGCTCATCAATCCCAATGTAGCCGACAGCCTGTTTTCAGTCACTTTGGCCACTGACCCGCGCATCACAGTGAAGCGCGAAAAACAGCAGCAGTACTGCGAGACCAAGCACGTGGGCAACAGTACCACAGTCACGCAATCCTACCTGATTACGGTGAAAAACAACCAGAACAAGGAGGTGAAACTGACTTTAAAGGAGCAGTACCCCATCTCAACGAACAAAGACATTGAAGTAAAAGTGCCCAACATCACGCCAACGGCAACATATAACAAGAGCGATATCGGCGTGGTAACGTGGGATGTGAACCTGAAGGCCGGCGAAACACGCACGTTCAGCATCACCTACAGCGTGAAGCACCCGAAAGACAGAAGCATTAGCTGGTAGGGGGAAGTTGAGAGTTGAAAGTTGAGAGTTGAAAGTTGAGAGTTGAAAGTTGAGAGTTGAAAGTTGAGAGTTGAGAGTTGAAAGTTGAGAGTTGAAAGTTGAGAGTTAAAAATCCACCACTCAACTCTTTCAATTTTCAATTCTCCATTTTTAATTTGCGAAGCGGCTTTCTACTACCTGCCAGTTGACGATGGACCAGAGGGCGTTGAGGTGGTCGGGGCGGCGGTTTTGATAATCAAGATAATAGGCGTGTTCCCACACATCGAAAGTAAGTAGCGGGGTGAGGCCTTTCTGCACAGGATTGGCAGCATTGGTCTCCTGTGTGATAACCAGCTGGCCGTCGGCATCGGCGGAAAGCCACACCCAGCCGGAGCCGAAGAGGGTGGCACCAGCCTGCACGAACTCTTTCTGGAAGGCCTCGAAGGAGCCGAACTGTGCATCGATGGCGGCAGCCAGTTGACCAACAGGACGGTTGTCGGATTTCGGAGCAGTGAACTGCAGGAAATAGAGGTTGTGGTTCAGAATCTGTCCGGCATTGTTAAGCATTCCGCCGGCGGCTTTCTTCACAATTTCCTCCAGCGGCATCGCCTCGAAAGGAGTACCGGCGATGGCGGCATTGAGGTTGTTGACATACCCTTGCAAATGTTTTCCGTGGTGGAAACCGATAGTTTGGGCAGAGATTACCGGTTCCAAAGCATTAGCCTCGTAAGGCAGTGCAATTAATTCAAAGTTTCCCATGATTTTCTATTTTTATAATGACGGGGCAAAGATACAATTTTAAAGTGAAAAATGTAAAGTGAAAATCCGACTCTCTTCCCGTCAGCGGAAGCTCCCGCTATGGCGTCATTTAGTATAGACAAGGCGCACGGACAGATCACTGCATCGATCGATGATGCTCACAATATGATAATGAGAAAAGAAAGTGAAGCACCAAGCACTGTCCGAATCCACCGTAACATCTTTGGATGACCAATAGTAACCCCACACTCCGACTCCTTGTCTTTGTGTTTTCCCATCGCAGCCACGCATCCCCTCTGCAGGCAAATAGATGGAGTTGCCACTCGGCCCTGTCACCTGATAGCCACTGCCCGTCCAAGCCCATAAGCATACTGTTTCCAACTCTTCCCATTGCGCTTTGTCAGGAATACCTTCGGCAAATATTCTCAATGCCAGATCATAGTCAAATAGTCCATGTGGTTTCTTTTCGTTCTCGTTTTTCCACATTGTTCCACTGGGTAACCCCAGGTCCACATAGCCTAACACTTTTAAAAGATGTGCTCGCTCTTCTGGTGAAATCTCAGAAAAATGATACACTACTACAAGTATTTCTTCTTTACAGCATTTTTCTTTCAATTTTGGCATTGCAAGTCTCTCTGATAGCACCTGTGCAAATTCCTTAATGGAAGTTTTGTAATCTCCCGTAACGACATGACTTTCACCCAAATCTTTCTCAAGAGTATCTTTTCCACCATTTGTATACACATATATTGAATACACATTCACTTGATAACCACTATCTTGAGCATTGCAAATTTCTCCATAAATAATTCTTGACACATTCAGCATCTTAGCCAAACTGATTATTTCATCTTCTGTAAGACTATCTATCTTAAAACGATGCTGGGAGAGAATCTCATCAATTTGCGTTTTTTCAACCATAATATAGCCCTCAGGTTGGAAATATGCTCTAAATGTTTCGTCTATGCCTTCAATGTCCTGATGCGACATAGTAGATGTATTTGAGAAACCGAGCACTGCGCAACGGCTCTTTGCATTCAAATTCACGGTCATCATGCATATCAATGCAAAAAGAAGAAATTTAATCGCTTTCATGTTTTATTTCCTGGAAAATCAATGCCATTCTTACTTTTCAGTTCCATTTCTCAAACGGTCCAAACTCCCACCTTGTTTTTTCTACGGTGGAGCACCACCACCACACCCGTTGCCAGCAGCACCATTGCCGTGAGCGTACCCCAAAGCCAACCTGACGGCACCCCCCAAGAGCCGGAAGTCGGCCCGGTAGAAGGAGCTGTTTCCAAAGTTCCCCGTTTCTCTTGATCGGGAATAGCCTGCTCTGGTTGTTGGTAGTCCACTCGGAAAATATCCACCGCATTGCCTCCTTTGTCGTTGCGTCCCTGAGAGGTAACAATAACCATGGTGCCATCGGCGGAGATGTCCAATCCGACAGGGTAGCTGTCCACCTCGGCGGAGGCGATCATCTGCATGGAGCGTGTATCCACCACACAAAGCCGACTGCCGGAGTTACAGGCAGCAAACAGAAAGTTCCCGCTCGGCGAAATAGAAATGGTGCGTGCACCGGGCAGCACCGGGCACTCCTCCCAGCCTTCCAATCTCACCCGATGGTTTTTCATCTGGGGTATGGCATCCAGAAATTTCTGCAACTCAATACGTTGTATCACACCAGCCGCATTGACACTCAAATACAACCATCCGTTTTTTATGAGCAGATGCCGTGTATTGGAACGCATCCCTGTCACTCTTCCCAAATACTTCTGTTGTTGCATGTCCACCACAGCAATGCCGCCATCGCCCCCCATGCAGCCTACCAAAAGATAACGGTCGTCCGGTGTGAACACCGTCCCACGGAGGCAATAGCCACTATTGACGTCTCGGTTGACGGATTCCGTAAGGCTGTAATCCAGTTTCAATTGATAATCAATGATGTACAGTTTTTCATAGTGCCAATCCCGGGGATTGTCGCTGGAGGCGTCTATCACAGCCACCGTATTGTCGCCCCAATGAGTGATGGCCACCCGGTTGCCATTGTGGGAGCAGGCCACCATTTTGGGCAGCGGTCCCGTCTCCATCAACCGGACAATGGAATCGGTGCGGGTGTCAATGACTGCGAGGGCCGACGGATCCTGGGCATTGATGTCGAAAGTACGGCGGTAGTAGGGCACCCACAGGTATCGTCCATCATGGGAAAAAGCACTTTCCACCGGTTTGCCCATGAACACATCCAGGTCAAGCGTATCGGAAGAGTAATGGGTAAACGGAAACAAATCGCTGGGCGGCGCCCACAGGGATTGGTGGGATTTCCGGATCTGGTGACGGATGGTTTTCAGCTTGCGCCAAGTGCCCATCTCATAAACGACAGTAGTGCCGCCTTCCAAGGAATTGACGTAGAACTTGGTCCCGTCGGGGTGGATGTTCACCGATTTGGGGGAATGAATGTCCTTGTCCAACGTGGAAGTCTCTTTCCTGTTGAATTGCTGCATTTTATGTACCAACTGCAAAGTAATCGCACTATCAGGTGCAGCGGTCTGTGCTCCCAGTTCGGGATGCACTACCGGCTGTGCACGAAGAACCGTCAAGCACGGCAACATGAAAAAAAGAAGTAGCACGCTCCATGCCGCAACTGCTGGAAGCAGATTCAACCACCAATGTTTTTGTTCCTGTTTTCCCATAAAAGCAAATTCTCAACAGCACGCTATTTTTTCAAAAGCTTGCGCACCACGGTCTGGTCGTCAGTACAAACTTTCACCATATAGATCCCAGTGGGCAGGGCGGCCATAGGAAGAACGGCTTCAGAGGTGTGCGGCTCCATGCGAAGCACCTGTTTCCCTGTCGCATCGTAAAGTTCCAAGAGGCGGATGGCTTGCGGGGCAGTCACTGTCACCTGATGGTCAGCAGGATTTGGCATTACGCTCACATTATCAAAGTTAAAATCCGATACTGCATCCGTGCCGTTATCCGTCTTATAGGTAACAAAGAAAGTATGGTCAGAAGTGACGTTGTAAAAGGTGAAGGTGGCGTGTGACGGGTCAGAAAAGACCAAGTTGTTGGCGGCGGTCACATCCACGCCATCAGCATAAACCTTGTCAATCTGACGGTTGGCAGGTGCTGTGATGGTAAACGGCTGGGAAGCGCCCTGACTCACGGAAACATTTCCTGACGGGCTGACTGTTCCGTCCGTGTTGATCACCTGGATGGTATAGTTCTGTACCGGCGGAGCCACAAATTCTACCGTGATGGTGGCCATGTTGTCGCTCCAGTCTGCCTCATTCCAATAGGAGGAGGGACTAACCTTATAAGCAAATGTGTGGGTGCCGTAGTAGTTGTGCGAGGCAATATAAGAGGCGGGCATGGCCTGCAAATCGAAATACACGCCACTGGCCAGAGGAATACTCTGAACATCGGTGCCGAAATTGCCAATCAACTGCCCGTCAAGGTAGGCATCCAAGTGAAGTGTGTCATAAAAATTCACGTAAAATTCCTCCATGTAAAAATTATAAACAGCGAAGCAGGTGTTAAAATCGCTGCCGTAAGGAACCGTAATGGAGCTAATCTGCTGCTGACTTGAGCCATTGTCAATGAACCAAATGCCAAGATCCACAGTGCCATAAGACTGAGCTTTCAAACCTGATACAGAGATGATCAGCGCGAATAGAAAAAGATAAAATTTCCTCATAATAAAATATTTGCAAAACGGCTGCAAAGATAGAAAACAATTTTTTAATGACAACCATAAAAAAGATTATCTTTGCAGGCTAAAAAATGTAGTGTGCAAATTCCTCTGGCAGAAACATTAAGACCCAAGAAACTTGACAGTTACATCGGTCAGGTGCATTTGATGGCAGATGGCGCTCCCCTGCGTCAGGCCATTGAAACGGGGAATCTGCACTCCATGATTCTGTGGGGGCCTCCCGGGGTGGGCAAAACCACGCTGGCACTGCTCATCGCCGAGCTCACCGACTCCCACTTCCACATGCTCAGTGCCATCAACTCCGGGGTCAAAGACATTCGGGACATCATTGAGAAGGCCAAAAAAGACGAGGGACGCTCCATCTTGTTCATTGATGAAATCCACCGTTTTTCCAAATCCCAGCAGGATTCGTTGTTGGGCGCGGTGGAGCAGGGCATTGTCACCCTCATCGGTGCCACCACCGAGAATCCCTCATTTGAAGTTATCTCCCCACTGCTTTCCCGTTGTCAGGTTTATGTTCTCAAAAATCTGGAACGCAATGAATTGGAACAGATTCTTGAACATGCCTGCCACTATTTGGAGAACGAGCGGGGCATCCGCATCCAAGTGGAGGAGGATGAGGCTCTGCTACGCACTTCCGGTGGAGATGCACGCAAACTCCTCAACGCCATAGAGTTAGTAGTAAACGCCATCCCACCGCAGGACGGAGTGGTTGCCATCAACAACGAGAATGTGCAGCGAGTCATCCAAAAGAACCTGGCCGTGTACGACAAGAACGGTGAGAACCACTACGACATCATCTCCGCCTTCATCAAGTCGCTGCGGGGAAGTGATCCCAACGCAGCGGTCTATTGGATGGCGCGGATGCTGGCGGCGGGCGAAGACCCGCTGTTCATAGCACGCCGTATGATCATCTTAGCGTCGGAGGACATCGGGAATGCCAATCCCAACGCGCTGCTGTTAGCCAACACTTGCTTCCAGGCCGTCCATCAAATCGGGATGCCGGAAGCCCGCATCATACTCTCTCAAACCGCTGTTTACCTGGCCTCATCGCCCAAAAGCAACGCCTCATATCTGGCCATTGACGAAGCTTTGGACTGGGTGAAGAAAACCGGCGACCTGCCTGTCCCCCTTCATTTGCGCAATGCTCCCACCCGACTCATGAAGGATCTCGGCTACCACGACGGATACCTCTACGCCCACGACTATGAACAGAATTTCGTCAACCAAGAGTTTCTGCCGGAACAGATACGAGGAAAAAAATTTTACGAACCACAAAACAACGCGCGCGAAAACGAACTCAGACGCTATTTAAGAAACTGTTGGAAAGACAAATACAGATACATCCTTCTCATCGCTGTTTTTATAGCCTCCCTCCTGCCCTCTTTCGGACAAGACATTCACTACTCGCAATTTGATGCCAACCCCATCTACCTCAATCCCGCCAACACCGGAGCCTTTGATGGTATTTTCAGGGTTGGAGTGAACCAAAAGACCCAATGGTTGGCGGTCTCCAAACCCTACCTCACCTTCTCCGGCTCCTTTGACGCCCCTGTATATAAAAGCAATGCATACCGGCAACTGCTTGGAGTGGGCGTGCAATTCAACACGGACCGTACTGGCGATTCCAGATACAGCACCTTCACGGGAGCACTGTCGGTGGCTTTCACCAAAGCCTTAGACAAACGAAACCGATTCAAAATCGGGCTGGGGGCATACGCCGGACTGGTACACCAGAGTCTGGACTACGCAGCCCTTACCTTTGACGAGCAGTACCAACATGGATTTTTTGATGCCTCGGCACCGATTTCGGAAGTCTTCGGGCGAGAAAAGTTCACCACATTTGACTGTGGCGCAGGTATTTCCTTCAATATCACGCCCAGCAAGCAGAGCAATTTCGGCCTGGGAATGAGTGTCAGCCACCTGCACCAGCCCAATATATCGCTGTATGATTCCAACACGCGGTTGCATCGCAAATACACGGGATATTTTGTCTCCCGGTTTGTACTGGTAGAGGGTTTGGCGATGTCGCCGGCGGTATATACTGCATTCCAGCACCGCTACCGCGAAATCACTTTCGGGACACTGCTTGAATACGAATACTACAAAACAGCGCGGAGCAACCGTTTTGCCGCCGGGGGCGGTATTTTTTACCGTTGGGCAGACGCGCTCATCATCTGCGGCACCGTGCAATGGGAAAATCTCCGTCTGGGGTTGAGCTACGATCTCAACCTTTCCACCCTGCGGGCGGCAAGCCATGTGCGAGGCGGATTTGAAGTCTCTCTTTACTATATCTTTAAAAAACAAAAAAGCTACCGGCCCGGCTTCGAGCCCTGTCCGTATGACATCATGTAACCTAAAATGAAAAAAACTGCCGTTTTCCTGCTCATGATGTTGCCAGCCATATTCTGTCCGGCCCAGACTCCCGCCGACATGGCTTCACGCAAAGCCCAGCTGGAGTTCATCCGGAGAGACACCCTGCCCGTGGAAATCAACGCTCTCCCGGGATCAGTCAACACACAGTTTTCCGAATACAACGGCGTGCTGTTCCCCGACTCCACCTTTTATTTCTCCTCCTTGCGGCCGGAAAGCGAAAACGACTATGCCGAGCTCTTTGAGCAGTTTTGGACCACCAAGATTTACCGCTCCAAACTGACCATCGGCGGGTATTCCCGACCCACTTCCCTCTCCGCGAAAATCAACGACGACCGATATTACAACTGCAATTTCACCTTCAACACGGACCGGACGCTGCTGGTATTTTCCCGCTGTCTCCGTGAATCGGGCAGGCAGTTGCAGTGCAACCTCTGGAAAAGCGACTGCAAAGCCGGGAAATGGAGCAACCCCCAAATGCTCAACAGACGCATCAACCTGCCCGGCACCACCACCACACAGCCCTGCTGGGTGGACATGGACAACTACAGTGTCATGTACTTTGTATCTGACCGCCCCCGCGGCCAGGGAGAGCTGGACATCTGGTACACCATTTGCAAAAACGGCCATTTTGACGATCCCGTCAATGCCGGCAGCATCCTCAACTCCGCTGACAATGAGGTCACTCCGTTTTATGACCCAGAGCGGGGACGGATGTACTTCAGTTCCGATGCTCCCGACCGTTCCATTGGTGGATATGATATCTTTTATGCTGACGGGGCGCTCGCTGCTTGGAGCGAGCCGGGCAATATCGGGGTTCCCATCAACTCCGATGCCAATGACATCTATTTCACGGTCAACGGACATGACAAGGAGGGATACTTCGCCTCCAACCGTCCGAAAAATCCCGAAGATGCCGCTGATACCTGCTGTACCGATTTATACCATTACCGCTGGTTGAATGACGAGGGAGCCCCTCCTCAGGAGGAAACGCCGTCCGTTGATACGGTGTCTGTGGCTGAAAAAGCTGTCATGCTGCTGCCCATCACCCTCTATTTCCACAATGACGAACCGGATCCGAGGACTACCGACACGACCACGCGTCAGAACTACCGTGCCACACTGGCGGACTATCTGGCCATGGAAGACACCTACAAAGCCGAATACTCTCGTGGTTTGAAGGGCACTGATGCAGAAATCGCCCGAGGACGCATTGAGCGCTTTTTTGAAGACTCCGTACGCAACGGATTCCGCAAGTTAGAAGAATTCTCGCAGTTCCTGCTTGCAGACCTGCAATCCGGCAACAGCGTCACCCTCACTGTCTGTGGATTCGCCAGTCCCCTGCACAGGAGCGACTACAACCTGGCCCTCTCCTCCCGCCGCATCGCCTCTTTTGTGAACTATCTCAAAGAGTATCGCAACGGCATCTTCCTCCCCTACCTGAATGGCAAAGAAAAAGCACGGTTGACAATCCTCCGTGAGCCCGAAGGGTCGGCATTGGCAAAAAAAGATGTCAGCGACAACCCCAACGACCGGCGAAATTCGGTCTATAGCATTGCCGCTTCTGTGGAGCGGAAAATCCAGATCACCCGCTACGAGGTCACTGAGCCGTAGCCAATGTGACCACGGAGACACGTGTTCCTTCCACTTCCAGAATCTTTTGGATGGCGGCTTCCGTGGTGGCCCCAGTGGTCAACACATCATCGCACACCACTACATGCTTTCCCACCAGTCTGTCGGGTTGGACCACCGCAAACACATCCTTCACATTCTGCCATCGGTTGAAACGGCTCTTCTTCGTCTGCGTTTCCGTAAAAGTGTTTCTGACCAGGATATCGGTCGCGTAAGGGATGCCCGTAGCCTCACTCAATCCACGTGCAATCCACTCACTCTGGTTATAACCCCGGACCTTCTTCTTTTTAGGATGAAGAGGAATCGGCAGAATACAATCCGCATCGGCCAGTTTTCCCGACTGTGCCAGTTTGCGGCCATACATCTCGCCCAGATAAGCTCCCACCTCCTTGTTGCCTTTGTACTTCAACTGATGCAGAATTTTCTGGACACAATTACCTTTCCGATAGGACAAAAAGGCAAAAGTGTCCTGCACCTGGGCCCTCCCTCGGAAAATCTGTTCCAAAGGGTTCTCGGCTGACAGATGGGCATTGGTTTCAGGAAGGTGAAGTTGGCAATGGAGGCAAAGATGTTCCTCATTTTCCTGCAATGCGTCTCCACAGCTGATGCAGAGACGAGGGTAAAAGACAGAGAGCAGGTTACTTAGGAGTTGGAATTTTTTTTTCATCAAATACAATTTTATAGTAAATTTGCAGTTTGTAAATGGAACCGCAAAAATACACTTAATATGGAAACTTCTGATTCAACACCCAAAAAAAATTCAAATTCTTTTTTTGAAAGAAATGCGCGCGCATGTGGATTTCTGGCCATTTTTTTCCTAGCCACCACCATACTGTTTGCCGTCCTGTATTTCACCAAAAATTCGCAGCTTAAAGAAATTGTTGTGAAAGAGCAGCAGGTCACCAAAGACCGGGAGGATCTGGTACGCCAGCTTGACTCACTGAAAGCCGAGCACGCCCGTATCAAAGCGCAAGCCGGCGGGTTAGCAGACTCCTTGGCCACCCAAGACAGCATCATCATGGCCCAGATTGCTGAAATTGAAGGGCTCATGGCACGCCAGGCCGACTACAACAGCATCAAACGCAAGCTGGACCGTGTGCAGAAGATTTCCCAGAGATATGTCCACCAGATGGATAGCCTGATTACTATCCAGCACAAGCTGGAGCAGCAGAATGCAGAGCTGACCACCCAGCTGACCACCTCCCAAGAGAAGATCACACAGATCACGACGGAAAACCAAGAGCTCACTGACAAGATCAGCACAGCGGCGGAACTTACCGCCAACAGCATCCGGGCGTGCTGCGTATATTCCAAATCACGCAACAAACCGGAAGAGGTGACTACCAAGGCCTCGCGGGCGGAACGGATCAAGACCACATTCACGCTGGCAGCAAACAGCCTCACGGAACCTGGCGAGTACAATCTCTATTGCAGAGTATCCTGTCCGGGAGACGGACATGTGCTGACCCCCGGCAAAGCCGATGCCTACACCTTCATGAACAACGGACAGAGGCTGCAATATACGGTCAAGAAAACAGTCAACTACGTCAACCGCGCCGAAAATGTCACCATGTACTGGGATATCAGCGATCAGGACCGCAAACAGAACAAGCAGATCAAGGGAACCTACATCGTACAAATCTTCTCCGACAAAGGCCTTTTGGGAGAAACCCGTTTCACGCTTGAATAAACTGTAGAAAAAAATTACAAACCACCCGAATGGTTTGCGGAAAAAGCGTACCTTTGCACGCATTTGACGCAAACCATTATTTTTTATTTATTACTGACATTTAACTATTTACAATGGAACAAAGTTCTATTTTGTCTCAATTGAATGAATCCCAGAAAGAGGCGGTCAGCCTGATCAATGGTCCGGAGATGGTGATTGCCGGTGCGGGGTCGGGCAAGACCCGTGTACTCACCTACCGCATCGCCTACATGCTGGAACAGGGCATCGCCCCCTGGCGCATCCTGGCCCTGACCTTCACCAACAAGGCCGCCCGCGAGATGACCGAACGCATTCTCAAACTCATCGGTGACCAACGCGCCAAAGCCGTACAGATGGGCACTTTCCACTCTGTGTTCCTCCGCATCCTCCGCACCGAAGCCGACAAGATCGGTTTCACCCACTTCCTCTCCGTCTATGACACCGATGACAGCAAATCCCTGCTCCGGAACATCATCAAAGAACTCAACCTGGACCCCAAGGTATATGTCGTCAACTATGTACTCAACCGGATCTCTGCCGCCAAATCCAACCTGCTCAACGCGGAAGACTACGCCCAGAACAAAGATGCCGTGATGTATGACAAGGAATGCGGCAAACCCTTGGTGGCAGAGATCTTCAAAAGATATAACACGCGCCTGCACAGCTCCAATGCCATGGACTTTGACGACATTCTGTACTACATGAACGCCCTGCTGCGCGATTTCCCGGAAATGCTCTTCAAATACCAGAACCGCTTCCAGTATGTACTGGTGGACGAGTATCAGGACACGAACTTCGCCCAATACATGATCATCAAGAAGATTGCCGCCGGACATCACAACATCTGTGTCGTCGGCGATGACGCACAGAGCATCTACGGCTTTCGCGGGGCGGACATCAACAACATCCTCAATTTCAAACGCGACTATCCGGAGGCCAAGATCGTAAAACTGGAACAGAACTACCGCTCCACACAAAACATCGTCAACGCCGCCAACGCCGTCATCAAAAACAACAACAAACAGATTCCCAAGACTGTCTGGACAGACAACGAGCAAGGCACGCCCATCACTGTGCTCTCCTCTTCCAATGAGAGCGACGAAGCCGCCCTGGTGTGCGACTCCATCTTTGAAATAGAGCACAACTTCCACGTCAACTACAATGACATTGCCATCTTGTACCGCACCAACATGCAGTCGCGTGCGCTGGAGGAGTGTTTAATCCGTAAGCACATCCCCTATCGAATCTATGGAGGCACCTCCTTTTATGCCCGCAAGGAAATCAAGGATCTGCTGGCCTACTGCCGGTTGGCCATCAACCATTACGACGAGGAATCGCTGCGACGGGTGATCAACTACCCGCTGCGCGGCATTGGTGAGACCACCGTGGAGAAAATCATCGCCTGTGCCGGTGAACACGGCGTGCGTGCCTGGGACATCATCGAGAACCCGCAGTTCTTTGAAGTGCCCGTCAACAACCCCACCAAGGAGCGTCTGACCGACTTCGCCGCCAAAATCAAGAGTTTCACAGCGCTGCTCCCCTCCAAGGACGCATACGAGATGGGCAAGCACATCGTCTTCGCCTCCGGCATCATTGCCGCCCTCAAAGCCGACCCTTCAGAAAAGGACCGCGCCGACAATGTGGAGGAGTTGCTGGATGCCATGAAAGACTTCTCCGAAAATGCAGAAGAGACCACCTTCAATGAAGAAACCGGTGAGCTGATCGAGGATTTCAACCCCACGCTGGACCGTTTTCTGGAGAGTGTGGCCCTGCTCACTGACGCCGACCAGAAGGAAGACGAAAACGTATCCCAGGTCAAACTGATGACCATCCACGCTGCCAAAGGACTGGAGTTCGACTATGTTTACATCACCGGATTGGAAGAGAACCTGTTTCCCTCATCCCTCTCCATCGGTTCCCGGAAAGAGCTGGAGGAGGAACGGAGGCTTTTCTACGTGGCCATCACCCGCGCCAAGAAAGTGCTCACCATCACCCACGCACAAACCCGCTACCGCTTCGGCTCCCTGCAGTTCTGCGAGCCCAGCCGCTTTTTAGACGAACTTCCGACATCCTGCCTGAAGACCATCGAGAAAGCCTCCTCCGGGAAAGGCGCCTTCGCCAAAAAATCCACCATTGAAAATGACTGGGCCAACCGCACATTTGAAAAGAAAACCGCCCCAGCCAAACCCAAACTGGAACTGGACATCGCCGCCATCGGACGCATGGCCAAGCCCTCGGACCTCAAGCCCGAGACTCGCATTTACCATATCAAGTTCGGGTATGGCACCGTGCAACGCATTGAAGGCCCCACCGGCGACCAGAAAGCCACCATCTTTTTTGATACACTGGGAGAGAAAGTACTGCTGCTCAAATTCGCCAAACTGATTCTCCCCAACAAATAAAAAAGAGCCACCGCTCCGATGGCTCTTTATCTTACTTGTTTTTTCCTTTAAAACAAACTGATGGAAAGACCCACGGACATGGGATTCATCTTCGGTCCCTTGCCGTCATCAAACACCCTGTTCAACTGATAGGAATAGAACACGGCAAACGCTTTCCAGCCCATCCTCATATACACATCCGCACTGAATCTCTGCTTGTCGTAGAAATCCCGATTCTTGTAGTGCAAATTTCTGTCGCCGCCGTTCACCCAATCATCCCCTTTGTACTTGTGAGCCAAGCCGGTAACCAAGCCCACATGCACACCGACACTGAACTTGAACCCACAGGGATGCCGGTAACGGATTTCAAAAGGAATGTGCACATTGGAATAGGTCATGCGGCACTTCTTGTAAATAGTATCTGACGGCATGATATAATACTTGTTCAGCTGGCTCTCATAGTCATACTTCAAAATGCAGTTGGAGTACTGGGTGTACAGGGAGAACCCCACGCCCAAGCCGAAAGAGAGGGACTTGTTCTGCGGCATCTTGAAATCCCACATGGCCGAAACGTTGAAACCAGGGTTGAACTTCATGAACTCACCTTCCTTGGGTGTGCCCATCCAAAAGGAATGGAAAATGTCAAAATTCAGACGGTCGCGCACCACAACAATCTGGTTCGGATCCCACTTGCTGGCTTTCTTGGCAGGCTTCAAACTGTCAGACTGCCCCATCAATGCACCGAAGGAAGCCAGAAAAAACATCAAAACAAAAAACCTCTTCATCCTAAAACATTTTTTAATAGTTCTTCTCAATAAAATCAATAACCACTGTTCCATGGGTTTCAACATAAGATTTTTCGTAGCCCTTCATGACACAAAAACTCTTTTTAGTATCCCCGTCCGATTCCACCAGAGTATAGCCCACCAAAAGAGGAGAACTGCATTTATTTATCAGAAAATAGGAACAATCACTTGACACGACGACCATGCCGTCATAGTTGCCTGTTTTGATGATGTCCATACCCTGGCTGAGGACATAGTCCAAATTCCAGTCCAGCTCTTTGTCACGCAACTCATAAGCAACCTTCAAAATCACGTCAAACCCGTATGAACTCGTCTTGTACAACTTCATTTTAATTTTGGCTTCATAACGTTTGGAGCTTTTTTGTTCCTCCAGAATAGTGAAATCCCGGATCTGTCCCCGTTCCACGAGCCATCTTTTGCCGTCAAAATAGCCGTCCTCCTTTCCCTCCTCCAGCTCTTGTCCGATAAGATCTTCCTGTATTCTTTGCGCATCAGGCAGAGAAGGAATAATGGTATTGATTTTGCTCCACACTGTGGGAGGGAGATCCTTCTCATCCCTCGGGGCGTCCTCACATGCACTGCACAGATTCATGTACTTGTCCACTGCATCGCGGCGCGTCCGGAACCCGTAGCTGGCAAACTTGTTGACATAAACGGAAGTGGCCTCATCCATGGTCTTGGGTTGAACAGCCTCTGTCTGTCCCTTTGAATTTTCGGAACTTTCTCCGGATTTATTTGAAGAACAGCTGAAAAGCATCAACGGCAGGAGAGCCAACACAGCCCATTTTATCATCTTCATCATTTTATATTTTTGAATGTGCAAAAATAGTAAAAAAACATTTACACCCGTTGGCAAAATGAATTTGCCGTGCATCTGTGCGAAGCGAAGAAATGGTCGACGTTATTTTTTCTAAAAAAAATAAAAATTATGATTATTCGGATATTGTTTGTATTTTTGCAGCCCTAAAAAATGTTAATCAAAACATTTCTGAATGGAAGAAGCCATCCCCTATTTTCGGAAGAAAACGAGATTAAGATACCGTGTGGCCGTCATCGGCGGCGGCAGCTGGGCGACCGCCATAATCAAGATATTGTCTGCCAATTTGGAGCACATCCACTGGTGGGTTCGCGAGGAGGAAATTGTAGAAGGCGTGCGCAAATACGGCCACAATCCCAAATACCTCAGCTCTACCTTCATTGACCCAAAAGATGTTAAAGTGAGCAACGACCTCCGGCAGGTGGTGAACAAGGCGGACTATGTTATCATAGTCACTCCGTCGGCTTTTTTGCAGAAGACCTTGGAGCCGCTGAAGAAAAGCCGGATGAACAAGAAGAAGATCATCACCGCCGTGAAGGGTATCATTCCGGAAACCATGCAGTTCATCACCGACTACCTGCACACGGAATTCAACATTCCGATGGAGAACATGGCCATGATCAGCGGTCCCTCGCACGCGGAAGAGATTGCGCAGGAGAAGTTCACCTTCCTGACCGCCGCCTCCGTCAACCAGAACCTGGCCGCCGATGTCGCCAAGATGTTCACCAACAGATACGTGCGAGCCTCCGTCTCCAAAGACATCAAGGGGGCCGAACTGGCCGTGGTGATGAAGAACATCTATGCGTTAGGGGCCGGTATTTACAGCGGCTTGGGCTACGGCGACAACTTCATTGCCGCCTACATTGCCAACGGGGTCAAGGAGATGAAGAACTTTGTGCGGCAGGTGTTTCCCGGCGAACGGTGCCTGGACGAGTCGGTGTATCTCGGTGACCTGCTGGTGACCGCCTACTCGCGGTACAGCCGCAACCGCATGTTCGGCAACATGATCGGGCACGGGCTGTCGGTGCGGGTGGCGCAATTGGAGATGAGTATGATTGCGGAAGGCTACTATGCCGTGCGCTGCATCCATGAGATGAACAAGAAGTTCGGTGCGAGCATTCCGATTGCCGAAACCATCTACGGGATTCTTTACGAGAGCAACAATGTGAGCTCCGAAATGAAACGAATTGCGGAATACTACGTGTAAGCATTTGCAGTCCACGGGCCTGCGGTTATACCCATCACTATCCTATATTTGATTTCAAAACGACGAGACCGCACACCTTTTCGCCATGAGCGCAACTGTTACTATACCCATACACTTTCCATAGGAGAAGATCGCAATACAATGTTGGCGCAAACAAATTTATATAGGAATAGGGCATACAAGCTCCCCTTCTATTTGATCGAACGAACGCAACGGACAGAAAAACTCAGATTATACAGACTATCGCTATTGTTATATGTGGGATGTCCTATGTGTGGCGAACAATCGCTGATTATTTTGCCATAATAATCTAAATAACGATAGCCTGTAGTACTCCAGAAATAAGCACTCTTCCAAGTAAAAGCATAGCCTCCGTTATAACATCCAACGGGAAGTGCTGAAAAACCTGTGGCATTATTGCTCTCACGGTCACATCCTATGTCGCAATTTTCATTGCTGGATACCCACCCTTCTGTAGAAGCCAATGCCTTCGCGATATTTTTTGGATTCCAACCGCATACATAATCACTAAGGCCACTTACATAATTCTCCAATTGATTCCAATCCTCATCCGAAGGAAGCCTCCACCCTTGGGGGCAGATGTCCAGGGCCACATCCCTACCATACAAGAAGCCATATTGTTTATCTTGTCCGTCCGGACATTTGATATATTTTCGGGGATGGCCCTCACGGTCATTCACTGCTCGCATATTCTCTGCCATCCATTCTTGATCTCCGATCTCTATTGTTTTGTAGGTATTATTATCCTGGTCTGTCATAGTGCCGTAGCGTATATTATATGCTATCGGGCCATGGCAACCTCTGTAAAACATGCCGATGCCACTCATCCACAGCGTCACTCCGCCGCCCAGCAGCAATACCACAATAATGCCAATAATCAACCCCTTGCGCTTTTTCTTGGGTTTCTGTGAGGCGGGGCCAGAGTTGCTCTTTTTATTGACCGTGGCTTGAGGCATTTCCGCCACCGTTCCTTCTTCCGCCACTCTTGTGCCATCCACGGTTGCGTCACCATCCACCACAGTCTCATCCGAAGCATGTGCAACCGGGGCAACCGGCGGAACAATACCGCTGGGACTGGTTTCTGCGGAGAACTCCGTCAACGCGGGGCGGTCCTTCGGATTCTTGGCCAGATAGGGCCGCAGGAAATTCTGCCACTCGGCGGGAATATCCCCTAATTCCAGCGGAAATTCCACAATGCTCTTGCGAATTTCATAATCGTTGGTGGTGGTCGTGTCATACGGGGCTTTGCCTGTGTGCAGATGCACGAAACTCACCGCCAATGAATAGAGGTCGGTTTTGGCATCAATATGCTTGGCATCCATCACCTGCTCCGGGCTCATGTACATCAGTGTGCCCATGGTGGCACCGGTCTGAGTCATAGTGATACCCTCCTGCACCTTGGCAATGCCGAAATCCAGCAGTTTTACATCGCCTTCATGGGTCACAAAGATGTTGGAAGGCTTGATGTCACGGTGCACCACCCCCTGGGCATGGGTGTAGTTGAGGGCGGAGGCCAGCTGGTTCCACCATTTTTTAAGCTGCTCGTCGGTGAACCGCTCGCCATTTTTCATGCGGGAGCTGAGGTCAGCACCCTCTAAATACTCCATCACCATGCAGGGACGCCCGTCAATCTCATCGTAATCGTACACCTGCCGAATGTTCGGGTGGTTGAGTTTCACCGTGATCTTCGCCTCGTTGCGGAAACGCTCCACAATCTGCGCGTTGTGCGACAGGTCCTCATTCAGGATTTTCACCGCCGCAGGCTTCTCAATCTGGTTTTCTGCATACCACACCTCGGCCATCCCGCCTCGGCCCAGCGGACGGAGGAGCGTATATCCATATGGTGACTTCTAATTATTTCTCTCTGACTATCAAATAAATACAAGCAAAAGCTGCCAAAAATTGCACCTGTTTTCCCTGTTTACGTTAATATGTCGTTAAACATATTTTTATAAAAAATAACCGTAATTCATTGTTAATCAAATATTTATTTGTATATTTGCAGAAAATTTGAACGAACAATGAACAAACAGAAACTGGCATACAAAAAACTGGGTAACGTCAGCCTTTTTGACAACGAAGAAACCCTGGACAAGCTCAACTCCTTGGGAAATCCTCTGGAGAGACT
>JAFZWE010000011.1 GCA_017617445.1 Bacteroidales bacterium | reverse complement strand
GGAAGGACATGCAAATGGAGATCCACTAAAGAGTCACAGCCACTGCTCGCCGTCCTGTAGAAGTCATACTGTCCGCTTGTGGATCCAATTTGGAAGGTGGTGTCGCGCCAAGTGTAGGGAAGATCATTTTGGCAGATGATGGCAGTCTCAACGAGGTGATAAGATGGAAGGACATGCAAATGGAGATCCACTAAAGAGTCACAGCCACTGCTCGCCGTCCTGTAGAAGTCATACTGTCCGCTTGTGGATCCAATTTGGAAGGTGGTGTCGCGCCAAGTGTAGGGCAGATCATTTTGGCAGATGGTGTCATACTCAACGAGGTGATAAGATGGAAGGACATGCAAAAAGAGATATACTATAGAGTCACAGCCATTGCTCCCCGTCCCATAGAAGTCATACCGTCCGCTTGTGGTTCCAATTTGGAAGGTGGTGTCGCGCCAAGTGTAGGGCAGATCATTTTGGCAGATGGTGTCATGCTCACCATATATGGTGGGATAGGTCACCTCCAAGTTGACAGTTACAATGGAATCGCAACCCAAAGAATTCGTTCTGTAGAAAGTAAATTCTTGTAGGGGATCCATGCTATTAAAGAAGGTAGTATCGCGCCATACAAAAGGAAAATCCCTATTTTGACACAGGGTGAAGCTGTGATATTCATGTGTTGCTTCGCCACGCACTTTGACCTCGGATTCGGCAAGTACCTCATCCTCAACGTAGTTTGTCGTGATGTAACCGCTCCATCCAGTGTATTTGTTATGTGCTGGTCCATAAAAACAAAGGATTCCATTGGTGGAGACGAAGTCACGTGGAGTGTTAGAATATGGAATACTTGAGGTGGTTGTTCCTGTCATAACTCTAAAATTGAAATCAAGGAAATAGTCAAAATGCAATACAATCTGGTAACCCTCCTCTGCTTTAAAAAATTGATTGTAAGACTTATTTGAGAAACCGGGTGAGTTGCTGTAAGGTCCACCTGCATCATAAAAAGGAATAGAATCCCGTTTCCCCACAAAAATAGTGTCATTAAAGTAAGGGTTGAGCAAAATGTCGGGCTTCAGCCTTTTGGGCAACTGGTGGATTTTTTCCGGATGCAGAGGACAAGAATATTGGTTGTGCACATGTACATAATATAAGGAGTCGTGGGTCTGGTGCTCCGGGCTGAAGAGAGAGTGTCCTGACGTGACTGTGTCTTGATAGAGAATGTGTTCAAGAGATGAATCCCACCATTCGTAATATTGCGGATATTCTAAACTGGAGGTCGCCGTGAGTTGAGCGGTTTGGTCATGGCAGACAGTGTCATCTGTGCTGATCAGTGTGAAGTTGGCGATGGGTTCCTTGATAAATGCGTAGGCAGTGTCTGCTACGGACATGGGCAGCACTGAAATGGTAAGGTATAAACTCATGTTATTGTAAGTCTGATATTTGACATATTGCACTGTAATTGTGTTGCTGGAGGAAAATAGAGAAGGAAAGATTGAGCTCGTTGTTGCGTTTCCCCTGTGAAATTCTGCCAAAAGGGTGCCTCCCTCCGGTCCGTCAAAAATGCGCAGGGTATCGACAGTATTAGAGCTGTATGATCCGCCAAAGGAGATGTAGAAATTTCCCTGCTTGGAGATGAATGTATGGGTGTAAGTTTGAACAGGTTGTAATGCGTTATTAGGATTTCTAGGCATTAGGGTTATCTGTTCGGAAATACTCATCTCCACAGTATCTCCCATATTGACTGTGCTCATCATTATTTCATCTGAGATCAGTGTGTCTTTGGCGAAAGATTTTGGACATGTTTCACCATTGGAGATGTTGACAATGTAATAGTCGTCTTTCACAAGATAGGGCAGCTCCAATACAGATTTCCCGCTGTAGAGCGTGTCATTTTGTATGACATCAAAGGTATGAGGATCGTGCCAGGTTATGTATTGCGGATAATCAATGGTGGAGAAGGCCTCCAAATGGGCAGTGTCCCCATAACATACGGTGTCGTTTTGGGCGGTGATGGAAACGGAGGGATCCACGGCTCTGACGTAGGCTTCCGCATCTTCGGTTTTATAGGTTTCCGTGCTGAATACTTCACCTACCCAGCCCGTACTGCTGACTGTTGTGCTGTGTGTGTCAAAAAGGACAGTAAGGTAACCGGTGGAGGAGGAGATTATTAAATTTGAAGATCTATCAAACTCAATGATTAAAGGGGACTGGATGTCGGGTCCGTCGTAAACATGTATTTTTATGAATGCAGCATATTCCAAACTGATATTCAGGATGATTTGTCCCACGTCAGTGTGGAAAGTGTGTATGAATCGTTCTCTTCGTTGGAAATTCCCGTCAGGGCCGCCGGAATCGTAGAATTTTATGCGGCTGTTCATGTTTACTTCTGTTGTGCCGTTGCACATCAGCAGGGTGTCTGTCACGGGCAAGTGTGATTTGTCAAGCAGTAGGGCTGAATGGGTGGGGGGGCAGGTTTCGTTGTTTTCCACAGTGACATATACAGTTTGGTCGGTGCGCAGTTTTTTGATGTCATAAAGTGTTTTCTCGCTGGCGTTTGTCAGCGTGTCGCGTTGAATGATTTCTGAGAGCGCGGGGTCTTTGTACCAAGTGAAATATTGTGGGTAGGGCAGGTCGGAAACGGCTGAGAGTTGTGCGTCGTTGCCATAGCACACTGTATCGTTTACAGTAGAGAGTTGATAGTCTTCCGGTCTCCATGCGGGAAGCATTTGGAATGAAGCAGTGTCCTCGTCCATTTGGAGGGGCATTCTTTCCCAGTCCCAATCCCCGTAGCGCACGGTTGGCGTGGAATCGGTTTGCAAACAGGACCAGATTTGCGCTTTGACGCAAAAAGAGCCACCGGCCGGGTAAGAGTGCGCGGAGAAAAAGGCCATTTCTATCGATTTGGTCTCACCGGGGGCGACATTTCCCATCGGTATTTCGTCTGAAGCATCGCCTGAAAGATGGAAATCGTCAGGCAGGTGAATACGGCAGACCACATCTTCTGCTGTTTCTCCGCCGCTGTTGTGTACGGAAATCTGTGCAATGGAAGGGGCACTGCACTTGCCGGCGGTCACATCTACCTCCATCTGCAGCTTGATGTTCGCAACATTGAAGAACATATAGGCGGTGTCGGAATCCTTGCAGGCATATTCAGAGGTGTCGGTCACAATAACTCTAATGTAGAAATCCTGGGTGCAGTTGGTTGGAGTGTACTCGGAAACACCGGTGCTGCTTTCTACAGATACGGTTTCCCATAGAATATTGTCTGTGCTGGCTTCCCACACAAATTTGTACAAATCCCCTCTTCCTCCTGTCGCTTCAGCCCTTAAATTAACAGCATTCCCGTAGGATACGGGCAGGGGATCCAGAGAATACAATTGCACTTTTACACTATCGGTTACCGATACGGGCACTGCGATCGGCTTTTCTTGCACACTGACCACAGCCTCCCAACCTTGTCCTCCATAGGTGCTGATGAATTTGATGGTTAAATCGGCCCCTCTTGAGGAAATTGGTGTTGGAGTAGAGATGGCGGCGAAGCTTCCCAGCAAGGAGTCAGGCTGGGCATAGGGTCCGGAATAAATATAGATACGATCGGTTCTGGTTAAACGTAGTTCATTTAATTTAAATGTAATGGGATACCCACTTTCAGAATGGAAAGTGTATGTGAGACGTTCTGAATCGCCATAAGGGTTGTCTTTCCCTCCAGAATCATAGAAAAGAATGGATTCCCCGCACGGGATGGAATAGCTTCCGTTTTGCATGTTGACAATACTTTTGTAAACATTCTGCACAGTGGCATCACAGTAGTTGGAATCGGAGATAGTGACATAGACAAGTGTGTCTTTTAGCAATTGGGGGAAATTGAAAGTGCTGACATCTGAGAATCCTGTGATGGTGTCGGCTTGTAAGGCAGTGCCCATCTCTTCATCTTTGTACCATTTGATGACATACGGCGGATCTTTTAAAGAGTGCGCGTGGACAGCTGCAGACTCTCCGATACAGATATCGTCAGGTCGGGTGACAAGGTCGCAGACGGTTTGCTTCCGCTCACGGAAAGCAATGGTTACCGTATCAGATGGGAAAGAATAGGTGCAGAGGTCGTCGCTGACAGATTCCACCCAAAAGGTAGCGGGGGCTGAGGGGGTGTAGGTATAAGTGTCGGAGCCTGTGTGTTGGGTATGGGTCACGGAATTCAATTCATTGTGGCCGATGGTGTAGTTTACGGTACCTTCTCCATAAGCTGTGTAGAAAAGCTGTACCTCTTCTCCGGGACAAATGAGGGCATCCTCGGCAATGATCACCCTGGGCGAATGTAATACATCGAGCAAAATGCTGTCGGAGATGGGGAGAAGGCATCCTGTATTAATAAGGGTGACTTTGAAATATCCGCCTTCAGCCCCGCGCGGGATGAAGGTTTGTGCCGTGCTGGTATGTGCCGTGAATCCATTGGGACCTTCCCAAAAATAGGAAACCCCGTCATCGGTGCCCAGTGAATACACTTGTACAAAGTTGCCTTCGCAGATTTCCTTCGCCACCAACCCGCCTTCAAACCAGCATTTTTTAGCACTCTGTAAATTCATGACTTGGAAGTTGATATGGAAGCTCGCCAGGCAGGAATCAATGATCTCACAGGAAATGAACTGCCCATCTCTGATGGGGAGGTTGTCAAACACACCTGTTGCATTTACGCCCAGCAACGTGCCTGTCATATTAGGCCCGCTGAACAAGCGGTAAGTATAGGGCTCTGTGCCGTTCTTCCCTTTTACTCTGGCAAAGCCTATAGTGGAGTTGGAGTCACAGACATAGGCATAGGAATATTTGAATTCCACCGTTCCTCCTGAAAAATACAGAGTGTCATACACTATGGGCTTGTCGCACATTGAACGAATAGGCGACATGGCTATCACGTATGTGCCCGGTCGGGTGATGCGGAGCTCTCCACCTAATCCAATGCTGAAATTTTCGTATCCTCCTATAGGACCACTGACAATGGTGAAACTCGCGGCCAAATCAGCGGTGTCGGTATAAGGCTGACCTATATTGGCTCCACTGGTATAGTGGTTGTGCTCCAAACTGTAGTAACTGCCCGCCACGGGCCGTACAACCATCTCTGTACACTCTGTAACAAGTTCATACTCGGGTTGTTCATGAATAATCTCATGAAAGGTTGTGTTGAAACTGGCAAGCAATGAGGCTCGATATGTGGTGCAGGGTGTGGTGAGACGGAAGACGTACCGTCCTGATGGAAGAAAATAGTCACTTATTGAGAAAGAAATAGAAGTTGTACCAAAAGTCATGTCGGCAAGATTGCTTACGCTATCCCTTAATATGGTCCATTGTTGAGTCTCTTGATTATAAGTTGCCGTGAAGTTGTATTTGTTGTTTTCAGGGCTTTCTATCAGTTCAAAAATGCAGTTTCCTGCCACCGAATAAGGCATCGGGGCACTTGATGAAGAGGACTGGGTAGAAAATACCAATGTTCTCACTTTTTCATAACAATAATTGTCCCCATCAGAGCTATAGGTCTTATAAGCACGAAAGCTATAGGTTTGTTGATTTCCTCCAGAAGATGAGGTGTTTTCATAAAAGAAAAAGGGTTGAACAGTATCCAGCTGCACGCATCCTTTGTTGTCTTGCAAAATGTGACGTATATTCGGCGTGATTGAGGTGTCGCTCAGGTCTATGCCGTAAAAATTTTCAATATCTTCAGGTGCGATTGTCGTAGTGACGTCCTGGTTTCCCCAGCTCATTATGGTGTCAATTTTGATCACTTGCTGGGTGTTATTGTCCAAGATTGTCCAATATAGTGGATAGGTGTAATACCTGTTGTAATAACGTTCGTGTTCATCACAGGAGGAGATTCCCCAGGGAATAATTGAATAATTACCGAAGTTTAAGGTGTAGCCGATTTTTTGCCGGGTTATTGTTTGGGATGCTATGGAGCCACACGTGTCGTATGACGCAGGAATATATGTGGTTGAGGTTCTGTAATATTTTTGACTTTTTTGGAGAAATTTACTGGCAGCAGTAGATGATGGAGTGTATGAATTGGTGTAGTTTTCAGGGCATAACAGGCTTCGTGCCTCCATTTGAATGGGCATATCAAAAATATCGCAATATCTGGACAGGCGGTGCAGCGTGTCGTATAGATTGTATTTGTAGTATCCGTTGTTGACTTGGTCGGGTTGGTCGGGCAGGTGCATCCATTCTGTAGTGTCCGAAACCCCGTCAAAAGGAGGATAAACCAAACGAAACTCGATGATTTCAGAAAGCCGGTTGTCAAAATAATGGTTGAAATCATTCAACTCCACATAATATTTGAACACATTGGAATCGCCGTTCACCATATTCTCAGTTCCATGATACATGCACATGGCTCTGACCTTGGGTGCGGGGGTCGTGTCAATGATGGCTTTTGTCGTAGGCATGTGGTAGGCGCAATTGTCCCACACATGGAAAAAATAGGTGCCTTTTGCCAGTCCCTCAATAGAGAAATATTCTCTATGGTCGTACCGTTCCATTTGATTTCCTGAATACATGGGTCCGGTGAAAACAAGAGTGTCAATAGGTATTGTGTCCTGGTTGTATATCGCCACGTAATAAGGGAAGGCTCCGTTTATGATATGTAGCTGAGCCCTCCCGGTAGGAGTGCAGGGAAGGGTGGGGACAATGCCGCAGCTCACGCTGTCAGTTACGATGTTGCTCAGTGAACTCAGGCTGGGGGTGATGTATGTGGAGTGCGTGGTCACTACTGTTGAGGTATCCAGCAGAATATAGCGGTTTTCAATGTCATCAGAGTAGTAACACACCGCCTGTACTCCCACCTTATAGATTCCTTCCTCCACATAAAACTGGTTCTGATAGGAAAAATTAGTGTCCGTACTGGCAAGATTGATGCAGTAAAATTTAAAGTCTGAAAGATCTGTTGTATTGGTGTCCATCAGGGAACTGTCAGGGTTTATCAGATTCACTTGAATCTGGCAGTTGTTGTAGCAGTCCCCATCGGATGTCGTTACTTGGATGAGGAGAGGACAGTTATTTTGGCCGTGCACATGCCAGCAGAGGCCTCCCAAGAGAAAAAAAATGGCAATTTTTGTCACAATCTGCTTTTTTTTGCAGAAAAAAGATTGGGAAATTTTTTGCAAATACAACATAATTAATAGGCTATGATTTTTATAAACAATTTGCAAACATATCACGGGAAACAAAAAAAAAAAAATTCAAATCGATTCAAATTCACTACTAAACAATAATATGGAAGTGCATTTGGCGTTAGTTTTTTCCAAAATAAACACATGCAAGAAAATTTTTTTCGCGGAACAAAGGAGAAAATTATTCCCAAAATGAAAATCCCAAAATGTTAAAAGTTAAAGTCAGAAAACAATCATTACAATGATTAATTAATATATATAGTTAGAAAATTTATTGGAGGAATTTTTTTTTACAAAAAAAGAATTATTATTGCAGAGTCCGTTCTTCCACTTCAACAGAAGATACCATGTGCACACTTTCTGTTTGAAGTTTTTTTCTGGGGGAGGTGGTAAAGAACGGCTTTTATAAAACCAAACACGGCATCATGTTAGAAAACACTAGTCAACCGCCTTCTGACGTCCCGAGTGTCACGTCAGGAACCATAGAGGATCTTTTTTTTGCCCGGACAGAGGGTTTTGTCAACTATACGGAGATTCCTTCAAGTGGCATAATTAATAGTGTTTACAAAGCCCAATATCGTGGACAATGGTACATTTTGAAGGGGTTGAAACCAGAGTTAAGGGAAAATCCCAACTACCAGATGATGCTTTATAAAGAGTTTGAAATGGGTAAGCGGCTCAATCATCCTTATGTGGTAAAAACCCTGTGGAAGCGCAAGGATCCAGTCATTGGCCCATGTATTGTGATGGAATATATCGACGGTGTCACTTTGGGTGAATACCTGAAGAAGAGGCACAAATGGTATGAGGTGCTGCGGGTCTTGATACATGTGTTGCAGGGGATGAGGTATATACACATGAATTGTATGATTCACAGGGATTTGAAGCCTGATAATATTATCGTCTCCCGATATGGGTTTGTGGTCAAAATCATTGATATGGGGCTGGCGGATGCGGAAAATTTTGTTTTTTATAAGAAAACCATTGGGACAAACCCATTCATGGCACCTGAATTGTGCGACAGCGTTGAACCTGCAGACCACCGTGCGGACATCTACTCCTTTGGGAAGATTGTACAGACAGCCACGCGTCGCTATCCAATCATTACCAGAAGATGTTTGAGAAAAAATCCCTCCAAGAGATTGAGCTGTTCTTTGGCCATCATCTTCTATTTGCTTCTTTCGCATGGGCTCATGATGATGTTTGTCCTCGGTGGAATCATTGTGCTGGTGTCTCTGCTATTGCACTGGCTTTTGCATTGTTGGATTGTATAGCCGTTGTTATTGATGAACTTGTAGAAATGATAAATAATAATAACGTCAAAAGGCTTTTGGAGATGGTGGAAAAAACCGTCCATCGGAAAATGAAAACACCATCTGATTTCCAATATTTGGCCCAGGTAATAACCACCCGGTGCAGAACAGTCATTGGGGTTTCCACCCTGAAGAGAATTTGGGGTTATGACAGGAGCGAACATGTTCCCCGTTATTCCACTATGTCTCTGCTGGCACAATTGGTCGGCTACAAAGATTGGGAGTCTTTTCTCAAAGATTCTGAAGGCGACAAGCTCTCTTCTGCTACTTACATGCAACAGGTGATTTATGTCAGCGAATTGGTGCCGGGCGAAAGAATAGAGATAGCGTGGCCGCCCAATCGCATTTGCCAGTTTCTCTATCTTGGAGACTCTCACTTTCGGGTTGAGTTAGCATTGAATTCCAAACTGAGGGCAGGAGATCATTTTACTTGTTTTTATTTTGCTCTTGGACTGCCGTTGTTTTTGGAGAACTTCGTTCATGGAAAATCCACTCCTACCACTTTCATTGTGGGGTATGTGGACGGACTTTCCATGGTACGCAAGATAAAATCTCAGGAGTAACCAACAAGACTTTCCCCTTCTCTTTTGATATTCCGAAAAAAGTGTATCTTTGCGCCGGAATTCTTGAAGAATATATTTTAATACCCTTGATATGAAAAAATTTGCAGTGATTTTAAACGGCTGCGGGCATCTTGACGGCTCCGAAATCCATGAGAGTGTGATGACTCTGCTGGCCATTGACAGGAATGAATGCACCTATACGATTTTTGCTCCCGATGAACCCCAATATCATGTGATGAACCACCTTACCCGCCAGCCGATGGAAGGTAACCGCAATATGCTGGTGGAAGCCGCCCGTATCGCCCGCGGCGAAATCCAGGAGATTTCCCAATACAACCCCGCCGACTTTGACGCCTTGATGCTTCCCGGCGGCTTCGGTGTAGCCAAGAACCTGTTCACGTATGCTTTCGACGGCGCCAATGCCCAAGTGCTTGAATCTGTGCGCCGCGCCATTGTGGAGACCCACAAGGCAGGAAAACCCATCGGAGCACTCTGCATCTCCCCGGTGCTCGTCGCCAAGGTGCTCGGCGATATTACCGTCACCGTCGGCTCCGATCCGGCCACCATCAGCGATGTGGAAAAAATGGGAGCCTCCCATGTGAATACCCAGATTACAGAGGTGATATCCGACAAACCCAACAAGATTTTCACTACCCCCTGCTACATGCTTCCCGCTTCCATCTCCGATATCGCCGACAGCGCTGAAAATCTCGTTGAGACCATGCTGGAATATATGTAAACTCGGCCCTTCCACTTCCGGATTCATGGTGGAGAAAGAGTCTTTCTACCGGCATCTTTGTTCATTGGTTCCACATCCTGAAACCAAACGGTTCCTGCTCGCCGTCAGTGGAGGCAAAGACTCCATCGCTATGGCTCATCTCTTTTTTTCCTGCCACCTGGATTTTGAAATTGCCCACTGCAATTTTCACCTCCGGGGAACGGATTCCAATGAAGATGAACATTTTGTGAGGGAATGGGCGGAAACACACCAAAAAAAATGTCATGTCAAGCACTTTAATACCCTCGATGTGCAGAAAAACAGCGGGAAATCAGTGGAAATGGTGGCCCGCGACTTGCGCTACGCCTGGTTCGCGGAGATGGACAAAGACTATGATTTCGTGGTGACCGCCCATCATGCCAACGACAATGCTGAAACCTTGCTCCTGAACCTCGCCCGCGGCACCGGACTGAAAGGTTTGACAGGTATCCCTCCCCTACAAGGGAAATTCTTGCGTCCTTTCCTCCCATTTTCGGTGGATGAAATCTTGCATTATATTGAAAAACAAAATCTTGATTATAGAACAGACGCCTCTAATTTCTCCCAACAATATCACAGAAATAGAATCCGTCATGCTGTGATGCCTGAATTGCGTGTCATAAATCCTGAAATTATTGCCACTTTTACCAAGAATATTGCACATTTTCAGCAACAATTTGCTTTTTATGAAAGGCAAGTGAGGCTCTTTTCAAGTGAAATAATGCAGAAAAATGGTGAAAAATGGCAGATTTCTATCCAAAAATTGCAATCGCATCCCGATGGACTTCTGCTCTTGTATGAAATACTCAAACCATTCGGTTTTTCTGAAGACGTGTGCCGGAATATTTTCCGTGCTTTGTCGGAAAAGTCGGGAGCGTTTTTTTATTCTGCAGATTATCAATTGTTGAAGGATAGAACTTTTTTAATACTGCAGCCCCAAAAAGAGATGCCCCTGGCCGAGATATGGTGCCATTCCGCAGAAGAACTGGATCGAGAGGGCTTTGAGGTGGAGCTTCTTTCCATCAACATCCCGCCGATTTTCAGCCGAGAAACGGACATTTTGCTGGCAGATGCCGCCAAATTCCAATTTCCAGTGCTGCTGCGAGGATGGCATGCCGGCGATAGCTTTTGCCCCTTTGGAATGCAGGGAAAACAAAAACTCAGCGACTTTTTCAATAACCATAAATTAGACCGTTTCAGCAAACAACAGGTGAAATTGCTGTGCGTTGGCGGTGAAATCGCATGGATTGTGGGCCATCGCACCGACCGCCGCTTCAAAATCGATGAACATACACAATATTATTATAAAATCACATATCATGGAAGAATTTGATCCTGAAACAATTCCTCAAGAAGATTCCCCGAGACGGCGGCCTATGCTGGTGGTGCTCTGCATCCTCACTTTTGTCAATTCGGGCTTCTCGGCATTGAGTTATCTGGGAATGCCTTTGGTCAAGAACGAACTCCCCGCCATGGCCGACGTTTACGGGCGCATGGGCATGGAGGATGCTTATGAACAGATTTCAACCACTTTGGATTTTATGGCGGAAGTGCCAAGCTGGAAGTATTTCCTGTTGGCATTGTGCTATGTGCTCGCCGTGGTGGGTGCCGCCCTGATGCTCAAAATGAAGCCTTCCGGTTTCCATTGCTATGTCATTGCACAAATTCTCACTTTTGCAGGACTTAATTTCCTTATTGGAGGGCCGCTTTCCATGCAGCTTATGGATGTGATTTGGAGTATTACCTTTGTGGTTTTCTATTTCGTTCTTTTGCGGGAAGTGTTGATAACCCCGCGCAAGGAATCAGAGTAAAACTTTAAAAATGTGAAGGTTGTCCACTGCTTTCAGTGGATAATGAAAAAAAGTTTTGAACAATCCTTGTTTGGGGCAGGGGGATGGTGTTACCTTTGCAGTCACTAATCCATCACTGCAATGTCTCGTTTGTGCCCTGTCTTCTGGTTTTGTCTGCTTTTTTTTGTTTTTTTTAGATGCCCGGCCCAACAGGACACTTTATTAAAAAAAGAAAAAACTCCAGTCAGTCTGTCTGATTTTCATTATGGAGATTTGGTGCTGGAGAATGGAGCGGCTGGGGTGTTCCTGACGTCTCATCAATTGCATGTTTCTTTTGAAAACAGATTCTGTATCAAGTCATTGATGTTGGAAGAGGTGGGTGCCGTCTTCCGATACCGACAGAATGCTTTTGCGGCAGAGGCGAGCCACTTTGGAGACCATCGTTATGGAAAGGTTTCTGTGGCTTTTGGCTATGCGCGGGGATTCGGGAAACATCTTTCTGTCGGCCTGAAATTCTATTATTATCTGGAACATGCACAGGAGATGCCCGCCCTGCATTCCATCTCGTTTGACCTCTCCCTCTATGCGGCTCTTGGAAAAAACATGGGCCTGGGCTTTGCCGTTCTGAATCCCGCAGGTTTGCGTTATGGAATCGTTGGAAAGCAGAAACTTCCTGTGCGATTTAACCTTTTATGGGATTACAGAATCGGAAAAAACATTCTTCTAACAGCCCAGTTGGAGAAAGAGTTGCAAAGCCGACTGATGATTTTCGTCGGGGCTAAATACAGGATTCGTTGCCTCTGCCTCTCCCTAAAGATAGGTTGCCCTACGCCCAGAATGTCAGTGAGCATCATGCTCGCCTATCGACAGTTTCTGTTGGGAGTTTCGGGGGAATACCACCTTCCATTGGGATTTGTCCCCAAAGCACAAATATTCTGGCGGTTTGGATCTTCTGCTTTCTAATATATTTGATAATGAAACCATTGCTTGTGCTCATTTTAATATTCTGCTGTCTGTGTGGCAGGCTTTTTGCCCAAACAGACTCTTTGCTCTTTTGGGAAAGCCAAGGGGAAATGCTTTTTGAAAGCATGCAGGATCAGCTGATGGAGGAAATGGACCAAGTAGATTTGTCGGACCAGTGCGAGGAGTTGCTGCAATACGAAAAACAGAAGGTGAACTTGAATGATGTTTCTGCTGAAATTGCCCAGGCGATACTGAAATGGACCGATTACCAGTATTACCAGTTGCAGCTTTATCGGGAGTTGTACGGGGATTTGGTGACGGTGTACGAACTGGCCGCAGTGGACGGTTTTTCAAGGGAGGAGGTGGAGAAAATGCTTCCGTATGTGGAGGTGCGCCCCGCAGCATCGGGGAAGAGGTGGAGCTCTTTTTTCAAATCATCGCAAGGAAGTCTGCTGCTGAGATATCGGCAGAATATTGAAAAACAGGCAGGTTATGAATCCGGAAAGGAGAACGGTTATATGGGC
This sequence comes from Bacteroidales bacterium, assembly GCA_017617445.1. Lineage (GTDB taxonomy): Bacteria > Bacteroidota > Bacteroidia > Bacteroidales > WCHB1-69 > UBA1756. Next base: position 37,275 of record JAFZWE010000011.1, on the reverse strand, counting down.
TCACCCATGAGACTGGCGGTCAAATGTTCCTATAAGTCGGGTGACAGGTTCTCAATGGCGCTTTCGGGAGAAAAGGATGCGGGGGAGCAGTTTTTCCGCGGGGCTCAGAAACAGGGTTTTGACCATTATGCTTTCTATGTAAATTTGAAAAATATGGGCGTTTTGAAGAATATGGTAATTGGGGATTATGTGTTGGATTTCGGGCAGGGGCTGGTAATGGGAGGAAAAGCGATGGGAGTGCGCGGGGGAGGGGCTGGGCAAATCCGTCGTTTCCCAGTGCTGTTGCGAGCTTCCGCCCCGATGAGTGAGAGCGACAACCACCGCGGGGTGGCTGTGGTGTTGGGCAATGCCTCCTATTCAGCCACACTGTTCTATTCCCACCGCTTTTTTGACGGCCTCCTTTCCTCCGATGAGACTGGTTCCCCCATCTACGAAGGCTCACTGTCAGTGAGTGGCTATCATCGCACCGAACGGGAAAATGCTCAGAAAAATGTGCTGAGAAACCGTTTGTATGGGGCGCATTTCCAGATGAAAAAGAGAATCTTTGAATGGGGGGTGACGGCGCAACACACACAGTTCGTCGCCGAAGTGCTGCCCGCAGAGGTCTTGTATAAACGCTACTCCTTTTCTGGGAAAAGTGTTGCCAACATCAGCGCGGACTACAAAGTAATTCTGCATAAGACAATTCTTTTCGGGGAGGTCGGAATGAGCGTGAATCATGAACGTGTTGGCGCAGCTGTCCTCCAAGGTTGGATTTGCGATGTGGACCCCAGATGCAGGATTTCAGCACTATTCCGCTATTACAGCCGCCATTTTGTGGCTTTGAACGGCAGTGGGTTCTGCAGCGGCAATACAAATAACGAGCTCGGGCTCTATCTTGCCGCCGATTTCGTCACGGGTCGCCGCACCGCCCTCTACCTGAATGCCGACTTGTACCGGTCGGCTTGGCTGCGCTATCAAGCCGACAAACCGGGGGTGGGCTTTGATGGTGGCGCCAAATTCGCCATCAACCCGTTCAAAAGCCTGACCGCCACCCTCTGTTATCGCTTGAAGTGGAAGGAAAAAAACATGAAAATCAATGGATATTACAATGGTACCCTCTTAACAGATGAGCATACGGTGCGGCTGAATCTGCTCTGGCAGCCAGTGTCATGGCTGGAGTTGAAAACCGCGGTGGCCGGGCTTTTCCATGCCGCCAGGCACGAACCGCTTCGCTGCGGACTGCTGCTTCTCCAAGACGTGGGCGTGAAAATAGAAAAATGGGGGCTCTCTTTCCAACTGCGTGCAGCATTTTTTGATACCGATTCGTATGAGGAACGGTTGCCCGCCTATGAACCGGATTTGCTGTATGCCTTCACCATCAAAAATCATTACGGGAAAGGGATGCGCTACGTTTTTTTGGCCAATTACGGCATCGCTTTTCTGGATTTACAGTTCCGATTTTCTCAAACTTGTTACGATGACCGCGAAGAAATCAGTTCAGGTTTGTCAGCCGTCAAGGGACATACCCAGAGCGAGGTGGCTGCACAAATCATTTTTCATATCCGTTAAAAAAAATAATAACTCACTGAATCTCTCGTTATGTTGGCAGCAATAGAAAGAAATATGGAAGATGCCCCTTTTTCGGCGATACTGAAGCAGTTTCTGAACCAGGTGCACCGGGAAGATGAGTTTCAGGAACATGCTGCAAAAAATGTTTTGCTGGAACTCATTCCGGAAAACCAACGGATATTGGTCAAAAAAGTGTGGTGCGACAAGGGACGTTTGTTTGTGAAAACAGACAATGCATCGTTCCGCTTTGAACTTTTGAACCAGCGTTCTTCCTTGGTGAATCTGGTGAACCAAAAGGTAGGAAAGGAAGTTGTTCGCGAGATTTGTCTGGTGTAAAATGCACCGTGGGTCAATTCACAAGCATGGTCCATGCAATGAATTATAATCAAATGAGTTGTAAAAAAGGATGATAGAAAACTTTCGCCAGACAAATAATTATGTGTATTTTTGCACCGTGATATTTTAACACGACCTGATTGTATGAAAGGAATTATTCTCGCCGGAGGAGCCGGCACACGCCTGCATCCTTTGACTCTCGCCATGAGCAAGCAGCTGATGCCTATTTACAACAAACCGATGATCTATTATCCTCTCTCCACACTGCTCTCCGCCGGCATACGGGAGATTCTGGTCATCTCCACCCCAGTGGACCTTCCCCATTTTGAACGCCTCCTCGGTGATGGCAGCCGCCTCGGATGTCGGTTTGAATATGTCGTACAGCATGTGCCCAACGGATTGGCCCAAGCTTTCGTGCTGGGAAAAGAGTTTATCGGCAAGGACAAGGTGGCGCTGGTTTTGGGGGACAATATTTTCTATGGGAGTGAGTTTGAACATAATCTGCACCTCAACAATGATCCGGATGGGGGAATCGTTTTCGCTTATCATGTTTCTGATCCGGAACGTTATGGTGTGGTGGAGTTTGATGAAAACATGAATGCCGTCTCCATTGAGGAGAAACCCCAACACCCCAAATCCAATTATGCGGTTCCCGGACTTTACTTTTACGACAATTCCGTAGTGGAGGTGGCCGCCAACATCAAACCCAGTGCCCGCGGCGAGTATGAGATTACGGATGTCAACCGTTATTATTTGGAAAATAAAAAATTGAAAGTCTGTAAAATAGATAGAGGAACCGCTTGGCTGGATACAGGAACCTTCCGTTCCTTGATAGAAGCCACCCAGTTTGTGCAAGTGGTGGAGGAAAGACAGGGCCTGATGGTGGGATGTATAGAGGAAATTGCTTACAAACAGGGGTTTATCAGTGCTGAAAAATTGCGTGAAATTGCCGAGCCGTTGCGAAAAAGTGGATACGGTGAGTATCTTTTGAAGTTGATTAGTGAAAATTAATATTCAGAGAGGAGTGCAATGCGTTCCTCTCTTATTTTAATGATATGCAGAAGTTTAAAGGAAAAATAATTTGGATTACGGGAGCCTCTTCCGGCATCGGAGAAGCTACCGCTTACCGTCTGGCTGAAGAAAACGCCACCCTCATCCTTACCGCCTTGGAAGAAGACAAACTGCAGGAAGTGAAGCAGTCTTGCCTGGACAAGGGCGCCGCTGATGTGGCCATCCTCCCCTATAATCTGATTGATTTGGAAGGTGTTCCAGCTTTGGCAGAAGAAGCGTGGCAAAAGTTCGGCCGCGTGGACATTATGTATAACAATGCAGGCATCAGTCAGCGAACCAACACTATTGACACAGAAATGAGCATGATCCATAAAATTATGGATGTGGATTATTTTGCCCCAGTGATGATAACAAAAGCCCTGCTGCCCAAAATGTTGGAGGCGGGCGGCGGACAATTTGTCGTGACTACCAGTATTGCGGGTCGCTTTGGTTTTCCGTTGCGCTGTGCTTACAGTTCCGCCAAACACGCCCTTTACGGTTTTTTTGAAACCGTTCATGCCGAATACTACGACAAAAATATCCGGGTCACTATCGTCTGTCCGGGTCGTGTGCAAACCAACATCTCTTTCTATGCCCTTGACAAAGGCGGAAAACAGCATGGCAAGATGGACGCCGGACAAGCCAACGGAATAACTCCTCAAAAGGCCGCCGATAAAATCGTCAATGCCATTTATCGGAAAAAACGTGAGGTGCTGGTGGGAAGCACAGAACTGCTGATGGCTCATATCAAAAGCCTTTTCCCCGGTTTGTGTGTCCGCCTCGCAAGAAAGGTAAAGTCAATGTAATTCAGTAATTTAATAGATAATCATATAGAAAATACATACATGGATAATTTTTTGATTACAGGCATTCAGCAAGTCGGAGTGGGCACGGAGAATTTTACCGAGTCATGGAAATGGTATGCCGAAATGTTCCAGATGAATATCCGGGTTTTGGAAGATGACACGGTGGCGGAACTCATGCTGCCTTATACCGGAAACCAACCCCACAAACGACATGCGTGCATCGCCATTAATATGCAGGGCGGCGGCGGCTTTGAAATATGGCAATATTCTGAAAGAAAGCCCATACCGGTAAATTTTAAAATCCAAGTCGGCGACCTCGGCATCTTCGCTGCCAAGGTGAAATGCAGAGACGCCCAGTCTTTTTACGAAGAGATTACTGCCAAATATGACAAGGTGAGCGCCATTGAAATCGCTCCGGACGAAACGAAAACTTTCTGGATAGAAGACCCGTGGGGAAATTATTTTCAAATTGTTGAATACAAAGATGTTTATAGGGATATGCACCGCAATTCCGGCGGGGCGTTGGGCGTGATGATCGGCGTGACCGATATAGAAAAATCACTGACCGTCTATCGTGACATCTTGGGATATGACCAGGTGATTTACGACAAGACTGGGGTTTTCAACGACTGGGGTTTTGTGGAAGGAAGTGAAGAAACCTACCGCCGTGTGCTGCTCACCCACAGTCGCCCACGCCAAGGGAACTTCTCCGAAATCTTCGGCAAGAGTTATGTTGAGCTGGTTGTGGCCCTGGACCGCGAACCGCGGAAGATTTTTGAGAACCGCTTCTGGGGAGATCCTGGGTTTATCCAATTATGTATGGATGTGGTCAATATGAGAGCTTTGGAAAAATTCTGCACAGAAAAAGGATACCCCTTTACCGTGGATAGCTGTCCCAGTGGGAATGTGTTTGACATGGGGGAAGCATCGGGTCACTTCACTTATATTGAAGACCCTGACGGCACCCTTATTGAATTTGTAGAAACTCATCGCATCCCTATCCTGAAAAAACTGGGGTGGTATTTGAATCTCAAAAAATGGGATGTCGTTAAACCCATACCCAAGTGGTTGTTGGGCTGCCTTCGCTGGCGCAAAGTGAAGTTTACAGACTAATACATCCGAAAGGTTTTGCCCGGAAGACATTGAATCACGCCCTTCAGCTCTAACTGGAGCAGAAGACTCGCCAGTTGCGAGGGACTGAACTGTGGGAGAGACACCGTCAGGTCGTCAATGGCGATGTGGGGGTGAGCGGTGATGAGTTCCGTGACAGCCTTTTCTTTTTCAGAAAGTTCTACAAAAAGATTCCGTTGTACTGCGGGTTGTGGTTGCAAATCCCATCCCATGAGTTCGGCAATATCGTTTCCGGAAGTGACAAGTGCGGCCACATTGGTGCGTATCAGCGTGTTGCATCCTTCTGAAGTGGGGGAAAAAATGTTGCCGGGCACTGCAAATACGTCGCGGTTATAGGAATGGGCGATGTGGGCGGTAATCACACTGCCTCCTTTGTTGGCCGTTTCCATCACAAGGGTGGCATCCGCCATGCCCGCAATGATGCGGTTCCGCTGTGGAAAATTCTGTCGGTCGGGTTTGGTTTTGAAAGGGAATTCCGACAAAAGAGCTCCCCCCTCCGCCACAATGCGGTGCGCCAGCTGCTCGTTGGTGTCAGGGTAAATGATGCTCAACCCGGACCCCATCACTGCTGCGGTTTTCAAACCGCTCTCCACGGCTTGCTCATGCGCCACCGCATCCACCCCGCGCGCCAATCCACTGACAATGCATACATCGTGTTCCGCCAACTCGGAGACAATCTTGCGGGTGATGTCTTTCCCGTATGGGGAGATGTTCCGCGTGCCCACCACGGCCACCATTTTCTGCATGCTGAACACGTTCTCCCCCCGATAGTAAAACATGTAAGGACTGTCGGCACAGTTTTTCAATCGCTTGGGAAAATCCGCATCTGTGTAAAAACAGAGTCTGCTTCCCGTTTTTTCCATCCAAGCCGCTTCCTGCTCCGCCCGCCGGCGGATCTCATCGGTGAGCTGCGGCAAACTGATTTTTCTCCCCGCCGGGCCCGCTAGATGCTTTTCCGTGAAAACAGAAGTGGCATTTCCGAAATGTTGAAGCAGTTTCCGAATACTTCCCGGTCCCACTCCGGACAGGAATTGTAAAGATAAACGGTATAATAATTCGTTCATTTTTAGATAATTAAAAAATAAAACAGCGTACAAAGTGCTGCATAAGGAAATAAATGGCTGCAAACGCAGATTGTCGTTAAAAGGCCGCAAAGATATACATATTTTGTAAATCCTTGCGGCCTGGAGGGAAATTTTTCTGAAAATACAGGAAAGCCTAACGGGCAATCTTTTCAATGATCCGGGTGACGACTTCCATGGCTTTGATCATGGATTCCAGCGGCACGTATTCGTATTTGCCGTGGAAGTTGTGACCGCCGGCGAAAATGTTGGGACAGGGTAGTCCTTTGAATGAGAGGTTGGCGCCGTCGGTGCCACCACGGATGGGCTGTACATGCGGCTCCACTCCCACTTCCTTCATGGCTTCCTCAGCCAAGGTGACAATATGGAAGACGGGTTCCACCTTCTCCCGCATGTTGTAATACTGGTCCTTGATTTCACAAACCACACGGTGGCCATATTTTTCATTCAGAAAATCTGTCACCTTTGTCATGAACTTCTTCTTGGCCTCAAATTTTTCCCGGTCGTGGTCGCGGATGATGTAGTTGAGGGTGGCGTTTTCCACACTTCCATCCATGTGAACGAGAAGGTAGAAACCTTCGTAATCCTGGGTGTATTGAGGCTTTTGAAATTCCGGCAGCAGGGAGTTGAATTCCATTGCAATCAGCTGGGCGTTCACCATCTTGCCTTTGGCATAACCAGGGTGAATGTTCCTGCCCTGGATTTTGATGGTTGCCGCCGCAGCGTTGAAGTTTTCATACTCCAACTCTCCAATCGCACCACCATCCATGGTGTAGGCGAAATCGCAACCGAAACCGGCCACATCAAAATGGACCACCCCCTTGCCAATCTCCTCGTCGGGCGTGAAACCCACACGGACTTTTCCATGCTTGATTTCAGGATGGGCCAGCAGATATTCCATTGCAGTCACAATTTCCGCGATGCCCGCCTTGTCGTCAGCCCCTAACAGCGTCTTCCCATCGGTGACCAGCAGGGTCTGTCCAGCGTAACCCGCCAGTTCGGGAAAATCCACCAGCGTCAGCGCCGTATGGCTTTCAGCATCCAGCATGATGTCTTTACCATCGTAATTTTCAATGATACGCGGCTCTTTCGCTCCAGGCATGTCTGGTGCTGTGTCAAAGTGAGAGATGAACCCCACAGTGGGGAGCACTTTGTCGCAGTTGGCAGGCAGAGTGGCTGTCACATAGCCGTATTGGTCTTTCTGGACATCAGACAGACCGATTCTTTTCAACTCCTCAACCAAAAAATCCCCAAAGACCAGCTGTCCGGGTGTGCTCGGATAGGTTTCAGAATTTTCATCCGAGGTGGTGGCGATGGCCATATAACTGCAAAATCTTTCTAAAATCTTCTTTTTCATATTCTTATAATTTTAATTGAAAAAATATCATCGGGTTTTCAAAAACAGCCGCAAATGTACACAAAAATATTGGTTTTTCTGATAAATAATTCTATTTTTGTGGGCAAAAACGGAAAAGCTTTTCCCTATATGAAAAAAATAATACTGTTTCTTGTCGGGCTTCTATTTTTTTGTTTGAATCAATATGGTCAAAATGAACATTTTGTTTCCTGTGATACCTGTTATAAAAATGTGATACTGGAGGAATACACCGGAATAAATTGTGTGTATTGCCCTGAAGGCCACTTGATCGTAAATCAATTGGTTGAAGAATACCCCAATCGGATTTTCCCCATCAATATTCATGTGGGGAGTTTTGCTTCCAATACGTACACCACTGCCTTTGGGAATGACCTTCTGGATCAGATCGGACACTATGGATTTCCGACAGGAACGATCAATCGTCACCTTTTCGGTGATTCCATCACTGCGGTCAGCCGGGATCGCTGGGAAAGTTGCTGCGACTCCATCATGTCGCAGGTTTCCCCCGTCAATATTGCTGCACAAGGTACTTTGGATTGGGCTACACGTGAACTGCAAATCACTGTACAATTGTACTACACTGCCAGCGACACCTGCCCTGCCCACAGGTTGAATGTGGCCGTATTGCAGAACAATATCATCGGGCCCCAGACGGGTGCCATCGCCAATCCTTCTCAAATCGTGGGGGAACAGTACCGCCACGGACACGTGCTGCGCCATCTAATTGAAGACCAATGGGGCGAGGAGATTTTTCCGACAACGGCGGGTTCCTTCATTGAAAGAAACTATCAATACATCTTGCCTGAAGAATTGGGATTCCCCAACCCCATCCCCGCCAAGCTGGAGGATCTGGCCTTTGTTGCCTTCGTCTCTCAAGGGCGTCAGGAGATTTTCACCGGCTGCGAGGTGGAACTCACCCACTTGAACCGCCCCGGCCTTCATCCCCGCATCTTTCAACTGTGCCAGACCGAAGCGGAAGACTGTTCCGACGAAACTTCCGTGGAGGTGGTGGTGGACAACCAAGGCGCTGATACTCTCACCTCCCTCTCTTTCGTTTATTCCCTGTCGGGACAAGCGTCCAACACCTATCAATGGACAGGACTCCTCCCTCCTTTGGAAACAGTAACCATCCATCTCCCGAATTTCCCCATCATGCCCAATACCAGCGAAACCTTTACGGCACATATCGACGAGGTCAATGGAACCGCCTATACGGGCGAACCGTTTGAACTTGCCGTCAGCAAGTCGGTGGCTGCCGGCACCCGGACCATGACGCTCAAAATCAAAACCGACCAGCATGCTTCAGAAACATCTTATATGCTTATGACATCGGATAATCAAGTGGTTGTGCAAGGTAACGACTTGGCGGCGAATACGGTCAATGAAATTCCAATAGAATTGTCCGTGGAAGATTGTTATCGCTTGGTGGTGGAGGATGCTGCCGGAAACGGAATCTCCAGCGGGTATGTACGGCTTATGGATGCCAACAACCAGATTGTTCTCAATGCCCCGGGAGCAAGTTTTACCGCTCGTTTTGTGGGCATGGTCTCTTTGGAGAGCGATGGGGTGGAAGAACAGACAGAGCCATTACAGACGAAGGTCTTTCCTAATCCGGTAAAGGAATCCCTTCATATATTTTCAGAGACTGATATTCAGAAAGTTGAATTGTTTGATGGGAGGGGAAAAAGACTGTTCTCGGCAAACGGTGCGGTCAATGAAATTCCTATGGACGAGTATTCGTCAGGTATGTATTTTCTGTTGGTTTTCACAAGGGAAAATATGGCGGTGCATAAGGTTTGCAAAAAGTGATGCACCGTTTTTTTGTAGGGCAACATCGCGATATGTATGCGTAAAAAAGTTGAAAGCAATTTTTGGGACTGTGCGAGTTGCTGATGATTAGATGGGAGAGGAATCGGAAAAATTTTTATTTTTGCCGTTCATTAAAGAAATGTATAACCAAAGACAATAGTTATGAAAAAAGATTTCCCCTTTTTGCAACGTGTGTTTGCGTTGGCTGTACTGGTGGTTTTCCCCTTTGCATTCTCCTTCGCCCAGTGTGACGTGGCGGTCACAGATGAGCAGCCCTTTGTGGAGGGTTTTGAAAACAACGGAATGGATTGCTGGTCAGTGGACTGTGATGACGGCCTCCACGACAGTGGCCTCTTTCTCCTATCCGGAAAATGCAATCGGTGCGGAAGCCCGGCTGATCTCCCCTGTGCTGGACATGTCTGCGCTGGGTGGTGCGGTGCTTTCGTTTGAATATGCTATGATGGCATTAGCAAACTATGATGAATTGGAAGCGTGTTATCGCAGTTCGGAGCAGGACGAGTGGCATGTGCTGGCCATGTACAGCACCTCCGATTGGACGAACACTTTTGAAGCGGTTTTGCCTTTGCCCAACCTCAGTTCCACTTACCAGATCTCATTTCTGGCACGAGGGCTGGGAGGATATTACATCTTTCTGGATAATATCCGGGTGGCCTCCGCTCAAAACTGCATCCGCCCCACAGATCTGGAAATTCTGGAGAATCATCCGACTGATGTGCTGATAGGCTGGACCTCTTATAATGGAGAGAGTTCATGGATTCTGGAAGTGGATGGGGTGAATCATACGGTGAATGCCAACCCCTACAGGATTACAAGCCTTTCGCCACAAAGCAATTATACTGTCAGGGTTAAGGCACTGTGCGCGACGGACAATGAGTCGGAGTGGTCTTCCCCGATTTCCTTCACTACGGCATGTGATGTGATCACAGTGACCGATGAGAATCCCTATACCGATGATTTTGAATCTTCCGAAGATTTTGTGTGCTGGACTTCCGAAATCATTTCAGGCATTGACAATTGGGTAGTGGACCCCGGTTATTTGAATCCCAACAACACAGCATTTTTCATCTGGCTGGGTGGTGAGGCACGACTGGTCTCCGCTCCCTTGGACATCACCTCCGTCACAAATCCCACGCTTGTGTTCAAACACAAGCAGTTGCAAGGTATGAGCAGCGTGGATGAACTTGCTGTCCAGTATCGTACCGCCGCTACAGAGGAGTGGGTGATGTTGGCCAACTATCCTTTCCCCACAGAGGGTGGATACGAAACCGTCTCGCTGGCCCTTCCCAATCCGTCGCCCACCTACCAAATTGCATTCAAGGCCAAGGGCCATGATGCTGAAGGGGTGTATGTGGATGATGTTGCCGTGGGCACTCCCGCAGCAATTGGAATAGAAGAGACAGATGCCCCTTCCGCATTAGTGTATCCGAATCCGACCACCGGCAATATCACTGTTGAGAGCAATGCAATCAATGCTGAACTTACCGTGCTTGACATGTTTGGCAAACTGATGATGACGGCGAAGGTCGCCTCCAAATACACCGACCTTGATTTCAGCAGTTTCGCTTCAGGTATCTATATGATACGCATCGCAGGGAGCAACGCCATCACCACCGTCAAGGTCGTGAAGGAATAATCCTTGGCAGTTGTGCGATACTGTTTTAAAACATCGCGGGAGAGAATCCTGCGATGTTTTGAATTTTGCAGCAATCCCTTGAAGTAGAACCGTCACATGTTATTCGCAAAGAATTTTATTAAACAACGTTCCCGATAGTTAATAAATTAGTATATTTGCAGCCTTGAATTGAAAAACGTTTTGGATTTATTGTATCATTAAAATCAGATATAGTTATGAAAAATATCGTAGTGGGGATTGACTTCTCCCAAAATTCGGAAAACGCACTGCGTCACGCGGTTGCTATCGGCTTGAGATCCAATGCCAAAATTCATATTGTATGGGTGAAAACCCCGACTGCCGCTACCAAATTGGATGTGGAGGATGAGGATGAAATGATGAAAAAAGCCCACGTTAAACTGGATGAATTTGTAGCTCATGCACGTATGGAAGCTCCTAAAAACGAAATTCAGGGCGTGATTTTGGAAGGCAAAGCCTATTTGAAACTGACCCAATATGCGGCCAATATTCCAGATGCCCTTCTGGTTGTCGGCTCTCATGGTGCTTCCGGTTTTGAGGAGATGTTCATCGGCAGCAACACCATGAAGGTGGTGGGCTTGACCAAAGTGCCCGTTCTGATTATCGGCAGCCATGTGAAGGCCAACCGTGACCTTACCAAGATCTTGACCCCCATTGACATGAGTTTTGAAACACTCCAGAAGATGAAGATGGCTACCGAGTGCGCCCGCTATTTCTCAGCCAAAGTGCATATTCTGGGCCTCTGCGAACCCGGCTCTGCGGAGGTGAAACACGCCATCAATGTGCAGGTCAACCATGCCAAGAATATTTGCGATGCCGCTGCTGTCCGCTGTGCAGCCTCCACCATTGACATCCACGGCAACACCCCCGATGCCGTCGTTGAATGGGCCAAGAATGAGGATGTGAACCTGATTGTGGTGATGCGCGAGGAAGAAGATGACATCTCTGCTTTCTGGTTGGGCAGTCATACTCGCCAGATGATGAATCTTGCCCCCATGCCGTTGATGGTAATTCCTAATGTAAATCATTCATCTGTAGATATTTAATATATTTTTTATGAAGAAATTTTTTCTTGTTGTTGCATTGATTTTCGGTGCCGCGTTGTTCAACATGTCTTGGGCCTGCACCAATTTCATCATCACAAAAGGAGCAACCACCACCGGTTCTTGCATGGTGACTTACGCCGCAGACTCTCATAACCTCTATGGCGAACTCTATTATTACGCCGCTGCCGACCATGCCCCGGGCTCTTTCCGTGATATCATTGAATGGGATACTGGCAAACGTTTGGGACAAATTCCCGAAGTAGCTCATACCTATGCGGTGGTGGGAAACATGAACGAACACCAGCTGGCCATCGGAGAGACCACTTATGGCGGACGTGAGGAATTGTGGGAAACTCCCGGCTTGATTGATTACGGTTCGTTGATTTACATCACTTTGCAGAGAGCCAAAAATGCTCGCGAAGCTATCAAGGTGATTTGTGAACTGCTGGACACCTACGGATATTGCAGTGAAGGCGAGTCCTTTTCCATTGTTGACCCCAACGAAGCATGGATTTTTGAGCTTATCGGAAAAGGCGCTGAAATGAAAGATGCAAAGGGAAAAACTGTCAAGGGATGGTCTAAAGGTGCCGTGTGGGTCGCCCGCCGCATTCCCGATGGATATATTTGCGGACATGCGAATCAGGCACGCATCACCACCTTCCCGCTCCGCGACGGCAAAACCTCCATCACTTCCAAGGAAATTGACAAGATTTTCCTGCCCAATGTGGAAACCGTTTATTCCGCCGATGTGATCTCTTTTGCAAAACTGAAAGGATACTACCCCGCGGATGCCCCTGATGCTGAGTTTAGTTTCTGCGACGCCTATGCTCCTATCAATTTTGAATCCGCCCGTTTTTGCGATGCCCGTGTGTGGATGGCTTTTTACCGCTGCAACCCCGGTCTGATGGCACAATACGAGGATTATGCCCGCGGCGACAATCTCAAAAACAGATTCCCTCTTTGGATCAAGCCGGCCAAAAAATTGGAAGTGCAGGATGTGATGAAGCTGATGCGCGACCATTACGAGGGCTCCTCCATGGATATGACCCAGGATCTGGGTGCCGGTCCTTTCGGCTGCCCCTACCGCTGGCGCCCGATGACCTGGAGCTACAACGGAAACGACTATATCCATGAACGCGCTACCGCTACACAGCAAACCGGATTTTCCTTCGTCGCCCAGTGCCGCCCCAACCTCCCCGACGGATTCGGCGGTATTCTCTGGTTCGGCGTGGATGACGCCGCCTCCACCTGCTACATCCCCATGTTCTGCGGAATCCTCCGCGCTCCCCACGAACTGATGGAAGGCAACGGCTCCATGGTGGATTACTCTCGTGACGCCGCCTATTGGCGGTTCACCAAAGTGAGTCAACTTGTTTACACGCGTTATTGCGATATGATCAAGCATGTTAACGAATTGCAAGATCAGCTGGAAGGGAATTTCATCACACAAATCAAGTCTATGGAAGACAATATGGTGAAACTCTATGCCGAAAATCCTGCACAAGCACAACGTGAGTTGACAAAATTTTCCCACGATGCCACTAAAAAGGTGTGTGAGGCATGGGATCAACTTTTTGAATACCTGCTTGTTAAATATAACGACGGTAACGTAAAAAAAGAACAGAACGGCCGTTTTTTGAAAACCGACACCACCAAACCTCAGTGCGCCAACCCGGAACATCCTTCCTATCCTGAAAAATGGTACAAGATGATTGTGGATGATTGCGGTGACAATATTAAAAACAAAGATCAAAAATAATTGAATGATAAAATGATATGGCAACTGCTTTAGCGGTTGCCATATTTTTTTAGCCTGTATCTCACGATGAAAACTTTTCCCTATCCGTTGTTTTCTGCTCCCGCTATCATGGGGATTTTGAATGTAACGGAAGACTCTTTTTTTGACGGCGGATGCTACGTTAGTATGGAAGCTGCGATGCAGCGCGTGAAGGGGATGCTGTCTGAAGGGGCTGACATCATTGATGTGGGAGCCGTCTCCACCCGTCCAGGGAGCGCAGAGGTGCCCGCTGAAGAGGAGTGGCGCCGCCTCCAACCCGTGCTTGCCGCCATTACCCGTGAATTTCCCGGCACACTCATCTCAGTGGACACATGGCGTGCCGATGTTGCTGAACGCTCTGTGAATGCGGGTGCTTCCATTATCAATGACATTTCCGGTGGGCAATTTGATTCCCGTATGGCTGATGTGGTTGGACAAATGGGTGTGCCGTATGTGCTCATGCATACTACTGCCAAACCCGACCGGATGCAGCAGGAAACCATGGGCGACAACATGCTCGCCGATATGCTGCGGTTTTTCGGAGAAAGAATTGAACTCTTCCAAAAAAAAGGATGTAAGGATATTATCATTGATCCTGGTTTTGGGTTTGGGAAAACATTGGAACAGAATTATTTGCTGTTAAACCAATTACAGGTTTTTCAAGTTTTTGAAAAGCCTATTCTGGTCGGTATCTCAAGAAAATCAATGATTTATAAAGCTTTGAAAACAGAACCCCGTTGGGCTTTGAATGGGACGACAGTACTGAACACCATCGCCCTGCTGAAAGGTGCGGCTGTTCTGCGGGTGCATGATGTGCGTGAAGCAGTGGAAGCCAGAAAATTGGTGGAACTTTATCGCAAATAAAGTCGGCAAAAATTCATTTTCCCTCTCTTTTTTGCACTTTTTGTTGTATTTTTGCCGAAAATTATGACGAAGGTGAAGAAAACCTTTCTTTTTTTGTGTTTTTTCCCGATTTTTTATTCGGCATTATCCCAAGTTCCGGCAGGGTATTACCAATCTGCCGTGGGCAAAAGTGGTGAAGAGTTGAGATCTGCCCTGTTTGGTATCATTCGTAACCACACAGTGGTGGCATACGACGACCTCTGGTCTGCATATTATTATACGGATCGGATGTCAAGCGGGAAGGTTTGGGATATCTATTCCGATGTGCCTGGCGGTACGGCTGCATTCTACTTCACCTTTGGCACGGATAAGTGTGGGAACTACTCCTCCGAAGGGGATTGCTATAATCGGGAGCATACCATTCCCAAATCATGGTTTGGAGATGCCACTCCCATGCTGTCAGATCTTTTTCACCTTTATCCTACAGACGGTTATGTAAACAATAGACGCGGAAATTTTGCATACGGGGAAGTGACGAACCCTACCTATACCAGCTCTAACGGCTCCAAAGTCGGGCCATGTGCCTATCCTCAATGCAGCGGCACCGTTTTTGAACCCATTGATGCTTACAAAGGGGACCTTGCTCGCACCTACTTCTACATGACAGTGCGTTATATGGACAAAAACCTCGGGCAAACAGCAGAGTCCATGTTTGATGGCTCTTCTTTGAAGACATGGGTGCAAAACATGTTGACAGAGTGGCATATTGAAGATCCGGTCAGTGCCAAGGAAATAGATCGTAATAATGTGATTTATAACAATTTTCAACATAACAGAAATCCTTTTATTGATTGTCCGGAATTGGTGGAATATTTGTTTGGCGCACACGAGGGAGACCCATGGTACCCCACCTGTGTGGATTGGGATCCGATAGCTGTGGAAGAGTACCATTTGGCAGAACTACAGAGCTGCCATATTTATCCCAACCCGGTTGAAAACACGTGTGTCTTGACCAGCAACTATTTGCCAATTGATAAGGTAGAGATTTTTGATTGTGCGGGCAGGCAAGTGTCACGTTTGAGCGCTGTGGGAACGAAACAAACGGAGCTTCCGACAACCAAGCTTCCCTCCGGAATCTATTTTGTCCAGGTTGATACTCGCCAAACCGTGGAAACTATCAAACTGATAGTCAAATAAGCTTGTTTTTTATGTTCTTCCTGTCTTACGGAGAATGCCTTGTTGACTTCTCAACAAGCTTTTCACATTGCGCTGTTTAAAAAAAATCGGAAATCCATTTGAAAATAGCGTGTAGTACCAAAAATATTCGTATTTTTGTCGGAATTAAGTTTAAAGTGAATAAAATGTTCATAAGCGCATTTATTCATCATTTAAGTTATTGAAATAAAAAAAGATAAGAAAATAGAAAAGAAAATTAATAACAAATCAAACATTATTTTTATGAAAAAGTTTTACACTTTTGAGCCTAAAAATTTCCGAATCTTTTCCAAGATGAAGAGTTTTGTTGCCGTTGCACTTCTTTTGCTGATGGCAATAGGTAATGTAAATGCGCAAACTGCGCAGCTGGTGACGGATGCTTCAACACTCGCCATTGGAGACCAGATTATTATTGTGTCATCTAATGCGGCTGTTGCATTGGGCGTTACACAAAACACCAATAACCGTGATACGGCTAATGTTACCAAAGAAGGAAACACCATTACGTTTGATGAGACAACAGTACAGGTGATTACCTTGAAAGCGGGTAGTACGACAGGCACGTTTGCGATGAATGTGGGAGAGAACAACTACTTGTATGCCGCCTCTTCAAGCAGCAACTGGTTGAGAACGCAGACCACAATCGATGCGAACGCTTCCTGGAGTTTTACACAGAATGGGAACTCGGTGGATATTGTAGCTCAGGGCAGTTATACTCATAATACCTTGCGCTATAATAGTTCAAGCCACTTGTTCAGTTGCTATGTTTCAGGCCAGGTAGCCGTTTCCATTTACAAGGTGGATGTGGCACCCTGTACGGAAACACGCACGGATAACATCTCCATCTGCGAATACAGCTATGACCACAGCAGAGACTATTACAATTTTTATGGCACCAACCTGCTCCCCGCCGACGCTGGAACCCATGTTGATACTGTTCCCGGTGTGGGCGGCGCTTGTGATACCATTGTGACGCTTAACCTTTCCGTTATTCCTGGAGAATATGAATATGATGTCACAATTAATGAAGGAGAAAGTTTTGAATTTGCTGGAGATATAATCAGCACAGCAGGAGACCATAGCCATTACTACAACGGGAATGAAACCTCCTGCGGTTGCGACAGCTTCGTAGTGCTTCATGTTACAGTTAATCCTGTTGTTGCTTCCGACACAATGTATGAAGAGGTCGCTGCTATCTGCGAAGGCCAATCTTATACCTTCTCCACATTTGATGGCATAGATAGTATATGTACAGAAACAAATATATATATGTTCACCAAAGAAGGCGCTGCTCAGGGTGGCCACGACAGTGTACGTGTCCTCTATCTGGATGTCAACCCCACCTATAACGTGACAATCACAGATTCCATCTGTCAGGGTACAGAATACCAGTTCGGAGCAGGGGCTCTTGGTTACCATTTTGACGCCAATGCCGAACCTGGGGTGTACAACGACCTTGAATATACTTTTGAGACAGTCAATGGATGTGACAGCAACGTTACACTGACGTTGGTCATCAGCCCGGTTTACAACGAAGTCGTTGAAGCCACGTTCTGCGAAAATCAACTTCCGCAGAATGTTGGTGACATTGTTGTTGAGGCAGGAACAACCACAGGTGAATATACCTACAACCTCCAGAGCATTGCTGGTTGTGACAGCACAGTGACCCTCCAACTCACTGTCAATCCGATATATGCGGAGGATATCACCGAAACAGTTTGTGCTTCTGCACTGCCCCACATGTTCCGTGGACATGAATGGACTGCAGCAGGTAGCGAAACTTATGCCGAAACCACAGTGAACGGTTGCGACAGCATCGTGAACTATACGCTTGTTGTAGCTCCCGTGTATAACGAAGAAGTGGACACCACCATCTGCCCCGCAGAACTCGCCACTTTTGAATTCCGCGGACATAGCTATACCGAAGGAGGTACCTTCAACTACAATGAAACCTCCATTAATGGTTGCGATAGCAATGTGGTCTTCACACTGAATGTCATTCCGGTTTATAACCGTGAAACAAAAGACACCACCATCTGTGTGAATGAAACCCCGTATGTTTTCTATGGACAAAACTGCGATGCTACAGGAACCTATGTGGTAAGCCTCACCGCTTGCGGCGACACCACTGCCACTTTGAACTTGACTGTGAATGAAACCAACGCCTGCACATTCACCGTTGACATCGAAGCCGGTGAAAACGGCACCATTGAAGGCTCCGCTGTAGTGAACCACGGTGCTAACTATGATTATGTGATTACCCCTGAGAACTGCTACTATATTGAAAGCGTTACTTTGGACGGAACAGCTCAAACCATCACCGATCCCGATGGAATGACCCTCACACTTGACAGCGTTCACGCTAACCATGTTATTGCTGCCACCTTTGCTCAATATCAGTATGAAGTGACGGCTACAGGTACCGTTGAGGCTTCCGCTACTTATGCTTGCGGCGAAACCGCTCACTACACCTTCGCAGCTGAAACAGGCTACCATATTGATTCCCTCTACATTGATGGCGCTCTCAATACAGCCAGCTATAACGAAACCTGGTTCAACGGCTCCTGGGATTTCAACATGACCGGAGATCACTCCATCGCTGTATATTATAGCAAAAATCATTTCACTGTGAGCGCCTCTGCTTCTGGCATCGGTGGCACAATCAATCCGGTAGGTGACACCACATATGAATTTGACGCTTTCCCGACCTATACTTTCACGTATGAAGAATGCATCGGAATCCATTCCATCTTGGTTAATGGAACAGCAGTTGAAATCGCTGATTCCTATACTTTCGACACCCTGTGGAGCAACAGCACCATTGAAGTGCTGTTTGATACTGCAGTGTATGACCTCACTTCCGTGTTCCACGGTCCTGGTCTGGGTACTGTGAATGGCCAACCCGAAGGTGTGTTTGGAACCGCCACTTGCGCAAGCACTGTTCGTGACGTGTATGTGGACGCTGACGCCACTACCCATTCAAGAATTGATTCTGTGAAATGGAATGGCTTGGTTTATAATGCCAGCGACGCTCCCCAGTATCAGCAGCACATGGACCTGCTGCCCGTCACTATGGATGGAACTAACCATGTGATTGATGTTTATTTCAACCGTGAATACAACCACGTTTATGCGAGTGTAACTGATGGTCAGGGTCAGGCTCTGCCGGCAGACAGCATCGTGTATTATACCGATCCCTCTGTTGTGACTGCTATCGCTGACCACGGCTGGCATGTGGCTACCATTACTTGCGGTACAGAAACATGGACTAACATCAATGGCAATGCTGACTCTATCGTTGAGTTCGCCCTCGGTTCCGTGATTTCCGATACCAATGTATATGTGACTTTTGAAATCAACGAATACACAATCACTATCAATACCAATGGAGAGGGCACTACCACTCCTGCTGGTCCGACCGTGACAGTTCAGTATGGGGACAACTTCACACTGACCGCTGCTGGAACTTCCTGTACTTTCGTTGACTCCATCGTTGTGGACAACGCACCGGTGGCTTCTGTCAACCTTACCAATATTGAAAATGACCATGTCGTTGATGTTTACTTTGAGGTATTTGAATACACTATGACAGGGTCTGGCGACAATGGTGCAGTGGTCACAGGCGACCCCACCGCATCTTGCGGCTCCAATTATACTTACACCATCACTGCTGCCGACAACTATCATGTGGATTCCGTCTACGTGAACGGCGTGTTTGCTGAAAGCTATACGGGCGAACAAGGCGAAGTAACCCATGTAGTGATGAATGTGACAGAGGACAAAGACCTGACAGCTTACACCTCTCTCAACCATTACAATGTAACTGCCACTGCGACGAATGGTACCATCAATCCCGCTTCTGCATCTGTTGAACATGGTGGTTCTGTTTCCTTCCAGATGGTTCCTACAAGCGATTGCTATGAACTGACAGAAGTTTTGGTGAACAACGTAAGTGCTATGGCTGATGTAGTAGAGGTGACAGAAAACATCACAGAAGTGGTTACTTATGATTTTGCCAATGTTACCGACATGAGCACCAGCGCCACACAGCAGTGTGAAGCAGCAACCAATGAAATCAGTTATACTACGGTTCTTCCTGGCTGGCAGGGTAGCAAAGTTTACGGTGCAAATGGAAAATTGAAACTGGGTACAACAAGTGTGAAGGGAAGCCTTACCACCCCGGCTCTTGACCTCTCCACCAATGGTGGTGCTTACACCATTACCTTTGACGCTAAGGCATGGGATGACAGTAGAGAAGGAACTACCATCAAAGTAACTGTGGGAACGACAGAATATACTGTTACCGATCTTCCGAAAACAGATTGTGATATGCAGACCTTCACCATCTCAGGAACCGATGGACAGGCCGGTACCACTATCAAATTTGAAAGCGCAAACGCTTCCCGCAACCGTTTCTTCTTGGATAACATTCATGTTGTAACCGGCAATCCCGCTGGTTATGCTCTTACCGTGAACAACATCACTGAAGCTACGACAGTGGCCGCCACCTTCGACCTGATTGATTACACCATGTCAGGCATCGTTGCTAATGATGAAGGTGGTACAGTGACCGCTTCCGCTGACACAGCAGTTTGTGGCTCAGAACAGAGCTATACGCTGACCGCCGAAGAGGGTTGGCATATTGCCAATTATGTTCTGAATGGCACCACTACCACCGTTGACGGTGTGGTTGCCTCTTTGGTGGTTCCCACTACCATTGCGGGTGATGACACTTTGACGGTTGACTTTGACATCAACACCTACACAGTTACCGCCCATATCGCTCACCAGGCCGGTTCATACGACCAAGGCGTGCAGACGGTTAATCATGGCCAGAGCGCAACCATCAACTTCACTGCTGATGCTGGCAATGGCTACCATATTGAAAAGATCACTTGCGGCGAAGATATCGTTACCCTGGATTCCAATGCAGCAATCACCTATGCTTACACTGTGAATGAAGTGGTTTCCGATACGGATGTTTATGTTTACTTTAAACATAATGAATTCCCGATCACGGTGATCTTTGACGAAACCGCTGGTGAGGTCAACCCGCTGACTCAGAATTGGGAATATGGCGCAACGGTTGTCTTCCATATCGCTCCGAATGACTGCAAATATATTGATTCTATTCTGATTGACAATATTCCTGCTACAGTGAGCAACGCAGCGGGCATGAGCTATACTTTCAACAATGTAATTGCTGAACACACCATTGAGGTGGTCTTCGCTGATTCCATGTTCACGATGACAGGTATTGCTATGGGTTCCCATGGTACTATTAACTCCGGCGAGGCTGTCTGCGGCGGAAACTTCATCTATCACATTGTTGCCAATGAAGGCTATCATGTCAATTGGGTAATGATTGACGGTGAGAATGTTCCTGAATACACGGATCTCTATGTTGACTCTCTTGATATTGAGTTCAATGATATTCACGAAATCCATGTGGTGAGAGTGAACTTTGAAATTGATTACTACGATATCAATATCACCTACAATGAAGGTGGTGTGGTTTCTCCCGAGGGAGTTTTCACAAATGTGATTTATGACTCTGTATTTAATTTCGTATTCACTCCGGAGGCTTGCCAAGAGCTGGTTTCCTTCACCATTAATGATGTGGAATATGTTGATAGCGTAGAGAACAATGCTTACACTTGGCATGCTAACGCTAGCGGCGATATCATTGCTACATTTGATACTATTGTTTATGAAATGGCTGAAACCCACACAGGAGAAGGTACCGTTACCGATGGTGCTGTCAACTGCGGTGAGGACTATACTTACACCATCACTGCTGAACAGGGCTGGCATATCGCTTCTTATACTATCGGTGGAAACACAACGACATTGGGTACCAATGACGATGTGACCGCAACCGTGGATGTGTTGGCCGCTTCCAGCGATACTACTCTGGATGTCATCTTCGCCAGCAATGCTTATACAGTCCAGATCTGTGATGGCAATGCTATCGTAGGTGGTACTGTTACGGTTGATCCCGCTACCGTTCTTTACGACAGTTCTTTCACCTATACTGTTACGGCAGATGCCGCCAACGGTTATCACATTGTTTCTGTGACAGTGAATGGTACAACTACTGCATTTGGTAACAATGATGATGTTACCTTCACTGATGTTGTTGCCAACGTGGTTGACACTCCGTCTGTTTGCGCTGAATTTGCTTTGAACAATTACACCATTACGGCTATCGCTTATGACAATGGCAACATTGATCCTGACACTGTGGCTCATGTGAATTGGGGCGACAGTATGGTTTATGTAATTACTTCGGATGTTCCTTGCTATTATGTTGATCGTGTTGTTATTGATAGCAATGCTACTTCGTTTGTGAATGACAGTATGCCGTACAGCTACACCTTCCGTAATATCCATGCTGACCATCTCATTGAAGCTTACTTTGCAGAATATACCTATGACTTCACTTCACAAGTGTTGCCGGATCCCACATTCGGTACTGTTTCCAGTGATTCTGCCGTAGGTTGTACCACAGGTACATATACCTACAATATTGAAGCTGCTCGTGGTTATCATATTGTTTCTGTCAATGTGGACGGTACCGACGATGCTACCTTCGATCCGACGGTTGACTCTTTGCAGCATACCGTTACTATCGCAGACTTCCATGAAGATCACCATGTGATTGCCACCTTCGCCATCAACCATTACTTGGTTGACGTGACCGCTGGAGACCACGGCACCATCACTCCTGGTGACACTGTTCTGGAAGATGGTGAATCTGTCACTTATACCATCACTCCTGACCATTGCTATTACATCAGCGAGTTGCTTGTCAATGGCGAAACCGCAACAATTGACAATATTACCGGTATGACCTATACATTCAACAGTATCACCGCTGCCCAAACCCTTGAAGCCAACTTCGCTATCTATCAGTATTTGATGGGTGAAGCTCACACGGGCGATGGTACGGTTACAACGGCTACGGTGAATTGCGACGATCCTTACACCTATACTATTACAGCTGGTACAGGCTCTCATATTGAATCTTACACTATCGGTGGAAACACCACTGTTCTTGGTACCAACAATGACGTTACCGCGAATGTCACGGTTGCTGCCGCTACTTGCGATACTATCCTTGGAGTAGTGTTTGCTAAGAACGTTTATCCTGTTGTTCTTTGCGACATTGATCCTGCTATTGGTTCAATGGTGACCGTTCCGGATTCCGTTGAATACGGACAGGATATAACTGTGACGGTTAATGCCAATACCACCAATGGTTATCATATTGAAACCATCACTGGTGGCAATGCTCCTGTGACCCTGGGCGACAATTCAGATGTTACCTATGCTTATATTGTTACCAATGTGGTTGACACCCCGAACATCTGCGCTACCTTTGATTTGAACAACTACTACATCACTACAATTGCTCATGACCATGGCAACATCACTTCTGGTCCGATCCACATCCAGTGGGGTCAGGATACCACAGTGGAAATCACCTCTGAAGTTCCTTGCTATTATATTGACTACTATGTAGTGGATGGCATTGCTACCTCTTATGTGTATGACACAGTTCCGGTGGTTTACAACTTCACCAACGTAACCTCCGACCGTACAATTGAGGCCTTCTTCGCCGAATATACTTATGATTTCACCTCAGAGGTTCGCCCGGATGCCACCTTCGGTACAGTTACTTCTGCTACAGCAGTTCCTTGTACAGATGGTTCATACACTTATGATATCCAGGCTACTCGCGGTTATCATATCGTTTCTGTCAATCTTGATGGCGCCAATGACGCTACCTATGATCCGAGCGTTGATTCTCTCCACCACACAGTAACGATTACTGATTTCCATGAAAATCACCACTTGATTGCCACCTTCGCTTTGAACCACTATGAAATCGTTGCCACTGCAGGCGATAACGGTACGGTAACACCTGCGGGCACCACTGTGGTTGCTGACGGTGATACCCTCACCTATACCATTAGACCTGCAGACTGCTACTACATCAACAGTATCACTGTGGATGGCGCAGACATTGCTGTGGATGATATTACAGAAGCTACTTACACTTTTGAAAATATTCAGGAAGCTCATACCATTGCTGCTGACTTCGCCATCTATCGCTACGTGATGGATACAGTGATCAACGGTGAAGGTACGGTTACCTCTGACACAGTGGACTGCGGTTCATTCTACCAGTACACCATGACTGCTGCCGATGGTTGGCACATCCAAGACCACACTCTCGGTGGAGTGACCTACACCTTGAACCATAACAGTGATGTGATTGCTTACAGAAATGTTACTGTGGCTTCTCAGGATACAGTTCTCACCGTGAATTTCGCACGTAACACTTACACTATCGACGTCACTTCTACCGGTAACGGTGCCACCACTCCTGGTGACACCACCGTAGAGTTTGAAGCCAGTGTAACCTATACCATGATTGCGGATACTGGATATCATATTGGAAGCGTCTTGGTTGACGGTACAGTTCCTGCTAATTTCACTGCTGGCAGCACTACTTATCCTTATCTATTTGACACCATCAGTGCTAACCATACTTTGGTAGTGAATTACGAGACCAACACCTATAATATCACTGCAGGTCAAGTCACCAACGGTACGATTATGATGCCTGGTACCACTACCGTCAACTATGGCGAAAGCGTTTCCTACACTATCACGGCCAACAGTTGCTATCATATCAGCGAGATTTTGGTGGACAACGTAGTGGATACCACATTCGACACCAATATCAACTACTATGTCTATACATTCAACAATGTTGATTCAGACCACACGATTGATGTGAACTTCGCTGTCAACACCTACGATGTTCAAGTGGTTGTGAATGGTAGCGGTATCGTTACTCCGACCGCTGGCACCTACACCTACAATTGTGATACCACGGTTGACTTCACCTTCACACCTGCCGATGGTAGCCAGATTACCAGTGTGATTGTCAATGGTCATAACATTGGAACTCCGACTTCTTATACCATCTCCAATATTGCTGCAGACTATACCGTTGAGGTGAACTTTGACACTGTGTACTACACTTTGAATGCTACAGCTTACAACTATGGTACCATCACTCCGATGGGCGACACCACCGTGGCCTTCGGTTCAACAGTTACCTACACTTTGACTCCGAATGATTGCCAGACGGTTTCTGAACTCCTTGTGAATGGTATTTCCTACCTTGACAGTGCTAATTTTGCAAACAATACTTTGACCATTAGTGATATCCAGCGTGACATGACGATTCAGGCTTACTTCCAGGTGATGACCTACACAGTTGAAGCTGAAGCTAATGACGGCGGTGTGATCACCGAGACGGGTGTTTACAACTGCGGTACGGCCGTTGCTTATCAAATCACAGCTGACGAATGTCACACCATTACTGAGATTGTGATTGATGGTACATCTACCTCTTGTGAAGTGAGCGATACTACAATCACGTTTGACAGTATCAGTGCTGACCATACCATTGAAGCTACCTTCACGATGAAGACCTATACCATTACAGCTTCTGTCAATGATCCCGCTGCCGGTTCCATCACTGCTACCGACACCTTCGATTGCGGTGCTGCTCCGATATACGAAATCACTCCGAATGAAGGATATCACATCATCAATGTTTTGGTTGACAGCGTTGACATGGGTGTCATCAATACCTACACCTTCGCTTCACTCCATGAAGACCATGAAATCATCGCCAACTTCGGTATTGATACCTTCATGGTTTCCGCTTATGCGAACGCCGGTGTGACTATCACTCCGTTTGATGGTGATACATTGGTTGAATTCGGTTCATCTCTCACCTTCAATTTCACAGCTGACAGTTGCTATGTAATCAGCGATGTGACCGTGGATGGCGAAAGCATGGGTGCTGTTGATTCAATTACACTTGATACCATCACTGCTAACCATGTAATCAATGTGACAGCAGTTGTTAGAATGGATACCATCGTAGCTACTGCTACAGAAGGCGGTTATATCTCTCCTGCCGGTACCACTCTGGTGGCATGCGGCGGTTCACAGCTCTACATCATCACTCCGGCCAACGGTTATGAAATTGAAGATGTTATGGTGGACGGTGAATCTATCGGTGACACCAACACTTACCTGTTTGAAAATGTGAACGGAAATCATACGATTGACGTGACCTTCCATGCTATTGCAGATACTACCTTCATCATCACTTCCACAGCTGGTGCTAATGGTACGATCAGCCCGCTGGGTGACACTGCTGTTTCTTATGGTGCAAGTGTAACTTACTACATCACTCCGGATCAGTATTATACAATTGCAGAAGTGATGGTTGACAGCGTGGTTCTTCCCACTCCGGTGACCACCTACACATTCTCCAATGTGATGGCTCCGCACACCATCAGCGTGACCTTTACTGCCGCTACCTGTCCTGTCCCGACCTATGCATGGGCTGATGACATCACTATGGACGGTGCTACTTTGAACTGGACTGACATGGATGTGACTTCCTACACTGTCCGTTACAAGAAAGCCAGCGACACTGTTTACACTGAGGTTGCCAATATCACTGACAACTTCTACACACTGACGGGTCTTGAAGAGGCTACTCGCTATGTATGGAATGTGAAATCTGTTTGCATCACCGATACTGCAGAAAGCAACTGGACTTCACAGCAGACCTTTGTGACCTTGGGTGACACTACCTCTATCAATCCTGGTATCCAGGATCTCACCATCAGCGATGTCAGAGTTTACAGCAACGGTAATGATATTTATGTTGTGAACAATGGCAATGCACAAATCCAAGAGGTTCAGGTTTACGATATGAATGGTAGAGTCATCTTCAGAGGCAATGCTCAAAGCAATCCTACAGTTATCAATTTGAATGCAGCCAATGGCATCTATGTTGTGAGAGTCATGACAGAAGCCAAGGTGGCCAACTACAAGGTCAGCATTTCTCAAAGATAACATTAGATAATAACTAATTATGGGGTGGCGCAAGTCACCCCTTTTTTATTTTTTTCAGAAAGCAAATGAAAAGGAGTCAAGGGGTATGAAAAAAAACTGTTTACCGAAAAACTTTGCGTTGCCGTGTACAGCTTTGGTGACGGGAGCCAGTTCTGGTATGGGTTTGGCGTATGCTCGGGAGTTGGCGGCGGCGGGATGCCAGGTGCTGATGGTGAGCAACCAGGAGCTGGAGCTGCAACAATTGGCAGTATCCATACAACAGGAATTTCATGTGAATGTATGGCCCAAATTTTGTGATTTGGCGCGTGAAGAAGCGGCGGATGAACTATTTCGCTATTGTCAGGAAATGGGGCTGGAAATTGACATATTAATCAACAATGCCGGTATTTTCTTCTTCCGCGAGTTGCAGGAGGAGATGAGAGCTCCCATGGACTTGATGATGAACCTTCACATGGTTACACCGACTCGCCTCTGTTTTTTGTTCGGAAACCAAATGAAACTACGGGGAAGAGGCTTCATACTGAATGTCTCCTCGGTGGCAGCAGGGATGCCGGTACCCGGGCTCACCATGTATGCCGCGACTAAATCCTACTTAAGAAGTTTCTCAAAATCTCTTTATTTTGAGATGAGGCCCTATGGGGTGGGGGTGACGGTAGTATGTCCGGGTGCGGTGGATACGGGGTTGTATCACGTGCTTCCGGGGCTGGTGCGCATTCTAAAAGTTGCGGGAAAGTTCGGTCTGGTTTATTCGCCAGAAAAATTGGTAAGGAAAGCGTTGCGTGCGATGTTCCATCGCCGTCGGTGTGTAACCCCGGGTTTATTGAACCCTCTTTTTGGACCGACGGTCAATGCCCTCCCCAATTTTCTTGTACATCGTATTTGGAAAAAGCTGCACTCCTAAGGCATAAAAAAAGAGGCCGACATAAAATCACTCTTTAGTCGGCCTTTTTCCCATCAATGGAGGATTAGTTATTTTGTAGCTTCAATGGCTTTTTTAATCAATTGGAAGGTTCTTTCCGGATCGTTGTCCAAACCGACAGAGAAACGGATGAGGCCTTCGCTCATGCCCATCTCTTTCTGGATGTCTTCCGGAACCTCAGAAGAGGTGGATTTCCCGGAGTTGCTGAACAAAGTCTTGAAGTAACCGAGGCTCACTGCGAGGTAACCCACGCCCAGACGCTGCATCTCTTCCATGATGGCGCTGGCACGGTCAGCCGTACCCATGTCGATGGAAATCATACCGCCGAAACCGTACTCTTCATTCATCATGGATTTGAACAGCTCGTGATCCACATGCTCGGGAAGTCCGGGGTAGTTGTACTTGATGCCGGTTTCTTTGAAGCGTTTGGCCAGATACATGGCATTCTCGCTGTGTTTTTTCATGCGGATGTGCAAGGTGTGCAGGTTCTTCTGAATGCTGGAGGAACGCATCGGGTCAAGGACGGGACCCAGCAGCATGGCGGTACCGTCGTTCACATTGATGAGCGAGTTGATATAGTCGGCTGTACCGCAGATGGCACCAGCGACACAATCGTTCATTCCGTTCACATATTTGGTCATACTGTAAATCACCACATCGGCGCCCAGACGGTAAGGTGAGAAAATCATCGGGGTGAAAGTGTTGTCAACCAACAGTTTGGCGCCAGCAGCGTGAGCAATCTTTGAGAGCTCGGGAATGTTGGCGATGCGGAGCAACGGGTTGTTCATGGTTTCCGTGTACAGCACTTTCGTGTTGGGTTTGATAGCCTTTTTCACGGCATCCAGATCTTGCATATTGACGAAATCCACTTCCACGCCAAATTTCTTGATGTAGTTGTTCAAGAAGGCGAAAGTTCCACCGTAGGTGGTCATGCTGGAGAGGATATGGTCGCCGGCTTTCACTTCGTGGAGCAAAGCGACGGTGATGGCGGCCATACCGGAACCGGTAGCCCATGCGCATTCGGTGCCTTCCATGGCAGCCAGGGCCTGGCAGAGGGCAAAGGTGCTGGGATTCCAATGGCGGGAATAGAGGTAGTAGCCTTCGGTCTCACCATGGAAAGTGTCGGTCATGGTTTTGGCTTGTTCGAACATAAATGTCGCGCTGTCGCAAATGGCCGGGTTTACACCACGGTTCATGTCTTTTTGGTCGATAGCTTGAATTTGGGTTGCGGGATCAAATTTTTCCATCATTGATTGTATTTTTTAATTAATTGATATATTGAATTATTGATCATTATCAAAGGAGCTGCAAAGTTACAGGAAAATCCGAGATAACCGTCACTTCTGTGTGCTTTTTTTACAATTTGCACAGCATACGGCTTCCACAGACAGGAAATGCAGATGTGTGAAGTTACCGGGCAATGACCACCTGGCCTTTTTCCACATGCTTGTTGCCCATCTCATCCAAGTATGTAATCACATAAAAGTAGGCGCCAGGGGGCAGCAGTTTGCCATCGGAGGAGGTGCCGTTCCAACCCACATGGATGTTTTTGGACTGGAACAGATGCCGGCTCATCTTGTCAAAGACCACGCACTCGTAATTGGTGATGCCCATCGGGGCGGAGACCAACCATTCGTCATTCAAACCGTCTCCATTCGGGGTGAAGGCGTTGGGAATGAACAAACCGCAGTCAAACACGCTGATGGTGATGTAAATGGTGGTGTCCAGATCCTCTTTGGTATGGATATCTGCGGAAATGGTGATGGGATCTTCGATATAAAGGTCGAGAGTGGGCATTTGGGTTCCTGTGCTCCAACGGATTTCTGCGGCATTCTCCACAAACAGGGTGATTTTTGAATTGCGGCAGACAGAGGTGTCGTGGCTGAAGCGGAGGGGCAATTCCCCGGTTTTATGGTTTGTAGGAAGGGTGGTGGAGGGGGAATGGTTAGCGTGTTGTGTGGTGACGGGAGAGGTTTCAGTGGCCACGCTGGACAAACCCTGTTTTTGGGGAGGAGTATTTTTTGTGGTCACCGCTGGTTGGGTGTGGTTATCAGAAGAGAGGGTTTCGTCTGGAGTGACGGGGAGGGGGGTGGGGTGGGTAGTGATGGTGGCGTCGGAGGTTTCGGCGGCAGCTGTATTCTGACTTTCTGTGTTAGGAAGAGAGGAAGTGTGGGCAGGGGACGGGGAGGAGGAGGGAAGGGTGGAAACCGGTTCGGGGGTGGTGACAGAGGGAGTGGACGGCTGAACAGGAAGCGTGTTCTGTACAGTGGTAGCAGGCTTTGTTTGGATACCGGGTTTTTGGGGCGACTCCGGTGAAAGTGTGAAAAACAGGGTGATGGCAGTGATAAGAATGACAACGGCCGGAAGCGCCATGCGAAGGGCTGTCTTGCGGAACCGGCGGCTGCGGTTGAATTTCTTTAAGTCCGGGTTGTTTTGAATGCTGTTCCACATTCCTTCTGGCGGAGCCTGCTCAAATCCCGCCAGTTTGTCGTGGAAAAGTTTCCCAATTTCTTCTTCCTGTTTCATAATATGATTATTCACTGGTTGGTTCTTGTGTGGTTTCTTTGCTTTTTATTCCTTTGTCTTTTAGTTCTTTTCCTAAAAAAGCCTCTATTTTTTTCTGCAATGACCGCTTGGCCTTAAACAGTTGCGACCGCACGGTGCTGTATGAGCTTCCCATCATTTCGGAGACTTCCCTATGGGAGTATCCGTCAATTTCAAATAAGTTGAACACGGTACGATAGCCGTCGGGCAGTTCGTTCACGAATTTCATCAGAATTTTTTCTGACAGAAAGTCGTTTTGTTGGATATGGATATCGGCCACCATCTCTTCCACGTCTTCCATGTCCACCGTGTTTCCTTTGCGTTTCTTTTTGTGATAGGCGTTGATGGCGGTATTCACAGCGATGGCATGTATCCAACCGG
The DNA here is from genome assembly GCA_017617445.1 of Bacteroidales bacterium. Lineage (GTDB taxonomy): Bacteria > Bacteroidota > Bacteroidia > Bacteroidales > WCHB1-69 > UBA1756. Next base: position 6,776 of record JAFZWE010000011.1, on the reverse strand, counting down.
CCATATTCCCATCCTCTTTGCAGGAGTCGATATTGGTGAAGATTTTCACGAAAACATCCTGCAGCAAATCTTTCGCGTCCTCTTCGTTGCGAGTGTAGCGCATACAAACCCCCATCAGGTAATTGGAATATTGTTCGTACAAAAGGGCTTGGTATTTTGGGTTGCCCTCTTTGCACTTGCGCATTAACTCTCTGTCACTTACCATTTATAAAAACGCTTCGGGTGGAAATACAAATTTCGGGTGCTGATGTTGCCTCGGAGGGGATTTTTTTTGATTTTATTTATTGAATAATACCAATAAACTCCTTTAAATCAGATATATGCAATTTTTCCATTTCTAAAGGGAGATTTTCAATGATTTCCTTGCATGCCAAAGGATTCCTGAGGTTTTCCGACCCCACCTGTACGGCGGTGGCTCCAGCCATCATCATTTCAATCACATCGCGGGCGGAGCTAACGCCACCGCAGCCGATAATGGGAATGCGGCAGGCAAGGTGTACCTGATAAATCATCCGGAGGGCGATGGGGAAGACGGCTGCACCGGAAAAACCACCCATCTTATTGGCTAACACCGGTTTTCTTCTCATTACGTCAATGCGCATCCCCAGCAAAGTGTTGATGAGGGTGAGCCCATCGGCACCGGCTTCTTCGCAGGCACGGGCTATCACGGTGATGTCAGTCACATTGGGGGTGAGTTTGACCACCAGTGGGCGGCTGCACACTTTCCGCACGGCACTGACCACGCGGGCGGCTTCTGTGGCAGAGGTGCCGAAAGCCATTCCCCCGTTGTGTACGTTCGGGCAGGAGATGTTGAGTTCGACCAAATCAACGGAATTGCAAATCCGCTCACAACAGGCGGTGTATTCGTCAATGGAAAAGCCGCTGATATTGGCTATGATGGGTTGGTGATAGTGCTTTTTCAGCCGGGGGATCTCTTCTGCGGCGACCGTCTCCACGCCGGGGTTTTGCAAGCCGACGGAATTGAGCATTCCGTTGGGGCATTCTGCGATGCGCGGGGTAGGGTTGCCGAAACGGGGCTCAAGGGTGGTGCCTTTGATGGAGATGGCTCCCAGCAGGTTGAGGTCATACCATTCTGCCAGTTCGGCACCAAAACCACAAGTGCCGCTGGCCGGAATCACCGGATTCTGTAGGGTGATTCCACATAGGTTCACGCTGGTATTTACCATAAGAGTTCCTCCTTTCTGAAAACAGGTCCTTCTTTGCATATTCTTTTCGGTCCGCCGGCGGTTTGGATGCTGCACCCCATACAGATGCCGAACCCGCAGCCCATCCGTTCTTCCAGGCTGAGTTGGCCGGGGTGGGGAATGGCGGTGCTGACGGCTTTTAGCATGGGCATGGGACCGCAGGCGTAGAAGTAGTCAAAATGGAGGGAAGAGAGCACCTCGGTGACCATGCCTTGGATTCCGCGGGAACCATCCAGCGTGGTGAAAATCACCTGTGCACACAGGTCGGTGAACTCTTTCTCCAGAAAGATGTCGCTGGCGGAGTTGAAGCCGGCGAGGAGGAGGGGTGTACTTCCTGCAGCGCGGAGGTCAGTGGCGAGTTGGAGGAGTGGTGCGGTGCCGATGCCGCCGCCGATGAGCAGCGGATGTGCGGGGAGGGGAGAGAGCGAAAATCCGTTGCCTAGCCCTCCGATAAGATCGACCTTTTGTCCATAAGAGAGTTCTGACATCTTGCGGGTGCCTTCGCCCACAATTTTGTAAACAAGTGTCAAATGCCCCTCACAGGAAGCACAGACAGAGATGGGGCGGCGCAGGTAACATCCCTCCACCGCAATTTCCACAAAACTGCCGCATTTCAAAGCCGGTATTTCCCCCGTGAGTTCCATCCGGAATACATCCTTTGCGACACAACTATTTGAAATAATGTTTAATAGGTATTTATTCATAACGCTGACAAAAATACAATATTTTGTCGCTTTTTTAGTATTTTTGCAATGTTTAATCAAAATGTTTATTGTTAAAAAAGAAAGCATATCAGATGAAAAAATCATTTTGGCTCTTCAGTTTGTTGGTACTCACCTGTTTGATGGCACAAGCACAAATAGTTCGCCCTGTAGAATGGCAAAGTTCTGTGCAGATGTGTTCTGCCGATGAGGCGGAGGTTCAGATTACAGCAATCATACAGGAAAACTGGATATTATGTGCTGTTGACCGGTCCGATGGTTTTATGATACCATTGGAAATCACATTCACTCCATCTGATAATTATCAGCTGCAGGGAAAGATGCGACCCCCTAAAGCCCAGCAAGAATACGATGATATCTTCGGGTGCACTGATTACTTTTACAAGGATAAAGCTGTATTCATTCAAAGAATTAAGATAAAAACAGATAAAGGTTTTGTCGTTTCATGTCATGTTACTGGACAAAGTTGTACTGGCGGTTGGTGTATTCAAGTGGATGAAATGTTAGACATAAAAGTGGAGGGGTTGTGCCAGCAGGAGAAAGAGACGGTGTTGAATGATAGCTGTATGCTGACGAATATTCAAGATACTGGAGATGTGGAGAAACAAGAGGAATTGCCGTTGCAGCACAAAGGGGAGGGGAAAAGTTTTCCGATGATAATTTGGCTGTTGCTGTTGATATTGCTGGTGGTTGTTGTGGGTGTGGTTCTGTTTTTTGTTTTCAGAAAAAAATCCAGTCACAAAAGAAAGGTCTCTCCGGTAGTTCCGCAAGGGAAAGGGGTGGCCAACGGCTATGAGCTGATTCGTTTGTTGGGCAAAGGAGGCATGGCGGAGGTGTGGTATGCCGAGAACAAGATCCACAAGCCTGCCGCGGTGAAAATCCTTTTGCCACAATTTTGTGAAGATTCGGATGTGACTGATCGTTTCCGTAAGGAAGCGGACATGATGGTGCGTCTCAACCATCCGAATATCCGGCAGGTGTACGACTATGATGAAGTGGAGGGGCGTCCCTGTATCGTGATGGAATACTTGGAGGGCGAAGACCTTAGCACTCGTTTGAAAAAAGGAGAGAGGTTCACCCAAAGTCAACTGCGGCAATGGTGGAATCAGCTGGTGTCAGCGTTGAATTACACCCACGCCCAGGATATCGTCCACCGCGACATCAAACCTTCCAACATTGTCATTGACCAGGAGGGGAACGTGAAACTGCTTGATTTTGGCATTGCCAAGATGAACGACGGCGGTGGGAAAACACAAACCGGCACCACGATGGGCACGCTCATGTATATGAGTCCCGAGCAAGTGATGGACGCCAAGCATCTTGATTACAAGACCGACCTGTATTCGCTCGCGGTGACTTTCGTGCAGTTGCTCACGGGCCGGGTTCCGTATGACATGACTACCACCAGTGATTATCAGGTTCGGAGGAATATTGTTGAAGTGCCTTTGGATACAGAAAAACTGCCGCTTGAATGGAAGCGTTTACTGGAACCCTATTTGGAGAAAAATCCAGAAATGCGTCCCTCTTTGAAAAAGTTTGATACTGTTGATGATGCGGAGAACACCGTCATGGGAGCTCCTGCGGGACGTTCGTTCTCTGCCAGCGATGAAAACACCATTATGGGTCGCCCGTCACCCTCTCAACCAGAGAAGTAAGCGCAGGGGGAGGCGGGATATTCCCCAAACAGCTGTTATGCCATTGGTAAAAAAAATCTTTCGCTGCGGGGAAAAAAGTTTTTTGGTTCCCAATTAAGTTGTACTTTTGCACTCTCAAATTCAATATCAAATCAAATGGCAAAAGTATTAATCATCGGCGCCGGAGGAGTTGGCGCAGTAGTGGCACACAAATGTGCTTCCGTTCCTGAAGTTTTTTCTGAAATCGTGATCGCCAGCCGTACGAAGGCCAAGTGCGATAAACTGGCAGCGGAAATAGGCCGCCCGAATATCCGAACGGCCCAGGTGGATGCCGACAATGTGCCGGAAACCATCGCACTGCTGGAAAAAGAGAAGCCCGATCTTTTGATCAATGTGGCTCTTCCGTATCAAGACCTCCCCTTGATGGACGCCTGTCTCGCCACCAAAACCAACTACATGGACACGGCCAACTATGAACCCAAAGATGTGGCCAAGTTCGAGTACAAGTGGCAATGGGCCTATCAGGATCGCTTTAAGGAAGCTGGCATTATGGCCCTCCTTGGTTGCGGTTTTGACCCCGGTGTCACCAGTATTTATACTGCTTATGCAGCTAAACACCATTTTGATGAAATCCATTATCTGGATATTGTGGACTGCAATGCCGGCGACCACGGCAAGGCTTTCGCCACCAATTTTAATCCTGAGATCAACATCCGTGAAATCACCCAGCGTGGCAAGTACTGGGAAAATGGCCAGTGGGTGGAAATTGACCCGATGAGCATCCACAAAGCTGTTGAATATCCCAATATCGGTGACAGGGAGTCCTACCTGCTTTACCATGAAGAACTGGAGTCTCTTACCAAGAACTACCCAACCATTAAGCGCGCCCGTTTCTGGATGACTTTCGGCCAGAAATACCTCACCGTGCTGAATGTGCTTCAAGAGGTGGGGATGACCTCGATACAGCCCATCAACTATGAGGGCAAGGAAATCGTTCCTTTGCAGTTCCTGAAGGCCGTTCTGCCGGAACCCTCCTCTTTGGGAGAAGGCTACAAGGGACAGACCTCCATTGGCTGCCAGATGCGCGGCATCAAGGATGGTAAGGAGCTTACCTACTACATTTGGAACAACTGCGACCATGCCGAGTGTTTCAAAGAGGTTGGCGCTCAGGCGGTTTCCTACACCACTGGCGTGCCTTGTATGCTGGGAGCCAAGATGATTCTTACTGGCCAATGGAAGGGCACGGGCGTGTTCAATGTGGAAGAGTTCAACCCGGATCCGTTCCTCGCTGAAATCGGAAAATACGGTCTTCCGTGGAACGAGCGCATTGACGAGCCCCTGCCGATTGAACGGTAGTAACAGGCTCTCCATAAGTTGAACCCCGTGCTTTTATGTGCGGAGGAATCTATAGGTTGTCCTTATATGCAGATTTTTTTGCTGCAAATGCACTTTTTTTTACTACTTTTGCACCCGCTTTTTAAATCCGAAGACCGGCATTCATTTGACGGCCACAAAACATTTTATAGCAAACAAATTATAATTTAAATCAATACAATGGATTTCAGTTTATCAAAAAAAGAAGAGTTGTTCCTGCAGATGATTCGCGAATTTGCAGTGAACGAAGTCAAGCCGCTGGCTGCGGAAGTTGACGAACAAGAGAAATTTCCGATCGAGACCGTGAAGAAGCTCGGCAAACTCGGCGTGATGGGCATCCCGATTCCCGTACAGTACGGCGGACAGGGCGGCACCAACCAGATGTACTCGATGGCCGTGGAGGAACTCTCCCGCGTGTGCGCCACCACCGGCGTCATCGTGTCGGCCCACACCTCCCTCTGCATGGCTCCTATCCTGGAGCACGGCACCGAGGAGCAGAAGATGAAGTACCTCCCGAAACTCGCCTCCGGTGAGTGGATCGGCGCCTTCGGTTTGACCGAACCCAACGCCGGTACCGACGCCGCCATGCAGCAGACCACCGCAGTGGATGCCGGCGACAAATGGATCATCAACGGTTCCAAGATTTTCATCACCAACGCCAGCGAGGCCTCCGTTTTCATCGTGATGGCCATGACTGACAAGTCGAAAGGCACCAAGGGCATCTCCGCCTTCATCGTGGAGAAGGGCTTCAAGGGCTTCAGCATCGGCAAGAAGGAGATGAAGATGGGTATCCGCGGCTCCGCTACCTGCGAGCTGATTTTCGAAAACTGCGAAGTTCCGAAGGAAAACCTCCTCGGCGATCTTGGCAAGGGTTTCAAAATCGCTATGATGACCCTCGACGGTGGCCGTATCGGTATCGCCTCACAGGCTCTCGGTATCGCACAAGGCGCTATGGATGAGACGGTTAAATACACCAAGGAACGTAAACAGTTCGGTAAGGCAATCGCCAAGTTCCAGAACACCCAGTTCCAGATGGCCGACCTCGAAACCAAGGTTCAGGCTGCCCGTCTGCTGGTTCGTTCCGCTTCTTACAAGAAAGACATGCACATCCCCTACTCTGCCGACGCAGCCATGGCGAAACTGTTCGCCGCTGAAACCGCAATGGAGGTGACCACCAAGGCCGTGCAGTTCCACGGCGGTTACGGTTACACCCGCGAGTATCCGGTGGAAAGAATGATGCGTGACGCCAAGATCACCGAAATTTACGAAGGCACCAGCGAGGTCCAGAGAATGGTCATTGCCGCCAAATTGTTCGCTTAATTAATTAGAAATCAGAAAATAAAAAATAGATATGAAAATAGTAGTTTGTATCAAGCAGGTTCCGGACACCACCGAAATCAAGATCAACCCCGCAACGGGTACGTTGATTCGCGACGGTGTGCCGAGCATTATGAACCCTGACGATAAGGGCGGCCTTGAAGTGGCCCTCCAGTTGAAAGACCAGTTTGGCGCACATGTCACCGTCATCACGATGGGACCGCCGCAGGCTGAGGCCATCCTCCGCGAGGCCATGGCTATGGGTGCCGACCGCGCCATCCTCCTCACCGACCGCAAGTTCGCCGGCGCTGACACGCTCGCCACCTCCAACGCACTGGCCGGCGCGCTCCGCGTCATCGAGCACGACCTCGTCATCACCGGCCGCCAGGCCATCGACGGCGACACCGCCCAGGTCGGCCCGCAGATCGCCGAACACCTCCACACCCCGATGATCTCCTACGTGGCAGGCGTGGAATTCGACGGCAAGGACAAACTCACCGTGAAGAAGGAAGACGAAGACGGCT
>JAFZWE010000003.1 GCA_017617445.1 Bacteroidales bacterium | reverse complement strand
TAGCGTCTGGGCACACCTCTTCCCATTCCGAACAGAGAAGTTAAAACAGACCGCGCCGATGGTACTGCCTGAAGAAGGTGGAAGAGTAGGTCGTCGCCCAATACCTTACGCCCCCTCCCTGAAAAGAGGGGGCTTTTTTTTATTTTATTCTTGTGAAAACCATGTTACATCTTCTCTCCAATCCCCAAACACCCCATACCATTCTCTACCTCCATGGCTTGGGAAGCAACCGTAATTCCTATACCGGCAATACCCTCAAAAAACTGTTCCCCCAGTTCCGTTGGGTTTTGGACTCTTTCAACCTGCTGGATGTCAGTCAAACCCATGCCCAACTTGTAAAACTGATACAAGACCATCAAATTGATACCGTTATTTCCTCTTCCTTGGGCTCCATCTATAATCTTTTTATTAAACCGGACCCTGACACCGGCCACATGGTCAATAAAATTTTAATTAACCCCTGTTGCTTTCCATCCAAGGAAATTGTACATCTGGTCCAGGTTCCTCAAAATGCGTTGGAACTCTGCCGCAAAGTGGAACATGATATCTACCATCTGCATCAATATAATACTCCGGAATATCTGTTCGGTATTTTTGCAAAAAATGATGAGCTATTCCAATACCATGATTTTTTTGCCAGCCGATATGGAAACTTTGAAAAGAACCGTGATATCGCCACTAATTGCATTTGGGTGGAAGGAGGTCACCATCATTTAGCCCCCGAAGTGCTTCAGAATGCAGTTTCCCGTGCAATCCAATATTTCTCTGCTGGGGAATAATTTTTTTTCCAATCTGTCGGACCGAGAAAGGGATTTCTCAATATCTTGGTGGCCTGTTTTTTATCTCTCTTTGTTTTCAAATGCAGAACGGATTTGGGGTACCAGGCGGTCTATGTCTCCTGCTCCCACAGTGAGAATGATGTCGCGTTTGCTGCTTTTCAGGTAAGGAATCAATTCCTCTTTTTTCAACAACTTTTTTTGGGTATGCGGAATCTTTTCTAATAGCCACTGGCTGGTAATCCCTGCAATGGGTTCTTCCCGCGCAGGATAGATGTCCAACAGTAGAATTTCGTCTGCTAACGCCAGCACTTCAGCAAATTGTCCACCAAAATCACGGGTGCGAGAATAGAGATGCGGCTGGAATATCACCGTCAGTTTCTTGTCGGAATAGATGTTCCGGACCGCAGTGATTATGGCGCGTATTTCTTCCGGATGATGGGCATAATCGTCAATGTAGACCAGGTCATCCCGATGGATTTGATAGTCAAAGCGGCGTTTTACTCCGCAAAATTCAGCCATGGGCACTTTGATCTGTTCGTCGGTAAGCTGCATGAGCATTCCCACCGCACACGTCGCCGCCGCATTCTGAATGTTGTGCATCCCCGATACCCCGATGGAAATGTCGGATAGCGTCCGTTCGGAACTCCTGAGGGAAAAATGCGCTTGTGCAGGCTCCTGATGTATGTTGAAAACCTGAAAGTCACAATGGGAGGAAGTTCCGTATGTGAGTTTGTGAGCATGCCTGATTTGGTCGGCTACTTTTTCGTGAATTAATAGTTTTCCGTTTTTATCTATTTGGTTTGTAAATAGTTGGAATGATTCAATGAGGTGCTCTTGATTCCCGTAAATGTCCAGATGATCCGCGTCCATGGAGGTGATGATGGCCAACGTGGGAAAGAGTGTGAGAAAAGAACGGTCAAATTCGTCCGCCTCCACCACTACAGTGTCAAAATCTTTGTGGAGTATGAAATTGCTGTCAAAATTTTTGGAAACCCCACCAATGAAAGCCAGAAGCTTTCGATAGGGATTGAGCATCTGCGTCAGCATAGCCGTTGTAGTGGTTTTCCCGTGGGTACCCGCCACGGCGATGGTAGGGTGCCCTTGGGATAATTTGCCTAAAACCTCCGAACGTTTGAAAATAGGAGTTTTTTTTGAGACAAAATATTGGTATTCAAGGTGGTTCTTGGGTACTGCCGGCGTATAAACTACAAAATCAATGGGGAAGGGGATCTGGCTGATGTCTTCGGTAAAGTGAATATGCGCACCTTCCTTTTGTAGTTGGTCCGTGATGGGGGATGGAGTCAGGTCGTAGCCATATACCTGCGCTCCGCGCTGAAGGAAGAAACGGGCCAGGGCACTCATTCCTATTCCTCCGATTCCCAAAAAATAGATTTTTTGTTCCATGATGCCGCTTTTCAAACAACTATTTCGACATTTTGAGCATTTTCTCTATGGGCTGGCGGGCAGCATCCATGAGCTTTTGGTCAAGTATGAGTTCGGGCTGTTCCGTCTCTAGGGCTGCCAAAATATTTTCCAGAGTATTGTATTTCATGTATTTGCAGTTGGCACATTCGCAATCCATCCCTTGTGCAGATAAAGTATAAAAACGTTTGTCAGGGTTCTGGCGTTTCAGCTCGTGCAGGATTCCGTTCTCCGTAACCACAATGAACTCTTGATGGTCGGTGTTGGCGACAAATTTCAACATGGCGGCAGTGGAACCTACAAAATCGGCTTCTTTTAATACCTCTTCAGGACATTCGGGATGGGCTATAACTTTGGCTGACAGGTGAAAACGCCGTAGTTGGCTCACATCTTTTGCTGAAATTTGGTCGTGGACATGGCACGCTCCCTCCCATAACACCATCTCACGTCCCGTCTCTCGGTTGATATAACTTCCCAGATTGAAATCCGGCGCGAATACGATGGGCTCGTCCTTGGGCAGTGAATTGACAATCCGTAACGCATTTCCAGATGTGACAATAATATCAGACAAGGCTTTGACTTTGGCGGAACAGTTGATGTAACTCAGTACTGTGTGCTTCGGGTATTGTTTTAGAAATTCTGCAAATTCATCAGCAGGACAACTATCTGCCAATGAACAAGATGCATTCATGTCGGGAATGAGAACTTTTTTCCTGGGATTCAGTATTTTAGCTGTTTCAGCCATGAAGTGAACGCCCGCAAAGAGAATGATGTCAGCCTGTGTGTCTGCCGCCTTTTGGGAAAGTGCCAGACTGTCACCGACAAAGTCTGCAATTTCCTGAACTTCCGGTCGGGTGTAATAATGGGCCAGAATCAGGGCGTTTTTTTTCTGTTTTAATTCTAATATTCTGTTTTTCATTATGTTATAATTTATTGATGAAACATGGAAAAACGCTGCAAAATTAGCATTTTTTTGACGAGGTGACGAAGGCGTTTCGGCTCATTTTTTGTAATTTTGCAGGCTTTTTTGAAACGATTGTGTTGAGTTTAAATTGCATTGGTTTAATGGATTGTCACTCCTTGCTGGAAATTGTTCCGAAAGAGATTCCGTCGAAGGGCATTTTTTATGACCTGTTGGCTGTCCTCTTTGCTGTTATTCTGCTCCTGTTCGCTTTGGTCGTGGTGCAGGGAAGGAGGAAATTCAGCTTGATATGCCGTTCCCTCTATTCCCCCCGCTATAGGTCACAACTTTTGCGTGAGAGTAAGCCTCTTCAGGAATGGATCTATTTTTTCCTGATCCTGTATGCCATTTTGGTGCAGGGTGCCTTTTGTTTTGTGCTCCTGGAACAGTTTTTCCCGCTGCTGTACGAAAAAATCCCCCCGGTTCTGCTTCTTTTGTCTTGCATCGGCGCCGTCGCGACAGACGTTTTCCTGAAAAGGATTGCTATTTATATTCTTTCCGTCGCTTTTGAGTGCACCGATGATGGACAGACATACGCTCAAACCAAATTTTTTTACCGTCTCAACAACGCATTGCTGCTACTGCCCCTTCTGCTCGTGGCAGTCTATACCCACATCCTGTGGGTACTGGTGGCCTATGCCGTCATTGTGATAACCCATCTGTTCCTGCTGGTTTTTAGAACTGTCACCCTAAAATCTCAACAGTTGGGTTTGTTTCAGTTTTTTTTGTATTTTTGCACACTTGAAATTTTACCGTACCTTATTGTCGTAAAATTAATTATACTAAATAGTTAAGGGGGAGTTTCAAGTTGATTAATTAAACGTTCTGCGGTTATGAAGGTAAAAAATATTCTTATCTCCCAAAATGCCCCTGCTGAATTTGACAAGTCGCCTTATGCTGATTTGACCCGAAAATACAGTATCAATATTGATTTTTTCAAATTTTTTAAGATGGAAGGGATTTCCTCCCGAGAATTTAGGGAAAGCCATATCTCCATCTTGGATCATGATGCTATTGTCTTTTCCAGCAGAAATGCAGTGGATTATTTTTTCAACCTTGTCAAGGAACTCCGGGTGGAACTCCCTGAAAAAATGAAATATTTTTGCACTACAGACCAGGTGGCTTTCTATCTGCAGAAGTATATCCAATTCCGCAAGAGGAAAATCTTTTTTAACAAAAACAACAATCCCAAAGGGGTCTTTGACCTTTTTCTTAAAAATTCTGAAAACAAGTATCTCATTCCCTGCGGCGCAGATTCTATGGGTACCCAATATGCCGATTTTTTCAAGGAACATGAAATCTCTTTCACACAAGCTGTGATTTTCAAAACCGTTCCCGCGGATATCAAAAGTTCGGTGGATATCAATAAATATGACATGATTGTCTTCTTTAGTCCGTCTGGTGTGTTTTCGTTAAAGTCAAATTATCCTGATTTTCAACAAATTAGTGAGATGAAAGAGGTGGCATTCGGGGCTTTGGGAGAGGCTGCTGCCCATGCCATTGAAGAGTCGGGCTTCAAACTTCATGTGAAAGCTCCAACCAAAGAATACCCCTCCATCACGGCCGCCATGGACGCCTTCTTGAAAGAGTATGCGACCAGAAAGCGTTAATCGCCAGCCCCTCACTTTTTCGAAGAAAGAACGGATCTGTTCCCGACTCCAAATCGAAAATCTTTTGCAGAAACGGAAAAAACTCTTCTGCTATCCCTTCAAGTGTTTTTACGATTTTCTTCCTGTTGACGATGAAAATGTTGTGAACCAAATAGTTGTTTCTGTTCCCAAACGCTATTTCAAGCATGCAGTGGATCGCAATCGGATCAAACGCCTCGTCAGGGAAGCCTATCGCCACCATCATCATCGGATATTGGATCCGCAGACGCTGGATAAGCAGGCCCGGCTCCAGCTGCTGCTGCTGTATGTTGGCACTGAGATTTTGCCCTATAATTTGGTGGAAAATAAAATAATTGAGATACTGGAGCGTTTATGCAAGGTATCACAACAAGGCAGTAATCCGTGAGAAAGTTGTACTGTTATCTGAAAAAAGGTCTGGCCTATTTCCTGATTTTCCTGATCAGGATTTATCAGTGGACACTCTCTCCGTTCATCGGAAGATCCTGCCGCTATACCCCCACTTGTTCCGTCTATGGCATTGAGGCCCTGAAAAAACATGGGCCGTTCAAAGGGAGCTGGCTCACCATCAAACGCGTGCTTTCCTGCAATCCTTGGGGAGGAAGTGGCTATGACCCTGTCCCGTAATTTATGATGAAAATGAAGAAATCACTGTTAGTTCTGGCTTCCAAAGCCCTCTTGATTTTGCTCTTTCCCGCACTCCTTCCCCTGCGGGCGCAAAATGATTTTGAAATCGCAAAAAATGTGGACATTTTCGTGTCCGTGCTCCGGGAACTCAATGAAAAGTATGCCGATGACATCACTCCCGGGGATTTGACACGAACCGCAATTGATGCCATGCTGCAAAGTTTGGACCCCTATACCGTCTATTACACAGAAAACCAGATAGAAGATGTAAAAATGATGACCTCCGGACAGTACGGAGGTGTGGGTGCTCTCATCCAACAACGTGACGACAAGGTGGTGATTTCCGAAATCTACGAGAACTGCCCTGCCCACAAGGCCGGCCTCCTCGCAGGGGACATCATTCTCAAAGTGGATGGTAAGTCCACCGTCGGTAAAAGCTCTTCCGATGTGAGTGCGGTGATGAAAGGTCAACCCGGCACCACTGTGGTGATGGAAGTGCTCCGCCCCACACGTAATAAAAAGCTGACATTCAGCATCCAACGGGAGGAAGTCAAATTGCCGAATATCCCTTATTATGGAATGGTGGACGAACAGGTCGGCTATATCAAGCTGGACCAGTTTACCGAAAAAGCGGGTGCAGAGGTGAAAAATGCCTTCAATGAACTGAAAAAACAGGGAATGACCTCCCTGATTCTTGACCTCCGCAATAATGGCGGTGGCCTGCTGAATGAAGCTGTGAACATTATGAATATTTTTGTGGATAAAGGAGTGGATATCGTTTCAACCAGAGGTAAAATTCCTGCGCAGAACCGCGTTTTCGAAACCTCCGCCGCCGCTACCGACACGGAAATCCCCGTTGTGGTCCTGGTGAACGAGTACAGTGCCTCTGCCTCTGAAATTGTGTCGGGCGCTTTTCAGGACCTCGACCGCGGTGTGATTGTCGGGAAAAAAAGCTTTGGAAAAGGACTTGTGCAGAATATCGTCCCGTTGAGCTTCAACTCCTCCATGAAAATCACGGTGTCAAAATACTATATCCCTTCCGGGCGATGCGTCCAGAAAATTGATTACTTCAGCAAAGACTCCACTCAAAACCATAAGGTGATTCCGGATTCTCTCGCCGTGGCTTTCAAGACGAAAAACGGCCGCACCGTTTACGATAAAGGAGGCGTGGAACCCGATGTGACTACGGAAGATTTATATGCCAGTAATGTGCTTACCGCTTTGGTTATCAATAATCTGATTTTTGATTTTGCCAATCAGTACCATGCGGAGCACACCATGATTCCCCCTGCTACAGAATTCACAGTCGACAATGACTTGTATGCGGAATTTTTGGATTTTCTGAAAAATAAAAATTACGACTACACTACGGAAACGGAAATCGTGTTGCAGGATTTGAAGGAAACAGCAGAACAGGAAAAGTACTATTCCAGCATTGCCTCGCTTTTCCAACAGATGGAGGAGCAGGTGAAACGTGAAAAGGAATCTGACCTGCAGACTTACAAGCAGGAAATCTCTGAGTATTTGGCCTCCGAAATTGCAGTGCGATACTACTATCAAAAAGGCCGTATCAGCAACCAGTTGTCAGTGGATCCTGAAATCCGCGTGGCAAAGGAGATCCTCCATGACCAGAACCGCTATCATTCCATCCTAAAAAAATAGTCTTTTCCGATGTTCGGCAAAACCCACCGACTGATTTATCTGGTCACGTTGATTCTGCTGGCCATCTCAATTCCGACCTCCAAGGCGATACCAAATGTGCTGGGGGGCGTGCTGGTGGCCAATTGGGTGCTGGAATGGAACTGGAGGGAAAAATGGAGTCTGTTGAAACAGAACAGGACAGCTCTTGTAATGGCGCTTTTCTTCTTTTTCTTCGCTTATGGTCTCCTATGGACGGGTGACTTGACAGGTAGTTTGAAGGAATGGGTGGCCAAAACGCCGTTTTTGTATCTGCCTGTCGTGATGGCGTCCACTCCCAAAGTGGAAGTGAAATGGCAGAGGTTTATCCTGCTGGCATTTTCCATTACAGTGGCGGTGAGTGCCGCACTATGTGTCATTATCATGCAGGCCAAGGGACTTTCGGATGTGCGTGAGGGAGGACTTTTTATATCCCATATTCGCTTCAGTATCTGTGTGACGCTGGCGATTCTCTTTTGTGCCCGCTTTGTGGTCCGACCGGAAGAGTATGCGTGGCCTGTGCGCGTGGGGTGTGGTCTGATGTGTGTGTGGCTCCTGCTGTATCTTTTTTTTGTTCAGGTTTCAACGGGGATTTTGCTGCTGGTGGTGGCTGCCATGGTCTCCTTCTTCTATTTTTTGTTTAAAAGTCAGAAAACAAAAGTACGGAACGGAATGCTGATAGCCAGTGGGACTTTATTTGTGGTGTTTGCTGTCAGTTTTTCTGTGGTCACTTATCAGTATTTTCATGTGGATGAATCTATTGAACAGAATCTTCCGGAAAAAACAGCTTTGGGTCACCCCTATACGCATGATATCTCACCCGATACAGATGGCTCCATCGTGGAGAACGGCCATAAACTCGGATTGTTTGTTTGTGAGGAAGAATTGCGGGCAGACTGGACAAAACGCAGCGCAGTGCCCTACGACAGCATCCGAAAAACGCTGGTCAGATATTTGAATTCCAAGGGATTGACAAAAGACTCGGAAGGATTCGCCACACTTACAGATCAGGAAATCCATCTGGTGGAGGATAGCATCGCCAATGTGGCCTATCTGCAAAAGTTCGGCATGAAAAAAATGCTTTATCCGACTTATTTTACAATAGTTCTGTATAAAAAAGATGGCACTACCCGCAACTCTTCTCTCCTCCAGCGCTATGAATTGTGGAAATGCGGTTGGCTGGCCGTCTGCGACAAGCCATGGACCGGGTATGGCTTGTCCTGTAACAAACAGATGATTGATGAGAAGTTGGATGAGATGAACTCTCCCCTCAAAAGGGATATGGGGGTGCATAACCAGTTCTTGACCTTTGCCTTGATGGGCGGAATCCCCTTGGTATTGGCTTTCCTGGTGACGCTCTTTTTCCCATTTTTTGAAAAAAACAGGAAAATAACCCTGCTTTATTTTTTGTTCTGGTTGTCGCTGGTGCTGTCCATGTTTTTTGAGGATACGTTGGAAACGACAACTGGGGTCAATCTTTTCCTTTTCTTTAATTCTTTCTTCCTTTTTGGATCTACTTGGGAAGAATAGGTGTGACAATTTGTCAGTCGCTGCGATTGGCACATGTTTTGCACCTTGGGGACCCGCGCACAAACCGCGCATGGTTTTGTCAATTTAAAAAGTTTATAATATGCAGAATAAAGGAAAAATCAATGTGCAAACCGAGAACATTTTCCCGGTGATTAAAAAATTTTTGTACTCAGAACATGACATTTTTATCCGCGAGTTGATTGCCAATGCGGTGGACGCCACCCAGAAATTGAAAGCCCTTTCCGGATTAGGCAATGTGGAAGGCGACCTCGGAGACCTGACCATTACGGTGAAGGTGGACAAAGAAGCCAAAACCATCACCGTTTCTGACCGGGGAATCGGCATGACCGCTGAAGAGGTGGACAAATACATCAACCAGATTGCCTTTTCCGGTGCAGAGGAGTTTCTGGAGAAATATAAGGGGGAAGATGCCAATATGATCGGGCATTTCGGACTGGGATTCTACTCCTCATTCATGGTCTCTTCTGTGGTGGATATTATTTCAAAATCCTATCAATCAGGTGCAAAAGCTGTGAAATGGAGTTGTAATGGATCTCCCGACTATGAGATGTCAGAGGCAGAAAAGGAAGACAGGGGAACGGATATCATTTTGCACATCGCTGAAGATTCAGAGGAATTTCTGGATGAAGGAAAGATTGTGGAACTGTTGCGCAAGTATTGTAGATTCCTTCCCGTGCCCATCCAATGCGGAGAGGAAAGCCATTTTGAAAAACCTGCCGGCGACGAGGACAATAAAGACGCCAAGGAAATCGAGGTGAAAGTTCCCCGAATTATTAATAATACTCAGCCCTTGTGGAAACAGTCTCCGTCGGAAATCAAACAGGAAGATTATTTGAAATTCTATCATGAGCTCTACCCGATGAGTTTTGAAGAGCCCCTTTTCCAAATTCATCTCAATGTGGATTACCCGTTCAATCTGACAGGAATACTCTATTTCCCCAAAGTGCGGAATCAGTTGGAAATCCAGAAAAACAAAGTGCAGCTTTATTGCAATCAGGTGTTCATCACAGACCAGCTGGAGGGGGTTATCCCAGAGTTTATGATGCTGCTGCATGGGGTGATTGATTCCCCCGATATTCCACTGAATGTCTCCCGCTCTTATCTGCAGTCGGACTCCAATGTGAAAAAAATCTCCACCCATATCACCAAAAAAGTGGCTGACAAGCTGGAGGAAATGTTCAAGAACGACCGTGAGGATTTTGAAAAGAAGTGGGACGACCTGAAAGTGTTCATTGAGTACGGTTGCCTGACCGACGAAAAATTCTATGACCGTGCCTCCAAATTTATGCTTTTCAAGAATGTAGACGGGAAATACTATACTCTGGAAGAGTACAAGACATCCATAGAGACTTTGCAGAAAGACAAACGCGACACGCTGGTTTACTTGTATGCCAACAGCAAGGATGCTCAGCATGTATATATCCAGGCGGCCAAGGAGAAAGGGTACGATGTTCTGTTGATGGATGGTTTCTTGGATACCCACTTCATCAATTTCCTTGAGCCCAAGCTTGAAAAAAGCCGCTTTGTTCGAGTGGATGCCGATGTGATTGATAAACTGATTGAAAAGGATGAACTGAGCCCTTCAAAATTGTCGGACCAGGAGCAAACCTCTTTGAAAGAGGAGTTTGAAAAATGTGTGGATAAGGATAAGTTCAGCATTGAGGTGGCCAGCCTCAGTGAAAAGGAACTTCCGGTGATGATTACACAAAATGAGTGGATGCGCCGTTATGCGGAAATGCAGAAAATGGCGGGACAAAATGGTTTGTACGGCAATTTTGAGCATTATAACCTCATTGTCAATGGGAATCATCCGTTAGCGATGCGGATTCTGGAAGAGAAGGACGACGAGAAGAGGGATAAAATGACGCGTCAGTTGATAGATTTGGCCATGCTTTCACAGAATCTGCTGACCGGGGAAAAGCTCAGCGATTTCATCAGCAGAAGTGTGGATTTGATGTAAAATTCCAATTTTTGGAAAAATCGGGATAAGAGTGTTGTGCAATTTGAAAAAAGTTGTATTTTTGCACCCTCAAAATCACCGATGCCCAGGTGGCGGAATTGGTAGACGCGTCGGTCTCAAAAACCGATGAGGTAACACTCGTGCCGGTTCGATCCCGGCCCCGGGTACAAAGAAAACCCTCCATAAACAGATGTTTGCGGAGGGTTTTCTTTTTGCCTGACCAGAAGGCTCTTAATAGGCTCTGGCAAATAGCACGCGCTGTTTGGAGGGCTTGCCAGTAAGGATACACTTGCCCTCCTCCAACGGGTTGTCAAACGGAATGCACCGGATTGTCGCTTTTGCAAGCTCCTTGATTTTCTCTTCGGTTTCAGTCGTCCCGTCCCAATGGGCGTAAACAAAACCGCCTTCATTGTCCAACAACGATACGAACTCGTCCCACGTATCCGCCTTGCGGATGTTGGCGTCACGGAATTGCAAAGAGCGGTTATAGAGATTGTTTTGGATTTCACCCAGCAGATTCTCAATGGTTTCATCAATGTTGTCAAGGGAATAGGAGGCTTTTTCCAAGGTGTCTCGGCGGGCGATTTCAGCTTGGTTGTTTTCCAGGTCACGGGGACCGATGGCCACGCGCACCGGCACACCTTTCACCTCGTATTCGTTGAACTTCCATCCGGAACGCTGAGAGTCATCGTCATCGTATTTGAAGGAAATTCCACGAGCTTTCAACTTCTCCGTAATAACCTCCACTTTCTCGGAAATCTGTTTCAGCTGCTCTTCATTTTTATAAATAGGAATGATGACCACCTGAATGGGAGCGAGCTTCGGGGGGAGCACCAGCCCGTTGTCATCGGAGTGGGTCATGATCAGTGCACCGATGAGACGTGTGGAAACACCCCATGAGGTGGCCCATACATATTCAAGCTTATTCTCTTTGTTCAAGAACTGTACGTCAAAGGCTTTGGCAAAATTCTGCCCGAGGAAATGCGAGGTCCCGGCCTGAAGGGCCTTGCCATCCTGCATCAGAGCCTCAATGCAGTAAGTGTCAATGGCGCCGGCAAAACGCTCGTTCGGAGATTTTACGCCACGCATGACGGGCATTGCCATGTATTTTTCCGCAAAATCGGCATAGACATTGAGCATCTTGGCAGTCTCTTCTCGGGCTTCCTGCTCGGTGGCATGGGCCGTGTGACCTTCCTGCCACAAAAATTCGGCCGTGCGCAAAAACAAGCGGGTGCGCATCTCCCAACGGACAACATTCGCCCACTGGTTGCATAGAACCGGCAGGTCACGGTACGACTGAATCCAGTTTTTGTAGGTGCTCCAGATGATGGTTTCAGAGGTGGGACGCACAATCAGCTCTTCTTCCAGTTTCGCTTCGGGATCCACCACCACACCGCCACCGTTCGGATCGTTCTTCAGCCGGTAGTGTGTGATGACAGCGCACTCCTTGGCAAAACCCTCTACATGTTCTGCCTCGCGGCTGAGGAAGGATTTCGGAATGAACAACGGGAAATAGGCGTTGGTGTGCCCCGTCTCTTTGAACATTTTGTCCAAGGCATCATGCATCTTTTCCCAAATTGCATAACCGTAGGGCTTGATGACCATGCAACCTCTAACTGCTGAATTTTCAGCTAAATCAGCCTTCTTAACGATGTCATTGTACCACTGTGAATAGTTTTCCGCACGTGTAGTGAAATTTTTTGCCATTATTTTTCCTTTCTATTTGAACTTTTTATTATTTTTGTCGTCTAAAAATCAGTTTGCAAAAATACGAATATTTTATCACCTTTACATCAATTAGAAAGGAGATGCCTTATGAAAAAGTCAGTTTATTTTACCGCAATTTTGTTGACTGTATTAGCAACATCTTGTAAATTAGATTCTTTATCATATTATGATGATATCTATAACAGGTCAACAGACACGCAATACCATCGCGTGACCACTACTACCACCACTACCACAACGACAACCACTCCCCGCAATTATAATTATGAAACCGACAACACCGGCAATGTTACATCTTCCTACTATTATGACGAGGATGGAAATGTTTATTATTCTGAAGGGAATGGCGTGAGTACGGAGTCCTATACCGAAACCGACGGCTCCGGCAACACTTACATCACCAATAACTATTATTATGACAGTGATGATTATTTTGATGACTACTATGACTACTATTACACATCTCGCATTCGTCGTTTCCATACCCACTGCCATTCCGGCTGGGGCTATTACGACCCTTATTTCACCAACCATTATTGGTATGACCCCTATCCGGGCAATTGGGGACTGAGCATCTATTTCGGTTATAACTGGTGGTGGCCGACATATTACTATCGTCCCTATTATTATAACTACGGATATTATCACCATGGATTCTATTCTGGCTGGGGTTGGGAGTGCCACCATCCGTATTATCCCTATTATCACCATCACCATCATAGCAATGCATGGGCGTACCATCATGGCTGGATGGACGGCTATTATGCCGGAATGCACGCGGGATACTACCATAATAACCACGATCACAACCACTCTTTCTATTATGGACACAGGGAATCTGTTTCTTCCACCAATTCGGGGAACCGTCCTGGCCGCGGCGACCGTCCCGCTGGCTATGGAACAGGGGAGAATGGCCGTACCAGTATTGCCTCCTCCAGAACTTTAACTCCGTCCAGCTTCAGTGAAAGGTATGATAATTTAGTGGCTGCCAATCCTGATTTGAACACCTCACGTACCAATTTGGGTGTCGCTGATAGAGTGGCCAATACGAGCCGGATTAACCAAGTTAATAAGACTCCTGCTAATAATAGTAGCCGTGTGAACGACAAGACCTCTACACCGACTAACAACAATGCCAACCGCGTGAACGGCACTACCACACCGAGCAGCAACGACAGCCGTGTGAACGACAAGACCTCTACGCCGACTAACAACAATGTCAACCGCGTGAACGGCACTACCACACCGAGCAGCAACGACAGCCGTGTGAACGACAAAACCTCTACGCCGACTAACAACAATGTCAACCGCGTGAACGGCACTACCACACCGAGCAGCAGTGACAGCCGTGTGAACGACAAGACCTCTACACCGACTAACAACAATGCCAACCGCGTGAACGGCACTATCACACCGAGCAGCAGTGACAGCCGTGTGAACGACAAGACCTCTACACCGACTAACAACAATGTCAACCGCGTGAACGGGACAACCACACCGAGCAGCAACGACAGTCGTGTGAATGGCAATTACAACAATAATAACAGTCGGGTGAATAGCACTACCACACCGAGTAGCAATTATAACAGCTATCGTCCCAGTAATTCGCGTCCTGTAAACTCAAATAATGGAAGCTCGATGAATCGTACTACCTCACCGAGTAGCAGCAGTTCCTCTTCCAGTCGTACTACCTCACCGAGTAGCCCCTCTTCCTCCTCATACAGTCGCCCCTCTTCCAGTAGTAGTTCTTCCTCTTCATACAGCCGTCCTTCCTCCAGTAGCAGTTCTTCCTCTTCCAGCAGATCCTCCTCCTCATACAGCCGTCCTTCCTCCAGTAGCAGTTCTTCCTCTTCCAGTAGATCCTCTTCCTCATACAGCCGTCCTTCTTCCTCCAGCAGTTCATCTTCTTCCAATAGATCCTCTTCTTCATACAGTCGTCCGTCTTCTTCCAGCAGCTCATCATCCAGCCGCTCTTCATATTCTGGAAGTAGCCATTCTTCTTCCAGCAGCTATTCTGGAGGAAGTCGCTCTTCCTCATCAGGAAGCAGTCATTCCGGAGGACGGAGATAACCTTTTGCTCAATTGAGGGAGATTTTATGAAATCGCTCTTTCAGTTTATTTGGATTATTATAACGCTAACCTCTTGTACGTCAGTGCGGGAGGTTGGTTTCGTTTCTGGGGAGTGGCAGAAGTTTGGACAGCGGGTAGAGCAGGCTTCTTCTTGTGAGGAGTTGCAGGAAGTTTACCATGATTACTGCACTTTTCTGATAAAAAAAGATGGGACTGTGGATCAGATGCAATGGAAGGAATTCTCCAGAAACATGGTGTCTTTGCAGAGATTTTTCAACAAGAGATCCCGCCGTCTGTGCGGCTATACGTACTTTGATCCAATTCTTCGCATAGAGGCTGACGGATATGGAGACGCGGAGGAATGGTCGCCGGATTTTGAATCCGGGGAAGCCGAAGACTCTTTTGATTATGATGAATTTGATTCGTCGCGTTGAAATGTGTTACTTATTAAAATACAATAATTTAATGTTATGAAAAGGATATTTTGTATTTGTTGCATGGTTATACTGTGTGTCACATCACTTTTTGGACAAAAAAAAGAAGAGTTGCGTGTCCTCAGGTATATTCCCGAAGACGTTCAGTTTTTGGCGTTAGTAGATCCGTCAGTGATTGCTGAGTGGGCGGAATTGGACCTTTTGAAAAAGTTGATCAATGAGAAGAAACCTATGCAAAAGGACGAGGCGAAATTTCTGTCGGACTGGTCTAACGGGAAGCCGGTTTTGGGGCTGGATCCAACATCATTAGCGGCCATGACAATTTCCTCTGAGGGGGGCTGGACGATTAATTTTTATTTGCCCGTATGTCAATATGGAAAACTCAAGAAGTCCATGAAGAAAGCTTCGGATGGGAAATTGAAATATCATATCACTCCTTCAAATCGCCAATACTTTTACCAATATGTTTCAAATTCAACGTTATGTTTTGCCAATGAGGATGTCTGCGTTTTTTCTATAATGTTGCCAGCTCTTTCTAATAAAGGTGAGGTGAAATTGGGTGAAGCAGTTGTTGAAGAGGTAACGGAGGATATGGAATCTGATGAAGTAGTTGTTGAAGAAGTGCCTGCGGGAGAGGAAATTTTATTTGACGACATGGCTATTGCTGAGCCAGAATGGGATGAAAGTCATGTTTTCTTCATCATGGATAAAATGGACGCTTGCTACTCTCAAACATCGTTTCTACGCTCTCCCCATGTCGGGGAAATGTTTAATATAATGCATGGGGTAGCTTGTTTTTGTGACTATCCCCGACTTTGGGAACTTTTAAAGTATGATCTGGGAATTGGGTTTGATTGGGGTGATTTTTATTTCTCGCCAGTAGTATGTGATCTCACTTTCTCTCAGCAGGATATCCATCTCGCTGCTCATGAGGTTAATGAAGGTGCTCTCTCCCAATCTTTTTCGGATTTTTGGAAACCTTCGGCCCCTGTGCCGGAAGAGCTGTTCAGCAAGTCGGTGTACGATCCCTCTTTGGTCGTTTTTTTTCAGGTTCCTGAGGAATTACCAATCTCTGAAACCCATCAAAGGGATCATAATGTGGAGGCATTTTTAAGTTTGCAACGTGAATTGGCTGGACATCCCTGTTTTCTCTCGGTGAATTCAGATTTAAATAAGGTGGGATTTGCCACAATGCATTCAAATCCCCAGCAGTTGGCGAGATCTTTTAAAACATTGCTGTCCCGCGAACCAGACAGTTTATACGGTAACGTTTACTATCAAACTTCTCACACCAGCTATTCTTCTTGGAAAGGTTGTGATCGCTATGATATCGAATTAATTTCAGTGGAGATAAGGAAGGTGAAATATTATGAGGATAAAGAGGTGTTTTTTTGGGATGATGAAGAGACACAAAGTGGATATGTCTATTGGTCTGATGAATACGAGAGGCAATATGTCCCTGCGGATTCGGTCCGGGAAGAAACGGTACAGGATACGTTGAGTGAAGAATCTATTATCCTTTTGGGAAAAGACGGATATTGTTTTTTTGCCAGTGATGAGGATGTTGCGGAGGATTTTTTGTTGCAGTCCGAGCCCAATGCTTTCCAGCGTGAGGCCTATGAACACCGTAACGATCTCGCTTTTATGGTTGGAGAAATTCCGGACAGTATGTATCTTTTTGATGGTAATGTCGGAACAATCCGTTCGGTTTGGAGTCGGGATGGAAACCGTGATTATCAGTTGCGGGTCAAGGAAAACGGACATAATCTGCTGTACCGTCTCTTGAAAGGTCTGATTAATCGGTAAAGAGAAGTCCGTTCTTCTTCTATGTATGATGTTAAAAGGTACAAAATGAAAACCCCGTCGTCACGGGGACCACGGGGATAACGCATTATACTAAGAATATAAAAGAAATTACGCTTTGATTTCCACGTCCACGCCGCTGGGGAGTTCCAGACGCATCAGGGCATCGATGGTTTTGGAAGTGGTTCCGTAGATGTCCAGAAGTCTCTTGTAAGTGGAGAGTTCAAACTGCTCTCTTGATTTCTTGTTGACAAAGGTGGAACGGTTCACGGTGAAGATTTTCTTGTGTGTCGGCAGCGGAATGGGGCCAACGAGCACCACTTTACCGTCTTTCACGGCGTTCACGGTCTTAACGATTTTTTCGGCTGATTTGTCCACCAGGTTGTGGTCAAATGATTTCAATTTGATTCTGATTCTTTCGCTCATTTTTGTGTGATTTTTTATGATTATTATTCTAATTGATTATGATCTACAATAGTGAATAGCGCCCCACGTTGAGGATATAGTCTTGTACATCGGCGGGAACTTGTTCGTATTTGAGGAATTCCATGCTGAAGTTAGCGCGGCCGGAGGTGATGGAACGGAGGCTGGTCACATAGCCGAACATTTCGGCGAGGGGCACTTGCGCTTTGATGATCTGCATCCCGATTTTCGCTTCAATCTGTTCCACTACGGCGCGTTTCCGGTTGAGGTCGCTGGTGACGTTTCCGATATATTCGTCGGGTGTTGTGATTTCCACTTTCATGATGGGTTCCAAGATGATGGAGGATACTTTCCGGCAGGCCTCACGGAATCCGATTTTCGCGCAGATTTCAAATGACAGGGCGTCGGAATCCACACTGTGTGTCTCGCCATCCAGCACGGTGACCTTCAGGTTCTCCAGTGGGAAGCCTGCAAAAACACCGTTGGACATGGCTTGTTTGAAACCCTTTTCAATGGCTGGGATAAACTCTTTGGGGATGGCCCCACCGCCAGCCTTGTTCTCAAAGACCAGTCCATGCTGGTCCATGGGCAGGGGCTCCAAGGTAAATTCAATTTCGGCAAAGGAACCTTTTCCTCCTGTCTGTTTCTTATAGGTTTCCCTATGGGTGACAGGCTGGATGATGGCTTCCTTATAGGCCACTCTCGGTTTCCCGTGGTTGCAATCCACGTTGAATTCCCGTTTCAGGCGGTCAAGAAGGATTTCCAAATGCAGTTCGCCCATGCCGCTGATGACTGTCTGTCCGGAGTCGGGATCCACTCGTACTGTGAAGGTGGGGTCTTCTTCGGCCAGACGGGCGAGGGCATTCATCAGCTTGTCCTCGTCGTCCTTGGTTTTGGGTTCTATGGCAACAGTGATGACAGGTTCCGGAAACTCAATGTTTTCCAATGAGATAGGATGTTTATCATCGGTCAGGCTGTCGCCGGTATGGATCTCTTTCATGCCGACGAGTGCGACGATGTTGCCTGCACTGACCTGTTCCAGCGGTTGTTGTTTGTTGGAATGCATCTGCAGGATTTTGGCCACGCGTTCGCGTTTTCCTGTAGCAACATTCCATACAGTGGCGCCGGATTCAAGGGTCCCGGAATATACTTTGATGAAAGTGAGTTTGCCCACGAAGGGATCGGTGGCGATTTTGAACGCCAGTGCAGCCAGGGGGGCGTTGGGATCGCAGGAGCGGGTTTCTTCTTTCCCTGTCTTCGGATTGATTCCCCGGATGTCGGGCATGTCCAGAGGGGAGGGAAGATACATCACGATGGCATCCAGCAGTTTCTGTACCCCTTTGTTTTTAAATGAAGAACCGCAGAGCACTGGTTGGATTTGTCTTCCAATAGTGGCTTTGCGGATGATGGGGATGAGATCTTCCGGAGTGATGCTGTCAGCATCCTCAAGATATTTCATGGCGAGGTCGTCATCAAAATCGGAGAGGGAATCCAGCATTTTTTCGCGGTATTCCTGAGCCTCGTCCTGCATGTCTTCGGGGATGTCATAGGCTTCGTAAGTGACTCCCTGATCCTCCTCGTTCCACACGTATGCCTTCATTTCCAGAAGGTCAATGGTGCCGGAGAACTCGTCTTCCGCGCCGATGGGGAGGGCAAGAACCACGGGATTGGCGTGCAGTTTTTCGCGCAGCTGGTCGATGACGGCATGGAAGTTCGCGCCGGAACGATCCATCTTGTTGACATAGCAGATGCGGGGCACGTCATATTTGTTGGCCTGACGCCATACGGTTTCGGATTGGGGTTCCACGCCGCCCACGGCGCAGAAAATGGCAACGGCTCCGTCCAGAATTCGGAGGGAGCGTTCCACCTCGACGGTGAAATCCACATGGCCGGGAGTGTCAATGATGTTGATCTTGTGTTCCTCGTTCAGGCGTTTCCAAAAAACAGTGGTGGCGGCACTGGTAATGGTGATCCCTCGCTCTTGCTCCTGGACCATCCAATCCATTGTCGCCGTCCCCTCATCGACTTCGCCGATCTTGTAATTCTTCCCCGTGTAAAAAAGGATCCTTTCGGTAGTGGTTGTCTTACCGGCATCAATGTGAGCCATAATACCGATATTTCGTATATTCGACAGTTTTTCCGACATAAAGATCCTTTTTTACCTAAAAATAGGTGGGGTTGATTGACTTATTTCAAATGAGATTAAAATCTGAAATGTGAGAATGCCTTGTTGGCCTCGGCCATTCTGTGGATATCCTCCTTACGTTTGAATGCGGCGCCTTCTTCATTCTTGGCTGCAATGATTTCTGCTGCAAGCTTCGCGGCCATGGATTTCTCGTGGCGTTTGCGTGCGAAGTTGATCAGGTTTTTCATGCCGACGGATTGTTTGCGAGCCGGGCGGAGTTCGGTAGGAATTTGGAAGGTGGCACCACCAATTCTCTTACTCTTGACCTCCAATGAAGGGGTGACGTTGGCCAAAGCCTGCTTCCAGACTTCAATACCGTCTTCCTTGGTCTTTTCAGCCACGATGTCAATGGCATCGTAGAAAATCTGGAAAGCGGTCTGTTTCTTGCCTTTCAGCATGATGTTGTTGGCGAATTTGGTCACCATGACATCGTTATACTTCGGATCCGGGAGGATGATTCTACTTTTCGGTTTAGCTTTTCTCATAGTTTTGTAACTTCAATAAATGATTAAATTTTTATTTACTCTTGAGAACACCCATTTTAGTGCTCAATTTACCAATACTATTATTTTGTTGATAATGTATTATGCTTTTTTCTTCGGACGTTTCGCACCATATTTGGAACGACCCTGGAGACGGCCTTCAACACCGGCGGAGTCCAATGCACCACGTACGATGTGGTATCTTACACCCGGAAGGTCCTTCACACGACCGCCGCGCACAAGCACGATGGAGTGTTCCTGCAAATTGTGGCCTTCGCCCGGAATGTAGGCGTTGACTTCCTTCTGGTTCTGTAAACGGACCCTGGCCACCTTACGCATGGCTGAATTAGGTTTCTTGGGGGTCGTGGTGTAAACCCTCAGGCATACACCGCGCTTTTGCGGACATGCGTCCAAAGCTTTTGACTTGCTCTGCGAAGTCGTCTTCTTTCTTCCTTTTCTTACTAATTGCTGAATTGTCGGCATACTTTAATTGATTAAAACTTTCTAATTTTCAGTTATAAACGTCTAAATTTTTCGGGCTGCAAAAATACAACTTTTTTTCTTTATATTTTTGAATAAAAAACTAATATTTTTGTTTTTTTTCAAATTATATATAAGTAATTGTTTACAAATAATTTATAACTTGATTTTTGAGGAATGGAAATGTTTCTTTCCACACTTCCCTGTAGATAAAAAGGCGGCAGTGCCCGTTAGGATGGATGCACTGCCGCCTGAGTGAATGTCTTATGAAGATTTACAAAACGGTCAAAATTCCTTTGATGACTCGTTTCTCCGCTCCTGTTGTCGTCAGGTCAATGCGATAAGTGTAAGTGGCGTTGCTCATGATTTTGCCATTGATGTTTCCATCCCATGAGAAGTTGGGATCTGTGGAGGAGAACACCAGTTTGCCGAAGCGGTCGTAGATGTGGATGGCAAACTCGGCAATGTCTTTCGTTGTGGGGAGTTTGAATACGTCGTTGATGCCGTCCACATTGGTGGGAGTGATGCAGTTGGGCAGATAGATGTTGAACGGGCAGACATTGTAGATGGTGATTTCTCCGTGGTTTTCACAGCCGTTCTTGGAGGCGGTCACGGAGTAGGTGCCCTCTTCGGAAACGGAGATGCCCTGTGTGGTGGCACCTGAGCTCCACAGGTAGGTGTCGCAGTTGGCCTCCGGCACCAGAAGTGCGGCATCGCCAAAGTCCTCAAAGCAGTGATTGAACGGACGTCCCAGACTGGTGTTCGGGAGTGGTTTGACTGTTAGGGTGAGGTGGACGGTGCTGTCGCAGCCATACTGGTTGCGCAGAACGATTTGCGGTGAGAAGGTGCCAGCGGAGAGTTGCGGAGGCAGTGAGAATCCGTGAAGAGTGTAGTTTTCACCTTGGCAGATGGAGTCGGTGAGGTATGAATCACTGGTGGGGTTCACGGTGAGTTCGTGTTCAATGGTGACCTCGCAGTTGTCGGCACCGACGGAGACGAGGGTGTAGGTGGTAGTCTGCTCAGGCTCAACGTAAACGGATGCATTCTCGCTGATGAGTTCGTTGCCGACATACCAGCGGTAGGTGTTTCCTCCGGAGGCAATCAATGTGGTTCCGTCTCCCTTGCAGATGGCGTCATAGTAGGGATTTCCTGTGATGACAGGGTAGTTGCCCATCAGGTCAACCGTGAAGGTGGTGGTGTCCAGACAGGCATCCTGGCTCAATCCGGAAATCAAAGTGATGACGTAGGTTCCGGGGCCGGGGAATTCGTGTGAGGGGTTGTATTCATCGGAGGTTGTTCCGTCACCGAAATCCCAGTGTGCACTTTCACAAGGCTCAAAAAAGTCGTTGGGGGTTTCCCCGTCATCGGAAACGGCGCTGTTGTTGTTCATCATGAAACTCCATGTGCAGCCGTCGCGTTCGGGGGCAAAGGAGGCCAGTGGGTAGCGCGCGGTCAGGGAGGTCATCAAATCAAAGCCACAGGAGGGGTTCCCGATGAATGAGACATGGCAATGCAGGTTTTGATGACCACTTCCTACAGTGACTGAACAGGACTGGTCGGTGCAGATGATGTTGCCAGGCTGATCCTCGTAGTACCATTGGTATGCGAATCCGGCAGGGGCTGTATAGGTGTTGCTCAGCATTTCGCCGCAGGTCTCAGCCACAATGGTACGTTTCTTGCATCCCAGGGTGAAATAGGCATAGCCGAAGTGGCCACCTTGGTCGCAGTCGTATGTGGTGAGTCGAACGCGGATGGTCTGTCCGTGATATGCGGAAACATCAAAACCCACGTTGGTCCAGTCTTTCCACATGAGGCTTCCCGTGGTGTGCCAGTCGCCCATGCCCGGACCGCCAGGGATAAAGCTGGCATAACCGCAGGTGGGGTCAATCTGGTTTCCGTTCTGGTCAAGAATTTCAAAGTCAAAACGGGGTTGCTCCTCTGTGCTGTGCCCTGGATTTTCCAATACCGCAGCGTATTTAAGCAGCAGGATATCTGCGTTGTTGGTGTCCACATTGAAGTCGTAGGAGATGCTTTCTGCTTCGTAGTTGGTATTCCAGTTGCCCAATCGTACGGAATAGAGCTCACATGGTGGAATGGTCTGCAACTCGTCGTTGGTGCGCGGGTCTGTCTCATTGATATAGTTGATGGTGTGTCGGCTCTCAACGGATGCATAGCCGTTGTCCACCACGCCGACGGTGGCGTAAGGATTGTCAAATGTCCCGTATGTGCAGGTGATGGCCGGGTTGGACCAGTCGCTGAAGTCGATGCAAGCCACGGCATCCGGCACGCAGAAGGTGATGATGGTGGCAGTCTCATCGGTGATGACATTGTCACCTCCGCAATCATAATATATATATATGTCATACGTGGCCAGTGTGGTCAGGCCGATGAGTTCATAGGAAGTGTCGCTTGTCATGACGGTGGTTCCTGTCCCAGGGGTGAATCCGCTGAGTCCGTATTCGATAATGAAGTTGTGGACATCGGGATCCAGTCCAGCATCCCAACTTACGAGAACTCCGGTGTTGCCTTGCACAACGGTGACGCCGTAGGGGCTGCCGCCGCAGCTACAGCTGCCGCGGCAGGAAAACTGGAGGGAGAATCCGGAATATACCACCGAGCCGTCGGAGGTGAATTGCACGGTCAGGGGACCTGTGGTTGAAGAGACGTTTATGGTTCCTGTGCCTTGGAATTGCCCGAGGAGTGTGCCGCCTGTCCCTGCACCGTCATAAACGTAGATATGGTCGCAACAGCTTTCGGTGTTGTAAGAGCCTTCAAGATGAACCACGCAGGTGGGTTCATCGGGATAGATGATGGTGTAGCCACTACAGGAGTTGTTGTAGTTTCCATCAGGTCCAGCATGGTCGTAAAGAATACCATTGCACGCTGTCACAGAGTTGTTTCCTGAAGAGGGTACAAAGAAGATGTTGTTGGGTGTGGCAGAGATCATGGTTCCAACCTCATTGGTGAGCTGGTTGTCGTCTCCGCAGTCAAACCACACATACACATCATATTGCATTCCGTCGGTCAATCCGGAGATGTTGTAGGACGTTCCGGTCACGCGAGTGCGTGTGCCATTCCCTGGGGTGAATCCGTGCGGTCCGTACTCAATGAAGTAGTGCGTCACTCCTGTTGCGGCATTCCAGTTGACAAGAATATGGCCTGAGGAGGTGGAGTAGGTGACCACGGGACCTCCGCACCCACAGCCACCGCTGCAGGTCAGGTTCAGGTCAAATCCACTCCGTACGACAGATCCGTCACTGTGAAAATAGAGCATCAAGGAACCGGTGGTGGAGGTGACATCCACGGTGCCCGTGCCGGTGCAGTATGCCAGTTGGGTGCCCGATGTGGTGGTCCCATCATATACATACAGGTAGTCAAAGCTGCTTTCAGTATTGTATGAACCTGAAATGTGCGGCATACAGCCGGTCTGGTCAGAAGTGATAACCAGATATCCGTTGCAGCTGTTTGAGTAGTCGCCGGAGCCTCCCGGGTCCTGTACGATGCCGCTGCATCCGGTCACGTTGGTCGTTCCAGAGGTGGGGATCTGATAGGTCTGGCCGACAACATGATTCATGCTCATGACCATGATCCACAACAGTGCGACCATGCCCAAAATGTTGTTGTTTTTCATATCTGTTTTATTTATTGATAACAAGACAAAATGCTTTATGGCTCTATACAATATTATGTTTAATATGTTGTCTGTCCCAATTAAAAATTTTCAATTTTTTTATTTTTCTGTCAACTGCAATTTCACATCGTTCAAAACATTCATGTAATTGATGAATGCCTGATAGGGAGAGGGATAGACATCAAAGTTTCTTTTAACTGATTGTTTGTTTAACCATTTGGTGCTCATGAAGTTGAAATGGTCTGCAGCTTGCAGTCGGAGCCAATTCAATTTGGCTTTCTCGTTTTTGGATTCCAAATAGAGGGGCTCAAGTTTGAAAAGTTGGTCAAAGGCTTCCTGTTGCAGTTCGTTTCCGATCCACTCCACGGTGTCCTTTTCTTCTCCCATGCCGGAGATGGGCCAAGGCACGTTGATGGTGGTGCTTTTCTCAGTGGATTCGGAAACCTTGCTGGGGAGAATCATCTGGTATTGACTCATTTGTGCGAAGTGGGTGAACAGGGAACGGAAGAAGTCAAAGATGCCGGTTTCCTGAGTGTAGTATTCTCCGATGGTCTCGTAGTCAAAGGCAAAGTTGATGTGAGGCACTTCCGGCGGTACAGACTGAAGGAAACCGAGATATTTTTCTGCCGTGAGCGGGTACATATCCCAACTTTTGTCGTTGAACCGCAGGGTGATGTCATCGCAGAGAGCATAGCTCCGAAGCAGCAGTTTGAGGTCGGTCTGGAAGGGGTTGCAATAAAGGTAGCCGGGGGATTTCCAGGCCAGGATGTGCTTGGCACCTTCCGTCAGCACGGTTTTGTATCCCAGTTCATACAGCCATTCTCCGATTTCATCTGAATAGATCATTTCGGTATTGCAGAAGCTGGTGGGTTTGATGCCAAATGCTTCTTGCAAAAGTTCCTCTTGCAGCCGCACTTGTTCCACAAAGGTGCTTTTGTTGTGCAGGGATGCAATGCTGTGAGTGAATGTGTTGCCAGTGATCTCCACATGGCCGGTCTTCAGCAGCTCTTTGAAGCTGTCAATGACTTCCGGACAATACTCTTGAAAGAGTTTGATGGAACTTCCTGCAATGCTGTAGCTTACAGCAATTTGTCCGGGATGCTTTTGAATCAGGTCCAGCATGAGGCGGTTGGCCGGCAGATAACAGCGTTCCGACAAACGGTTGACAAGGTAGCTGTTCTGGAACTCGTCAAAGTAGTCGTGATGGACATTGATGTCAAAAAAACGGTAGGTGCGCAGGCGGAAAGGCTGGCTGATCTGGAAATGAAAGCAGATTTTTTGCATAATGGTAAAGGGATGCTTTGTTATTCTCCGGGGATGACGGTGGGGAAGATGTGGTTGAATTCCATTCGGTAGGGCTTGCCAATGATGTTGGTGAGGAAGTCGTTGTAGCGGTCGGTGAAGCGGAAGTTGTTCACGTCGTAGTAGTTGTCAGGTAGCGGGAAGTTGCCGATGTTGCCCATGTCGATGGCTGTGGTGTGGTACTCTTCCAGTTCGTTGTAGGGGACGATGTCCTTGAGTACAGGCATTTTCCCATAATCCTGCCGCAGAAGGAGGTCGGTGACCTTGTCGGCGAGGGTGGAGGTGAGTCGGCGGTCGTACTCATAGCATTTTCCGGAACGGGGGATGTAGCCGGAGATCTGTCCGCGGGCTTCAATGCCGGTGCGGCGGTTGATTTCCGAAGCGATCACGCCGGAGATGCCACCGAAGCGGGGATGGCCGTATTCGTCCAGGTCAGAGCTGGCATACACCATTTCAAGCTGTTGGGTTTCTTCGTTCCACCATCTCACCCCTTCAGAAACTGCAATGATGAGCTCACGTTTCGGGGAACGGAGATACTGTTCGCGCACAAATTCAAAGAAGAAGTCCTTGCGTTCACGGGTCATGGGCACTTCGGGAATGAGGGCGATCTGTGCGCCGCCGAAGGTGGCAGTGCCGGTCAGCCAGCCCGCATCACGTCCCATCACCTCCAGCACCATGATGCGCTGGTGGGATTCGTTGGTGGTGTGCAACTTGCTGGTAAGTTTTTTGACAGCCATGGCGGCGGAGGCGAAGCCGGGACACAACACGGTTTCGTTTTCCTCCCCATGATAGTGGTGTATCGTTCTGGTCCTTAAATCGTTGTCAATGGTTTTAGGGAATCCGATAACAGGAATGCCATAGGTTTCGTACATTCTTTTGGCTGCTCCGTTGGTGTCGTCTCCTCCAATGGTGACCAGCACGTCAATCTTATACCGTTCAATGTTGCGGAGGATCTGTTGGGAGCGGTCTTCCGGATTTTTTTTGCTGGGGAACGGGTTGGTACGGCTGGAGAGCAGGCCGGTGCCGCCGTAGATGCCATCATACGGGATGTTGGTCAGATCCACCAGGTCGCCGTCGCCCAAAAGACCTTTCCAGCCGCGAAGAATACCGTAAACCTTGAAGCCGAGCATGGACGCACGGTTGCGTACGCACTCAATGCTGGAGTTGATGGCAGGGGTGTCACCGCCGCCGGAGAGTATGGCCAATGTCTTGCCGGAAAAGAGTTTGTCTTGAATCATGGGAATATTTTTTAATTTTTTTCAAAATGGAATCAATTGAATATAACCAGCTGTCCTTCTCCTGAACGGTGGCTGGCATCGGTGCGTATGAGTTTCTCCTCTTTGGCCATTTCTGTGAATATGGCCTCCATGAACTGTGTGGTAACGTATGCCAACCAGTCGGCAGTCAGTGCGCCAGCTCCGCTTTGGTGGTAAATGTCTGCCATCTGGCTCCAAGTGGTGGTGGCACCGCACGATTGCATCGGAGAGGCGAGGGAAGATTGCAGCGATTGGCATAGGGTGTTTCCATAGTG
Source organism: Bacteroidales bacterium (assembly GCA_017617445.1). Taxonomy (GTDB): domain Bacteria; phylum Bacteroidota; class Bacteroidia; order Bacteroidales; family WCHB1-69; genus UBA1756. The sequence continues at coordinate 28,520 of JAFZWE010000003.1, read as the reverse complement.
GGTTTTGAAATAGGTGGTGATGGCCTGGTCATCTCCATCCACTAAAGCGCCTGGATCCGAGTAGGTGAGCCCTTTGATCACGGCTTTGAAGTTGGTGGTTACCGCCTCACCGGATTGCTCGCATGCGCGGTTGACTTGTTGGTGTAATGAGTCTATCAAATAACTGTAACCCAGTGCGGTGAGTGTGTCACAGAGCGCTTTATAAGGCGATGTGGTGGGAAGTGTGATGCGATAGTCTGTGGCATTCATGCAGTCAGTATCGCAAAGATGTGCCACGGCAGTGTCGGTACATACATTCAAACAGGTATTGATGCCAGTGGTCAGCTGTGAACGGGTGTAAAGTTGTTCAATATATTCGCCGGAATCATCTTCACAAGAGCAGAAAAATGCAGCGGAAATCACTGCCAAAAGCCAAAAAATCCTTTTCATTTCATGCAAAATTTAATGCGGCAAAGTTACAAAATTTATTCATTCGTTGAATGATGGTTTGTAAATTGGATTTTTGCATACAGAAAAGCAAAAAAAAAGTGATGCGCTCGCATCACTTCTCTGTGGGAACTACTGGAGTCGAACCAGTGACCCTCTGCTTGTAAGGCAGATGCTCTAAACCAACTGAGCTAAGCTCCCTGCTTTAAAAGCGGTGCAAAAATACACTTTTTTCGTTATCGGAAAGATGAATCCGAAAAATATTTTTTATGTGTATGTAAATAATTGAATATAAAAATGTTGTAAAACTACCTTGGGAGTAATTTGACAAAGGGAATCATCATTTCTTCCATGGAAATTCCCCCATGTTGGAAAGTGTTCTTGTAATAATTGACATAATGACTGTAGTTGTTGGGGTAGGCGAGGAAGGAGTTTCCGGTGGTGAAGACAAAGGAGGAGGTGAGATTTTCCTTGGGCAGGTATATTTTTTCGGGGGACTTGATTTCAAAAATGTCGCGGGAATTGCAGTCAAGGTTCCTGCCGACTTTGTATCTCAGATTGCTGTTGGTTTGCCGGTCGCCGATGATTTTGATGGGTTTTTCGATTTTGATGGTGCCGTGGTCGGTGGTGATGAAGATGGGCACCTTCTTTTCGGCGAGGAATCGGATCATGTCCAGCATGACTGAATTGGCGAACCATGTGGCGGTGACATTCCGGTAGGATTTCTCATCGTCGGCCAGTTCGCGGATGATGTCCACGTCAGTGCGGGCGTGTGAGAGCATGTCCACAAAGTTGAACACGACCACATTGAGCGGATTGTTCAGCATGGAGTGGAGGTTGTCCCGGATTTTCTTTCCGAAGTCAAGGTTCAGGATTTTGGAGTAGGAGGTTTTGGAGGGCTTGCCGAAGCGTTTGAGATACTCTTCCAGAAGCTGCTGCTCATATTGGTTTTTTCCGCCCTCATCGTTTTCATTCAGCCAGTATTGCGGATATTTTTTTGCGATTTCCGAAGGCATCAGTCCTGCAAACATCGCATTTCTCGCATAATGCGTGGCAGTAGGCAGAATGCTGTAGTACAGTGTTTCCTCGTCTGTGCGGTAGTAGGGGTGAATGTAGGTTTGGATGGTTTTCCACTGGTCGTAGCGCAGGTTGTCAATGACAAACAGGAAGGCGGTTCCGCTTTCGGTAATGTTAGGAAACAGCTTTTCTTTCAGTATGGTATGGGAGAAAAGGGGTTTTTCATCCTTCCGTCCGGAAATCCAATCCTCATAGTTGTTGATGATGAATTTGGAAAATTGCGAGTTGGCTTCTTCTTTCTGGTCGGACAGGATGCCGCTGACTCCGCTGTCTTCAATTTTGTCAAGTTCCAATTCCCAATAAACCAGTTCTTTGTAAACGATTTCCCACTCTTTGATGGTGCGGCTGTCGGAAATTTTGAATGCAATGTCGCGGAAGGCCTGTTGGTAGGCCATCGTGTTTTTTTCATTCTGGATTTTGCTGTTCTCAATATTCTTTTTCAGGCACAGCAGAATCTGGTTGGGGTTGACCGGCTTGATGAGATAGTCGGCGATGTTGGACCCGATGGCATCTTCCATGATGTGTTCCTCTTCGCTTTTGGTGATCATCACCACGGGAGTGTGAGGGTGGGTGGTCTTGATGTATTTCAGGGTTTCAATGCCACTCAGTCCGGGCATGTTTTCATCCAGAAAGATGATGTCAATGACATTGCTTTCCAGCAGTTCAATGGCTTCGTTCCCGCTTACGGCAGGAATGACTTCATAACCTTTGTTCTTGAGGAAGATGATGTGTGGCTTTAAAAGATCTATCTCGTCGTCAGCCCAAAGAATTGTGCTCATAATGATGTTGGAATGGTGGATAATGGTGTGTCGTGCTTACTCGCGGATCACGGTGAAATTGTAGTCGTCCGTGAATTTGATGATGCGGGAGGGCTTGAAGTCTGTGGAGTTGGCGAAGGATTCTGGGACGGTATGGTCCGCGGACTGGAAGATTTCAGGGGCGATTTCTGAATAGGTGGCAGGGGAAGCATGGCCTGAGATGTTGGCGGAGGTGGACACAAGCGGGCGGTCAAGGGCACGGATGAGCTGTTGGCAGAACGGGTTCTGCACAATGCGGATGGCGATGGAACCGTCGGCGGGTATCATGCATTGCGGGAGATTGTATGCTGTGGGATAAATGTAGGTGGTAGGTCTTTCCGTAATGGCCAACAGATCCCATGCGATGAGCGGTATCTTTTTGACATATAACGGGAGTTTGTCTGCCTTGTCCAAAAGAATCAGCAGGCTCCGGCTCTCTTGCCTGCGTTTGATTTCAAATATCCGGCGCACTGCCGTTTCATTGGTGGCGTCACAGCCAAGCCCCCAGATGGTGTCCGTGGGATAAAGGATGACTTTCCCAGCCAAGAGCAAATCTACGCATTTCTGAATTTCTTCTTCCATTTTCATGACATTTTAAACGAACAAAACTGCAAATATTGTATGCAATTTGTAACAAAAAAAAACAGCACCCAAAAGTGCTGTCGGATGTGGGACGTACTGGATTCGGACCAGTGACCTCTGCCGTGTGAAGGCAGCGCTCTAAACCGCTGGGCTAACGTCCCAAATGCGGGTGCAAAAGTACAATTTTTTTTGATGTGCGCGCGATTCTGTGAAAATTTTTTTAATTGTCTGTTGGATAGGTGGATGTGATTGTGATTTTGAGAAAAATTTCTCTGGATGGGAGGAGATGGAGTAGCACTTGGGAAAGGGTTAGGGCTTGTTGGGTGAGGTGGACTCCCCGCAGGAAATCTCTTCCACGGTCAGAATATGGCCTTCCACATGGAACCGGATGGCGTATGCCCCATATTCAAAAGCGTAGCTTCTCCGGGGGTCGTGATGGTAGGCGGGACGCGGGTCTTGGGAGAGGATTTCCTGAAGGGCAAGCCGGTCGGTTTCGGGGAGGACAGGGCAGGATGTTTCCGGCCAGCGCACCTCTACCGTGTAGTCGCTGTGGTTCTCCACAAATCCGTCTCTGGCTTGGGGGTGGCAGTCGGTGGTGGTGAGGTACGGTTTGATGTCAAAGATGGGGGTGCCATCCATCAGGTCGGCACCGGAGATGTGGAGTACGGGCTGGTGGCGGTCGTCAAGGGTTACTTTTTCCAGTTTGACGGAGGAGAGTCCCAGTGCGTTGGGGCGGAAGGGGGAACGGGTGGCGAACACGCCCATGCGGGTGTTGCCGCCCAGCCGCGGCGGACGCACGGTGGGTGACCAATCTTCGCGCAGGGCTTCGGAAAACTGCCAGATCAGCCAGAGGTGGGAGAAGCCTTCCAGCCCGCGCACGGCCTCTGCCACTGCATACTCCTCTTCAAAAACAATGAGGGCCTGTGTGGAAGGGGCCAGCCCGCTCTGGCGCGGAATGCCGAATTTGCTGGTAAAGCCGCAAACAATGTGCGCTATCGGTTTGATTTCCATTTGGTAAAAAAAAAGAGGCATTTGAAAATCAATGCCTCTTTTGAGATATTGCGGTTGGTGTTATTTCACGAGTTCTTTGAAACGCTCCTGTTTTCTGAATTTTTTGAATTCAGCATCTTTCTTGGCTTGGGCTTTCAATTCAGGGTTCAATTTGAGGGCTTCTGTCAAGTTGCTGTAAAAGCGGTTTTCATCCTTCATGTTGGCAGCGATGACAGCGGCAAGGTAGTAAACGTCAGCATTTTTGTCGGGAATGCATTCAACTGTCTTTTGGGCTTCAGCGTATTTCTTTTGCAGGCACTGGACGAGAGCCATCTGGTAGTCGCAGTTTTTGTTGCCCATATCTTTGGCAGCTCCATCATAGTCGCCGGCTTTAATTTTGTTGATGGCCAGGTTGTAGTCTTGGCGAACCGGTTCCACAGAAGCTGTGGCAGAAGCGGCGAAATCCTGCATGGCTGCTTCCTCATCCCCGTTGAGCATTTCAACGATGGCTTTGTTGTTCAAAATGATGCCGTTGCTCGGGGAGATGGCGGCGGCTTTTTCAAGGTTCTTCATGGCAGACTGCAAGTCTTTTTCCTGTTTGACCTGAAGGATGGCAAGGTTGTTGTAGGCGCGCCAGTCGTTGCCGTCTTTGTTGATAATGTCAGCGTAAATCTGGGCTTTCTTGCTCAAGTCCTGTTCCATGGAGGCGGCATAGAGTTTCTCGTTCAAGGAAAGGGCGTCGGGATCGGTATAGATCATTTCAGCAATCTGCTGGTCGGTGTAATCATTTTTGTTGCAGCGCATGCCCACTTCCACGCGGCGGAGTGGGGGAAGGACTTTGTCAGCGATTTCATTGTAAATATCAGTCATCTCCCTGATTTTCTGTTCGCGATCGGCAGGGTTTTTCTGAGCACGCACTACAGTGAGAATCTCATTCTTTTGTTGGATGGATGACGCTTCAACGATGCTTTCAAAGCCACTCCAGTCTTCGCCAGGAGCAGTTACTTCATATTTGATTTCGGGTTTTTGGAGGTCTTTGTATTTGATTTTGTTATCTTTGGCATATTTGCGGAGATATTTGTCAAATTCTTTTTCAAACCATTGTTTGCCTTGTTCGGCACGTTTTTCAGACAGACCCTGATTGTGGCTTTCTTCTCCTTCAGGAGAGGCCCAGCCGGCGATGATCACTTTGTCGATCTTGCGACCTTCGTTCATGAACTGGCCGAAAGCGGCGACGGCTTTTTTTGCCTCATCGCCCTTGTTGAGCTTTTGGTTCATGTTAAGGGTGGCGTTGTTGACATCAAAGTAGAGAATGGCCGTGCTGGTGACAAATTCCGGTTTGTAGCCGTGGGCGGCATAGAGGAGATAGGTTCCGTTGCCGGCTTTGTCGGAGAGTTCCGGCATGAGGCGGGTGCGGGAGGCTGTGTTTTTCACACCTTCGCAGAGGGGAACCGGGTCAAAAGTATGGGATTTCTTTCCCTTGGTGGCGGTGGACACAGCCACGAGGTTGGCCTCTTCGTATCCGTCTTTGAATTCAAAAGAGCCGGAGCCGGTGAATACACCACCGTTCTTGTAGGAAATGGTCGTACCGGTGCCTTTGGCTTTCTCGCCTTGTATTTCAATGGGTTTCAACGCAATGGTTTGGCCGTTGTATTCCACTGTGGGGACAATGCTCATCGTGGCTTTTTTCTTCATGTATTTTGCAGGAATAGTTCCTTTTACCTGATAGGCCACCTGTCCACCTTTGTTTTCCAGATCGGAATCATCCAGCTGGATTTTCACTTCAGGGTAGCGGGATACCATTTTCCCTAATCCACAACCCGTAAACAACAGGGCTACAAGTCCTGCCATCAAAACTAAGCGTAAACTTTTTTTCATACAATTGTTTTTTTAATGTTATCTATCAATAAAATATGTTTCTATGTAAAAGCCTGCAAAATTACAAAATTTTTTTAGATAAAAAATAATATTTCATCTCTTATTAAATTGTATTTTTGTCGCTGGATTTGTATTTATGAAAGATATTGAAGAACAGAATGTTGAGACCTCGGAGGAACGGGATGAAATGTATGAGCATTTCCATTTCACGGTAGATCCGGGCACGGAGCTGCTGCGCATGGACCGTTATCTGATGAACCTGATGGCCAACACTTCCCGCAATCGCATCCAGCAGGCGGCCAAGGCAGGCTGCATTCTGGTGAACGGCAAACCGCAGAAATCAAACTACAGGGTCCACCCGCGGGATGAGATCGGCATTTTGCTTCCGCATCCGCCGCGCGAACTGGAAATCAATCCGGAAAACATTCCGTTGGATATCCCATACGAGGATGAGGATGTCGTTATTGTGAATAAGCCCGCCGGCATGGTGGTGCATCCTGCCTTCGGCAATTTCACAGGAACCCTTGTCAACGCGTTGCTGTATCACTTCCAAGGACAGCGCGGGGCAGACGGACAGGAGGTGAAGCCGCTGTTGGTGCACCGTATCGACAAAAACACCTCCGGCATCATGGTGGTGGCCAAGTCGGAGACTGCACAGATGAAGCTGGCAGCGGATTTTTTTGAACACTCTATCGACCGCCGTTATCGCGCCCTTGTGTGGGGCGACTTCCCTGACGACGAGGGTACCATCATTGGCAATGTGGGTCGCAATCCCGCCAACCGGCTGGTGATGACCGTCTTCCCGGATGGGGAAACAGGCAAACATGCCGTTACCCATTACAAGGTGGTGGAACGATTCGGTTATGTCACCCTCGTGGAATGCAGGCTGGAAACCGGCCGCACCCACCAGATCCGCGTCCACATGAAATATGCCGGACATCCTCTTTTCAATGACGAGTCCTATGGCGGAAATGAGATCCTCAAAGGGACCTCTTTCACCAAATACAAACAGTTTGTGGAGAACTGCTTCCGCCTGATGCCCCGCCAGGCCCTCCACGCCAAGTCGCTGGGGTTCGTCCATCCGGTCACCGGAAAATATATCCTTTTTGATTCCGAAATGCCGGAGGATTTTGCAGCTGTGCTGGAAAAATGGAGAAACTATTCCAAACATAGGGGACTGGAAGAGGAGGAGTAACCTTTAACCCTGATTTTATGACAGCAATGAAAAAAATCGTTTTGCAGAAAGGAAAGGATAAATCCCTGCTGCGTTTTCACCCATGGGTTTTTTCTGGAGCCGTTTATCGGAAGGACAAGGAGATAGGTGATGGTGACATGGTGGAAGTATACAGCTATGAGGGACAGTATCTTGCCACGGGACACTACCACAACAGCTCCACTTGTGTCAAGATTTTCAGTTTTGATCAGGTGACACCGGATGAGAGCTTTTGGAAAAGGAAGATTGAAAATGCAGTCGCTTTCCGGCAACGCTTGGGGTTGTGGAACCACCCCTCCACCAACATTTTCCGTTTGGTGAATGGGGAAGGGGATTATATGCCCGGACTGATTGCCGACTGGTTTGACGGAAATCTCGTGCTGCAGTTCCATTCTTACGGGATGTATCTGCTGTCAGAGACTTTTGTCAGGATTTTCAAGGAGATTTTTGGAGAAAAACTGCATTCCGTCTATGATAAGAGTTCGGCCACGCTTCCTGAGGTGCGCGGCTTGGAGCCTGCCGACAAGCTGCTGTACGGCTCCTTTGACGATGTGATGGTGCGCGAGAATGGCAATCCGTATTTTATTGATATTGTAAAAGGACAGAAGACGGGATTCTTCATCGACCAGCGCGAGAACCGCCGACTGGTGGGTGAGTTTTCGGCAGGCCGCCGTGTGTTGAACCTGTTCTGCTATACGGGCGGATTCTCCTCATACGCACTCTCCGGAGGAGCCGAACATGTGGATTCGGTGGACATTTCAAAAAAAGCAATTGACTATGTGGAACGCAATATCTCCCAACTCGGCGGAGAATACGCCTCCCGCCACACTTCCCATGTGGAAAATGTGTTTGACTTCTTGGAACGAATCCCCGACGAAAGCTATGATGTCATTGTCCTTGACCCGCCCGCATTCGCCAAACACCATAAGGTGAAAGAACAGGGGGTAAAAGGCTACCGGAACCTCAACCGCAAGGCGCTGCAAAAGGTCAAAAGAGGAGGCTTCCTGTTCACCTTCTCCTGCTCCCAGGCCATCTCCACAGAGGATTTCCAGACCATCGTGTTTTCCTCCGCCGCCATGGAACACAAGCAGCTCCGGGTGCTCCGCCATCTGGAGGCCGGCCCTGACCATCCCGTGGATGTGTTCCACCCCGAAGGAAGCTACCTGAAAGGGGTGCTTGTTTGCGTGGAGTAATGTTGAAAATGCTGTGTCTGAATATGTTTCAAAAGGAAATTAGAATAGAGGATTACGACTATGAATTGTCGGCTGAGCGTATCGCTTTTTATCCAGAAGAAGCCCGCGCCCACTCAAGAATGTTGGTGTATGATTCTGATGAGCACAAAATCACAGATAGCTCATTTGAACATCTGGCCGATTTCTTTACGCCTGACATGATGCTGGTGTTCAATGACTCCCGTGTGATTCATGCCCGACTGCTGGTGCACAATGCCACGGGGGCAGCCATCGAGATTTTCTGTCTGGAACCGGTGAAACCCACCGCCGAATTGACCCTCGCACTGGCCCAACAGGGCAAGGTCACTTGGAAATGCTTCGTGGGCAACGCCAAACGCTGGAAACAGCCTCTCTCTTTTGAAGTGATTGTGAATGGGAGATGCGTACGGATTACCGCCGAAAAAAAAGAACCTGTGGAAAATGCATTCCTGGTTGATTTTCAATGGGATGACGAAAGCGTCTCTTTTGCTGAATGGGTGGAAGCGTACGGAAAAATGCCCCTTCCTCCCTATATCAAGCGCACCGCCGAAAAGGAGGACGAAGAGCGCTACCAAACCGTGTACGCCCGCTTTGACGGTTCCGTGGCAGCCCCGACGGCAGGCCTCCATTTTACGCGGGAACTGATACAGGAACTGGAGGCACATCGGGTAGTGATGGACTACATCACCCTGCATGTGGGTGCTGGCACTTTCAAGCCGGTCACCGCTGAAAAAATAGGAGAGCATTTCATGCACGATGAGCAGATCGTCATCCGCCGCGATTTTGTGGAACGTCTGCTACAACACGCCGACAAGAAGATTGTGTCGGTGGGCACAACGGTGACCCGAAGCTTGGAATCCGTGTTTATCATCGGGGCCAAGTTGCACCTGGGTCTGCCGGATCCGTTGCACGTGACACAGTGGGAAGTGTATGAAAACAGCAGCCTCGCCGAAACAGATACGGCCACGGCATTGCAGGCCGTTTTGGATTTTTTACGCTCTCATGACCTTGACGCAGTGACCGCTTCCACCCAGTTGATGATTGTGCCTTCGTATCGTTTCAAATTGATGAAGGGTATCATCACCAATTTTCATCAACCCAAAAGTACGCTGCTGCTGCTGATCGCCGCCTTTCTGGGAGAATCATGGCGTGACATTTACCGTCATGCCTTAGACCATGGCTATCGCTTTTTGAGCTATGGGGATGCTAACTTCTATCTTCCAAGAAAATCTTGAAAAACAGTGGGAATGCGCTTTTTTTGTATTTTTGCCCCCGTGATTAACACAATAAATATTCTTTATAATGAGTGATTTGTTAGAACTGAGAAAAACTTTCTTTAAGGATGGAAATTTCGGTGATGTTGAAGTGAAACGTCTTCAGGAATTTCTGTACGATGAAGAGGGAATGACACGTGAAAAAGGTGATTTTTTGTTTGAGTTAAAGGATGTGATCAGTCCGGAAAAACAGTCAGTTTCATTTAAAAGGCTGTTTGTGAAGGCTATATGTGAATTGCTTTTAGAGGACGAAGATTCTCCTGGAGAAATTGACGATGCAGAAGCGAAATGGCTTCGGGGAAGGATGCAGAAAAAGGGTTTTTTGGACAAGACAGACCGGAAGTTACTATCCTCCTTGCGGCAAAAAGCCATCAATTTTCCTCCAATGCTCAACTATAAAACCAAAGGGGTGAGGATTTTTGAGGGCAGTTTGTATGCCACCCGTTTTTTGACCATTCTTTCGGTCATCGGCTCCCTGTTGGCCGCGGTGGCCCTGTTCATCAAAGGCTCGCTGCTGGTGGGAGACGGTGTGGTTAAATTTTTTGCGGAATTGCGCGCCCATACTTGGGAACATGGATTCACTCATAGTGAGGAATTGATAGTAATTTTCGTCTCCTCTGTGGATATGTACCTTTTCGCTATGGTGCTGATTATTTTTGGTGTGGGTATTTATGAATTGTTTATCAGTAGGATGGATCCTGTGGAGAGACAAGTGGACAGCCGCCCCTCATGGCTGCAAATTTCCAGCATTGACGATTTGAAAGCGGCTTTGGGAAAAGTGATCCTGATGATTTTGATTGTATCGTTTTTCAGGCATACACTTACCATTTCGTATAATAGCCCCTTGTCCCTGCTCTATTTGTCAATTGGTATCATCCTGATTGCTGCCGCCTTGTATTTGGCACACTCTCATAAGGGAGAAAAGACTAAATCGGACAAGACCAAAAAATAGTGGTATGGAATTTTAATGGAGTGCTGATATGAAAAAGACCTTGATTGTTTTTTTGAGCCTTGTTGCCCTGCTGAGCTGCTTGTCCAGCCGCTGTCTGCATGGCTCGCTGTCGGATCCCGAAGGCTCTAAGGCTGCCATTGAAAAGTTGGAATGCCCTGCATTTTCAGAGGATGACGATGTGATCTGCCACGTGGGATATACTACTGCCTATAACCATACCACGCTGACGCCCAACTGGGTGGCATACGAGCTGACCGACAAGGAGGCCCAGGGGGAATTGCCTCGGGAGGATGCCTTTGCCCAGGATGAAATGGCAAAAGGGCGGCAGGCGGATCTCTCCGACTATCGCGGGTCCGGCTGGGACAGGGGACACATGGCACCCGCCGCCGACATGAAGTGGAGTGAACAGGCCATGGCCGAGAGTTTCTTGCTGACCAACATGTGCCCGCAAAACCATACCCTGAATGCCGGCTCTTGGGAGAATACAGAGAAAATGGGACGCCGCATCGCCAAGCAGTATGGCAGCGTGTATATCGTCTGCGGCCCGATTTATAATGAACGCAAGTTCGGTACCATCGGCGCAAATAAAGTCGCCGTCCCCGATGCTTTCTTCAAGGCTTTTCTCATCGCGGTGGACGACAGCTACTCTGCCATCGCTTTCATCATGACCAACACTCCAGACAGACAGGACCTGAAAGCTTCCTCCATGACAGTGGACCAGCTGGAGACGGTTATCCAACGGGATCTGTTTCCGAACCTGCCCGATGAGATTGAGAATGAGATCGAAGCTAAAATTGTGAAAAAACATTGGGGGATTTAGCCCTTTCGGTTTGTGAAAAATGTGTACCTTTGCCGCCGTTTCAGAAAAGTATCCTCGTATAATTGTCCGAAAATGAGAAACCGTGGTTTTGTGCTTTTGGGTGTTTTGTGTCTGATGACGCTTGGAATGTGGGCACAGACGGGCGGCAGATTTGTTTATAACTTTTTGAATTTCAGTAATTCCAGTCGTATTGCGGGGCTGGGGGGCGGCTTGATTGCCTCCGGGGATGATGATCCGTCACTGCTGTTGTACAATCCCTCCCTTATCGGTTCTCGCCACCATACTGCATTGGAATTCAATATGGTGGACTATTTCTCCAATGCTTCTTACGGTTCTGCCATGTACTCACACACGTTCAATAAAGTGGGAAGCTTTGTCTTTGGTATGCAGTTTGTGAATTATGGAAAGTTCACTGCCACAGATGAAAATGGCTATGAGAACGGCTATTTTCATGCGGGGGATTATGCGGCCACGGTAGGGTGGGGGAGAATGTTGGACAGCAGCTTTTCCATCGGGGCTGATCTGAAACTCATCTATTCGGCGTATGAATCCTACCGCTCTTTCGGACTGGCTGTGGATGTGGCTGGCTCATACATCAATGCCAAACGACAGCTGGCCCTCTCGTTGCTGGTGAAAAACATCGGCACAACCATTGTCAACTATGTGCCAGGCCAAAGGGAACGGTTGCCGTTTGACATACAGCTCGCTTTCTCCCAGAAATTCAAGTTCCTTCCGGTGCGCTACCACATCTCTCTGCACCATTTGTATCGGTGGAATATGCGCTATGCCGGTGAACTGAACCCTCTGTTGGAATATGACGCGATGACGGGTGAACCCATTTACCCGAACAAAGCCGCCCAATTCTTTGACAATTTTTTCCGGCATATCAACTTCGCCATAGAAATCATTCCAGCCAAATTCCTTTCTTTCCAACTGGCCTATAACCACAACCGCCGTCAAGATATGTACATTCCGCAGAAACGTACTTTGGCGGGGTTTTCGTATGGTTTTATGTTGAATATCAAGTCAATACGTATTGGTTTTTCGCGGGTTCACTATGCTAAGGGAGCAACGCCTAACTATTTCAATTTCTCTGTGAACATCAATGAACTCTCCCAATTGAACCAGGAAAGAAAAGCCAAGAAATTACAGCGGCTTGAGAGTGTTTCCCAGTGATTTTTTCTTTAATACAATATTATATAATATGATTCCTTTTTCACCCCCACGTATCGATGACAAGACCATTTCGGAGGTAACAGCGGCTTTGAGGTCGGGATGGATTACCACAGGTCCGAGGGTCAAAGAGTTTGAAGAGCGGATTGCCGCCTATTGCGGGATTCGCAATGTGTTGTGTGTCAATTCAAACTCCGCCGGTTTGGAGCTGATGTTGCGCTGGTTTGGTGTGGGGCCGGGTGACGAGGTTATCGTGCCCGCCTATACGTATTGTGCCACGGCCAATGTGGTGGTTCACTGTGGGGCCACACCGGTATTGGTGGATGTGCGGCCGGATTTCAATGTGGATGTGGAGGCAGTGCGCCGTGCCATTACTCCGCGCACCAAGGTGATCATGCCTGTAGATGTGGGGGGCTTCCCCTGCGACTATGACGAACTGAACGCTTTGGTTCGTGAACCGGAGGTGAAGCGCCAATTCCATCCTGCCACGGAGGAACAGCGCACCTTGGGGAGAATCCTGATTCTGGAGGACGCAGCTCACTCCATCGGGGCCTCCTACCGAGGCCGTCGCATTGGAAGTGTGACGGATATTGCGGTGTTCTCTTTTCATGCTGTGAAAAATTTGACCACGGCTGAGGGCGGGGCCATTTGCCTTCATCTTCCGGAACCATTTGACAATGAACAGATTTATAAATATTTGAGAATAAAATCATTGCACGGACAAAGCAAGGATGCCTTGGCCAAAACGCAAATCGGGAACTGGCGCTATGACGTGAGTGAGGCTGGCTATAAGTGCAATATGACCGATGTGCTCGCCGCCATCGGACTGGTGGAACTGCAGCGCTATGACAGCGAGAATCTCAAACGACGCCGCGAGATTTTTGAAGCTTATCACCGCGCCTTTTCCCCCTATCCCCAATTCCAGCTTCCCGTTTTTGAAACTGCGGAAAAACAATCTTCATTACATTTATATTTATTGAGAATCAATAATATAACAGAAAATGAACGGGATGCTGTCATGGAAAGGATTTTTGCCAAAGAGGTCAGTGTGAATGTGCACTACCTTCCCTTGCCGATGCTCAGTTTCTATCGTAATTCCGGGTACCAGATGCAGAATTATCCTGTGGCATTTGACAATTATTCCCGCGAAATCACCCTGCCGGTGTATTACGACCTCTCTCCGGAGGATGTGAACCAGGTGGTGGAGGCTGTATTGTCGGCTGTATTGCAGCGGTCTTGAGTATGTGGTGCCGGATGTTGCAGATTGTAAATTTTTTGTAATTTTGCCTTTTCACTTGGAAAAGTTTATCATTTTGATACAAAGGTATTTAATATGAGTAAAAAAGAAAAAAGCCCTCAGGATGTGCAGAATAGCAGGAAGAAAATCCGTGTGGCGCTGCTTTGTATTGCGGCGATTGCCATTTTCTATATCGGTGCAAACTTTTTGAAGGGCGTGGATGTGTTCCATAAACGGACCTATTTCTATTGTGTGATGGAAGATGCTGCAGGTGTGCAGCAAAATACCGCTGTGTTTTTGGGTGGTTATAAGGTGGGTATGGTCCAGGAATTGAGTCTGCTCAGTTCCAATCCACCCCGAGTGTGCGCCAAAATCCTGTTGAATGAGAATGTGGATATTCCTGTGGATTCAAAACTGAAAATCGCCTCCAGCGGCTTGCTTGGCGGTATGCAGATGGATTTCGTGATGGGTAAATCCACCAATTATTTCAAAAACAATGATACCATCCCCTGTTTTCTTCAGCCTGGTATGTTGGACGGTATTGACGGCCTGAAGTCCCAGCTGGCCAGCGTGATGGCATCAGTGGATACCATTGGTCTCTCCGTCAAGGATTTGCTGGTGAAGGATGGCGGTGGGGAAAATTTGAAAATGACGTTGGAGAATATCGAATCCGCTACCGACAATTTGAACAGCATTCTCGCCGACAACAAGGGGAAAGTTTCCAATCTGGTAGCCAGCCTGACACGTTTTGGAAAGACGTTGGAGGACGCTTCACCTAAGTTGAACGAGATTCTGGACAATTTTGACCAGATCAGTGACACCATTGCCAAGGCCGACATTGCTGCGGTCATCACCAATGCCAACAACACCATCAAAGAGGTGGAGACGTTGGTGTCCAAGGTGAATCAGGGCGAAGGAACGGTGGGCGCGCTGATGAACGAGGACGGCTTGGTGAGAAAAGTGGATGAAGCCATTGCCAACTTCAACGCCCTGTTGAAGGATTTCAAGGACAATCCACGGCACTATCTGAAGCCGTTGGGTGAAAAGAAAAAGAAAAGCAAGTAACCGTATTACAGCATTTTCAACGCCTTCTTGATCAGTTCTTCCACACTCAAGGAGGCGTTTCCGTTTTGTATAATCTTGTCCAGCACTTTGTCTGCGGCGTTTTTCGGGAATCCGAGGGCCACCAGGGCGTTCAGTGCATCGCTCTTTTCGGTGCTGGCCGCTGATGGTGCGCTGCCGGTCACTGTGAAGGAAGCTTTGGCCATCTTGTCTTTCAGTTCAATGACAGCTCGTTGGGCGGTTTTGGCGCCGATTCCCTTGACAGACTGCAGGGTGCGGACATCTTCAGAGGCGATGGCATTGGCCACATCGTTGACACTGAGGGCCGATAGGATCAGGCAGGCCGTGTTGGGACCGATGCCGTTCACAGAAATCAACAGCCGGAAAAGCGTGCGTTCAGACTCTTCGTAAAATCCATACAGGATATGCGCATCCTCTTTGACCACGTAGTGGGTGTAGAGCCTGATCTCCGACTCTTCTTTGATTTGTGAAAAGGTGTTCAGGGAAATATGGAGAAAATAGGAGACCCCGCCAGCAGTTTCAATGACAATGTAAGCAGGGTTCTTTTCGGTGATTCTACCGCGAATCTGTGTAATCATCAGGAGAATTTTTTTTGAAATAGATTTGTAAAAACGGTGCAAAAATACGAATAATTTGCAAAAAAATGGCTATTTTTGCGCCCTTAATTGAATGCTATGCCAGTGGAGAATTTGGATTCTAAAATCAAGGATATAAAACAGCGTTACCAGATTATTGGGAATGACGCGGAGCTGGTCAATGTGATACGTCAGGCATTGCGTGCGGCGGAGGCTACAGTGCCTGTGTCGGTGCTTCTGTTGGGTGAAAATGGTGTGGGAAAGGAGAATTTTGCACGCATTATCCATGACAACAGCCCCAGAAAGCACAAGAAGTTCATTGCCATCAACTGTGGCGCCATCCCTGCGGGAACCATTGATTCTGAACTGTTTGGACATAAGAAAGGCGCCTTCACGGACGCATCCGCCGACAGGGAAGGTTTCTTCAAGGCTGCTGACGGCGGCACGATTTTCCTTGATGAGGTGGCGGATCTCCCGAAAGAGACGCAGGCGCGTCTGTTGCGTGTGCTGCAGACGGGCGACTTCTTCCGCGTTGGGGACTCGGAACCACAAAAGACCAATGTGAGGGTGGTGTCCGCAACCAATGCCGACCTGAATGCCCGCATATCGTCCGGCCGTTTCAGGTTGGATCTCTACAACCGTCTGGCCACCATCCCGTTACGCATTCCGCCCCTTCGCGAAAGGAAAGGGGACATCAAGTTGCTGTTTGATAAGTTTGCCTACGATTTTGCAGAAAAGCTGGGCTGCCCGAACAATCCGGTGAGGCTTGCACCGGATGCGATTTCAGTGCTGGAGAATTATAGTTGGCCTGGTAATGTGCGCGAACTCAAGCATTTGGTTGAAAATCTTTCTGTTTTGGAGGTGAACCGGGAAATCTCCAAAGAGGTTTTGGAGAAGAAATTTGACATGGCTCCCAAGATGCCTCAACTGCCCGTGCTGGCTTCCTCTGTGGGTGACCCCTCCTACCAGTATAACCATGACGTGTTGCTCAAAATGTTTTTTGACCTGAGGAGCGAGGTCAACGAATTGAAACACCTGGTGCATGAATTGATGTCCAAACAACATGGTGCCTATGTGCCTGCTGAATATGAAAGTCCTAGGATAGAACATGCCGTCTCGCCCAATTCGGTGACACGGTTGGCCGTTTTGGAGCATCGCGCTCCGCTTCCTTCGGATGAGGAATTGGGATTTGAACCGGAAGTTCAGGAGGTGGAGTTTTCAGAAGACACCCACACGCCGCAGAATGACAGCACGCATGAGACGAAGCGTGAATGGGAAAAACAGTTGATAAAGAATGCATTGGAAAGAAATAAGGGGCGGAGAAAGGCTGCCGCTCAAGAGGTGGGCCTTTCGGAAAGAACACTGTATAGGAAAATCAAGGAATATGGCTTGTGAAAAAAAATTGAGGAAAAAGGCAGTTCTCCTGCTGTTTGCCTGCCTGCCCTTGCTGCTGTGCGGCTGCCGCGTGTCGGTCTCGCTCACCGGCGGGAATATTGACGCGCGTGCCAAAACAGTCTATATACAGACTTTCCGTAATAATGCTGCTTTGGTGAATCCTACTTTGAGTCAGGAATTTACCAATGCGTTGAAGGACAGGATACAGGGCCAGACTCCCCTGACTATTGTGGATATGAAAAATTTAGGCGACTATGCCATTGAAGGCCAGATTACGGGGTACTCCATTGGACCGGTCGCTATCCAGGGGGATGAGACCGCCGCCATGAACCGCCTCACCATCACGGTCAGCGTCTCGTTCACCAACAAGTTTGATGAAACACAGAATTTTGAACAGAGTTTCTCACGCTATGTCGACTATCCCAGCACGCAGGTTTTCACGGCTATTGAAAGTTCCCTGGTGAACGATATCAACGAGGCCTTGACAGAGGATATTTTTAATAAGGCATTTGTAAATTGGTAAATTTCAATGATATGGATAATGATTTGCTAATGGTCAATGAGGCCAACTTGACATTGTGGCGCAACCGCTGCGCGAAGTATCCGGCTTCCTCCATTGCCCCTTTTTATTATTTGAAAATGTTGCAGCTTATTGATTTTCAGGAATATGAAAAGGTGAAATCCAAATGGCTGCTCTCTATCCACAACCGAAAGAAACTGGCTCTTCTAACACTGCAAGTGCCGGAGGTCAGCGAGTTTTCCTCTGCCAACGAAGAGGAGATGATGCATCAGCCTGCAAATCCGTCCTGCCCCGCCGATGTGGACCAGAATCAACTTATCAATCAGTTGATTGCAAAATTTTCAGATGAAACGCCGAAAATCCAATTCGATCCCGAACGGCATGATGGCACCATCAATTACAGCAAGCCCAGTTTGCAAGAGGATCCGGATATTGTAAGTGAAACGTTAGCAGATTTTTATGTAAAACAGGGATACCCTGGAAAGGCCATTAAAATTTATAAAAAATTGTGCTTGCATTTTCCAGAAAAAAGTTGTTATTTTGCAGCCCGAATTTCGGAAATAAAAAACAATAAAAACTAATCCTAAAAGAACTTAGAATAATGATTGTAGTAGCCGTTTTGATTATCATTGCCAGCATCGCCTTGGGATTTTTCGTTTTGATTCAAGAGTCCAAAGGTGGCGGCCTGGCTTCCAACTTTGCAGGATCCAACCAGATTATGGGTGTGAGAAAAACCACGGACGTGGTTGAAAAAATCACATGGGGACTTGCGATTGCCATTTTTGTATTGTGCCTGGCCTGCGCGTTCTTGGCTAAAAAAGAGTATAACGATGCTCATCCGCAGCCCCAGCAGACAGAGCAAACCACTGACGAATAATTTTTTTTCCAATAAGCCGGAAAGGGAGGATGCACATCCTCTCTTTTTTTTTCTAATATGGGAAGCCCAAAGAATGTCATTTATTACTTCATGTTGCTCCTTTCTGTGACTTTCTGGGGCGTTTCCTTCGTTTTCACCAAATCCTTGCTGGACAGCGTCACCCCCATTGCACTGGTCTTCTTCCGAATGGTGATCGCCTCAGTACTCCTTGCAACAGTTTGTCGGATTTTCTTCCACCAGAAGTTGCGGGAAGTGCCCCGGAAAGACTGGCTGCTGCTGCTCTGCCTCAGCCTTTTTGAACCTTTCCTCTATTTCCTTTTTGAAACTTATAGCCTTTCTGTGGTGTCGGAACCGACCATCGTCTCTGTGATTGTCGCCACCATCCCCATTTTCACCGTGTTCATGTCCCATTTCTATTTTAAAGAAAAACTGACATGGTTCAATTTTGTGGGAGTGTTCGTTTCGGCACTGGGTATCGCCATCATGCTGCTTCCGGAATTGTCAGACCAGTCTTTTCAATGGCTGGGGGTGTTTCTGGCTTTTGGAGCAGTCTTTTCCTCAGTAGGTTACAGCTTCTTCCTGAAAAAACTCTCCGACCAATACCACCCAGTGTTCATCGTGACAACGCAGACCACCTTCGGCATCTTCTGGTTCCTGCCCCTGCTGCTGATCCTGCACAGCCCCGAAGAACTTGCATTCCAGTTTGCCAACCTCGCCCGACCGGAAATTTTGAGAAATGTGCTGGCCTTGGCTGTACTCTGTTCAGCCCTCGCTTTCGTATTGTATATCTGGGCCTTGCAACGCGTGGGACTGGGTAAGTCCAACACCTTCACTAACCTCATCCCCGTGGTGACCGCCCTCTTCTCGTTCCTGTTCCTCGGAGAGAATTTTCCCCTCCTCAAGATTATCGGCACAGCAGTCACCATCATCGGGGTGTGCTGTGTACAATATACTCCACGTAATAATGGAATAAATATTTGAAATTTAATAAATTAAGTAATATGAAAAAGGAAACCCCAGTGCTGCTCCTTACGGGGTATCTCGGCAGCGGAAAAACAACCCTGGTGAACCGTATATTATCCAATCGTAGAGGCATCCGGTTTGCTGTGATCGTCAATGATCTTGGTGAGGTGAACATTGATGCCGACTTGATCCAGAAAGGAGGCATCGTTGACCAGCAGGACGACAGTCTGGTGGCCTTGCAGAACGGTTGCATCTGCTGTACCCTGAAAATGAATCTGGTAGAGCAGCTGTCGGACATCGTGGCCCAAAATCGCTTTGACTATATCGTGATTGAAGCCAGCGGTATTTGTGAGCCAGAGCCCATTGCCCAAACCCTGATCACCATCCCCCAGATGGCACCCCAGTACACCCGTCATGGCATTCCGCGCCTGGATTGCATCGTCACTGTGGTGGACGCCCTGCGACTCCAAAGCGAGTTCGCCTGCGGTGACGCCCTCAAAAATGACCACCTCGGGGAGGATGACATCGAGAAGCTGGTGATCCAACAGATTGAATTCTGCAATATCATCCTTTTGAACAAAGCCTCCGAGGTGACTCCGCACGAGTTGGGACGCGTCAAATCCATCCTTCGCGAAATCCAGCCGAAGGCTCAAATCATAGAGTGTGACTACGGGGATGTGGATTTGGACCTCCTGCTCCATACCAAGATGTTCGATTTTGACAAAGTGGCCACATCCGCTACTTGGATCCAACATATTGAGGATATCCCCGATGAGGACGATGAAGACGAGCATGAACACGAACACGAGCACGAACACGATCATGAACATGGACACCACCATCATCACCATCATCACGATGAGGAGGGGGAAGCTGAGGAATATGGCATCAGCACGTTTGTCTATTATCGCCGGCAGCCGTTCAATCTGGGCAAGTTTGACGAGTTCGTTTCCCGGATGCCCAAGAATATTATTCGGGCCAAAGGAATCTGTTATTTCAAAACAGAATATGATGCGTGCTATTTGTTTGAGCAGGCGGGCAAGCAGATTTCGTTGAAAGACATTGGTTTGTGGTTTGCCACCATGCCGCCCGAGGAGCTGGCAGCCATGATGGAGCGCGAGCCGGGATTGCGTCGCGACTGGGATTTGGAGTATGGCGACCGGATGCAGAAGCTGGTTTTCATCGGTCAGAAAATGGACGTGGAAGCCATCACCAAAGCCTTGGATGCTTGTTTGGTCAAATGATGTATTATTTTGATAATGAATAGATTAATTTGCTTTTGTGAGGCACTTCTCTTGGTGCTTTGCATGGCATCCTGTAACAGGTCTGACGGCCTGGAAGGTGGGGAGTATCGCCAGGCGATGCGGGATTTTGTTGTTCGTATCAGCGAGACGGCCAGAGCTTGTGACAGCGATTTCATTGTGGTGCCGCAAAACGGCGTTGAACTGATGGTGTCGGAGACCGGGGCGGAAATTCGGCTGGCTGCTACTTATCTGGCTGCCATTGACGGACAAGGTCAGGAGGATCTTTTCTATGGTTATCTTGCAGATGAACAGCTTACTCCGCTATCGGAAACAGACAGAATGCTGGGGTATCTTCGTCGTATGAAGCAGTTGGGAAAGTCGGTGCTGGTCACAGATTATTGTGAGGAGCCGGAACATGTCTCTTACGCCCGTCATTGTTGTGAGGAGGAGGGCTTTGTCTCGTTTGCTTCTCCCAGTCGTGGATTGGATTGCATTCCGTCAGGCAGTCCCAATGGGGAAAACAGTGATGACATTGCCCGTTTGGGCGAAGTGAAAAATTTCCTCTATCTTATTAATCCTGAAAATTTCACATCAAAAACTTCGTTTGTTGATGCCGTTTGTGCCACCAACTATGACCTGCTGATTATTGATCTCTTTTTCAATGATGGCGAGTCCTTTACCCCTGAGGAAGTTGCACGGATGCGTGTCAAGTCCAATGGCGGACACCGGCTGGTAATCTGTTATATGTCCATCGGGGAGGCAGAGGATTACCGTTATTATTGGCAACCGTTTTGGAACCGTCACCGTCCTCAGTGGCTGGGAAAAGAGAATCCTGACTGGCCGGGAAATTACAAGGTCCATTATTGGAACAAGGAATGGCAGGAGATTATCTGCGGTGCAGGGGATAGCTACTTGAAGCGTGTTTTGCAAGCGGGATTTAATGGCGTTTACCTTGATTTGGTGGATGCATACGAGTATTACGAATGAAATATATCTATTTGAAACCTGCTGAAAAATTTGTATTTTTGCCGTTTAAAAAAATCACGGTTTATTATGAAAATAGCAGTTTTCCCGGGGTCGTTCGACCCTATCACCCGTGGGCATCAGGCAGTGTTGGAGAGTGCCATGCCGCTTTTTGACCGTATCTATGTCGCTATCGGTGTGAATGCCGCTAAACAGGGCTTCTTTTCCATTGAACAGAGAAAGAGATGGATTCGGCAGGCATTTCCTATGAATGATAATTTGGAAATTATTGATTATGATATACTTACTGTTGATTTGTGCCGGCAATTGAATGCGGGTTTCATCCTGAGAGGATTGCGTAATTCCAATGATTTCATTTATGAAAATGAGATTGCACAAGCCAACCGCCACCTGAATCCGGAGGTGCAGACGCTATTCTTCACTACACCGCCGGAACTCTCGTTTGTTTCATCTTCTATCGTCCGTGATGTTTATCGCCATCACGGGGATTATTCCGCTTTTGTTCCCCAGGGAGTTGTTTTGGGATAATTATCTTATTTACAATAATTTTCTTGTTAAAATTGAAACAAAAGTAGGGAAATTCCGTATTATAAAATCGGGTTTTTGTGCCCTTCTTAAAATATTGAAAAATAATTTGTTATGAAAAAACTATACCTGTTTTTCGCATTGATGTTTTCAGTTGTGGCTGCATGGAGCCAGTTTTCATTGCCGTATGCCTACCGTTTTGATGAGAGTACGGTATTGACTGATGGCTGGGCGACCATTTATGACGACCCCTATGGTTTGGGCAGTTATTTTTATGGCGTCAAGGAGGAGACCCCACAGAATGCAGGCTGCGTTTTCACCTCGCCACACAGCTGGGCATTTGCCAACCTCTATTCTGAGTCTTTGCCGGCCGACCAGTATCTGATCTCTCCCCAAATACAGAATGCTACTGCGGATTCAGTCCAGTTGCGGTTTTGGTATCGTGTGGATGGCTATGCCATTTCCGAAAATTTCCGTGTGGGATATTGTCTTGCGAACAGTTATAGTGATGTTTATGATTTTACTTGGAAGTCTGGTTTTGAGAGTGTTGGCAACACTACGTGGCAGCAGTATGTTGTGAATCTGCCTTCCAATACCCAATATATCATTATCAATTACCGTTATGATGACAATGGGGTGGCGCTATATTTGGACAACATCCTGATTCGTGCCGACCAGCCTGGCCTCTCATACCCGATTACGGTGAATGCCAATGCAGGCGGTACGGTCACCCCGGGGAGCACAGTGGTGCCGGAGGGGAATTCCGCCACATTCAACATCGCTGCCGATGAGGGTTATTGGATTCGTTCAGTTTCGGTGGATGGCGTGCCCGTTCCAGCGGCAGCCAACCAGACCGCTTACACCTATATTTTTACAGATGTGATTGCTTCTCACGTGCTTACAGTGGAATTTGCTATTCGTGAATTTGCCATTTGGGTGACGCCGGACTATTCGCATGGCACGGTGACGCCGGATGGCGGGGTGACCCATCAGGTGCTGGTGCCATGGGGACATGACACCACGTTCTATTTCTTCCCGGATCCCGGTTATCACGTCAGTGATGTGTATGCCGACGGCTATCATGGGGTCAATATGAATTCCTATACATTCACCAATGTGCGGGAGAGTCACAACCTGCGGGTGGTTTTCAGTCTGGATGCGTATGTGATCAATGCGTCCGCGGGAACGGGCGGAACGATCTATCCTTCAGGGCAGGTGCCGGTGCAAGGACTGTCGGACCAGACTTTTTCCATCACGCCCGATGCGGGGTATTTGATTGACACGCTTTATGTGGATGGTTCCCCTTGGGCCGGCGTTATCCCGACGGGCTATAGCTATACGTTCCACAGTGTAGTGGCGAATCATTCCATTGCGGCGGTGTTTTCACATCAGCACTATCTGGTGCGTTGGGCCGCCCAGCCACAAGGACATGTGACAGTCACGGGAGGCACCTCCGTCGGACAAGACAGCGTTTCCGTCTTTTATGAAGATGAGGTTGTTTTCCAAATCACCCCCGACGAGGGCTATCAGATTGCCGATGTCCTGGTGAACGGTGTTTCGCAAGGAAACAGCTCCCCCTATACTTTGCGCCAGGTCTTGAGTGAGACGTATGTGCAGGTGCTCTTTGAGCCGGTGACTTTTGATCTGCTTGTCACAGTGAATGGAAGAGGGACGGTGGTTCCCATGTCAGCTTCCCATGTCAACTATTTTGACACGGTGAATGTGGCACTCACTCCTGCCAGCTGCGCCCAGGTGGACTCCGTTTTACTGGATGGAAATCTCTTGGGAATCACTGATGTATGTGAGATTACCCACCTTTCAGGGCCCCACCAGCTGTCGGTGTATTTTGGATACATTTATTATGGAATTTCCATTGTCCAGTCAGCCCACGGAACCATCCAGGGACCGGCGGAGGCCATCTGCGATGGCTCTGCCATGTACCAGTTGCTTCCAGAGGACTGCTACCGAGTGGCCCATTTTTATGTGGACGGCATACAGCGCGACGATTTGTTGATGACCATCAATGACACCGTGGTGGGAAGATTGACCCATCTGGATGCTGACCATGTGGTTACAGCAGATTTTGAATATCAATACTATACTGTCACCGTCAGCACTTCGGGCGACGGAACGGTATCCAACAGTGGCTCCAACAGCGTGCTTTGCGGGACGGATTTGCAGATGGTTTGCATCCCCGACGAGTGCAGCCATGTCAGCACGCTGACCTTAAACGGTACGGATGTGCTGTCTCAGGCAGAACGTCGTCCGTCAGGATTGGATGGTTTCGGTGATACGGTGATTCTGTATTTGCAGGACGTCAGACAGAATTTTATGGTTTATGCTGGATTTTCAGTCACCCGTGACACGCTGACAGTCGCGGCGGGTGAAGGTGGCTTGGTTTCGCCTTCCGGAACTGTTTTGAAAAATTGCGGCGAGAACAGCACCTTGACGGTAACTCCCGCCGCGTGCCACCGCATCCAGACCGTGTATGTGGATGGGGAAGACCGTACGTCCGACCTGGTCATGCAGGGCAATGATGCCCAGTACACGTTCTCCAACCTGCACGCCAATCACACTTTCTACGCTGATTTTGAGTTGATTCCATACGAAATGGATTTGTCGGCTTCTGCCGGGGGAAGCATCATTCCCCAGGGAACCACCTCTGTGAATTGCGGTGAAGATTTCTCTTTTTCGGTGGTTCCTTCCTCTTGTCATCAGGTGGATTCTGTATGGGTGGACGGGGTGTATATGCGTAATGCCATGACTTCACTTCCCAATGCCGATCCCAATACGGGCGATACGCTGACCTATACATTCCATTCAGTGAACGTCAGCCATCAAATACGCGCTACTTTTGCGCCGATTCGCTATTCTGTGGTGGCTGTCGCTATGGGTGAGGGAACGGTTGCCGGAACGGAAATCGCAGGATACGTGAATTGCGGAAGTCCGCTGCACTTCACCTTTACTCCCGATGATTGCAATGCTCTGGCCCACGTCTATTACAATGGTTTTGAAATATTTGATTATGAAATGGATGAATATGGGGTGGGTAGCTATGATATCCTTTCGTTGCAAGGCCCTGTCATGTTGAGTGCGTCCTTTGAGCGCTATTCCTACGAAGTGGTCTCCTCCGTTGTCGGACAGGGCATGGCCATGTACCGCCCCTCCGCCATTGACTGCAGTGATACGGTGAAGGTCTCTTTCTTGGCGGCTCCTTGCCACCACCTGGATTCTGTCCGCCTGAATGGGGAATGGTATCTTCCGCAACAGTTGCAATCCAGTGGTGACACCCTGTGGTATGTCTTCCAGAATGTGCGCGCCAATCCCGAGGTACAGGCGGTTTTCTCCATTGATTCCGTACATTTCATTGCGGCGGCGGGGAGCTTTGTCTCTGTGGCCGACAGCACGGTGGCGTGCGGACAAGCTGTCAGCCCCTATGCATTGATCCCTCAGTGCCATTCCATCACTTCTTTGCAGGTGAATCAACAGTCGTACAGTTTGTCGGATTTTATGGAGGAATGGCCCTGCTCTCTCTCCGGAGACACCCTTTTTATGGAATTTGTGATGAATGAGGATCTTGAAATAGGGATTTCGTATGTGCAAGACCAGTATGTTCTGAGTGTCAGTACGGATGGTGGAACTACCGATTGGGAGGGTACGCATCTTGTGACTTGCGGCGACAGCATCGCGGTGCATGTGATCGCGGACGACTGCTACCAGCTGGCCTCTGTCCGTGTGAACGGGACACCTGTGGTGTTGGATTCGGAAATGACACTGATTATCAATCCGATGGAGCAGGATATGGATGTTGTCATCTTGTTTGAACGGATGGAATTCACTGTCAGCACAAGTTCCAACCCCTATGGCTTGATTTACGGCACCAGTAACTCCTATGGGTGCGGAACTTCTCCCCGTTTTGAGTTCGTGCCAATAGATTGCGGCATTTTGGATTCTGTATGGGTGGATGATGCGTGTGTCAATGGTTCGCTGGATACGCTGTCCGGCAGATTCTTTTATACTTTTAATGATTTGCATTCCAACCATGTCCTTCGTGCCTCCTTCGTTCCCCGTTTCTACGAGGTGGAGGTGACCAATCCGGAACATGTCGTAATGGATGTGCCCTCTGTGTCTATGGTGGAATGCGACAGCTCTTACCAACTGTATTTTATTGCAGATGAATGCTATAGTGTACAAAGTGTCTTGCTGGATGGGGAACCTGTTCCTTTTTCAGAATCCGTGTATTTGAATCACCTGACATCAGACCACCAGCTGACTTTTGTGTACGAACAGTTTGCTTATACCGTCTCCTCCAGGTGGATCTTCGAGCAGGAGATGCTGCATGAAGAATCTTCCATAGTGGATTGCGGACGGGATACCGTGCTGTGGGTCAATGCCCCTGATTGCTATACCATTGATTCTATAATCATCAATGGGCAGCAGAAACCGATTTTGGATTCTTTTGAATATCAGGATATTCATCAGTCGGTATATATGAATGTCTATCTACATAAAAACAGATATTCCATTGATTTGCAAAATACAGAGCATTGGTTTGTGTCAGCTGAGTGGTTGACATCAGTGGAGTGCGGGGAGGATGCCCATTTCCAGATTCAACTGGAAGAAGGTTATCATATTGTGAATCTTGTTGTTGATGGGGATACACTTCCTCCCGCCGAGGAATATACCTTCTACAATATGCACGCCGACCATACTTTCTCGGTCATTGTGGAACAGGATGTCCTTGTCATCCACACCAATGTGTATGGACATGGAAACGTTTTCCCGGATTCCGCACAGGTGATTTATGGTAGTGATACGGTATTGAGAATTGTGCCGGATGGGTGCAATGTGATTGATTCTGTTTTTGTGGATGGTGTTTATGTGGGGAATGATTCTATCGTTAATTTCCATCATGTGGTTGCGGATGCAACAGTGGATGTGCATTTTGCATGGACTCACTATCCTGTGTTTGTCCAGCAAAATGGGGCAGGTCAGATATCCATGCCCGACACCAATGATGTTCCATGCGGCGATGATTTTGAGTTGCTGATTCGTCCGGATGATTGCCATCAGGTGTCGCAACTGCTCTGGAATGGCTCTTCTGCGCTGGATTCTCTGCAGAGGGTGGGAGATGATTTTGTTTTCCGCATTCCCAATGTGCAAGAGATACATTGGATAAAGGTGGAGTTCATCCCGATAGTTTATGATGTTACCGCTGCCGCCGGGAATGGAGGCCTTGTGTCTGTGACGAACGCTCATCCGTTGTGCGGTCAGGATGTTCAGGTGAATTTTATTCCCGACGATTGCTATGAGGTCGATTCTGTGTGGGTGAATGGCGATTATGTGGGCTCAATGAACCTCTGTTCTTTTACAGGAATTAATGAAAATAAGCAGGTTGAGGTGACTTTCCGTTTGATGGAAGACACTGTCAATGTGATCGCCAACGCGTTTGGCACAGTGAGTGTCCCGAATGAGAACGTGCTCTCTTGCGGCGAGACATTCTCCATGGTGCTGACCCCGGATGATTGCTATTTTGTAGACAGTCTTTGGGTGGATGGGGATTTGAAAACCAATGATCTGGATACCACGGGAGGCCAGTGCCGCTTTGATTTGGAATGGGTGATAGCGAACCATCAAATTCAGGTGATGTTCTCTCGGATAATGTATCCTGTTACAGTGTCCCATCTGTTCGGAGGGACAATTACTCCTCAGCAAATGGAGGTTCCATGCGGAGAAGACCTGGACTTTGTGGTTGCACCGTGGGAGTGCTATCAAATTGATTCTGTTTTTGTGAATGGGGTGCAAATTCCGTTGAGCGATCTTACCTTTGAAGGAGCTAATGCAATTGTTCACTTGACAGATATACGTGATAGTGTGGAACTTGCTGCTCATTTTTCCGGTATCAATTACAGCTTGGATGTGGAGAATCATGGCAATGGCTCCATCTTCTTGGAACAGAGTACCGTGGATTGTGACGGTGATGTGACATTCTATGTGGTGCCTGCCCCCTGTGAACAGGTCTCTTCTGTTTTCCTGAACAATCAGGAGATTACGGCAGGGTTGGAACATCATCCCAATATGAATCCTCTGCTCGGAGATACGGTCTTCTATACACTGACCAATTTGTCTGATGATCAGTTAATTAGTGTTTATTATGATGTTCAAACAGAACATAATGTTGAGATCGTTTTCCAAAGCCAAGGCGAAGTGCTCCTGCAAACACAGCAGACGGTGCCTTGCGGTGGGGATTTGCAAATTCCGCTGGCATGGGATTGCTATACTGTTGATTCTGTATTTGTTAATGGAGATTATGTGGGTTCTTTGAATACGTTTACTTTTGAAAATATTTTGGCAGACCAATCTATTGTAGCTGAATTTGTGAAAAATTCCTACACGGTGACGGCGCAGGCGGGCGTGGGTGGAAGCATCAGCCCGACCGGAGAGGTGGAGGTGCTGTGCGGCGAAAGCCAGACCTTTACGGCCACGCCGGAGGAGGGCTACTACGTGAGCGGATGGCTGGTGGATGGGGAAACCCAGCCGGCCAGCGCAGAGCTTACGCTGAACGATGTGCGGGGCACTCACACCGTGGAGGCGCAGTTTGCACAATATACCTACCATGTGAGCGCCACTAACGGTTTCGGCGGCAGCGTGAGCCCGGCCGACACGGTGGTGGCTTACGGCAGCGACGTGACCGTTGCCATCACGGCGGAAGAGTGCTACGTGG
>JAFZWE010000021.1 GCA_017617445.1 Bacteroidales bacterium | reverse complement strand
GGCGCCGATGTGCGCTGGTGCAGCTGCAACATCTTCTCCACGCAAGACCATGCCGCAGCAGCCATCGCTGCCGCCGGCGTGCCCGTGTTTGCATGGAAGGGCGAATCGCTCGAAGACTACTGGTGGTGCACCTCCCAGGCCCTCGCCTTCCCGGGCGGCAAAGGCCCCCAGCTGATTGTGGACGACGGCGGCGACGCCACCCTCATGATTCATAAGGGATATGCCGCCGAAAACAACCCAGCAGTTCTTGACAAGACTCCCTCCTCCCACGAAGAGGCCGTCATCCTCAGCACCCTCAAGAGCATCCTCGCCGAAGATCCCCAGCGCTGGCACCGCACCGTGGCCGAGCTGAAGGGCGTTTCCGAAGAGACGACCACCGGCGTACACCGCCTCTACCAGATGATGGAAAGCGGCGAACTGCTGTTCCCTGCCATCAACGTGAACGACTCCGTCACCAAATCGAAGTTCGACAACCTGTACGGCTGCCGCGAGTCGCTGGCCGACGGTATCAAACGCGCCACCGATGTGATGATTGCTGGCAAGGTGGTGGTGGTATGCGGCTACGGCGATGTGGGCAAGGGCTGCGCCAAGTCGATGCGCTCCTACGGTGCCCGCGTCATCGTCACCGAAATTGACCCCATCTGCGCACTCCAGGCCGCTATGGAAGGCTTCGAGGTGAAGACCGTGGAAGACACCCTCGGCGAAGGCAATATCTATGTGACCTGCACCGGCAACTGCGACATCATCACCGCCGAGCATCTCAACAAGATGAAAGACCAGGCCATCGTGTGCAACATCGGCCACTTTGACAATGAGATACAAGTCACTGAGTTTGAGAAAACTCCCGGCATCGTGAAGCGCAATATCAAGCCGCAGGTCGATGAGTACATCTTCCCCGACGGCCGTTCCATCTTCATCCTTGCCGAAGGACGTCTCGTGAACCTCGGCTGCGCCACAGGTCACCCCTCCTTTGTGATGAGCAACTCCTTCACCAACAAGACCCTCGCCCAGCTTGAACTCTGGCAGCACCCCTACGAGATCGGGGTTTACCGTCTGCCCAAGCACCTCGATGAGGAGGTCGCCCGCCTGCACCTGTCCAAGATCGGCGTGAAGCTCACCCAGCTCACCCAGAAACAGGCCGACTACATCGGTGTGCCGAAGGAAGGCCCCTTCAAAGCTGATTTTTACAGATACTAACATAGTAATAACTGAAAACTCCTGTTGGAGTAAGGGACAGGGATTCTGTGTAAGGATCCCTGTTTTTCTTTTGCGAGAATAACCAGAATTCAGTGGGAGGTTTTTCTTCGCCAATGTCAATCCTTGTCCGTGAAAGATAATCACTTTTCTAAAAATAAACTTTTGTGAAAAATAATATTTTGGTTGACAAACGGGGAGGTGGGAAGGCTGTTTTTATCCCTGTTTCAGGTCCATTTTGGGCAGAACATGACAAATCCGTGTAAAAAGATCGGAGAAAAATAGGTCTTTTTTTAATTGTAATTCATTGATAATAATTGTTTTGTAATTATTATTGCGACAATTTCGTGCAAAATGACAATTTTTTAGGCTTTGTATTGAGGAAAACTATAATTTTGTCGGCGAAATGTTTAAAAGATGGGTTGCTTTTTATGAAATAGAGCTCACCTAAACAATCAAGGTTTACTCAGTAAAGTTTATTACCATGAAAGCAAAAATAATATTATTAGGCTTGGCCATTTGTGCATTAATGGTATGCTGTGACAAAGAGCCCGATCCGGAGCCAGATACCCCTGTGCCAGATTATAGGGAAAAATGGGCTGGGGTTTATGATATCGTGGAAGCTCCCTCAAAATCCATCTCTCTTACTATAGTGGAGAAAACTGACTCCCTGATGCATTATTATAATAACCATGACATTAGTGCAGGCTTTGCTAATGATGTGGATTTGTTTGTGCTTCAAGATGGTACGTTTGCTTATTACGGAGATTATTCGGATTCATATCAAGTAAATGGATATTTTTACGCAGGAGACAGCCTTTTTGTGTGGGTAACACGTCCTGGAAATTTTGGAGGTTTATATAACTCACGATTTCATTGTAAGAAAAGAAAATAATATATAATCTGCAAATTGATTTTATGAATACACGAAATATATTTATATGTGTAATTTTACTGTCATTATATCAATGGGTTGATGCACAGAACCCTCAGGACGACCCCAATTGGGAAATAGTTCTTGAGGAAAATTTTGACATTTTTAATACGGGTAGATGGTGGAAAGAGACAGGATTCCGAGAAGAAGGAAATTCCACAGAAGATATCGCTTGCCTGAAAGCTGAAAATGCATTTACATTAGCAGGAAAGTTGATATTGATGGTGAAAAGAGATACTGTCTACCATGATGGCCCTTGCTTCTACAATGGGCATGCGCCAGGGAATCACTTTTATTCAGCTGCATCTGTGGTTTCCAGTGCAACGTATGGGCATGGTTATTTTGAAATACTCGCTAAAATGCCTGTAACCACGGGCTATTGGTCTTCGTTTTGGCTCTGGGATTCTAAAAATACAACATCGGAACATTGGTACAACGAAATTGACATTTTTGAAACCAAAGGATGCTATCCTGACAGTAATTTCACCAATGTACATTGGGGATTTACGTATCCTATTGATATCCAGAATGGTGTTAGTATTAGTTATGCTTGCAATCCGCCGATTTCCTCTTACCATTGGTATGGATTGGAGTGGGACAGCCGCCAGATTGTCTGGTATCTTGACCGTCAACCTGTCAGAATTTGCGAGAATAATATGGAGAATATCGGGATACAGCATCCCATGCACATTATTTTAAGTAATGCGCTGACCCCTACTCTTGACAGCAATAATATTTTTCAAGAAAATTTGATAGATCCGAACGTTACAACATTTCCTGGTTACATGTACATTGACAAGGCCAATGTGTACCGTTTAAAGTGCGACAATCAGACCGTGGTGGTGGATATTCCCAACTTTTCAACTTACCAATATGGGGTGAAAAAAAAATATCACGCTCACCAGTGCCACCACCATCCCCACAGGAGCAGATATTTATTTGAGAGCTGAAGAATATATTACATTGACAAACGGTTTTGAAGTGCCTCTTGGTTCGGCATTTTACGCCAATGTCAATCCTTGTCCGTAAAAGAAAACCATTAAAATATATCGACTATGAAAAAAATTGCATTAATGAAAATGATGATGATCCTGTGTGCGGTCGTTTTTATGGCCGCGTCGTGCAAGCGTGAAGACCCCACCCCGGAAGATCCGGACACCCCTGCCTACCGAGGAGACCGCATCCCCGATGCAGTGACTGACTTCGACGGCAACATCTACGATGCGGTGAAGATCGGTAACCAGATATGGATGGCGGAGAACCTGCGCACCACTCACTTTGCCAACGGGGACACAATACCAGTGGGAACTGTGAGCAGCAGCAGCGACCCCTACCGCTATCTCCCCAATAACAACGATAGTCTGGTGCCCGAATATGGCTACCTGTACAACTGGTCGGCAGCAATGCACAACGCATCTGCCAGCGAAGCCAATCCCAGCGGCGTACAGGGCGTCTGCCCCGATGGATGGCATTTGCCCAGTAACGCAGAATGGGTGGAAATGGAGTCGGTGGTGGCCGGCAAGGACATGTCGGCAGACGGCTGGCGCGGCGAACATGCCGGACTGCTTGCCGGTGGAGAACAAGGTACCTGGGTGGCCGTCAATACGCCCGGCGCCCCCGGCGATTACCGGAACACAGACCGCAACTCCAGCCTTTTCTCCGTCCTTCCCGCAGGCAACTACAGTGACGGAAGTGACCGCTTCGGTGAAATCGCCAGTTTCTGGAGCACCAGCACGTTCCATGAAGTGATGGTGTGGATGCGCACACTCTATGCAGACAATAGCAGCGTGTTGTACGGTCCTTATAATGGAAGAATGGGACTGTCAGTGCGCTGTGTAAAAAACTAAAACCATCATACCATGAGAAAAATCTTCATGTTTTGGTTCGCAGCCTCGCTGCTGGTGGCCGCTTGTGAAAAAGAACCCGATGATAATCCCGGTGGAGATGACGGCAATGACACTTTGCCACATCCGGAGATTATCTACCGTGCCGTGGCCGACATTGACGGCAACTGCTATGATGCGGTGAAAATAGGTGACCAAGTGTGGATGTCGGAAAACCTGCGCACCACGCGCTATGCTAACGGCGACCCGATACCGATGGGGGTGGAAAGCAGCACCGACCCTTGCCGCTATGCCCCCGATGGCGACGAAAGCCAGGTGCCCGTTTATGGGTATCTGTACAACTGGTCAGCCGTGATGCACGGAGAAACTTCCAGCAATGCCGTCCCCAGCGGCGTGCAGGGCATCTGTCCCAACGGTTGGCACGTGCCGAGCGATAGTGAGTGGACTGCAATGGAAAACTTTATCACGGATGCGAATCTCCCTGATTACATAGTGGGGCGGGGAGACCATGCCGGAAAACTGGCCGGCGGCGAGCTGGGAACATGGGTGCAATGCCGCAACTTTGGCGCACCGGGCTATTACTATTCTGACTATACTGAGCGAAACTCCACCGGTTTTTCCGCCCTTCCCGCAGGCTATTTCCTAGATTCCATCATCAAGTTCCATGAAAGAGCTTATTTCTGGAGCTCCTCCATCTTAGGTCAACACCCGGTGTACCGACGCCTTGAATACAATAAGACTTACGTAGGCCGAAACTCATTCTATAATGCCGGATTATCTGTGCGTTGTCTGCGCGATTAAAAGAGGTCGTCCCTTTATTTCTGCAAACGAATACGTGCATCCACAGCGGTAACGTAGCGCGGATTGCCGAGCAGCGGGTTGAGGTCCATCTCCGCGATTTCGGGAGCGGCCTGCACCAATGCACTCACGCGGGCAATCTGGTCGGCATACAGGTCGATGTTGACGGGTTCCTGCCCGCGCACGCCCTGCAGAATCTTGTAGCCGCGCAGCTTCGTCAGCATCTCCTTGGCCTCCGCAGCCGTGATGGGAGCCAACGCACTCTGCACATCCTTTAGCACCTCAATGAAGATGCCGCCCAAGCCGAAGAAGACTTGATGACCGAACTTGTCGTCGCGGATAGCGCCGATATACACGTCGGTACCATCCAACATCGGATACATCTCCACTGCGTAGGTGTCTTTGATGGCCATGAGGCGGTCGAACTCCTTGCTCACGGTGTCCAAATCCTTCACGTTCAGGGTGACACCGCCCACGTCGCTCTTGTGCAGCGGGCCCACCACCTTCATCACGAGCGGCACATCCTTGCTGCAACCAACCTCCTGTGCGAAGGCGAGAGCGTCTTCCTTCTTGGACACCTCCACAGATTTCTTGCGGCTGATGCCGGCAGCATCCAGAAGTTCGTTGTAATCAGCGATTTCCATATAGCCATCCTGACATCTGTCGATGGTGCGGCGGATGCGGGCCACGTCGATTTCGGGCTGTTCCACCACTTCGGGCTGCGGCTTCGAGGTGTTGTAAACCTTGCACAAGGCGTTGCCGAACACGCACTCCTCGGGAAAGTTGATGCGGTGTTTGTTGGTGATGAAGTCGGCGATTTCGTCCTTCACGTTGATGATGGAGGGCAGAATCGGGAAGATGGGTTTCTTGCAGGTCTTCATCTTCTGGTCGAGCACTTCGTACACCTCCCAGTTGGCGAACAGGCCGGGCGAGCCGAAGATGACGCACATGCAGTCGATGTTGTCGAAGTCGTTCTCACAGGCATCGATGATGTAGCCGAGTTGTTCGGCGGTGCCGGTGGCGAGGAAGTCGATGGGGTTGCCCACGGAGGAGCCGCCGAAGAGCTTGCTGAGCAGTTCGTCGGCCTTCGGGCCTTCGATGTGTGGCACGTCCATGCCGTTGTCGGACAGCACGTCGGTGAGCATCACGGCGGGGCCGCCGGCGTGGGTGATGACGGCCATGTTCTTGCCTTTCACCTCGGGGTGCATGAAGATGGCGCACACGGTGGTGAGTTCCTGGCGGTTGTGGCAGCGCACGATACCGGCCTTGCGGAAGAGGGCATCGACGGCGGCGTCGTTGGTGGCGAG
>JAFZWE010000010.1 GCA_017617445.1 Bacteroidales bacterium | reverse complement strand
TTGCAGCCTCAAACGAGAACGATGGGGCGTTAGCTCAGTTGGCTAGAGCGTTTGACTGGCAGTCAAGAGGTCGTGAGTTCGATTCTCATACGCTCCACTCTCAAAATCAAGCACTTGCAAGGAAACTTGTGAGTGCTTTTTTGTTAGTGTAACTCACATTTCAACTAACTTATTTCTGTTATATATAAAATACAATTTTTCAATAAATTACAAATGCCAACTGCACTAATCGGTAAGTTTTGGCAAGCCATAACTGCACTAATTGTAAGGAAATTTGAAGGTTGCGAAATGAAGAGGGGAGAGCCGCCGTGTGATGGAGTGGCTTTACTCAAAAATAAATGAAATCTGCATCATTTTTGACTTCAGCGACTGCACGCTTTGGGCAAACATATTGTCCTCCTTCACCAACAGGTTGATGAGGCCGAATGACATCTTGAACTCTGTGGTGAATTTGAAATAGCGGCAGTAGAAATCCAATCCCAAACCCACCTGTGCCTGCACGTCATTGGGATAAAGCTTCAGCATGATTTCGTTGGGGTTGTTGTTCTGTTTTTTGGCGGCGGAGATGAGGTCAAGGCTGTACTGCGCGCCGGCCAGCACGTATGCGCGTACATTGTGCATGCGCGAGGACTTGAATTTCACCATCAGGGGCAGGTCCAGATATACCGACTCAATGTTCTTTTTGGTGACCAATCGGCTGGCGTCAGGGTAGAGGATGGTGTAGTTGACCACGCGGTCTCCGAAAGAGAGGCCGGGAATGAAGCGAAGGTCAAAGAATTTCCCCAGCCGCAAGTTGGTGACAATGCCCAAGTTGAAGCCGCTCATTGCCGCCGTGTTGATGACCATCAGCGAGTCATACGCACTCAGATCCGCATCGGAGCGGATGGAGAAATCGAACTGGTTGTAGCCGATCAAAAAGCCGAAATGAAACAGCTGGTTGTCGTATTTTTGAAGGTTCGGCACCCCGAATTGTGACTTCTGTGCCGGACTCTGCAAAGAGAGTGCGATCAAAAAAATACTGATTATGAGGTATTTAGTTGGTTTCAATGTGGTTGTTTTTTTAGCGAGAGACTAAACGGAAACCCTGATACTTTATTGTGTACATGTTGAATAACTTTTCCATTTTATGGTCGCCCTTTGGGAGGGGATACATTTTGTTTGAAAAAATATTGTAAAAACACAGTATTTTTCTTATTTTTGCCGCTTATTTTTATAGGAGGCGAAAGCCCTTGTTTTATAGTATATAAATTGAACAAAATGAGAAAAATAAATTTCCTTTTGGTTGTTTTATTGTGGGTTGGGAGCTTGTTTTCCCCCCTGAGCGCACAGACTCCTCTCACGGAAGGCGGCGGTCCTGCCATTGAGAATTGCAATGCGTACAACTCCACGCCCTTTTTGCTGCGCAATGATGACAAAACCGCTGTTTTTTATCTTGACACGTACAGTACCAATCCCAAAAGCCAGTACCAGGGCTTGGTCACCTACAACAAAACCACACAGACAGCCTTTAAGGAGGATGTGGTGCTGCCGGCTGGCTACAGACACCTCTACTCCCGTGCCGCCGGTTCGGACTATCTGGCCTACTATTACCGCTACAACGCAGAAACCCATAATTTTGACTATGCTGTGGCCCGTTTCCCTCAGAAGAAAGCTGTGGAAGGCGTGCGCAATATAACCCCGGAAATCCGTACTTCCATTGACCTGACCGGCCGCGGCGAGATCCTCAAATACACGGCCGTCTCCCCCGACGCCTCCAAGTATGCCGTCACCTTCATCGTCCCGAATGACCGGAATCAGGCCCCCTATTTCTATTGCTATATCTATGACAGCAATGGCGAGGAAATCTGGTACGACAAGTTTCTCCCTTCCATTTCCGGAAGTAAGTTCTCAATCCAGGATATCGGCTTGAGCGACAAAGGGGAACTCCTCCTCCTGGTATATGCCACCAAGGGGAAAGGCAATGTGCAGAATACCCCTACCGTGCAGCTGTTCTCTTGCACCAAGGGAAATATCACCTCCATCTCCGAAGAACTCACCTTCGGCTATGTCAACTCCATGAAAATGCTCCGTCTGAAAAACAACGACATCTTTATCGGGGGATATTATGACGATACCCCACAAAGCAATACCACTGGCTGTTTCAATTTTATCATCAGCGACCAGCCACTGAAAATCACCGCCAAAAACCATGCGGCTTTCAATTACACCAATGAAGTGGTTTACGACGGGCTGAACGATCAGGACTATTTCGTGAAATGCGACTACCTGTATGAACTGCCCGACAAAATTGTGGTGATGCTGGGTGAACAATATGCCAGCCTGATGCAGAATGAAAAAAGCACGACCTACCGCTACCATACTAACTTCATCTATTGCAACAAATTCACCCTCGGGGGTACGGACCTCGGCCTGGTCAAGGTGCAGAAACATCAGACTACCCGCACCGCTTCCCTGTTGACCTCCCACGACGACGGGGAAAGAATCGGGAGCTACCTTTTTGAGGCTAAAAAGGTGATGGAGAAAAGTCCGACATTCACTGCGGTGGGATTGCATTACTACCCTATCGTCAGAGGGAATATGATTTATATCCTCTATATGGATAAATTCTCCAATTTCGCTGAAGACGCCACTGGCTGGGAAGGTACCGATATGGAGAAAAATGAGGAGAATTGTGTGGTGCTGACCAAGGTGGACTATAGCACAGACAAAAAGGTGGTGACTCTGCCGAACAAGAATGGCCAGCATTTCCATGATGTGTGGTTGGTGGATGGCGAAAATATTTATTTCGGGATGTCTGGCAAAAAGAATTACACACTGGAGAAATTCCTGCTGAACAACAAGTGGAATTGGGACAAATGATTCTTTTCTAAGATAGGTAAAATGTCCAGAGTCGCGGAAATCAAAATTGACGAGCAGTCGGGCTTCTGTTTTGGGGTGATCAATGCCATCAAGACAGCGGAGGAGTGGCTGGCGAAGGAGGGAAGCCTCTACTGTCTGGGAGATTTAGTGCACAACAGCGAGGAGATGCAACGCCTGACAGACCTGGGCCTGCAGGTGATTACCCATGAGGAGCTGCGGGAGTTGCATCATGTGCGTGTGCTGATACGTGCGCATGGTGAACCTCCGGAAACCTACCGCATCGCTCAAGAAAACAACATTGAAATCATTGATGCCACCTGCAAGGTGGTGTTGCATTTGCAGCAGACCATCCGCCGCTGCTTTGAGGATGCCTCCAGCGATTTCGGACAAATCCTGATTTTCGGTAAAAAAGGCCATGCCGAAGTGGTGGGACTGCTCGGACAAACCCGGCAGCAGGGCATCGTGATCTCCTCCCCGGAGGATATTGACAAAATTGACTTCTCCAAACCCGCTTGGCTCTTCTCGCAAACTACCCAGAATACGGATGAATACCAGCAGATTGTGACTGCCATCCGTAAGAAATACAATGACTTCGGCAACGCTCATCTCTTCGAATACAGCGACACGATCTGTCATAGCGTCGTGAACCGCTCTCGCCAAATTGAGCAGTTCGCCCGCCAATTCGACACCATCCTCTTCGTTTCCGGTGAAAAGAGCTCCAACGGACTCTATCTTTTTGAAATTTGTAAAAAAAACAACCCCAACAGTTTCTTTATCACACGGTTGGAACAGCTTCCCTCGCTCCAATTCTCTCCATCGGATCATATCGGCATCTGCGGAGCTACCTCCACTCCGATGTGGCTGATGCAGAAAGTGAGGGATTATTTAATTTCTATGTAACTGATAATCAATTAATAAATAATTATTATGTTTACTTTTATCTTTATGATTGTTGCGTTTGTGATCGGTTATACGGTCATTGCGCTGGAACATCCTTTGAAAATCAATAAAACAGCTACAGCCCTGATGTTAGGGGTGTTGCTTTGGGTATGCGCTGTGGTTGGCGGCGAGGGTATGCTGGTGGACGGCACTCCGCTGCGGAACTATATGCTTGAGAATCCGAACGCCTCATACATTGACTGGCTGGTGCATTCCGAACTGATCCATGCCTTGGGTGAGATTTCTGAAATCCTCTTCTTCTTGATTGGTGCCATGAGCATCGTGGAAATTGTGGATACCCACGGCGGTTTCAAAGTCATTACAGATAAAATCAAAACCACGAAGAAAGTCAAGCTGTTGTGGGTGGTGTCAGTGCTCACCTTCTTCATGTCGGCCGTTTTGGACAACCTGACCACTTCCATTGTGATGGTGGCCCTTTTGCGCAAGCTGATCGGCGACCGCCACGACCGCTGGTTTTTCGCCAGCATGGTGATTGTGGCTGCCAATGCGGGTGGTGCATGGTCGCCCATTGGAGATGTCACTACCATCATGCTATGGATTGCCGGGGATGTTTCCGCTTCCAATATCATCATGATGACGCTCCTGCCCAGCATTATCGCCATGCTTGCTCCGCTGTTGATTCTTACCTTCATGCTGAAAGGGGATGTGGCCCGTCCGGAACAGGATGAACACCACATGGATGCCGCTTTCGTCACCACCAAACGCCACCGTATCGGCTTTCTGGTGGTCGGTGTCGGCGGGCTGATCTGCGTCCCGATCTTCAAGACCATCACCCATCTGCCCCCCTATATCGGCATGCTGGGTGCATTGAGTGTGCTGTGGATTATGTCAGAAATCGTCCATCGCCATGACGAGGATATCACTAAATCGCAATACTCCATCCTGTCCATTATCTCCCGCATTGACCTGCCCAGCATCCTCTTCTTCCTTGGCATCCTGCTGGCTGTGAATGCGCTGAGAACCATCGGGCACCTCTCCATGCTCTCCAATGGCTTGGATGCCATGCCTTTGGGAGAACCCGGAAAATACTACGTGATCAATATGATCATCGGTGTGCTCTCCTCCATTGTGGACAATGTGCCGCTGGTGGCGGGTGCGATGGGGATGTACCATTTCCCGACCGACCACTACTTCTGGGAGTTCCTGGCCTACTGCGCCGGTACGGGCGGCAGCATCCTGATTATCGGCTCCGCCGCAGGTGTCGCTGTGATGGGTTTGGAAAAAATTGACTTTATCTGGTATCTCAAACACATCTCATGGCTGGCTTTGGTCGGCTATGTGATGGGCGCACTTTTCTATATCGGACAGAATACGATTGTGCATCATGTCAAGGGCGACGGACAGAATGCAACCACGGTGGAGATGACCGAAGAGGGGGTGATGGATTATCTCAAAGGTAATACTTTTTACCTGACGGACTCCCAAGGCAACATTGAGGCGGATGGCGCCCAAGTGTCCATCAATTTCATTGATATCATGACCTCCGACCAGCGTTTGGTCGGCACGGGTTCCGAGATGATGTTGGTTGATACTGTGAACCACGGTATCAGAATGTATGAAAAGAGCCATACGATCCAGCCAGGTGAAGTACAGATGGAGATAAAGGATACCATTGCCTATGTACAGTTTATGGGAACACCCATAACGGTTTCTCAGTCTGGAAAGGTGATGATTCCCATCGGGGAGAATCCCCTGACGGGGGAGCTGGTGTATGGGGAGTTGAAGAGAAAATGAAATGTATAACAGATTAAAACTGCAAATATGATAAAACCGACTTTGTTAGTTCTTGCGGCGGGCATGGGTAGTCGTTACGGCGGTCTCAAACAGCTTGACCAGCTGGGCCCTCATGGGGAAACCATCATGGATTATTCTGTAACATACGCCATTGCAGCCGGCTATGGGAAGGTGGTGTTTGTGATTCGGAAAAGCATGGAGGAGGATTTTCGCAAATATGTGCTTTCCAAGTACATCGGTCGCATCCCGGTGGAGTATGTGTTCCAGGAGCTGGACGTTTTGCCCGATGGATTTTCCGTTCATCCCGACAGAGTGAAGCCCTACGGCACGGCGCATGCCATCCTTATGGCCAAGAATGCGGTCAAGGAGCCTTTCACCGTTATCAATGCGGACGATTTTTACGGGCGTGACGCTTTCCGTGTGATGGCCGATTTCCTCCGTCAGGAACGTCCCGCCGACCAACCCTGTTTTGCCATGGTGGGCTATCGCTTGGAAAACACCCTCTCGGAAAACGGCTCCGTTTCCCGTGGCGTGTGTACGGCAGATGAAGATGGCAATTTGTTGAGTATTACTGAAATGACTCGCATTGAAAGAAAAGGCGACGCCATTTTCAACACCTCTCCTGATGGCATTGTCACCCCGCTGGATGGACAAACGCCAGTGTCCATGAATTTCTGGGGATTCACCCCGCTTTTTTTTGAGAAATTGGATGCCATGTTCCGTGACTTCCTGCTCCAAAACAATGATAACCCGAAGTCGGAATTCCAGATTCCTACAGTGATCAACTATTTCCTGACCACGGGTTCTGTACGCATTTGTGTGTTGAAAAGTGATGCGCAATGGTTCGGAGTCACGTACAAGGAGGACCGTCCATACGTGGTGGAGAAATTGAAAAGTGTTGATTAGTTGATTTTTATGTGGAAATTATCTGTCGTTATTATCACCAAAAATGAAGAACGCAACATCGGAAGATGTCTGCAGTCAGTGCAGCGTGTTGCCGATGATGTGGTGGTGCTGGATGCGATGTCAGAGGATCATACCGAACAGATATGTCGGCAGTATGGTGCACATTTTGTGCAGCGTGAGTGGGCAGGTTATGTGGATTCAAAAAATTTTGCCAACTTATTGGCTGAAAATGATATGATTATGTCATTGGATGCGGATGAGGTCCTGTCGGAGGAGCTGGTGCATTCCGTGTTGGCATTGAAGGCGTCAGAGTGGATGCCCGGCTGTGTGTATTCCATGAACCGCAAGATGAATTACTGCGGTCAGTGGATTATGCACGGCGGCTGGTATCCTGACACCAAAGTCCGTATTTTTGACCGGCGTCATGTGAAGTGGGTGGGCCGCAAGGTGCACGAGGTGCTCTCCATCCCGTCGGATTTCCAAGTGGTCAGGTTGAATGGAGATCTGTTGCATTATTCGTTTTATACTGTTGAGGAACACCGCCGGCAAAATGCCTTTTTCGCGCAATTGTTTGCGGAAGATGCCATACAGCAGGGGATCAAGACGCTTCCATTGACCCCGTATTGGCACGCGGGGTGGCGCTTTTTGCGCGACTATTTTTTCAAACTCGGCTTTATGGATGGCAGTTATGGATGGAAAATCAACCTC
Source organism: Bacteroidales bacterium (assembly GCA_017617445.1). Lineage (GTDB taxonomy): Bacteria > Bacteroidota > Bacteroidia > Bacteroidales > WCHB1-69 > UBA1756. The sequence goes on along the minus strand of JAFZWE010000010.1, from coordinate 31,195 downwards.
ATCAATGCACAGGGCGTTTTTTTGAAATACCGACTGATTCGTAAATCAAAATAATTGTAAGTATGAGAAAGAAAATATCTGCTTTTCTGTTCTTGGCTCTTTTGGTGCTCGTTAACGGCTGCGGGGTACAGAAGTTGGCACGTTTGAAAGAGTGCAACTTCTCCTTCGGCAAGGTGACGAGTGTCTCTTGGGCAGGAATAGATTTCACTAAGGTTATCTCCGACTACAAAAGCCTGGATTTGTCCTCCTTGGCGAAGGTGACCCGCGCAGTGGCTTCCGGAGATTACAAAGTCAGGGTAGGCCTCACACTCAATGCCTCCAATCCGAATCGGAAGGATGCGGGATTGGCCGGTTTTGATTACATTTTATATTATAAGAACGAGAAAGTGGGGGCTGGAGAAAGCCTCAATAGCCAGGATATCCTGATTCCAGCCAATGGCGAAAGGATTTCCATTCCGCTCTCATTGGATGTGGACTTTCGTGACTTGGTGAATCTCAAGCAACTCAAGTCAGCGGAAGGTGCGTTCTCTTTAGTCAATTCCATTTTGAATATCGGAAAATCCAATACGGATTTTCAGCTCAAGGTGCGTCCGCATGTGCGTATAGGGAATCAAACTGTTAAAAGCATTTATTTGAATATTAATTAGTTGTATTGATAATGAATGCGGTGAACAGGGGGCTTTGGCTTTGTATTGGGATGCTGTTCGCGGTCACTTTTCAGGCTGTGGCGCAACGTTGCACCATTTCTGGTGTAATTAAGGATGGTGCGAACGGAGAAACCATGAAAAGCATCATGGTGGCATTGTCCCCTGTGGAGGATAACACACAGTCATTCACTGTATTTACTAATCAGGCAGGCTTCTACTCCATTACTGTTCCATCGGGAAGATATGTCTTTATGGTGGATTATCTGGGCTATGTGCCGGTGCAGGATACGCTTGAATTGACCGGCAATAGGACACACCACTTGGAGCTGATGCCGGATGTGGAGTTGCTGGAGGGGGTGGAGATTTCCGATCGTGCAGTGGACCATAATGTTTCCAGTGCGGAGGTGGGGAAGATGGAAATGAAGATTGAGACCATCAAGACTTTGCCGGCTCTGTTCGGCGAGGTGGACGTGCTGAAGTCGGTGCAGCTGCTTCCGGGAGTGCAGTCGGGCGGTGAAGGGAATACCGGTTTTTATGTGCGTGGGGGAGGACCGGACCAGAATTTGGTGCTGCTGGATGAAACCACGGTCTATAATGCCGGCCACCTGTTCGGCTTTTTCTCTGTCTTCAATGCAGATGCCGTCAAAAATGTGGAAATCACCAAGTCGGGAATGCCGGCCTACTATGGCGGCCGACTTGCTTCAGTGCTGGATGTGGCTCAAAAGGAGGGGAATATGAAGAAATTCCAGGTGGATGGCGGACTTGGTCTGATCTTCTCGCGTCTTACTGTCCAGGGACCGATCAAGAAGGAAAAATGCTCCTTCATCATCTCCGGCCGGCGCACTTATATTGACGCCGTGGTGCAGCCTTTCCTGAAAAAAACCTCCCCGCTCAAAGGAACCAAGTTCTATTTTTATGATCTGAATGCAAAGATTAACCTCATTATCAATGATAAACACCGCCTGTATATCGGCGGATACTATGGAAAAGATGTGTACGGCTTCAAGTCCTCCTCCGGCTCTACTACCGCGCAGTTCCGCTGGGGTAATGCCGCCGCCTCTCTCCGATGGAATTATATCATCACCCCACAGCTGTTCCTGAACACGACATTCTCATTTACAAACTATGACTTCTCCACGGCCATGGGCATGGACATCTATTCCATGGAAATGTCCTCTGGCGTGCGCGACCTCTCCCTCAAATCGGAACTGACCTACCTGCCTCCCTTTCACCATGAATTCCGCTTTGGTTTCCACTACATCTTCCATACGTTCTTTCCCAATAAGTTTGCGGTGGAAGCAGGTGAGAACCAGGATCTTACATTGCCCAATGTAAGGCCCTACTATGCCCATGAACTCTCTCTCTACGCCAATGATGAGTTTGATGTCTTCAAATGGTGGAAAGTGAATGTGGGGGTGCGATACAGCCATTTTGAATTTATAGGTCCGTTCACACGCTATGTGTTTGATGATTACGGAACACTGACGGATTCCATTGTCTATCGTCCCGGCCAGATCATCCAGCAGTACAACCGTGTGGAACCGCGTTTGTCCATGCGTTTCCGTCTGGGCCAAAACACCTCATTGAAAACCTCTTACACTTTGAATTACCAGTATTTGCACCAAGTGGCTCTGGCAACTATCTCCCTTCCTACTGATGTGTGGATGCCTTCCACGGAGATAGTGAAACCCCAAGTGGGCCATCAGGTATCGCTGGGGGTGTATCAGAATTTCTACAAAAATATGTTTGAAGGATATATTGATCTGTATTACAAGCACATGGATAACATGGTTGAGTATAAGGACGGCATCAATATCCAGGATATCACGCAGAATGCGGATCAGATGTATGTGTTTGGCGAGGGCTGGTCCTACGGTGCGGAGTTTTTCATCAAGAAGAATGCGGGCCGTTTTACGGGCTTTATCGGCTACACGCTCTCCTTCACTCAAAGGAAATTTGACGATTTGAATGGGGGCAAACCGTTCTATGCCAAGTATGACCGCCGTCATGATGTCTCCATTAACCTTTGTTATGAGATTCTTCGTAACAAACTGAGTGTCTCCGCGGTATGGGTTTTTGCCACCGGCAATACCATGACTATCCCCGTGGGTTACTATTTCCTTGCTGGCTCGATGGTCACCGAGTACAGCGACCGCAATGCCTTCCGCCTCAATCCCTATCACCGCCTGGATCTTTCGCTGAATTGGAACATCTGCAAGCGGAAACGGTTTGAGACCAGCCTGAATTTCTCCGTTTACAATGTTTATAACAGGAAAAATCCTTTCTTTGTCTTTTTTGAGACAGAAACAAACTATGTGGAAGGCGAAGTTTTTGACATAACTACCAAAGCCTATCAGATGAGCTTGTTCCCCATTCTGCCATCATTGACCTGGAATTTTAAGTTTAATTGATAATAACCAATAAATTGACAATATGTACAAGATTCTCAACCGACAAATTCTTGCGGAAGACACCTGCCTGATGGAGGTGCATGCTCCCCGTCTTGCCCAGTCTGCGTTGCCTGGACAGTTCCTGATCGTGAAAAGAAATGAAACAGCTGAACGTATTCCTCTTACAATCAGTGATTTTGATATTGAAAAGGGGAGCGTGACCATTGTTTTCAAAGCTATTGGCAAGTCCACCCGAGATATGATGTCTATGCAAGAGGGGGATGCCTTTTCCGATGTGGTGGGCCCTCTCGGCCGTCCCTCGGAGTTTGTACACCTCTCGCCCGAAGAGTTGCAGAAAAAGCGGTTTGTCTTTGTGGGCGGCGGCGTGGGTATCGCCCCCATCTATCCACAAGTCAAGTGGTTGCACCAGCATGGTATCCAGGTGGATGTGATTGTGGGGGTGCGTACCAAATCCCTGCTGATTTATGAGGAGCAGTTGCGGTCAGTCTCCCACTTGTATGTGACCACCGATGATGCTTCTTACGGAAGCAAGGGGCTGGTGACGGACAAGTTGCGTGAACTGGTGAATGCCGGCCATGTGTATGATGAGGTGGTGGCCATCGGCCCGATGATTATGATGCGTTTTGTGAATTCGCTGGCACAGGAGCTGGGCATCCGCTGCACGGTGAGTCTCAACTCCCTGATGGTGGACGGTACCGGAATGTGTGGAGCTTGCCGCGTGTCGGTGGGCGGACAGACCAAGTTCACCTGTGTGGATGGCCCGGAGTTTGACGGTGCGCTGGTGGATTTTGACCAGGCCATGAAACGTCAGGCGATGTACAATCAGGTGGAGGGGCGCAAGCAACTGGAAGCGGAGGAACGCGAAGAGGGACACGTGTGCCATATCGGCGGAATTGCCGAGGAGGTGCGCGACAACAAAAAGCGAGTGCCGGTGCGTGAGCAGGAACCCGCCGTACGGGCGACCAACTTTAATGAGGTGTGCTTGGGCTACAATGCCGAGGAGGCGGTGTGCGAAGCGCAACGCTGTCTGCAGTGCAAGAAGCCGTCCTGCGTGGAGGGCTGCCCGGTGAATATCAATATCCCGGCTTTTGTCCATCAGGTGGCTGAGGGAAATTTTGAGGAAGCCGCTCGTATCATCAACCGCGATTCCGCTCTGCCTGCCGTTTGTGGACGGGTTTGTCCGCAGGAGACCCAATGTGAGGGGAATTGCGTGATGGGGCGTAGGTTTGAGCCGATTGCCATTGGCAAGTTGGAGCGTTTTGTGGGCGATTATGCCCGTGAAAACAAGGTCTCCCTGAGTGAACCGGCGGCACGGAACGGACACAAGGTGGCGGTCATCGGGAGCGGCCCTGCAGGAATCACCTGCGCTAAAGAGCTGCTTTCAAAAGGATACGATGTGACGGTTTTTGAAGCATTGCATGAACTGGGCGGCGTGCTGGTTTATGGCATCCCGTCTTTCCGTCTGCCTAAGGAGACTGTGGTTAGACATGAGATTGAGAATTTGAAGAAGATCGGTGCCAAATTTGAGAAGGATGTGGTGGTGGGCCGTACGGTTTCCATTGACGACCTGATGGACAAGGAGGGGTTTGAGGCGGTGTTTGTCGGAACGGGCGCGGGTCTGCCGAACTTTATGAATATTCCGGGAGAGAACTTGTGCGGTGTGGTCTCCGCCAACGAGTTCCTGACTCGCAACAACCTGCTCTTTGCCTACCGGGAGGGTTTTGACACCCCGAATTATGTGGGCAAGCGTGTGGCAGTGGTCGGTGGCGGCAATGTGGCGATGGATGCGGCCCGCACGGCCTTGCGCCTGGGGGCGGAGGTGACCATCGTATATCGCCGTTCCGAGGCTGAGCTGCCTGCTCGTGCAGAGGAGGTGCATCACGCCAAGGAAGAGGGAATTGTTTTTCGGTTGCTCTGTAATCCGTTGGAAATCAGTGGTGATGAGAGTGGTTGGGTGAAATCCATGCGTTGTATTCAGATGGAATTGGGCGAGCCGGATGCTTCGGGTCGCCGCCGTCCGGTGGAAATTGCCGGCAGTGAGTTTGACCTGCCCGTGGATATGGTGATTATGGCCATCGGTACCTCTCCCAACCCGCTGATATCCACTACAACTCCCGGATTGGAGACCAACCGCAAGGGCTGCCTTCAGGCGGATGAGGCGGGCCAGACCACCCGTCCGGGCGTGTTCGCTGGCGGAGACGCGGTGAGCGGTGCCGCCACGGTGATCCTCGCGATGGGCGCGGGCAAAAAAGCTGCCGCCGCCATCGACGAATTTATCTCGCAACAGAAATAATGAGAATTAATGTAAATTTGCAGCCCAAATTTTTTTGATGTGGAAAACAGTAGGAAATTCATTATTTTCGGCCTGGGAAATGCCGAAGCCCAATATGCAGGCACCCGCCACAATATCGGTTTTGAGGTGGTGAACGCTTTGGCACAGAAGCTGTCGGCCACTTTTCGCACCGACCGTTACGCATACGTGGCGGAGGGGAAATACAAGGGACGCACCTTCGTACTGGTGATGCCTACCACGCTGATGAACCTCAGCGGCAAGGCCGTCCGTTATTGGACTGAACATGAAGGGGTGTCACCCGAAAATATCCTTGTCATCTGTGATGACATAGATCTGGCACCCGGTACGCTTCGCATGAGGGCCAAGGGTAGTGGGGGTACACACAACGGCTTGAACCACATCATTGAAATGCTGGGCCATGGCAACTTCCCCCGCCTCCGTTTTGGCGTGGGCCATAATTTTGCACAGGGATACCAGGTGGAGTATGTGCTCGGCCGTTTTGAGTCGGATGAATTGAAAAATGTCATCACCCCGGCCATCCAGACTGCGGTTGACATGGTGCTCTCATTCGGAACAGCCGGTATACAACATACGATGAATCAGTTTAATACAAAAAAAACAGCAGTCCAATGAAATGTAGTCGCGTACTCCTGTTATGGGTGATGCTGGGTATGGGTTCCATTTTTGCAGCCAGTGGAGGCCCGATCACTCCCAAGAAAATTGGCAGCGATAATCCGCTGGAGAACTATTTTCAGTATGGTTTTCATCTGGGAACGGATATTGTATTGGGAACCAGGCAGCTGTCAGACTATGACAATCTGAAAACCGTCCTTTCCGGCACTTTCGGTTTTTTTGCCCGTGGAGGTTACAAGTACATTTTCGGCGAACTTGGACTGAATTATATGTTTTACAAAGGAAGATATGAGGTGCGTGGGGAAAACGACCTTTTTTTGGGGGAAGAGACGGTGGAGAGCCGGTATCTTCAGATTCCGCTGAAAGTGGTGGGGCGCATCCCCGTCGGGAAAATCTGTGCCTTTCTACCTCAGGCAGGTGCCGCTTACCAACCGCTGATTCATGTCACCAAAAATGATATCGGCTACGGGAAAAAGAACCTGATGCAGCACCAGTTTTATTATCAGGCCGGCCTGGCATTCCAAGTGAAGTTTTTTATGGTGGAATTGTCTTATAAACATGCAATCCGGCCGTTTTATTCTAATAAATCCTCTGTCAAACAGTCGTATGTGAACATAATGATAGGAGTGCAGTTGTAAATTTTGGGAATGATGAATTTGAGATTTTTCCTCTTCGGTTTTGTGTTGTTGTTTTTTGTGCCTGTAGTGCAGGCGCAGGAGACGGAGGAGGATGAAATTTACAATCATCAGATTGACTCGGCCATGGCGCTTTCCCCGGATTATCTGCCCACCTCGTTCACCTATTGCAGTACAATTTTTTTTCAACCAGTCAAATACCAGGAGATAGACACGACTATGAGCCATGTGGGGATGTACGACCCCCTGATACAAACGTCAAACATCTACCAGACGTTGGGCATTTTTGGACAGGCACATAAGCCGATGAATTTCTCGTTCAAGAAAGAACCTGGTTTTTCGTTGATTACCAATCCCTACCCGCTTTACTTCAAGAACCAGAGCGACTTGAAGTATTATAAGTTGAAAACGGTTTATACGGATATCGCCTACACGTTGGGGATTTCCAAGGAAAATGAGATTTTTGCCACTCATGCGCAGAATATCCGCGACAAGGTGAACTATGCATTCAATCTGCGCGGACTGACCAACCAGGGTTTCTTCACACATCAGAAAACCAGCAGTGTCAGCTTTGATGGAATGATGCATTACGAAATCCCCTCTGAGATCTACGGTTTCCGGCTTTCCTATATCCTGAACCATTTCAATATGCAGGAGAATGGGGGATTGCTCAATGCTCAGGACTTCATTGATCATATCGTGAAGGATGGACTTTCAGGATATAATATGAAGATGTATGAGGCTGTGGGCAAACTGCTGTCGCATGACCTGATGTTCCAGCAGTATGTGAATCTGAAGGGCAAGAAGATCAGAAAAGAGGGGAAGGACAACTACTGGGGTACGCTTACCCACACCTTCCAGTTCAGGCAGCAGCAGTATTCTTTTTTTGACACGCCGGCCGATACCGGATTCTATTACAACCATATCTTCGGCGCGGACTCCATTCAGGATACCCTGATGTTTTACACCGTTTCCAACACCTTGCAGTTCTCCACGTTCCAGCCCTATCGCGAACCCAGGTTTGAAAGGTATTTCGTTCACTTCACAGGGGGTATCACTCATGAATTCACCGACTATCGGTCCAATTTTTACAGAAAAAATGCCTTTATCCCTTTCGCTCAGGCACAGATTCGTCTGTTCAGAAAAATGGATATTCATGCCCGTATCTATTACACCCTCGGCGGCTATCAGAATAATGACATGAATTTCAGCGCCGCAGTCAGTTGGAAACTGAACAACGAAGGTGACCATTTTTTCGGGGCTGACTTCGACTTCTACTATCTTTCCCCCGATTATATTTTCCACACTTTTGTTGACAACTATCACTTCTGGCGACTGAGCTTCCCGAAACAGAATATCGTCCGGTTTACCCCATATTGGGAGTATAAAGGGTATCGTGTGGAATTTAGCTATTTCATGCTGCATAACTATGTCTATTTGAACGAACTGCGTACGCCAGCCCTGTTGGATTCTTATGCTAATATCTTGCAACTTCACGTCAATGTGCCCTTCTTCTATCGTGGCTTTGGCGTGAATTTCAATGGCTACCTCCAGTATTCCAACAAAAAGGAGATTCAGGTGCCGCTTTTTGCTGGAAAGTTGGATTTTTATTACAGGAGAAACATTTTCAAGAACAAAGCCCAGTTCCAGGTGGGGTTCAATGCCGCTTTCAACACCAGCTATTATGCGGATGCCTATTATCCGCTGCTGCACCAGTTCTACCATCAGCATGAGGTGAAGACGGGCAACTATTTCTATTGGGATGTATATGTGGGTTTGCAGGTGAAACGCATTCGTCTGTTTTTCAAGACGATGCATGTTCTTTCGGGGGCATTGGGGTACAATTATTTCACCACTCCGGATTACCCGATGCAAAGCCGTCGTTTCATCTTGGGTATATCCTGGCGTTTCCACGACTAATTTCATCGGTTATGAACTCCCAGAAGTCTGTTGTTTTTCAAAAAATCAATTATTTTTTGCTGGCATTTACGGTGTCGGCCTTCTATTTCTGTCGTTATATTTTCATGCCACTGGCCATTGTTTTCCTTCTTTTGGCCGTGGTGGAGAACAATTGGCGGGAGCGCTACCATTTGCTGAAACAGAGGGGTTGGCTCGGTTTCGCCGCAGTTATGTTGGCTTTCTATCTGCTGTACATGGTGGGCACGCTCTATTCCAGTGATGTGGGTTTGGCTTTTTCGGAGTGGGAGTACAAGATATGGTTGCTGGTGGCTCCAGTGGCCCTCTTGCCCATACTGGCACGCACCACCCGCCGCCAGAATGATCTCCTGCTGCTGTGCTTTGTGATCTCTGTCTTGGTCGTGGCAGTGCTGTGCATGCTGCATTCTGTCATTGAGTATGTCAGAACTGACAATGTGTTCAGCTTTTTCTATATGAACGCGGGCCGACTGCCGCTCAATAGTTTCTCACATCCATCATATTGTGCTATGTATGAGACAGTTTGTATGGTGATTGTGATTGAGTTTCTGCGTGGGAAAAACGAACTGTTGGAGGGTAGGTGGCGTCGCAGACTCTCCTGGCTTGCCTTGGGAGTGTTCCTCCTGCATATTTTTTTGTTGCAATCCAAAATGGCTGTTTTGGTGTTTGCAGCCTTGTTCCTTTTTTATTTGATTTTCCTGCTCAATCTCCATCAGAGAAGGGTATGGGCCACTTTGGGAATCTTGCTTGTTCTGGTGGTAGGAGGTGTTATGCTGGTGTCGCGAATGAACACGCGCGTGGTCAACAGCCTGCAAACCTACCAAGAGGCCGATAAGGTGGACCCGCAGGAGAGTTCGGCCATCCGGATGGCATTATGGCAGTGCAGCTGGGAGATTTATGAAAAAAACTGGGCTTTCGGAGTGGGGCCGGGTGACGTTTTGTCGGAGTTGCATGACAGAGAAGTGGCTCACGGATATGTGTACCTCTCACAGCACTCAGCCAAATGCCATAACCAATACCTTCAAAATATGGTGGCATTGGGCATTCCCGGATTGCTTGTGCTGCTCGCCTTTTGGGCATGGCCTGCCGTATTTGCATGGCGGAAAAAAGACCTGTTAACGCTGCTGCTGATTTTTATCGTGGGTGCCAATATGCTGGTGGATTGTGTTTTACAATATTATCCAGGAAGCACGTTCACCCCCATATTCCTGTCCATTTGCTTCGCCCGGGGACACTCTATGCCGTGCGGGGAAAAGTGGGCGTGACATAGTCCTCCAATTCGCTCATCAGTTTCTGCCGGATGAAGAAGATGCGGCTTTTCACCGTGCCAATGGACAGATTCAGCATGTCTGCAATCTCTTGGTATTTATAGCCTTCCATATACATTTCAAATGGTTTCCGCTGCTCTTCATTTTTGGATAATATGTGCTGGCTGATGTCTGACACATAATAGTGGATGTCCGCCGCATCACTTGGATTGGATACCGTATTGTTCAAATAGTGCAGATCCTCCGTCTGGTCAAAGATGATTTTGCATCGTTGCTTGCGTCGGTAAGTATTGATGAACGAATTTTTCATGATGGTGAAAACCCATGCCTTCAAGTTGGTGCTATCATTAAAACTGCTGCTGAATTTGATGACCTTCTCGTAGGTGTCCTGTACCAAATCATTGGCGTCTTCTTCGTTCTTGGTCAGGGAATAGGCATACTGGTGCATGACTTGGTCATACGCCATGGCTTGTTCGATGAGGTTGGATCCGCTTTCTTTCATTCCACTTCTTTTTCGTTTGACGACGGAATGAATTGCAAAAACTGTGCCAAATTTCTTGGGAGTCTATATGATGCAGACAATGACCCACTTTTCGGGAATGCCGTCAAAATAGTAGAGTTTTTCTCCCCATTGATCTCTCATTCTCAATGTGTTGCCGTCCAAGTAGTAGAGTTTTTCTCCCCATTGGTCTTTCAGGCGGATGGTATTGCCGTCAAAATAGTAGATTTTCTCCCCCCACTGGTCTTTGAGTCTCACGGTGTTGCCGTCCATATAGAAGATCTTGTCCCCCCATTGGTCCTTCAGTCTGACGTTTTTGCCGTCAAAATAGAAAATCTTGTCTCCCCACTGGTCTTTCAGACGCAGGGTGTTGGTGGCATCCACATAGTATAATTTTGCACCCCACTGGTCTCTCTGCCGGATGGTGGTCTGCGCTTGGGTGTGGAGCACAGAGCAAAACAGCAATATCACAGCGATACTGAAAATGAATTTGCGTTGAGGCATAAACTTGGATTTTGAAGAAACAGGCCCGTTGACTGGACAGATTCAGGATGGTTTAATGCAAAAAAAAACATCCCGATAGAAGGGGATGTTTCCTTTTTTTTCTAATCAGGACTTTAGTCCATTTGGGCATCGTGCATCTTTTGCACGTAAATGGCCTTCAGTCTCTGTTCCCGGTTGATTACACTGGGCTTGGTGAATTTCTGCCGATTGCGTAATTCTTTCAAAACGCCAGTCTTCTCAAATTTTCTCTTTAATTTCTTTAAAGCTTTGTCGATGTTTTCTCCATCTTTTACGGGAACGATGATCATAAAAAATACCTCTTTCTTTTAATAATTAAACATTAATTTTTTAGCGCGCAAAAGTACAACTTTTTTCAATATGGCGTTTCATTAAAAAAGTTTATTTTTGCACACCACTATAAAATCATTCAAAATGAAAAAATATTTTTTGTTATTGATTGCTTTTCTGATAGTTAATTCTGTTTTTTCGCAGGATACTCTTAGATCCTATTGGCATAATGGCCAGCTGAAATCCAAGGGACTGGCCCGAGATTCTGTTCAGGAGGGACACTGGGTTTACTACCATCGCGACGGAAAACTGATGATGGAGGGACAATATAAGCAAGGGGTGAAAATTGGAATTTGGAAGGCGTGGTATGAGAATGGACAGCTTTCACAGGAGTATTATGCCGACAACGGACCGTTCAAGAGCTGGTATCCCTCTGGAAAGCTGGAGTCGCAAGGCACATATAAGGATGGGATGAAATCAGGGGTATGGACTTTCTATTATCCTGATGGACAGGTTTATAAGAAATGCAATTATGTTAATGACCTGCTGGAGGGTATGGTGACGGAATATTACGAAATGGGTCTGAAATCGTTTGAAGGCCCCTATTCGCATGGCAAGCTGAATGGCTATGCTTATTGGTGGCAGACCAATGGAGAATTAGAAATGGAAGGGAAGTCCATTGACGATCTGCAGGATAGCATTTGGAAGTTCTATCTGCCCAATGGACAGGTGGGCAGCCGGGGAAGTTTCCGTGACGGACAGCAGGATGGGAAGTGGGAGTATTTCTATGATGATGGCAAGTTGTGGAAACGTGGACAGTTCCGCAAAGGGATGCGCACGGGAACTTGGACCGCCTGGTTTGAGAGCGGGGCCAAACAGCGTCAGGGCGATTTTGTGCTCAACCGCGAGGATGGCCGCTGGGTACAGTGGTATGAGTCGGGCGGCGTGCAGGACCAGGGCTATTTTAAAGCGGGTAAAATGAGCGGATTGTGGGAAGGCTTCTATCCAGACGGCACAAAAAAATATGAGAGCGGCTATGCTGATGATGTGCGCGACGGCGTGTACAACTATTGGAATCCCAACGGGAAAAGGCGCTCCTCTGGCTTTTACAGCAAGGGGGAAAAGCATGGCAATTGGACTGAATATGCCGACAATGGCCAAAAAGTGGAGCAAGGGAAATATGTGAACGGACAGAAAAACGGCCTGTGGACCTATTACAATGAACGCGAAGTCAAAATCCGTGAACAGAATTTCAAAAATGATGCAGCTTCCGGCCGCTTTGTGGAATATTATCCGAATGGAAAGAAACAGATGGAGGGAAATTTCATTGAGCGTGTGCGCGAGGGCAAGTGGACCTATTGGGATGCCAAGGGGAAAATGATGTACAGCGTTCTTTTTGAAAAAGGAAAAAAAGTGAAGGTTTACAAGGAGTTGAGCGGAGATTTTGTCAAGCCTTTCTAAATGGTCGGCTGAAAATCAGAGCATTCTCATCCATTTTTTTTCGGTGATGTCTTCGCCGTGGCGAAGGTGGTAGGCGTGTAGCCCAACACTTTCAGCTCCCCGCACGTGACGTTCCGTATCGTCAATGAATAGTGTTTCTTGCGGAATAAGCCCCTGCTCTTGAATGATTTGCATGAACGCTTCCGGATGTGGTTTGCGTAAATGCATCTGGTGTGAAAAATAGGATTTGACAAAAATAGTGTCAAAAATGTCAATTCCGAATTTGTTTTGCAGATCTTTTTTGAATTTATTGTAATTCAATTCGTTGGTGTTGCTAAAAAGGAAAATTCGGTAGCTTTTGCCGAGCTGCTGGAGCATTTGCACCCGCTCTTCCGGCACATCAATCAAAATGGCATTCCATGCGTCGTCAATCTGCCGGTCGGTGAGTTCCACAGGGGAGAGACTCCGGATGTAGGCCCGGAACTCCTCTACGGAACAGTGCCCCTCCTCGAAAAGATCAATGGCGGCACTCTGCGCTGCCTGTGTGTATTGTTCTGTGAAATTGGGGAATCCGTATCCGGCAAAGGTGTCCGCAATGTTTTCATATCGGATGTCATAGATTACACCGCCCAAGTCAAAAATGAGATTCTTGATCATAGCTGGTTCTCTTTGTTTTCAAATGTTTGATATACCAATATTTCTCCGGATGAGTGGAGTTCAATGGTAAAGCACTCACCTTCCGCCTCGTTGAGCGAGCCTTCCCAAAATTCTCGGAAACAGCGCTCGCGGACAGGATAGCGCAACCCGTGAAAGGTGAGGGGAGTGGCTGGGGTGAAGCTGAAGATGGAAACCTGTTGCCCTTTTCGTGAAAGAAATTCCGTGGTGTGGAAGATGGGGGTGAAAATGCCGTAGTTGGTGTACATGACAGCATGAAACTGACGGGCATGCTTTACAAGCAGGCTGAGATTGGCCAAGGTGTGGTCCTCGCGCAATCCACACGCTCCGACCACGGCAATGTCGTCCAACCCCAGCTTTTGGCAAAGGTTGAAGGCTTTGGTCAGGTCGTTGTATTCGGTGCTGGCATCAGGAGTGTACAGGGCTGCGTATTCCAGTTGGTCTTCGGGAAGAAGGGAGTCTCCGTCCCCCACGATGGCGGTGGGCTGGATGCCGAGGCTTTTCAGATGCCGCACTGCGCCGTCGCAGCAGATAATGTGGCGGGCTTGCTGGAGCAGACGGACCACTTCCGGATGCGTGGGTTTCTCACCGTTGGCAACAATAAGGTTGGGAAAATTCATGTACTCCTTTTTATGTCAGTGTGTCGTGGAATCAGTGTTTGACAATCCGGCCCAGCGTTTTGAAAATGAGCTTCAGGTCTGTGAGGGCAGATTGGTTTTCAATGTATTTCAGGTTCAGTTCCAACTTGGCGGGCATGATTTCGGTGATGTAGGTTTTTTCCGGATCGGGACTTTGGGCGAGCAGGTCGCTTTCGGCAATGTACTCAATGGAGGCGTAGTCGGTCAGCCCCGGCCGCACGGTCAGCACCTGCCGCTGGCGCTCATCATACAGGTCCACATATTTCCGCACTTCAGGTCTCGGCCCCACAATGCTCATGTCCCCCTTGATGATGTTGATCAGCTGTGGAAGTTCGTCAAGTTTGTATTTTCTCAGAAAATGCCCGCAGCGGGTGATTCGCTGGTCTTCTCCTACGGTGATAAGCGGGCCTTTGCGGTCTGCGTTGACAGTCATGGTTCTGAATTTCAATAGTTTGAAATCCTTGTTGTTTCTTCCGACACGCACTTGGCAATAGAAAACGCCCCCTCGGGATTCCCCTGCGATGCAGAGGGCAATGACAAGCTCCAAGGGCAATAGGATCAGCAATGCCGCCAAGCTGGACACAATGTCAAAGACACGCTTCATCTACTCGTTGTATTTGTAATGGTCGCGGGCATTGCCTCCCCAGTAATCTTCTGGAGTCCGGATATCCGGATTGGAGTTGGGACTGAGCCGGTTTACCAGTTTCATCTGCCATAGCGGGTCGTAAGTCTCCCCGACATAGTCGGAGTGGAGCAGCTCATAGTTGTTGGTGGCCAGATCCCTGTTGTAGAAGATGAACTTGACATTGGTCTGCCGTCCCAGCACGTAATAGTGCCAGATTTCGTAGGGATAGGCTTGAGGATCAAACTCTTCTGAGGTGATGCTGGTGGGAGGCCCGTACTGGAGGTACACTCGGCCACGGTCGGTGCGGTAGCCTTTGATGACGGAGCTGCCGTAGTTTTTTTGAACATAGTCCAATTTCTTCTTGTACTCGTTCCAAGCTCCTTCCGGATCATGAGGATCGCGGCTTACCCAGAAGTTGTAGAAATATCGCTGGAGTTCCCCCAATGACACTTTTTTCAGCGGGTAGCTGTAGAAGTCCTGCTCCACTTTGCTTGCAATGGGGTAGAGCGAGGCCACGTCCTCTTGCAACTGTTTTAGATTGGTCATTTTTTCCACGAAAGTGTGCTCCACTACCACATCGTCATAATCAGATAAATTCAGTTGTACTGACGGGTTGCTCCGTTGGAAAAAAGCGCTGGAGGAGGCCAGCACAACGGAATCCTGGTTCATGACATAAACGTTCAGGTTGTAGTTCCCGGAAGGGAGTTTATAGATGTTGAAAAAATGAAGGAACACGGAGACGGGGGCGCTCTTGACACTGCGGATTTCGGTGTACTCGGGTTTGGGCAGATGCCCGATCTCCTCGATTTCACACTTGACAAGGAAATCCTGCTGGGGACCTAACACCTTTTCTGTGTTGTAAATCTCAAAGGTGAAGGGGAGCGCGAAGATTTTTTCAGGGGCGTATTGCTGGAATAGCGGGGTGAGAGCATATCCATATTTGAAAAACACGCCGCCTTCTCCGCTGGCACTTAGCCGCTCGTACATGGAGATGTTGGATGTGGAGATTTTGTCTCCCGGGAAGTTGACCTGGATGAAGTCAATGTATTTGAGGGTGTCGCTGGTGCCGTGGATGTCCTTGAGCCGGAAGTACAGGAAATAATCCCCGTTGGGTACTTGCACGTTCCGCGTGTCACTGAAATAGGTGCCCTTTTCGGGGACGGTGTCCCGGATTTGCGGGCTGACCAGGATATAGTGCAATTGCCCGATCATCTCATCCTGGCCGGATTCGTTCTTCTGGCAGATGTCCACCTGTACATCCACTTCCGCCGCGTAGGTGTCCGCACTGGCCGGAACATAGTGGGTGGTGTTCCCGTCAATGATGAATTGGAATTCAATATAGGGTTCTTGTTTGTCCGTGCAATAGGCATTATAATTTAAAATGCCAAGCATGTATTTGCTCTCCTGGGCGATGGCGTGAGGAAACAGGATTCCTGTCAAAAGGAGCAGCAGGGCTGCGCTTATGGTTTTTTTGGGGAACATGGTATGATGGATTAGTGATGTAAACCAACGACTTGTTCGTAGGATTTTCCGTCGGGTGTGATGATTTTGATGCGGGCGATGCCGTAGTCCATCTCTTTGGGTAGTTTAGGGAGTTTGATTTTGGGTTCGCCGTAGATTCCGCCACCTGACATTTTCTCTCCCTTGACGCGAATCTCCTGGCGGAGGATTTCGGAGGAGCCGTCCATTCGGACTTCAATGGAGAAACTGGGACAACCTTTCCAGCTGATGTATCCAGCTTTGCAGGTGCTTTTGGAGGCGTGTGAGGGGAAGACCATGAGAATCTCGGAATTCAAATCGCGGAGGAGGTAGTTGTAGGCTTCCATGAAATTGGTAATGCCGTACCCCAGGTGGTCGGTGGGATGACTGTGCTGATGGCCGGCAATCCGGATGGCTTCCATGATTTCATAATTGCTCTTTTCAGGAAAAAGTTGCCACAGGCAGGCCACCATGCCGGAAAAGATGGGGGAGGAGAAGGAGGTTCCGAAGGAGACGTCGGTTTCATCGCTGGGCTCCGCCACGATGGCGTATGCGCCCACAGCAGCTCCGTCAGGTTTCACCCGTCCGTCGGATGTGGGGCCGTAGGAGGAAAAATCCGCGGCGGTCCCGTTGGGATAAATAGCGCCCACCGTCAGCGCATCTTTGGCATCGGCAGGACAGGTGATGTAGTGCCAGTCTTCATCGCCTTCATTCCCGGCACTGACACACACGATGATCCCTTTGCTGGCAGCAATGGTGCCCGCTTGCGAAGCACGGCTTACCTGCCCGTCCATGTCCTCATAACGGTAGGATTGTGCTTTGTTGTCAAATTTGTAATATCCCAATGAGGAGTTGATGACGTCGCAGCCCAGACTGTCCGCCCATTCGGCTGCAGCCACCCAGTTGTCTTCCTCAATCTTGTTTTCTGTGCGCTCGTCTTCGGTCTGTGCAAGATAAAAATCCGCCTTCGGGGCAGTGCCCATCAGTTCGTCTTCTTTGTACCCGGTGATGCAGGAGAGTACCATGGTGCCGTGCGAACCGCTGATGAACACAGAGCGGCCAGGGAACACGAAGCTGCGGGTGCCATGCAGACGGCCCTCTTCGCGCAAAGCCTTGAAATGGGAGATGGAATTGGCGTTCTCAAAGCCGGCGTCCAGCACCATCATCAGCATGCCCTCCCCGTGTGCACCCAACCGGTGCAGCCAGTGTGCGTTGTTGATTCCCACTTGTTTCGCGCAATAGCCGTAGTTCAAGTCCTTGCCCGGTGTGACAGTCAACACTTCCTTCACTTTTGAGGGAGCACTGTAGGAGGTCTTGGGGTAGTCAAAAGTCTCCTCCTGTTCCAGCTGGACAGTGCATTCACACAAATTGACAAACGGAAGCTCCGTGATCTTGCCTTGAATGTCCGCTGTCGTTGTGTAAACCGTCACCCCGTTGAACCATTTGGATTTGGTCAACAGCACCATGTTGGGGTCAATGGCCAGAAGCTGGCGGATATAGCTTTCATTTACAGGGAGATCCTGTTCTGTGATTTCAATGTCAAAACGGGCGCGTTTTTCAATGGCGCGTGGAGACAAGAACTCCTCCGGACGTTCGATGGAGTAAGGAGACCCCGCTTTGTCTTTGAACTGGACCCAGTATTTGGCAGGTGTTTGTGCCTGCAAGTTGAATAAAAAAGTGACCGAAATCACCCATAGGAAAAAATGTTTCATAGCCTATTGTTTTTTGGGCTGCAAATTTACATATAAAATCTGTTTTTTTCCTGTTTGAAAAAACATTATTTTTTCGGGAAAATCATGTACCTTTGCGCACTCATTTTAAAACGATTGTTATGAAAGAAGAACAGGCTTCTGCCCCCCGTACCCCAAGGAAAAAGGTGGGGTGGTTCATTGTGTCAGCCATCGTATTGTTCGCCGCTGTGGGAGCGGGAATTTACTTCTATTCTTCCTATTTGAAAAAGAAAACTGCCGACCCGATGGAGTGTGTTCCCGCCGATGCTGTTTTTGTCATCCATGCTCTTAAACATGACGTCTTCTTTTCCGCAGCGAAGGAATGCGAACCCTTTTTTGAAGACGCCTTCTCCCTGGAAGCCCTCAATGGCATCGCCTACTTCCTATCTCAGTTCACTGCCGCCGAGGTCAACCGGCAACCGCTGGTGGTCTCCGGCCATCAGGTGGGGGACAAAAACGCCTTGCTTGCCTCGGTGAGGATAAAAAAACAGGACTTTGAAAGACTTCTTGAAACTTTGAAAATCACGGAAAACAACTATATCAAGTACAAATTGAACAAGATTTACGAGATCGGTACCCATTATCGCACCTTCTATTTCTGTTTTCATGATGGCCTGTTCACCGTGGCTGAAAATCTGGATCTGATCAAAAAATCCTTGGATGTGATGGGTTCACAGGGCTCCCTGACCGCACAAAAGTCTTTTGAGCCCCTCAAATCTTTGATGGAAAAGAACAGAAAGCAGACTTGGCTGGTGGTGAACCATGCCCGTCTGGTTGAAAACCAGAAAGAGAACCTGGACGCAGAATTCCAAAGCGTTTTCGGTGAACTCCAGCAATTGGCCGAATGGTCTGCCTATCAGGTGCAGTTCGTCAATGGGGAGCTGTGCCTTTCCGGCTATTCAACAGTGAAGGAGGGATCGAGACTCCAGCGTATGTTTGGCGCCAGTCCCTATCCCGTTGCCATCCCCGAACAGCTTATTCCCGCTTCCATCGGCAATTATATGCTCTTCAATTTTTCTGATGTGGACCTCTTCACTCAAGTTCATGGGGTGCAGGAATCGGAAAAGAATGAATTCAAGACATTGAATACCAATGAAGTGCATTATTTTACATTGTCCGACAGTGTGACGCATCGCTATCTTATGGTGCATGGTGACACATCGGAACGCTATTTGTGCGCCCTCCTCCCAGAGAACCATACACCTGATTCTGTGAGCAATTCGGGAACCTACACTAGTGGGTTGCAGGATTTTACCCCAGTGCTGTTCTCCGGGATCCCAATGCGTCCCGCCTGCTTTCTGGTTCGCGACGGTTATTTTGTATTCGCAGAATCTGAAGAAGATTTGAAATTATATTTGAAGGAGATATTTTTATCTAAAACATTGGATAAAAATCAATTGTATATAAATCTTACGGCTGATGGCCGTCTCTCCAATGAATGCTGTTATGAGTTTTTGTTGCAGAACAATCATCAGGAATTGGGAGACTATTTGAATCCAAAATGGGTGAAAAGCAAGTCCAAGTTGTTGAATATTAAGTATGTGTTGGTAAATGTGTTTCCGGCTGCCGGTCAGGTGGTGCCCAACAATGTTTTTTTGCGTTTCAATCCATAAATAAATCCAGACAATAATTAAAATCGTGAAAATATGAAAGACTTAAAAAATTACATTGAAGCTAACAAAGAGCGTTTTTTGGAAGAGCTTTTTAGTTTGATCCGTATTCCCTCCATCAGTTCCCAAGAGGAGCATAAGGGTGACATGGTGCGCTGTGCCGAACGCTGGCGCGAATTGATCCTCGCCGCCGGTGCCGACCGTTGCGAAGTGATGCCCACCGCCGGCAATCCTGTGGTGTATGGCGAGAAGATTATCTCCAAAACCGCTCCCACGGTGCTGGTTTACGGCCACTACGATGTGATGCCCGTTGATCCCCTTGAGCTGTGGAAAACCGACCCTTTCGAACCGGTTATCAAAGACGGTAAAATCTGGGCTCGCGGCGCCGACGACGACAAAGGTCAGTCGTTCATGCACGCCAAAGCTTTTGAATATCTGGTGAAAACCAACCAGCTGCCCTGCAACGTGAAATTCATGCTGGAAGGGGAGGAGGAGATCGGTAGCGGCAGCCTGTACGATTTCTGCAAGCAGAACAAGAAACTCCTCAAAGCAGACATTATCCTCGTGTCTGATACCGGCATGATTGCCACCGACACGCCCTCCATCACCACTGGCCTCCGCGGTCTCAGCTACCTCGAGGTGGAGGTGACCGGCCCCAACAAGGACCTGCACTCCGGCATCTTCGGCGGTGCCGTCGCCAACCCCATCAACATTCTCTGCCAGATGATTGCTTCGTTGCAGAACGAGAACAACGAAATCACCATCCCGCATTTCTACGACGATGTACTGGTGCTCTCCAAGGCCGAGCGTGCGCTGATGGCCAAGGCTCCCTTCAACCTCGAAGAGTACAAGAAAGCCCTCGACGTGCGTCAGGTGCACGGTGAAAAGGGCTATACCACCATCGAGCGTACCGGAATCCGTCCCACGTTGGACGTTTGCGGTATCTGGGGTGGCTACACCGGCGAGGGCTCCAAGACGGTTCTCCCCTCTAAGGCCTGCGCCAAAATCTCCATGCGACTCGTTCCCAACCAGGATTCCACTAAGATTTCCAAGATGTTCCAGAAACATTTCGAGAAAATCGCGCCCAAGAGCGTGAAGGTGAAGGTCACTCCGTGTCATGGCGGCGAGGCTTACGTATCGCCCATTGACATGCCGGCCTACAAGGCAGCCGAAAAGGCTTATATGCAGACCTTTGGCAAACGTCCCATCCCGACCCGCAGCGGCGGTAGTATCCCCGTTATCTCCGGTTTCGAGCGCATCCTCGGCACCAAGGCCATCCTCATGGGCTTCGGTCTCGGCGAGGACGCCATCCACTCCCCGAACGAGAACTACAAATTGGAGCATTTCTTCAAAGGCATCGAGACCATTCCGTATTTCTATAAGTATTATGCTGAGATGATGAAATAAATCATCGGTACATTATATAATATTGTATAAAATGAAAAGAACCATTTTTTTTCTTTTTTTGGTATTCGTTGGCATGACGGCTTTTGCCCAGAACGTGAACTGCTACCGTGTCTATTTGCACGACAAGAACAATACCCCGTATAACATCAGCCAGCCGGAGCAGTTCCTGTCGCAGCGCTGCTTGGACAAGCGTGTCCGCTACAACATCCCCGTCACGGAGGAGGACTTGCCGGTGAATCCTGCCTACCTGCATGAAATCGGTCAGGCCAGTCCGCAGCTGCGGGTGCTGGCGGTTTCAAGATGGCTGAACACAGCGGTTGTCTGCTGCCCCGACACCATCTGCATGGGCTATGTGCGCAACCTGCCGTTTGTGGACAGCGTGAAGGCGGTGGGGTACTACGATAATTTTGAGGAGCTGCCCGCGCAGGAGAGCATCCCGCTCTCCAGTGGCAACAATGTTGGGGATAGCCTGATGTATGGCGTCGGCTACGGCCAGATTGCCCTTCACAACGGACACCTGTTGCATGCCGAAGGCTATCATGGTGAAGGGATGCTGATTGCGATGTTGGATGCAGGGTGGCTTGGTTTTGACAGCAGCCCGTTGCTGGCGAACCTGTACGAAAACGGACAGATCTGGGGAACCTACAATTTCGTTCCGGGGATGAACAACGTGTACACCAACCACGGGCATGGGACCTCCTGCGCCTCCATCATCCTGAGCAGTATCTACAGTGACTATGATACACTGGTGGGTACTGCGCCGGCGGCCAACATGGTGTTCATTCGCACCGAAGACCCGCTTTCCGAGCAGCTGATAGAAGAGGACTTCTGGGTAGCCGGCGCGGAGCTGGCCGATAGCTTGGGCGCGGATGTCATCACGGCATCGTTGGGCTACACCCAGTTTGATGACAGTACCTTTGTGTTCGACTACAGCAGCTGCGACGGTCATACCAGCGTGGCTTCTTTGGCAGCCACGAAGGCGGCGCACAAGGGGATGGTGGTCTGCGTGGCGGCCGGCAACGAAGGCAGCAACCCGTGGCACAAGCTGAGCCGTCCGAGCGATGCAGAGGACATCCTGTGTGTGGGCGCGGTCAATGCGGATAGTTTGTATGCTTCGTTCTCTGGCTGCGGTCCGAGCTACGACGGGCGCGTGAAACCCGATGTGGTTTCGTGCGGCTGGGACACCTACATGGTCAGTACGTACATGTTTACCGGTGATAACGACAGTCTGTACATGTACACCTATATTTCGTCGGGCAACGGCACCTCTTGCGCCACGCCCGACATGGCGGGACTGGCGGCCTGTTTATGGCAGGCCTTGCCGCAGCTCACTTCGTTGGAGATCATGCAGATCATCCGTGAGTCGGCGCACCAGTACAACGCTCCCGACACGCTGATGGGCTATGGCATTCCGAACATCTATCAGGCGTGGGTGGAACATCGTACGGACGCGGTTGAAGAGTACAGCACGGGAACACCTGCAGTCAGTATATTTCCCAATCCCAGCCATGACGTTTTTTTCATCGGGAATCCGGAAGCGTGCTCCATTCAGGTGTGCGTGTTCGATGCCAGTGGCCGGGTGATGTATGCAGGAAAGGGATTCTCAAGAGATTCTGTACAGGAAATCAACACCTCACG
The DNA here is from genome assembly GCA_017617445.1 of Bacteroidales bacterium. Lineage (GTDB taxonomy): Bacteria > Bacteroidota > Bacteroidia > Bacteroidales > WCHB1-69 > UBA1756. The sequence continues at coordinate 8,840 of JAFZWE010000010.1, read as the reverse complement.
CTGGCCTTGCGGTTTCTATTTTCTGCGGGTACAGAAACAGAATGGAGGGACAGAGATGCATAAAATTGTCGTAAAATAGGTTTGCCCGCGATTTTTGAATGTGTGGATGGGATTTCTTTGAGTGAAATAAATATCTGATAATCAATATATAAAAAAAATTTTTTAAAAAAAGTGCGAAAGGGACTTTCATATTGAAAAAAAGTGTATTTTTGCACGCTCAAATTAAGGGACAGGGATGCGTCTGAAGCCTTTGAGAGCAAAAAGCTGTTGTAGCTCAGTGGTAGAGCACTTCCTTGGTAAGGAAGGGGTCGCGAGTTCAACTCTCGCCAATAGCTCAATTTTTTTATCCAAGCATAAACAATTATTAACGCATTAAAAGATTATAAAAAATGGCAAAAGAACATTACGAACGTACCAAACCCCACGTAAATGTGGGTACTATCGGTCACATTGACCACGGTAAAACTACCTTGACCGCTGCTATCACCAAGGTTTTGGCTGAAGCTGGTCTTTCAGAAATCAGATCTTTCGATTCTATCGATAACGCTCCCGAAGAGAAGGAACGTGGTATCACCATTAATACCGCTCACGTTGAATATCAGACCGAAACTCGTCACTATGCTCACGTTGACTGCCCCGGTCACGCTGACTACATCAAGAACATGGTAACTGGTGCCGCTCAGATGGACGGTGCTATCCTCGTTGTGGCTGCCACCGACGGTGCTATGCCCCAGACCCGTGAGCACATCCTTCTGGCTAAGCAGGTGGGTGTTCCGAGAATGGTTGTTTTCATGAACAAGGTGGACATGGTGGATGACCCCGAATTGCTCGACCTCGTTGAAATGGACATCCGTGACCTCCTCTCTTTCTACGGTTTTGACGGTGACAACACTCCCGTTATCCGTGGTTCCGCTCTCGGTGGATTGAATGGCGATCCCAAGTGGGTTCCCTCCATCATGGAACTGATGAACGCTGTTGACGAGTGGATTCCGCTGCCGCAGCGCGACAAAGATAAAGATTTCTTGATGCCCGTAGAAGACGTGTTCTCCATCACTGGCCGTGGTACTGTTGCCACCGGTAGAATTGAGACTGGCGTTGTCAACACTGGCGATCCCGTTGATATCATCGGTATGGGTGCTGACAAATTGAAATCCACTGTTACGGGTGTTGAAATGTTCCGTAAGATCCTTGATACGGGTGAGGCTGGCGATAACGTTGGTTTGCTCCTCCGTGGTATCGACAAGGACGAAATCTGCCGTGGTATGGTAATTGCTAAACCCGGTTCTATCCATCCGCACAAAGAATTCAAGGCTGAGGTTTATATCCTGAAGAAAGAAGAAGGTGGTCGTCACACTCCTTTCAAAAACAACTATCGCCCGCAGTTCTATTTCCGTACCACTGACGTTACCGGTGAAATTCACCTCCCGGACGGCGTGGAAATGGTAATGCCTGGTGATAACGTGACCATCACTGTGAAACTTCTCTCTGAAATCGCTATCAACAAGAACCTCCGTTTCGCTATCCGCGAAGGTGGTCGTACCGTTGGTGCTGGTCAGGTAACCGAAATCTTAGACTAAGTCTTGATTTCAATCATAAAATCAGAGCGGACAGGTCTTGACTTGTCCGCTCTTTTAGGGGAATAGTTTAAGGGCAGAATAGTGGTCTCCAAAACCATTGATGGGAGTTCGAATCTCTCTTCCCCTGCAAAAAAAGGAGCAACAAGTGTTGCTCTTTTTGGTTTTATGGCATACTCTTTTGTGACGGAAAGATTTGCTCCTAAAATCCATTTTCTCTGCTTTTTCCCCTGATTTCGTCTTTTTTCTCCATTGGGGATATTTATTTTCTTTTTTGCATGGGAATCATCGGAAAAAATTGTACCTTTGCGCCGCTTTTGGCAAGTGTGGAATTTTTTTTAAGTCTCTAAAAATAAAAAATATATAGTTATGGCTAAGCAAATAAGATTCTGCCTCGTTTATCGGGACATGTGGCAATCCTCCGGAAAATACCAGCCTCGTAGGGACCAGCTGGTGCGTGTGGCCCCCGCCATCGTGGATATGGGCTGTTTTGCGCGCGTGGAAACCAACGGCGGTGCTTTTGAACAGGTGAACCTCCTTTATGGTGAAAACCCCAACAAGGCCGTCCGCGCATGGACCAAGCCGTTGCGCGAGGCAGGCATCCAATGCCAAATGCTGGAACGCGCCCTCAACGGTCTCCGCATGGACCCTGTGCCCGCTGACGTGCGCCGCCTGATGTTCAAGGTGAAGAAAGCTCAGGGCGTGGACGTGGCCCGCTCCTTCTGCGGCCTCAACGACCCCCGCAACCTTGAACTCTCCGTTAAATACGCCAAAGAGGCTGGCATGATTTCGCAGGTCGCTCTCAGCATCACCCACTCCGATATTCATACCGTGGAATACTATATGAGTGTAGTGGACAAAGTGGTGGAGTATGGTGCGGATGAGATCGGTTTGAAAGACATGGCCGGTGTGGGTCGTCCCGCCACCCTCGGCAAATTAGTCAAGGCTATCAAAGAAAAATATCCGCACATCCTGGTGCAATACCATGGTCACACGGGTCCCGGATTTTCTGTCGCTTCCACGCTGGAGGTTTGCAAGGCGGGTGCCGACATTATCGATGTGGCCGTTGAACCCCTCTCCTGGGGTATGGTGCATCCTGATGTTATCACCATCCAAGCCATGCTGAAAGATGCGGGTTTCGATGTCCCTGAAATCAACATGAATGCTTATATGGAGGTGCGTCGCCTTACTCAGGAGTTCATGGATGACTTCCTCGGTTACTGGATTGACCCGAAAAACCGCATCTCTACGTCCCTGCTCGTGGGCTGTGGACTGCCCGGTGGCATGATGGGCTCCATGATGGCCGACCTCAAGGGCGTTCACAAAGCCATCAACATGTCGCTGAAAAACAGCGGACAAAAGGAACTTTCCGAGGACGAACTTCTCGTCAAGTTGTTTGAAGAGGTGGCCTATGTGTGGCCTAAAGTCGGCAATCCGCCGTTGGTCACCCCCTTCAGCCAGTATGTCAAGAACATCGCTTTGATGAATATCCTGCAAATGGCGCAGAACAAGCCCCGTTTCAGCGCTATGGACCAGAAACAGTGGGACATGATTCTCGGCAAAGCCGGCACACTGCCCGGCACCCTGGCCCCCGAAATTTTGGCACTTGCCAAAGAAAAAGGCTATGAGTTCTTTACGGACACTCCGCAGGATCACTATCCGGACGAATTGCCGAAGTACCGCCAGCTGATGGAAGAACAGGGCTGGGAAATCGGAGAAGACGAAGAGGAACTTTTTGAGTACGCTATGCACCCGACCCAGTACATCGACTACAAGAGTGGTGCTGCCAAGAAGAATTTTGAGCGCGAACTGGAAGCCAAGAAGCAGCAATCCAATATCAAAGTCATCATCAAGGAGATCAAGCTGCCCGAGGTGGTGCGTGAGGAACTGATCGCTTCCGTGAAAGCGCAGCACCCCGATGCCAAGCCTGTCATCTCCACTTCCGACGGCATCGTGCTGTGGGAACTCCCCGTCACCGGACAGGCAATGAACCCGCCGATGGGCACTGCCTACAGCGAGGGCGACACCCTCTGCTTCGTGGAAGCCTACTACGGGCAAGACGAAATCAAAGCCCTCTACAGCGGCAAGCTCCTGCAAGTGGTGGCCAGCCAGGGAGAAAGAGTGAGGAAGGGTGATGTGATCGCTTTTTTAAACTGAAAACTGAAAATTGAAAACTAAGAAGTTAAGAAACTAAGAAACGAACATACTTGTGACACCAGACTTCTCAACTCTCAACTCTTAACTTTAAACTTTTAACTTGAAATAAAATGGAACAAACCAAATGTCTCATCATCGGCTCTGGCCCCGCGGGCTATACTGCTGGCATCTATGCCTCCCGTGCCGATTTGCATCCAATATTGATTGAGGGAATGACCCCTGGCGGTCAGCTCACCATTACCACTGAGGTGGAGAACTTCCCGGGATACCCGAAAGGGATGTCCGGTCCGGCCATCATGGACGACATACGGGAGCAGTCGGTGCGTTGCGGTACCGACATCCGCAGCGGTCTCGTGACCGAGGTGGACTTCTCGCAGCGGCCTTTCCGCTGTGTGGTGGATGACACCGACGTGTACATGGCCGACACGGTCATCATTGCAACGGGTGCCACGGCGCGTTGGCTGGGGTTGGAGAGTGAGAAGACCTACCGCGGTTTCGGCGTGTCGGCCTGCGCCACCTGCGATGGCAACTTCTTCCGTGGCAGGGATGTGGCCGTGGTGGGCGGCGGAGATACCGCCTTGGAAGAGGCCACCTATCTTGCCAAACTGTGCAATAAAGTATATTTGGTACACCGCCGCGACGAGTTCCGAGCCTCCAAGGCGATGCAGCAGCGTGTGTTCGACACCCCCAATATCGAGGTGGTGTGGAACAGCGTGCCCACCGAGATTGTGGGTGAGAAGCGAGGCTTTGTGAAAGCCGTCACCGGACTGGCAGTGCACAACCGCGTGGAGAATACCGATGCCACGTTGCCCGTTGACGGTGTATTTGTGGCCATCGGACACCAGCCGGTGACCGATTTTCTGGGTGGCCAGATTGAGCTGGATGCCCAGGGATACATCGTCACCAAACCCGACAGCACCGCCACCAGTGTAGAGGGCGTTTTCGCTGCCGGCGATGTGCAGGATCCCCATTTCCGACAAGCAATTACAGCTGCGGCATCTGGCTGCAAGGCTGCCATTGAAGCGGAAAGATTTCTGTTGGCACAGTAAAACCGTCCCTATCGTGTGACGGTCATCTCACAACGGACACAGTCAAAATCCAGTCGGAATTTGTTCGTTCCATTTTGCAAATAGAGCGGCTCCTCAAAAGGGAGCCGTTTTCCTTCACGGCTGCAATAACCAAGGGTATAGCGAATGCAATGCTTGCAACGCATGACCACCGCATCCTTCACGGGCTCTTTCTCAAAAGCGGGAAGCACCTGTCGTATTCCGTGTTGCTTATAAAACTGAACCGCCCGTGTGTTGAGAACATTGCCCAGGTAGGTCAGCGTGTCACCCGTCGGACAAGGAAACTTGAAATCCGGGTGATCGTGCCCTTTCCGAGAGGGACGCACATGGCACTCCCTTCTCTTTTCTTCCAGAAGGGTGGCAGTCTCCCTGCGCCATTCGTTCAGCACTGAGTTGGGGATAAAATAGGGCTCTGTTGTTCGAATCACCACCTGACGCGCTTCAAACTGTGTTTCCCCGAGTTTTGACAGACTCCGCTTGAGTGACTCCAAGATGGCCTCTCCCTTGCGGGATGACTGTTTTTCGGAGGGGAATGTGCGTGTTACGCTACATCCGTCCTCGTCGGTGAATGTCAGGGAGAAACCGTCGGGGGTATCGGTGAACAGAATGTCTGTCAGTATTCTACGGACAGCAGATTCTCCTTGAATGCGTCTGTCAAATTCAATGTCATAATTGCGGTAGAGTAGGGTGCCCGGCTTCAGGTTTTGAAGGGGCTCCAGTGTGGTGATTTTCTGGTTTTCAACTTTGTTCACCCGAAAGCCGCACAACTCTCCCTGTGTGTCAATAAATCCGAGACCATCGCCATTGTGAAGAGGAATGGAGGTATTGATTTCCAGTGTGTTCCCTTTTGCAGAAAGTATCATCCCCACCGGTTCGCCGATGGATTTCGGGGTGTCGGGATTCACCATCGTTGGGGTGCGACCATGAAGGAAATAGTCGGTGCTGCCACGGTTGAAGGTCTTGGTTGGGTTGGGGGTGAATGCCAGGGCCACTTTGCCGGACGAGGCGTGAGTGTAGCGGCTGTCGCTACCCATCAGTTGGTCTAACAGGAGCCGGTAGTGGGCAGTGATGTTTTTTACATAGTCGATGTTTTTGAGACGGCCTTCAATCTTGAGAGAGGTGATGCCGGCATCTATCAGTTCGGCGATGGAGCTCGAGCGGTTCATGTCCTTGAGGGAGAGCAGATGGCTGTGTTTCCGGATGACCTTCCCCTGTGCGTCGGTGAGATCATACGGGAGGCGGCAGAACTGTGCGCAAGCTCCGCGGTTAGCGCTTCTTCCTGCGCAGGCCTCGCTCATGTAACACTGTCCGCTGTAGCTGACACAGAGAGCGCCGTGGACAAAAGCCTCCAGCTCGATGGAAGTCTGCCGCCGGATCTCCCGGATCTCTTCCAAAGAGAGTTCACGGGCTAAAATGGCACGCTGCAGTCCGCATTCCTCCCAAAAACGGACCTTCTCCACTGTGCGGTTGTCGGTCTGGGTGCTGGCATGGATGGCGATGGGAGGCAAGTCCAGCTGGAGCAGGCCGACATCCTGTATAATGAGCGCGTCGGCACCAGCCTCGTACAGGCGAAACACCAGCTGGCGGGCCAACTCCAACTCCTCATCGGTGAGGATGGTGTTGAGTGCAATGTGGACATGGGCATGGTAAAGGTGTGCATAGTGGCACAGCTTCTCAATATCGGACAGGGAGTTGCCTGCATTGACCCGTGCACTGAACTGCGGGGCTCCAATGTAAACGGCATCGGCTCCGTGGTTGATGGCTGCCACGCCGCATTCCAGATCCTTGGCGGGGGAAAGAAGTTCAATGGGAGTCGCCATCAGAGCTATTCTTCTTTCGGTATTTCATTGTTGAACAGCATCTTGACGGATTTGGCATGGTCGCCTTCACAGATGACCGGCTCTGCGGTTTGCGGGTAAAGCACCACCTCAATGCTGTCGCTATCTATCTCCCGGTATTTGATGATGCAGGGGTAACTTACTGCGTATTGCGGGTTGATGAGGCAAAAGTCCACAAAGTCCAAAACGGTGAGGAGTTCGTCGAAGATTTCTGCAGAGAGGAATGATTTTCCAGATTTAAGTGTCACACGGGTGCTGTTGCCTTCTTTGTGGAAATAGGCGATGTCAGCCTGGTTGAACTGCTGGATGGCGCCGGCCATTTTGAGGTACAGGTAGGTTTTCTGCAAAACGCCGTGGTTGTACTCCAGTGTCTTGCGCTTGCGCCCGCTCTCGTCATAGTAATCCCAGTTTTTGATTTGCAGTCCTTCAAGATAAGTGCCTCTGTAATAAATTTTTTCGTTGGGAAAATAGGCCTCCACGGTGCCGTTCATCTGTCCGTTGATGTAATCAATCCGTCCGCTGATTTTCCCGTCGGCATAAAAGGTTTTGAAACTGCCGTTCAATTTGTCGTCAAGATAGGTGCACTCTTCCAGCAGGATGCCAGTCTGTGAAGAGTAGGTGCGCCAAAGACCGTTTCGCTTGCCTTTCTTGTAACTTTCTGTTTTGATGAGTGTTCCCTTTGGATTGTAATAATTCCAGACGCTGTCTTTCTGCTGGTCAACAAAGATTCCCTCTGCCGCTTTTTTTTCACTCTCATCGTACATCACCGTATAAACCTTGTGCGTGCCTTGGATGAAGTTGGTGGTGCTTTTGAGTTTCCCGTTGGTGTGGTAATACTTGAATTGTCCGACGGGTACACCGTTTTGGAAATTTCCTTCGTACAAAAGCCGTCCCGATTCGTCATATTTTTTCCAAAAGCCCTGTTTTTTGCCGTTGCTATTCACTTTGTTGTCAGCATTTTGTCCAATAACTGTTGCACAAAATGCCCACAGGAGGATAAAAAGGGTGTATCTCATAACGTGCGAATTTAACCCAATGTAAACGTCTTTTTTGCTAATTAATTGTGGTGAAAATGCGATTGTTCAAGGCAAAGGCAACAGGGCCAATGTCCCGGCGGCACGGAATCTTGTCTTCCTGTTATTTTTACAATCAGGTTCAAAAAATCAAAGATTTTTTTGTATATTTGCGCCCGCTTTGAAAGCAGCAAAATCATTTTATAACCATTTAAAAATAAAAATTTTATGCAGAAAAAAGGTAACAAATACGGTACACACCGTGTCATTGAGCCGAAGGGTGTTCTCCCGCAGCCGGCTAACAAATTGGACAATAACATGGATGAAATCTATGACAATGAGATTTTGATTGATGTCCAAACATTGAACATTGACTCGGCTTCGTTTACCGACATTCACAATTATGCCAAACAGCAGGCTGGCGAAGGCGCAAGCGAAGAGAAAATCATGGAAGAGGTAAAGAAAGAGATGCTCCTCAACGTGGAACTGCAGGGCAAGCACCGCAACCGTCGTACCGGTTCCGGCGGTATGCTCCTCGGCAAGGTGGAGAAAATCGGTGACGCTTTGAAGGGCAAAATCGACCTGAAAGAAGGCGACCGTATTGCTACCCTCGTTTCCCTCTCCCTCACCCCGCTCCGCATCGACGAGATTCTGGAAATCCGTCCCGATGTTGACCAGGTGGACATCAAGGGTAAGGCTATCCTGTTCGAGAGCGGTATCTACGCCAAGATCCCGACCGACATGCCCGAAAAGCTCGCTCTGAGTGCCCTCGACGTGGCCGGTGCTCCCGCACAGACCGCCAAATTGTGCCAGTATGGCCAGACTGTCCTCATCCTCGGCGCCGGTGGCAAGAGCGGTATGCTCTGCTGCTACGAGGCTAAAAAGCGCGTTGGTGTGACCGGTAAAGTCATCGGTATTGCCAACAGCCCGAAGAGCACCCAGCGTATCAAAGACCTCGGTTTCTGCGACGTGGTGGAATCTGCAGCCGGCATGACTCCCGTTCAGGTTTATGAATTGGTGGAAAAACTCACCGACGGCAAAATGGCAGACGTGACCATCAACTGCGTGAACGTGCCGGATCAGGAGATGACCGCAGTGCTCTGCACCAAGGACGACGGTATCGTTTACTTCTTCAGCATGGCTACCAGCTTCACCAAGGCTTCCCTCGGTGCTGAAGGTATCGGCAGCGAT
>JAFZWE010000002.1 GCA_017617445.1 Bacteroidales bacterium | reverse complement strand
CGTTTCACTTATGCTATTTCCCGTATATACCAATGCAATGTTGGCAATGCGTGATAGTTCCCAACCTTTGGGAATCTCAAAACTGACCTCTTCATCAATACAAGAAATTGTATTGCCGCATTTCTCGTAGTACTTGTTATCCTCACCTTTGAAGATGTTGCTTTCAACAACATCTTTTCTTTTGAGTTTCCCTTCCCTAACAAGTTTTTCCTTTTCCCTATGTATTCGTTTGAGCAATTCTTCTGCGGGTTCTTCTGCTGGGTCTTGTGAGACAAGATGCCCCTGTATTGCCTCTTGAAGAATAGATTTTTTGAGTTGTGAATATATGTCAATGTTAAGTCTGTCAAGTTGGGTTTGTGCTGCATCATATTTATCAATATGCAGCAACAGTTCTTCAAGTTTTGACACAATGCGAAGTTGCTCTTGAACAGGTGGAACAGGCAATAACATTGATGCTAATTTCTTGCCATTGCAATTAGGCTGGGCTGTTGCTGTTGTGCCCTCTTTTAACTCATCCCAATACAACGGACTTTCCATAAAGTATTTAAGAAATTGAGGACAAAGCTGTTGGCTATATCGTGTTCTGATTAAGTACCCTGCATATATTGCAGGATGTGGTACGCTCTTGACGATATACGATTTGCCAACAGTTCCACCTGTTCGTGCAAACAAAATATCATTGGGTTTAAGGAGATATGTGTCAATGTCTGATTCTTTTATTTTACAAAAGGGTACGCTTCTCCAGTTTACTTGATTGTTTTGAATGTCACTTATGCGTACCATCCTTATATCCCCTTTTTCTATTGCAGGAGCATTATATCCGTACATTATAGAAAAAGCAAGATTTCCCCACCTTTCCCAACTCCAACTGCTCGGTATCTCAAAGGGCAGCTCGCTGTCAATACAGCGTACTTCGCCGTTGGCCAACTTCTCATAATGGGAATTGTCGTCACCTCGAAAGATGATTGATTCGTTCTTGTCTTTTTTGATTTTCCCCTCTTTGACAAGCCGCGCTTTTTCCTCCCGGATGCGTTTCAACAATTCGGAGGCGGGCTCGTCATTAGGGTCTTGTGGCACAAGTTTACCTTGTATTGCCCATTGAAGTATGCTGTTTTTCAGTTGTTTCCCGTTCATTTCTCCAAATTGTTTACATCAATGCCTAATATCTTCTGAATCTCGGATAATGTACGGTCAATTTCCCTGTCAAGTTCAGCGCGTTTGGCGAAATAGTCTTTTAGGAGTTCTGCGGGTGGCAGTATTTCTTCTTCGCTTTTGGGGAACTTGCATTGATCGAAATTGCAACTCAAGGACACCAGTTCTTCAGTTGAAAAACAGCGTGCTTTGTCATTGCCATCGCTGTCTTGCAATGGTTGTCTATTGTTCCACCATTCGGCTGCTGGTTGGCAATGCACTAACTTCATCGGGTTGGTTTTGTTGAAATGCTTGTAACCTTCCGGCATATCGAGGCGGTAAAACCAAACTTCTTTGGTTTTGAATCCTTCGGGCGCACCCTCGGCAGTTTCGTTGTTAAAGAAAACGATGTTGGTGGCGATGCTTGTGTATGGGGCGAAGATACTGCCAGGCAGACGGATGATTGTATGCAGGTTGAAATCACGTAGCAAAGCGGTCTTTATGGCGAGTTTCGCGCCATCGGTGCCAAACAGGAAGCCATCGGGGATGATTACACCTGCACGTCCGTTTTGTTTAAGTCGGCGCATAATAAGAACCATAAAGAGGTCAGCGGTTTCCGATGAACGGACATCTGTCGGGAAGTTCTTTTTTGCCGCTTCAGTGGTGCTGCCGCCATAAGGAGGATTCATTGCGATAACATCCACCTTGTCGGATTCTTTGATGGATGATACGGGTGTCCCGAGGGAGTCTCCATTCTCAATGTTGGGGGCTTCAACCCCGTGAAGCAAGAGATTCGTGATGGACAGCAGATAAGGCAGCGGTTTCCACTCTTTCCCTCTGACGGATTCTTGCCATAAGATTTCGTCTTGCGGGGTTTTCTTTTGCTCTGCAAGGTGGTTGAGTGTGGAAACAAGAAAACCGCCTGTTCCTGCCGAGAAATCCCCCATCTGTTCTCCAAGTTTTGGGTCGAGCATTTGAACGATGAAATCGGTCAATGCACGGGGGGTGTAAAACTCTCCCGCGTTGCCGGCTGATTGAAGCCCTTTGAGAATGCCCTCGTATATGTCGCCGAAAGTGTGGCGGTCTTCGGCATCAGTGAAGTCAATTTCGTCAATGACATTGATGACTTGACGGAGCATTGTGCCGTCTTTCATGTACTGGTTTAAGTTGGCGAAAACCTCTTTGACAATCCATTGGGAGCGAGAGGACTGCAAAGTAAGTTGCAGATCCTTGAGCTGTGGGAAGAGTTTGTTGTTTACGAAGTCAAGCAATGCGTCCCCAGTTAGGGATGTATTGCTGTTGGAAGATGCCGCCCAATTACGCCAGCGGAGTTCTTCCGGGATGATGGACTTGAAATTGTCCTGTTTCAATTCCCATTCCTCCTCTTGTGCATCATACACCTTGAGGAAGAACAGCCAAGTCATTTGTTCAATGCGCTGTGCATCGCCGTTGATTCCGGCATCGTTGCGCATGATATTCTGCAATCGTTTGACGATATTGCTTACTGCCATAATTCTACGCTATGTTTTGATATAGTTGTTTTTCAAGTTCGGAGATGGCGGCGAAATACTGTTCCTTGCCGCCAAAAAGTTTCACAATCTTGACAGGTGATCCAATCTGCGCAAACGGATTGAGTTTCAAAGTGTCAAGATTTTCCATATTGAGGATGCCTTGGTCGGCATACTTTTCCAAAAGGGCTTCAAGCACCTCGCGTGCTTTGCCCTCATATTTTGCAAAATAGTTCCGCTTTTTGACATTTTCCGCTCTCTCTTTGCGGGTGAGGGGCTTCTGCCCGTATGCCACATGGCAAATCACATCAAAAACATCGGAATCATTTAGCGCTGGATTTGCCTCTTTGACTGCATCAATCAACACGTCATACTCTTTGAGCTCGTCAATGATGATTTGTTTCCGGGTCTCTTTGTTCCAACGTTTGAGGAAGTCCTCCAAAGAGGCATACTGCTGCTTTATGTTTTTGCGTGTGAAGTCAATCAAATTTGTGGTTTCCAGTGTTTTGCCGTCTGCGCCAATCACGGAAACCGTTTCCCGGACAATTTCAATGTTGTGTCCTTTGAACACGGCTTTTTTCTGTTTGGGGCCTTTTTTGCCACCTTTGCCGGGGCCGGGCGGATCTATGATGATTCCGCCATTGCCGCCGTTACCGCCGCCGCCATTGCCGCCGTCTCCTCCTTCATCGCCCCCATCGATGGGGTCTTCTAATGTGTCCCCATCAAATTCAGGGTCATGGAACAGGTCAGTGGCTTGACGGAAGTCAAGGATGTCGAACATGAATTTGCCTTTGGATGGGAAAAGACGTGTTCCACGTCCGATAATCTGCTTGAAATTGGTCATGGACTCAATTTCCTTGTCAATGACTATCAAACCGCAGGTTTTACAGTCAACACCCGTTGAAAGCAGTTCGGATGTGGTCACAATAGTGGGATAAACGGATTCGGGGTCAATGAAATTGTCAAGCTGCCGTTTGCCCTCATAATCATCGCTGGTGATGCGCATGATATAGCGGCTGTCTTTTTTCACGAGGTCGTGATTCATATTGATGAGCAGGTCACGCATAATGCCAGCTTCATCAATATCCGGGCAGAAGATGATGGTTTTTGTGTATCGCCCCAATTCGTGCAATTTATCTGTGATGCGTTTGGCGACAATCTTTTGGCGAAGCTGTATGGTTATTTCCCTTCCAAAATCTTTCCGGCTGTAGAAATCCTGTAGATCTTTTGTGCCAAGGGCTACCAAGTCATTTGCTCTTGGTTCAAAGCCATCCAAGTCAACATCTATAAAGGATTTCGTAACACGGTATGGGGCGAGGAAACCATCTTCTATACCTTGTTTGAGAGAATATGTGTAGATAGGGTCGCCGAAGTAATCAATGTTGTTGGCTCCCTCTGCGTATTTCGGGGTAGCCGTCAGACCGATTTGTGTGGCGGAAGAGAAATAATCCAGCACCTTGCGCCAAGTGGAGTTCTCTTTTGCGCTGCCTCTGTGACACTCATCAATGATTACGAGGTCGAAGAAGTCGGGATTGAATTGCGTGAACGGGTCGGGCTTCTCCGGGTCAGTGGAAACGAGTTGCTGATAGAGTGCCATGTGGATTTCGTATGCAGAATCAAGCTGTCTGCCCTGCACTTTGGTCATTATTTTTTGGAACGGCTTGAAGTCCTGCTGCATAGTTTGGTCTATCAGCACATTGCGGTCGGCAAGATATAGGATGCGCTTTTTCATCCCGGACTTGTGCAGTCTCCAGATGATTTGGAAAGCGGTGAAGGTCTTACCTGTGCCTGTTGCCATTACAAGGAGAATGCGCTGCTTGCCTTTCGCAATCGCTTCAATAGTTCTATTGATGGCGATTCGCTGGTAATAGCGTGGCTCGTGTGAGTATTGGTCAATGAAGTAAGGGGTGGAAATGGCCTCTTGTTGTTCTGCCGTCAGTTTCTTCGCTACGGCAATTCTCTCCTTGAGTTCCTGTAGAGTTGGAAAGTTGTCCATGGAGAACTCTCGTTCTTTCCCCGTAAGTCTGTCGTGTTCCCGAAATCCCAAGCCATTGGACGAGTAGGCGAAAGGAACGTCAAGCATGTCGGCATATTCGATGGCTTGCTGTATGCCTTTTGTCAAGTCACTTTCTGCAGCTTTGGCTTCTACGATAGCAAGCGGAGAATTTATATTGCCGTCAAAGAGCAGGTAATCAGCTCTTTTTGGTTGCTTTTTGTGGTGCATTTTGCCCACAAAAAGGATTCTGCCATCAGTAAAGGAGTATTCCATACGTATGTTACTGGGCAGCCAACCCGCCTTATTCTTATCCGTTATGGCAGGCGTGATAAACTGAAATTTAATGTCCTCCTCTGACAGCTGGAGGATTTCGGCATCCGTCATATTCGTGATAATTTATATTATCGGAAGTTGTTCTACAAAAAAATTATTCTTTCTCCCTTTCCAATCTAATCTCCCACAACGTCTTTCCTTGATAGCTGAAATACTTCGGGCCTTGGTAGGATTCACTCTTGTTGTGCATTTCTTCGGGCAGGTAAGTGCCGCAGAAAGCGGAGAGGCTCCATAAGCGCCCCTCGTATTCCACCTTGTTTTTGCCTGCTACTTTTACAGGAAGGTTCAGTGCATCGAATATGACAGTGTCACCTACATTCAGACCAATCATTCCGAAATCGAAGGGCTTGCGAATTTCTTTTTTCTCTTCCTTCTCTTTGATTTTTTGACCTTCCACAATTGGGTAAACTTGATACGGCTTCTCCGCATCATACCGCATAATGACGGCGTCCTCAATAGCACAAGCTATATCCATAAAAATGTCAAGCGCCACCTGTGGGTCAACATTGAAAAATTCCCGATTCTGGCGGATGCGCAAGTCAGTAAGACGGTCTATGGTCTTGTGAACCAATTTCTCCACCTCATTATACTTCACCGTCTTCATGGTGGTAAATATCTCAAAAGGAAGAGGAACCGCTGTATTATCCAACTCTTTTGAACGAACATCCACTGGTCGGGAACTCTTTCCAATTTTCACCCAATCCTCCTTAAAACTGGGATTGGTAAGGATATACACGTATCCTTCTTGCAAGTCTTTGGGCATATTGTTCTTTTATTGCATTTTTCGCTGCAAAAATAGCATTTTTTCGGCATAGTCTTGCACTATTTCAATACAAAAATCACCATTTTTTACACTTTTCCAATACAAAATCGGGCTATTTTTTACACTTTTCCAATTTTCTGGCCAGCCGCAGAGGCATCATAATATGCCGCCTCTACACTTTTTTATTGATTGACCAACTGCACCATTCCGCCAACCGATAGGGAGGTGGAACCTCATTTCTCTCCACCCACCCCATACTTCCGCGGCATACCTGCCGTCAGGACCTATCCACCTGCCAGCGTGCCGCGGTGGGCGCACGCGCCCACGCACACCCCGCACTGCGCTGCGCTTGTACGGGGTTACCCAAATATCACCCCTTCGGGGTGAAGGGACATCACAGCCGTCAGCCCGTAACGCATGGGCAGGCCAGTGCGGATCCGCATATCAGGCCGCCTTGCAAATTACGGCGTGAAGAAATCGGCGATGAGTGAGCGTGAAGAACGGCGAACTGTCTGAAGATGTACGAAAAACGGTAGGGCTGTCATAATATGGCAACCCTACGACAATCAATTTAATGGCATTCTCCTACCCCATCTGAGCATCGAAATGGTAGATTAAATCAGTGGCAGTCTCGCGCTGAAGGAACATCAGCATATAGATAGGTAAATACACCACTCGCTCTTTCACCTGAACATTGTCTTGACAAAAGACTATGGCCTGCGGAATGTCGTAAGCAGCATCGTTCATCACCCCTGACAGCGCACGGTGCCGCTCGTAATCCTTGCCCAATTTCACCTCAATGGGGAGCGCCGCACCGTCATGTTCCACTATGAAATCCAATTCGCCTTGCTTTTTGCTGTTGAAATAATAGAGGTTGTGGTCAGCTGCAAAACCATGCGCCGTAAGTTCCTGCGCCACCAAATTCTCAAAAATTGCACCATAATTTATATTCGGGTTCTGGCTCAACAACTTTATCTGGATGTTCGCCCCATACATCGCCGCCAACAACCCCACATCGTTGGCAAACAGCTTGAAGAGGTTGCGCTGCTTGTTCAACAGCAATGGCAAACGCGGTTCACTCACGTTGTAGGTGGGCAATGCCACCCCAGAATCCTGCAACCAAAGCAGGCCGCTTTCGTAACGACTGAAACGAGCTTTGCTGTCCAACTCCTTCAAAATGAATCGTTTGTTCTTCGCATCCAATTCCGAAGGAATGAGATTGTAGATTTCCTCAATCTGCAACTTGTGCTCTTGGTCATACTGGGTGATGTCGCGCTTGTAGGTCTGTACAATGCCTCGCTGTATATCCAGAACACTCTTCAGATTATTGGTATCCAAGTATTTCTGAACCACAGCCGGCATACCGCCTGTCAATAGGTATAAACGAACCATTTCCAGCATCCTTGCATGCACAAAGTTGTCCACAGGAACACGCCGTTCGTAGCAGTCCTTAAGGTGTGCTATTACATTCTCTCCTATTCCCAATGCCAAAGCAAACTCTTCCAAATCAAGCGGATACATTTCATACTCAGCCATATAGCCGACAGGTACACTGCGCAGATCTTTCAGCTCCACCCCCAGCAATGAGCCACTCATCACATAACGATAGCTGCCCTCATCCACCAAAAACTTGATGGCAGTCACCATCTCTTTGCATTGCTGGACTTCATCAAAGAAAATAAGCGTCTTTCCCGGTACTAATTTGCGATGAGTGAAGGCCGACAAACGAAGCAGTATCTCTTGACTGTCGCTCACATCGCTGAAAATCTCCAACGCATCCGGCTTTTCAATGAAGTTTATTTCTACAAAATTCTTAAAAATTTCCTTTCCAATCTCACGTATTGAGAATGTTTTTCCAACCTGTCGCGCACCAGTGATTAAAAGCGCGCGATTATCGGAGTGAAAGAAATTTTTTAACTTATTGTATATCTTTCTTTTAACCATAACACTACCATTTTAATCTCCGCTGCAAAGATACAATTTTTTACACTTTTCCAACACCAAATCGGGAATTTTTTTACACTTTTCCAATTTTTTGAGGGCACACTGTTTTCGGAAGAATGTCGTACCTTTGCCGCTGGGTTGCTGAAGTGCAAAAGCATTGGCAACCACCATTTTAACTTCTACAATATGGCAACAATCCACCGAATGATCGTAACGGCACTCGTGGCAGCACTCCTGACAACAGGGGCCGCACAGTCGCCGTGCCCGAAAATGAAAGACACCGACGGCAATGTGTACCCCACCGTCCACATCGGCTCCCAGTGCTGGACAGCGGAACACCTGCGCACCACCCACGACCGCAACGGGAACGCCATCGCTGCCGGCAACGGAAAGAGCGCCGACACCCCGCTCCGGTACGCCCCCAACAACGACCCCGCCCAAGTGAACACTTACGGCTACCTGTACAACTTTGCCGCAGCCCTGAACGCCTGCCCCTACGGCTGGCACCTGCCCTCCGATGCGGAATGGTCGCAACTCACCGACTGCGTTTCCGGCCAGCCGTCCTGCCAGTGCGGCAACACGGAAAGCCATGTCGCCAAAGCATTGGCCTCCACCAAAGGATGGGATAGCTGCGACGTTGAGTGCACCCCGGGCAACACCCCCCAACAGAACAACTCCACCGGCTTCTCAGTGCTCCCCGCCGGCGGCTACGGCAACAGTTTCTATAGCTTCGGCAACGGCTCCGCCATCTGGAGCTCCACCGAACTGGACGACTCCCGAGCCTGGAAACGCTACATCGACTACAACCTCCCCCATGTGGGCCGGAGCAACTACCTCAAAGAGGGCGGCTTCTCCGTCCGCTGCGTGAAGGATTGAGAAATTAGCACATAACATTTTGTGAATTAATTAATTACAACTGATTTTTGAAGACAAAAGTGTGAAATTCCGAAAAAAAATTGTACCTTTGCCGCCCCTAAAAAAGAAAAAAAATGAAAGAAGGTTTGAAAGACTTGTTGCGGATAATCATCGTCCTGATCGTATTGTGCGCGTTTGTGTACATGTATGACTGTCCGCCGGAGCAAAAGCGCGAGATGTATTTGGGTGTGGTCGGAGGCGGACTCACTGCGTTCCTGGTTTTCTTCATCATCAAGCAGATCAGGGAATCCATCAAGAACAAAAAGAAATAGCCGAACAGGAAATGGCCGGACAAAGAAAGAGCCGCTTCTCAAACGGGAAACGGCTCTTTTCTATTTATTTTCTTCAAGTTACAAATCCGCCGATTAATCTGCGTAATCATCCCCAAATTCCATGTCCAGGTCGGAGACATCCGCTTCTTCATCGTCATCATACCCCTGTGACATGTCCTGCGAAGAATCATCGGCGCCCAATTTTGCCTTTTTCTCATCATGCAACTTACTGAACATTTCCCATTTTTCATCTGCTTTATCAGCCTCTTCAAACGACATTTTTGCACCATCCACCTCATCCCATTTTTCACCTGCATCTTCCCATACTTCATCAAGCTCTTCAAGGGTTTTGGCGTTGTTGAGCGCAGCTTCGCATTCATCCATGAGAGTCATGGCTTTCACATACTCTTCGCTGCCCTCGTACTTGGGTTTGTTGTCGCTTTTATTGCTGCAAGAAACACAGAAAACAAGGCACACAGCCATTAATAAATAAGATAACTTTTTCATAATAAGTATTTTAAATTAAACAAGTGATTTTTATTTGAAGACACAAAGATACGTTTTTTCACAAGCCTGAATATTACTTTTCACCTGCGGTGTTGAGGGGGCGATGGGCGGTGCGGCGGTTTTCGCGCTGCACCTCGGCCAGCTGCTGACGGGTGAAGGGATCCAGCAGGCTTTCCGTCAATATTTCTTGCAGATATGCAATGGCTTGGGCAGAGGGGTGGCACAGGTCCGTATCATAAAAACGGTAATCGCGCAAGTCATCCAACAGGATTTCATAGGCGGGGAAATAATAGACCTCCGCATACAGATGCTGCAATTTTTCAATAGAAAGATGCAAGATGGATTTGCTCAACTGATTCTCATGAAACCCGTCGCTGAGGTGGCGCACCGGACTCACGGTAAACACCACCCTGAGGTGGGGGGCATGCTGCTTCCGCCAGCGGAAAAAGGGAGAGAACGCGTCCACAATCTGGTCCATCTCCGCCAGCTGTTTCTCAAAAGCCGGCGCAGGCACCTTGTGGCAGTTGGCCACCACCCGCCGCTTCTCCTTGTGGAAATAATAGTAAGCCGTCCCCAACGTGACAAACAGCACATCGGTTTGCGGAAGGAAATCGGCGGCAGCGGAGAACTCGCTTTTTATATTCTCCCAAAACAGCTCCGGCCGAGGGTGCGAAAACCGTCCATGGTGCAGAAAACTGTGCCATTTTTCATCGTAAAACTGACAAAAATCATCAAAAAACTGCTTTTTTTCGTCAAAATCCTGCATTTTTTCCTCCCGATTTTGCATTTTTTCATCGCAAAAAAAGCTTTTTTCGGCCAAAAAATGCAAACTTTGGGCGATAGACAGCGGGTTGAAAAGAATCCCGAAGGCGTCCGGGCCGACTTGGAAACGGCAGGTGCGGAAAAATTGGGAGATGTGCTCTGAAAAACAGGAGCCGAAAAACATCATCCGGTCGCTGTAGGAGATTTGGAAAGGGTATGACGGGCTGGGAATCTCGGTACGAAATTTCATAATGAATCTGATTTGAGGGCACAAAAGTACAATTTTTAGGTGAACTGTCAGGGGGAATGCTGAAACCCACTAACCACCATTTTCATCTCATAGATTTTCAATCTGTTAAAAATTTCATGCAGCAGCCGTGAACCCTGTCGTTATGAGGCTCTTTTTCACGCCATTTTTGGCACAATCAAAAATTTACAAATTTTGCGCCCTCATTTTGCGCCAAGTCTCTCCTCCACTCTTTTCACTTTTAGATTTTATAATAACTTGAAAAAAAAGTTTTTATAGCATATACAGTGTGAAAGACTGCTTTCGACATCTGCAATCAGGTAGGAGAGCCTTTGGTGGGCAGATGCGCCTCTTTCCAGCTTCTCCCTTTCCGAAACAGGAAATTTCGTACTGCAGCCATTGCACACGGTTCCAATTCCATTCCCCGCCGCAGCGGATGAGGGTGCGCTCACAATAACTTGCCGATTATCACGTTTGATGCTTGCCAGTTTTTGCTGTCAGATATGAGAGAGTTGACCATCGCAGAAAAAATCGAAACATCGGAATATCTCCGCGGGTTTGTCACAGAAGAACGCAACGAGCGTATTCTCAGTGTTTTACAAAACAGAACCCGCCGTTTCACCGTGGTTCTGGAGGATTTATACCAAACCCAGAACATCAGCGCGGTGATGCGCTCCTGCGAGTGCTACGGCATTCAGGATTTGCACATCATTGAGAATGAGAACGAGTTCACCACCCACAGTGCCATCACCATGGGGTCCGACAAATGGCTGACCATCAGCAACTACAAAAAAGAGCCGGGGAATGTGCAGCGTTGTGCAGACCGGCTTCACCAGCAGGGCTACACCCTGGTGGCCACCCTCCCCGCCGAAAACAGCGTCTTCCTCTCCGACCTCCCAGTGGACGAAAAATACGCTTTTTTCTTCGGTACCGAGCTGACGGGTCTGTCGGACGAGGCCATCGCCGTATGCGACAAAGCCGTCAAGATTCCCATGTACGGCTTCACCGAAAGCTTCAACATCTCCAACTCCGCCGCCATCCTCATCTCCCACATGGTGGAGCGCCTCCGCCACTCCGATGTGCCCTGGCAGCTGTCGGAAGAGGAAAAAGCCGAGCTCTACTTTGAGTGGCTTTGCAAATCCATCCGCGCGGTGGACTTCATCGTTGACAATTATTGGAACCAGCACCCGAAAAAGGCATAACCATTGAAAACCGCCCCATGATCCGAAGAGTCCTTTTCACCGTTGTACTGCTCACTGCCCTGCTGGCCTCGCATGGCCAGACGGCCAAATACAGCAACGAGTTTTTGTCGCTGGGCTTGGGGGCGCGTGGCTTGGGCATGGCCAACACCATGACCTCCATTGCCAATGATGTGACGGCAGCCTATTGGAACCCGGCGGGGCTCTCGGTGATGGAGAAACGCTATGAGCTGGCACTGATGCACGCGGAATATTTTGCCGGCATCGCCAAATATGATTATGCCGGGGTGGCCTGCCGCATTGATCCGAAATCCACCGTAGCCTTCTCCTACATCCGTTTCGGTGTGGACAACATCATGAATACCACGGAATTAATTGACAACCAAGGGAACATTGATTACGACCGCATCTCCTACTTTTCATCAGCGGACAATGCCTTTTTGCTGACTTATGCATACAATTTCACACATGTGGAGGGCTTGTCGCTGGGGGGGAGCGCCAAGATACTGCGCCGCCGCATCGGTGATTTCGGCGGGGCCTGGGGATTCGGCATAGATGTGGGGCTCCACTACACCCATAAGGGCTGGCACGCCGGGGCGATGTTGCGGGATGCCACCTCCTCGTTCAACGCTTGGAGCTACCACCTCAGCGACCGCGTGGTGGAAGTGTTTGAACAAACCGGCAACGAGATACCCACCAACTCATTGGAAATCACGCTGCCCAAGTTGATGTTAGGTGCGGGCAAGTATGTGGAGCTGGGCAAGGGTTTCAACGCCACTTTCGCGCTGGACCTGGACTTCACCTTTGACGGCAAGCGGCACAGCCTGGTACGCAGCAAAGTCCTCTGCATGGATCCCCATTTCGGGATGGAGTTCGCGTACAAGAAAATCGTCGCCGTGCGCGCGGGTATCGGCAACTTCCAACAAGAGGCCACTTTTGACGGCAAAAACCGCACCACCCTCCAGATCAACCTCGGCATCGGGGTGTGCATCAAAAATATCGTCACCATCGACTACGCCCTCACCGACATCGGAGACCTGTCCATCGCACAGTATTCCCACATCTTCTCGTTGAAGGTGGGCTTGGACCGCTTCAGGAAAAAACAGGAAGCTGTGCCCGAAGACCAATTCATCGGGACTCCCACTTTTTAGTTTCAAACAAGGGCCACCGGGCGGAAAAGTGCGATGTAACATTGTAAAAATCTGAAAATGAAATACTATATCATAGCCGGCGAGGCGTCCGGCGACCTGCACGCCTCCAACCTGATGAAAGAGCTGCGCCGCATTGATGCTGAGGCCGACTTCCGCTGTTGGGGCGGAGACCTCATGGAAGAGCAGGGCGGGGTCATCATCAAACACTACAAGGATTTGGCTTTCATGGGTTTCTGGGAAGTGGCCACCCACTTGCGTGTCATTTTGGGCAATATCAAGTTCTGCAAATCAGACCTCTTGCAGTATCAGCCGGATGTGGTCGTACTGGTGGACTACCCTGGTTTCAACCTGCGGATTGCCGAATGGGCCAAAGCCCAAGGATTCAAGGTGGTGTATTACATTTCTCCCCAGATTTGGGCTTGGAAGACCGGTCGCGTGCACAAAATCAAACGCTGCTGCGACCACGTCATGCCGATTCTGCCCTTTGAGAAGGATTTTTACAAAAAATACGGATACGAAGCTGATTTTGTGGGACATCCACTATTGGATGCCATCGGGCCGGAGATCCGCAATTCGGTGGAAGTGAAGGATTTTCGCGAGAAAAACCAGTTGGACAGCCGGCCGATCATAGCCATCCTGCCGGGAAGCAGAAAGCAGGAGATCACTCGCATCCTGCCAGTGATGCTGCAGATCACCAAGGACTTTCCAGAATACCAGTTTGTGGTATCCACAGTAAAATGGCTTCCCCAATCCCTGTACGATAAATATTTGGATGGATATTCTGTAAAAACGGCGCTGTCGCAGACCTATCCGCTGGTATTGAATGCAGAGGCGGCAGTGGTCACCTCGGGCACCGCCACCTTGGAAACCGCCCTGTTGGGCACGCGGCAAGTGGTCTGTTACAAAACCAGCGATTTGTCGTACCGCATTGCCAAAGCGGTGGCCAAAGACAGCATCAAGTACATCTCCCTGGTGAACCTGATTTTGGACAAGCCCGCCGTCACAGAGTTGATCCAGTACGATCTCACCCCTGGCCGGCTGAAAGCCGAGGTGGAAAAATTGCTTTCCGACAGGGCGGTCCGCGAGCAGATGACCGCGGACTACGCTGCCCTGAACACCCGTCTGGGCGGGAGTGGCGCATCCGCCCGCGCTGCCAAAATCGTCACAGATTGCGCGAAATTCGGGACGTCAAATTGCATCATCGGGGATTAAATTTCCGTCATTTTATCTTTTTTATTTCATAAAAAATTAATTATCAATAAAATACAAAAATAATATTTTTTTCTCAAAAATTTTATTTTCAAAACGAAAAAAGTGTATTTTTGCAACCGCTTAAAAAAAGCAGGGCCGGTAGTTCAGTTTGGTTAGAATACATGCCTGTCACGCATGGGGTCGCGAGTTCGAGCCTCGTCCGGCCCGCCCGAAAAAAAAGAAGATTCATGAAAATGGGTCTTCTTTTTTTTATTCTCCTGTCAAGGATGCGATGGGGAAACGGAAAATTTATTATTTTTGCACCCCATGTTTGGAAATACAAAAAACATAACCAACCATCAAATTTACAATTATGGAAAAATATGCATGTGATGTTTGCGGATGGGTATATGATCCGTCCGTAGGCGTGCCGGAAGCGGGCATTGCCCCTGGCACACCTTGGGAAGAGGTTCCCGCAGATTTTGAATGTCCGATGTGCGGCGTCGGGAAAGACCAGTTTACCAAAGAGTAGTCTTTGCGATGTCATTTCCGCATTCTCACGCCCTCGTTCCTTGCGAGGGCGTTTTTTCAGCAAGAGAGGAGATTAATAATATACAAATTGAATAAGAATCATGAGATACCAACCCATCAACCAGCAGTTTTACATTGAAAACAGAAAAAAAGTCGCCCATGAAATCGAAGAGAATTCATTGGTGATAGTAACCTCCAACAGCGAATTCCCCCGTTGTGGCGACACGACCCTGCCGTTCCGCCAGAACTCGGAAATGCTGTATCTGACCGGCATTGACCAGGAGGAGACCTTCCTGACGATGGCGCCGTGGCATCCGAATCCGGAATACCGTGAGATTTTGTTCATCAAGAATCCGAGTCCGGAGATGGTGATCTGGTACGGGCATCGGTTCAGCAAGGAGGAGGCGTCCCGCATTTCCGGGGTGGAGACGGTGATGTTCTCGGAGCAATTTCCGGATATTCTGCAGGACCTGATGGTCAATTCGCAGAGCGTGTACATGCATTTGCCGGAGAATCCACGGTTGCGCTGGATGCCCGTCACAAAGGAGCATCTGCTTGTGAAGCAGTTGAAAGAGGAGTATCCGCTGCACACCTACCGTCGTCTTGCGCCCATTCTCTATCCGTTGCGCACCATGAAAAGCGCCGAAGAGCTGGCCACGCTCCGCAAGGCGTGCGACATCACCACGAAGGCTTTCCGCCGCGCCATCACTGCCGTGGAACCCGGGAAATACGAATATGAAATTGAAGCGGAACTCACCTACGAAATGTTGCGCAACGGGGCTTCCGGCCACTCTTTCGCCCCCATCGTGGCCGCCGGCCAGGACACCTGCATCCTGCACTACATCAAAAACGACAAGCAAATGAAAGACGGCGACCTGCTGTTGATGGATTTCGGCGCAGAATATGCCAATTACGCTGGCGACGCCACCCGCACCATCCCCGTCAACGGCCGCTACACTCCCCGCCAAAAAGAGGTCTATAACAGTGTGCTCGCCATCTACAAAGAGACCATCCCCCTCTTCCAACCCGGAATGACCATCCATAAAATCAACGACTTCGTATTCCACCGGATGGAAGAAGAGCTGGTCAAACTCGGACTGCTGAAAATGGAGGACATCCGCCAGCAGGATCCCAAGCATCCGCTGTTCAAGAAATACTACATGCACAACACCTCGCACTTCATCGGCCTGGACGTGCATGATGTGGGACAGCGCGACTGGGCTTTCCAACCCGGCATGGTGCTCAGTTGCGAACCCGGCATCTACATCGCCGAAGAGGGCATTGGCGTGCGCATTGAAACCGATGTGGTAGTGGCCGAGCAACCCATCAACCTGATGCCCAACCTCCCCGCAGAAGTGGAAGAAATTGAAGAACTGATGCATCGCTAACCCTGTGGTGAACCGCCCGCTGCGCCAACGTTCGGTCGGTTCGCCATGTCCCTCCAAAAATCTATGTAAATATCTTTATTTTAATTATTTACATAAAAAAGATTAAAAAAAATTTATCAGTGGGAAACCACTCTAAAAAAAGTGTATATTTGCAGCCCAATTTATTGAAGGTGAAAACTGACCCCAAAAAGGACGAATTTAAGCTCAGAATTTCTGGAGTTGAACTTGGAAAACATTCATTCACAATAAATTGCGACAAGAGGTTCTTTGAACTTGCAGAGATTCCCAATTTGCAGGAAGGTTGTGTGAAATTGCAGATTGAGATGGAAGTTTTTGAAAAAATGATCACATTGGACTTCCATTTCAAGGGGAAGGTACAACTTCCTTGCGACCGTTGCTTGGAGCCGGTGGACATTGACTTGGATTTCAGTGAAAACCTGTTGGTGAAACTGGTTCCGATGATAGAGGAGCCCGAAGAGGAGGACAACCTATGGGTGGTCAGTGAGAACACCTACGAGTTGGATGTATTCCACTTCGTGTATGAATGCCTCACGCTGGCGCTGCCCCTGCGGGTGGTTCATCCTGATGACGCATCGGGCAAGTCAACCTGCAATCCGGAAATAATCAAGAAATTAGAAGAGCTGACCCCTGGTGAGACACAGCGAGAGGTGATTGACCCCCGGTGGGAAGCCCTGAAAAACATAAAACAAAGTTAATAACATAAAATCAATAAGTTATGCCACATCCAAAAAGAAGACACTCAGCAATGAGAAGAGACAAGAGAAGAGCACACGATTTCATCACTGCTCCCCAGTTGACGACCTGCAGCCATTGCGGTGCCGCCATCCTGACTCACAGAGTTTGTCCCGAATGCGGTTACTATCGTGACAAACAAGCCATCGAAATCAAAGGCGCCAACGCCTAATTGAACCGATGCACGGAGATGCGATGGAATTGATATTTGCAACGCATAACCGACACAAATTACAGGAAGCAGTCGCTATCGCGGGTGCTTCTTGTGTCGTGAAAGGGCTGGATGAAATCGGCTGTTTTGAGGAGATCCCCGAAACAGCTGATTCTCTTTTGGGGAATGCCACCCAGAAAGTGGATTTCGTGTGCCAGCGTTTTCCCGTCAACTGTTTTGCAGATGACACCGGCTTGGTGATCGAGGCACTGGATGGACGCCCCGGGGTGTATTCCGCCCGCTACGCCGGTCCCGACTGCAGCCCGGCGGACAACATCCGCAAAGTGCTCCGCGAAATGGAGGGAATCACCCACCGCAAAGCCTGCTTTAAAACCGTGATTGCGCTGGTGCTCGATGGCCAGCACTATTTCTTTGAAGGCCGCGTGGATGGAGAAATCCTTACCGAATGCCACGGAGCCTCCGGTTTCGGCTATGACCCCATCTTCCGCCCCGACGGTTTCACCACCACCTTTGCAGAAATGAGCGAAGATGAAAAAAACCGCATCAGCCACCGCGGCCGCGCGCTACAACAAATGATACAATTCCTAAAAAACCGTTAGACTCCCCTCCCCCGCGTCTGCCAGTGCGCTTCCGCCTCCCCCCAACCTCCCATCCAAAAAATTGATACTCTGTCAATAACCCATCAAAAAACAGATTGAAAATTTTTTCTCCCCAAAACACAGGAAATATCAAAAATTAGTGTATTTTTGCACGCTTTTCAAGAACACCAAAATCACCAAGTTATGGCAATGGAAATCAATAGCAGCAATTTTGAAGAAGTCATCAAAACTGACAAATTAGTGATTATTGACTTTTGGGCAACTTGGTGTGGCCCGTGCCGTGCGCTGGCTCCCATCATGGACGAACTCTCCCAAGAATACGAAGGGAAAGTGATCATCGGCAAGTGCGACACGGATGAAAACAATGACATCGCCATGCAGTTTGGCGTGCGCAACATCCCGATGCTGGTGTTCATGAAGAATGGAGAAGTAGTGGAAACCTTAGTGGGCTTGCAACGCAAACCCGACTTGGTAAAACTGATTGACTCCTTAATGTAATCAAACGCCCGGGTGGCGGAATGGTAGACGCGCTCGTTTCAGGTGCGAGTGTTGAGAGACGTGCAAGTTCGAGTCTTGTCCCGGGCACATAAAAAAAATCCCCTGAGAAATTCAGGGGATTTTTTTTTGGAATCATCTAATCCGCAAGTTCAACTGTGATTTTGTTTCCATCAATGCGAAGCACCCTTACCTTGCTGTTCTCATCAATAAGGCCATGGGCGGAGGTGACTTCCACCGTATCGCCGTCAAACACAGCCTTGCCGGAGGGGGCCAGACGGGAAATGGTTTCACCCACTGCCCCGACTTTGATTTTGTCCTCATCAAATTCATTCATTTTCGTGTCAATTTCAGCATTCAACGCACATTTCCGCCAAGTACGGCTGCGCAAAATCAACACAATTGCAACAATGGAAACCGCCAGCGTGCACACCAGCACAATATTTCCCGCTGCAGCGCCGAAAGCAACATAGCTGCAAACCACACCACTGATCACCGTGATCAATCCCAGAATGGCAAGCACCCCGCCGGGAATGAACAACAAATCCAATACAATGGCCAACAGACCAAAGAAAATCAACGAAATAACAAGCGTCCAGTCCATAAGAAAAGATTTTATAACATAATTGACGTGATTACCAGGTTCAGTACCAAAATAATGAAGGAGGAAACCACAATGCCATTCACATTGGCTTTACCCAACTCCAAGGCACCGCCCTCAATTCTATATCCATAAAATGATGATACTGAAGATAATACAAAAGCAAAAACGGTGGTTTTGGTCAACACATACACCAAATCGTACATCCGGAAAAACGACTGCAAGCCATCAATGAATTCATACGGGGAGGAGACGTGCGTAATCAAAACGGTGATGTAACCTCCGACAAGTGCGAAGAAGATGGCCACGATAACCAAGATAGGGATAGCGAACAGGGCAGCCACAATTTTGGGAAGAATCAGAAAGGAAGCCGAGTTGATTCCCATCACTTCCAGTGCATCAATCTGCTCGGTAACTTTCATACTGCCTATTTCCGATGTAATGCGCGAGCCCAAATTTCCCACCAGCAGCAGGGTGATGATGGTCGGGCAGAGCTCCATCACCACGGAGGTACGCACAGTGAAGCCGAGTGTCCATTTCGGGATCCAGGGACTCTCAATCTGGAGGGCAGTCTGCGTGGTGATTACACTACCCATACAAACCGCCACAATACAGACAATCAGCAGAGAGCCTACACCCATGGAGTTCATCTCGTCCACCACTTTCTTGAAAAACTCCGAGGACTTGGCCGGTTTGGAGAACACTTTTCCCAGGAAGAGAAAATACTCGCCGATGGTTTCCAAAAACCTTTTTATCATGATTCTATTTTTGAGAGTGCAAAAGTAAAAGAAAATCCTGAATCCAACATACTTCTTTTATTTTTCCAACAAATCCTCCGCCATACCGAGGAACATGAGGGCCACTTGGTTGAAATCCATATTCAAATCGATGCTCAAACCGATACGGTCTTTGAAGATGGCCACATTGTACCATTGCAGGCACTGGAAGGCGCGATGGAAATAGAGACGCCGGAGTTCCTCGCTGGTCGGCTGGTGCCCCACATAGGTTTCCAGAAGCGATACCGCCTTGTCCAATCCGGCATTGCCATAGCAGGCGATGTCATAGTACGGGTCGTTCATTCCGGCGAACTCCCAATCCAGCACATAGAGTTTTTCCCCATCAATGACCAGATTGGTCGGTTGGTAATCACAATGGCAGGGAACCAGTTGCACCTGCACGTATTTCTGGCGGAAATCCTCCAGCTTTCTACGCAGTTCCTTGTATTTTTCAGGATGTTCAAAACCGGTTTCCGTACAATATCTCTCATAGTCGGCCAAACGCCCGAAAGCGTTATAATCCTGAAGCTTCAAACCACTTCCGTGGAGTTTTTTCAATGCCTTGACCGACATTTCATTATAAGAGACGATGTCGGTTTCCGACATGATGGTGCCGTCCACATATTCCGCCAACTTTTCCCCTGACATGATTTCCATATAGACGGTTTTGTTGTTCAGCCCCAAAGTGTCCACCCGCTGTATGTTGTCCCATTCCACTTCACGGTCCACAAATCTCTCCGCGAATTTTCCGGGAACACGATAGGTGTACCTGTTTCCGCCTGTCTCCACCACATAAGTGTAATTGCTCATCCCCCCCTCCAAGCGTTTCACAATACGCGCATCACGATGATGCATCAGCACGTTCACTCGTGCTACAATATAATCTTCTACGTTCATTTTCTATTTTTTAAACGGTTATTTATCTTCATTCAAAGCCTTGATGCCGGGAAGTTCCCTGCCTTCCAAATACTCCAGCATGGCGCCACCTCCCGTACTGATGTAGGAAACAAATTCTGAAAGTTTGTAATTGTTGAGCGCGGCAATGGAGTCGCCTCCGCCGATCAAAGAGTAGGCGCCGGACATCGTTGCCACAGAAACACACAATGCGATGGACTGGGTACCCTTGGCGAAATTCGGAAATTCGTAAACTCCCACCGGGCCGTTCCAAAGAATGGTTTTGGCATTTTTGATGATGGCGGCAAATTTCTGAATGGTGCGCGGGCCGATGTCCATTCCTTCCCATCCGTCAGGCATGTCGTTATGGGTCGTGACGTATTTGTCGGCATCGTTGGCATACTTGTTGGCACAGATATTGTCAATAGGCAGGTAGATGTCCACGCCGCGGAGGTGTGCTTTTTTGATAATATCCTTGGCCACGGGTACCATATCCTCTTCCAGCAGGGAATTTCCTATTTTCACGCCCATCGCATGGAGGAACGTGTAGCTCATTCCACCCGCAATAATCAGGTTGTCAACCTTTTCCAGCAAATGTGTAATAATATTCAATTTGGTGGAAATCTTGC
Organism: Bacteroidales bacterium; assembly: GCA_017617445.1. Classification (GTDB taxonomy): domain Bacteria; phylum Bacteroidota; class Bacteroidia; order Bacteroidales; family WCHB1-69; genus UBA1756. Next base: position 168,309 of record JAFZWE010000002.1, on the reverse strand, counting down.
TACCGCCAATGATTGCCGTAAACGGGCGAGCAGCATTGTTGAGCACCAAATCCAGATTGGAAGCCTCTTCATAAAGCAGGTAGCCGGCATAGCACTGGCCAGGGAAGAAACGGGCAATGGTGGCGGTGGAAGCATGTTCACGGTGCGCTGTGCCGAAAGCGTCATTCACATACAAATCTCCCAGACGGGCAATCTGTCGGGCGAAATTCTCATCACCGGCCTCCTCTTCATTATGGAAACGGAGATTCTCCAGCAGTCCCACACTTCCGGGTTGCAGCGCGGCAATCCGCTTTTCCGTCTCCGGATCCAGCACATCACCCAGGAAATGCACTTCCGTGCCCAGCACTTCACTGGCTTTCGCCACAATGTGACGGAGGGAGAACTTGTCGCTGGCTACCCCTTTCGGGCGTCCCAAGTGCGACATCAGGATGGCCACACCACCGGATGCGGTGATCTTTTTCACCGTATCCACCGTGCGTACAATACGGGTTGCATCTGTCACCTCCAGATTTTCGTTCAGAGGCACATTGTAATCAACTCTCACTAAAACTTTTTTGCCCTGCATTTGGGCGGCATCAATCGATTTCATAATATTAGTTTTTAAATTTTAAAATCATGGAAACAGCAGGTGGGGTTGTTCTGTATGACGTTCCACCACCTTGATCATGGGATATTTTTTTCTCAAATAATCAGCAAGTTGATGTGCAAAGTAAACGGAGCGGTGCTGTCCTCCCGTGCATCCGAATGATACGCATAGATGGTTGAAGTTTCGTTCAAGATAGTTTTGCACACTCACATCGACAATGGCACGGACATGGCTTTTGAAATCCTCCACCACTGCATGTTTTTCCAAATACTCCACCACACACGCATCACATCCGGTGAAAGAGCGATATGCAGCTTCTCTGCCGGGGTTGGGCAGGGCACGGCAATCGAACACAAAACCTCCGCCATTGGAGGAGTCATCCGCAGGGATGCCTTTTTTGTACGAAAAACTGGAAACCACCACCGTCAGCCCGTCCGCTGCTTCCTGCGAGCCAAGCCCTAACCGGGCCTGCCAGTCCACCGCAGCGATGGCCTGCAACGCCCCCGACAACTCAGGAAGCGCTATGGGAATTCTCCCCGCCCCCATCAAATGCCGGATGTTCTCCACCGCTGGAGGAATGCTCTGCAAAAAATGCTGTTTTTTTTCATAATATCCCCGATAGCCGTATGCCCCCAGCACCTGCAACAGACGGATCAGCACATAACCATAATAGTGCTGCTTGAACTCCGCGCGGTCAACCGGCTGCCACTTTTCCAACTCATCCAAATAATACTCAAGCAGGGTGTCACGCAGCGACTCCGGAAGGGCCGCCTTGGCTTGATACAGCAACGAGGCCACATCATACTGCAAAGCCCCTTTTCTTCCTCCTTGATAATCAATAAAATATATTTCATCCTGATGCAACATGATGTTGCGCGACTGAAAATCCCGATACAGGAAATAGTCCTGATCCACCTCCATCAAATAATCGCACAACTTTTGGAAATCATCCTCCAGCTTTTGTTCATCAAAGGGGATGTAGGCCAATTTCAGGAAATAATATTTGAAATAATTGAGATCCCACTGCATGGAACGTCTGTCAAATGCCGCAACGGGGTAGCACTTGGAAAAGTCGAACCCCTGTTTCCCACAAAGTTGAATTTTCGGAAGATATTGCAAAACACGCTGATAGTAAGGAATCAAAGTGGTCGGAAAGTCGCTCCCTTGGCGTGTTTTTTGCAACAGGGTGAACAACAATTCATCCCCAAGGTCCTCCAGCAAATACTGTTTTCTGTCGTCACTGATTTCCAATATTTCAGGAACGGGGATTCCTTTTTCCCTGAAAAAAGCGGTGAAGGCGAAAAAAGCCTCATTCTCTTTCACATCCTCATTAAAGACAGCCATGCGGGTAGTGCCGTCCGATAAAAACTGTCGCACGTACCTGCGATGAGAACCCGATTGGGCGATATTTTCAGTCTTGACAACAGATAGATTTGACATACGGCAGGGTTATTTGAATTTGGGATAATGATTTTGAACTAAGGATTTCAACTCACTGTCCTGCATCCCGTACAGTTCCTTCCCTGCATTCAGGCATGAGTTGAACCTCTCTTTTTCATTCAAATGGTAATAGCAGGAGAGCTCACCGGTCCAAATATCCCAGATATAATTCTGAAAACCCTGCTTGGCGGTATTGTACGCGTCAAGCGCATCCTGATATTGACCGGCCTCTGCGAGCGTGCGAGCATACATCAGCCAATACACAGGGTCGTCACCGGTATAATCAATCAACTGGTTGATGGCTTGAAAAGCCCCCTGTGGAATTCCCTTGGCTGTATAATAATTCAATTCCTGAAGCAGTACAAAGCGGGGATCAGCCCCTTCCGCCTGGAATTTTTCCATTTCCCCAACAAAATCCTCCGAACTTTCAAACAAGGCAATCGTAAAAAACTTGTTATAAACAGGATAACTTGAAAGAAGTTCCTTTTTTTCCCTCAAAAGTGACAGCATCTGCTTATAATTTCCCTCATCAAATGCGTCCATCAGCGACTTCATGGTGATGGCGGGTTCCTTCGGTTCAGGAAGATTCAGAAATGCGTTGAGAGAAGCCTCATGCCCAATCTTTTGCGACAACATTGAAGAGAAGTCATACAGAAAAGCATCTGTAATCATCGGTTTGTTTTTCTTGAAAAGGATTTGGAAATCATGGAATTGCAGATTTCCATACGCATCGTATGTGCGTGCCACCAAATGATGGATTCCCTCTTGGACATAACAGGTGTCAAAACGGACGTCTCCGCCATTCTTGACAATCTCGACAAACATGTCCCCATAGCTGCAGTTGCCCTCAAAAATTTTAGGTCCCATCCCCATTTCCACAGCATCACTCACTTCTGCAGCCTTGGCTTTCAGCACGTTGGTATCAATGGCATCATTAATATAATCCGGAAGCCCTTGGGCAACGGCATTTTCCATTTGTTGGATAAAATCCCGCATCAGCTGCTCTTCGTTCACAGACTCCGCCGGCTTTTCATCCTGTTTTTTTTGACGGCAACCTGTCAAAAGGGCCAGCGATAGCAACACAATATATATATATGTAGATTGGATTCTCATCATTTTATGCTAATTTGAATAGATTAGAGTAGAAAATTGATCTGGTACAAAAATACGATTCGCTGCCTCCATAATTTCCTCTGCTGTGATGGCTTCCACTTTCCGGAAAGACGATTCCGAAGTCTCCACTTCATCAAAGAAGAGGGCACTGCGGCCCACAGAAAGCATCTCATTCAACTTGGATTCGTTGGTGATGGCTATCTGTCCCAAAAATTGTTTTTTGGCATTATGCAATTGTGCCGTACCTAATTTTTTAGAGCAAATCTTGCTCAATTCTTTATATACCAAATCAATACATCTATCAATCATAACTTTTTCGCATCCGATATAAACTGAAAAAAGACCGCTGTCGGTAAAGGGGGAATAGTTGGCTTCCACGGAATAGGCCAGTCCGAGTTTCTCACGGATGACGCGGTTCAGCTGGGCGCTCAGGGCCGGGCCGCCCATCAAATTGGTAAGCAGTGTAAAAGCTTCCCTCTCTTTGTCATAGAAGGAGAAAGCGCGGTTACAGAGCATGAGGTGCGCCTGTGACGTGTTTTTCTTTTTTCTGATCAAAGTCGGCACATATTCCGACACTGGCTGCCGCACCCTGTCCGAACTGCCACTGATCGGAAAATCAAAAAAACGCTTACAATATTTAATATATGTATCAGAAGAAATATTACCCACAGAGGAGAGCACAATATGGTCGGCCGTGTAATGGCGCTTCATGAAGCCGAGGATGTCATTACGGTGGATTTGTTTGAGTGATTTTTTTGTACCGAGGATATTGCGTCCCAGTGGATGACCCGAAAATGCCACCTCCTCAATCTCATCAAAAATCAACTCATAGGGGGCATCCCGGTAATAATTGATCTCCTCCAAGACGACATCTTTCTCCCTATCCAACTCTTTTTCAGGGAAAGTGGCATTAAAGAGGATATCGGAGAGGAGCTCCATGGCTCTGGGGTAGTCGGAAGAGAGGAAAGAGGCGTGAAGGTAGGTCTCCTCCTTGGCGGTGCTGGCGTTCAGTTCGCCGCCGGCATTTTCAATACGGCGGGTGACCTGGAGGCTGGTGCGATGGGATGTTCCTTTGAACAGAGTATGTTCCGTAAAATGGGCCAGTCCTGCCCGGTCTTCCGGTTCATCGCGGGTACCGGCATTGACCAGCACCCCGAAATGTGAAACAGGAGAGTGGACCTCCTTGTGGATGATCCGGATGCCGTTGTTCAATGTGAAGATGGGAATGGTTTCAGACATGGCCATAAAAACAAGAAGTTAAGGAGGAAGCAGCTGTATGCAAGAACTCCTTCATTCCTTAACTTCTTAGGGATAGTTGAGTGGAATCAATTATTCAGCGGGTTCCTCCTTTTTGATGTTCGGGAGTTCCAGACCCAGTTTTCTCTTTCTGTCAAGTGCTTTCAGATAGATGGCGATCAGGAAGGCCACAATGCCGAAGCAGGAGAAGATAATGAGCGGAACCGTGAAACGGTAAGGAATGAACATGCCCGAGCTGGCTTTGCCCAGCTGATCTTTCACGGGGGTGATGGCAGTTTCTTCAGAAGACTGATTCATCCAATCGAACATTCCAGCCTCTTTCACCTCTTTCTTGGGGGCAGTCTGAATATAGTTCTTGATGGTGCCTTCATTTTTGGCCAACACATCCATTGTTTCCTTGAAAGAAGCATAGGTAGTTTTCACAGCCGGGGTCTTCTGAGTTTTCTGATAAGTGGAATCCAGCGTTTGGAATTCCATCTTCAAGGTGTCATATTGAGCCGTGAATTCATCGTAATTGTTAGCATTCATGGCAAAAGAGACCTTTTGGTATCTGTCAATCATGCTCTTGGTGGAAGATACGATGGCGCTGTCGGAGTTACTGCTGGCGAGCACGGAGCCGATCAGCAGGGGCACCAGACAGAGACCGATATTCTGCACCCAGAAAATGAGGCAGTAGGCAGAACCGAGCACCTTTTCCTCAATGATTTTCGGAACAGACGGCCAAAGAGCTGCCGGAACGAGGGCAAAGGAGATGCCGAGAATCACGATAGTGGCGTAAGCGATGAAGGCGCTGCCCGTAGCCGGGACGATGAAGGCGAAAATGAGGTGGCAGCAGATCAGGAGCAGGGCACCCCAAATCAGCATGGTGGCACCTTTCCCCTTGTGGTCCAGGAAAGAACCGAGGAAAGGAGTGATGACTGCGGCGCCGATGGGGAACCAACGGAAAATACTGGAAGCCGTACCGGCATCAATACCCAGGTTGCACTGCAACATGTTGGCACCGTAGCGCTGGAACGGGAAAATGGCGGAGTAGTAGAGCACGCAGAGCAGAGCGACCACCCAGAAATTCAGGCTGGAGAAGATCTTGCCAAGGTCGGAAATCTTGAATTCTTCTTCGGATGAATCCTCTTGATTGGCGCTGCCCACAGTGGCCAGTTGGTTGTCAAACTTCTTGTCCATAACACTAAAAACAAGGAAGTTGAGAATACCAATGAGCAAAAGAAGGGTACAGAAAGCAACGGGAGCCTGTACTGTGCCGAACTTGCTGGCAATCGGTTCGCTGATGGAGAAGATGGCGAAGACGCCCACACGCGCGATGGCCATTTCAATACCCATAGCCAGAGCCATTTCCTTGCCTTTAAACCATTTGGCAATAGCTTTGGAAACTGTGGTACCTGCCATTTCGCAACCGCAGCCGAAAATCATGAAACCGAGGGCGGCCATCTTGGCACTGCCGGGCATAGTCACCCACCAAGTACCCAACCAGTTGCAGAAGGAAGTGGTCTGGAACCAGTCGCTAATACCTATGAATTTGATGGTTGCACCGGCGAACATCAAGCAGGCGGACAAAATTCCCGTAAAACGGATGCCCATTTTATCCAAAATGATACCTGCCAAAATCAGGAAGCCGCATACATTTAATATATATTCTGCCGCAGCGTAGGTACCGAACACCTCAGGCACCCAACTGCGTTCCGCTTCCACAAGGCTCTCCAGCGGGGACATGACATCCACGAACATGTAGCCGAAAAACATCATCAATGCGATGAGAATAAGTGCAGTCCAACGTGCGGCCGCACTGTCGTTCATCAATTTTTGCAACTTTTCTGTCATAATTCTATGGTTTTTGTTAATAAAAGAAATTGTTCATAAAAAGCCCGCAAAAGTACGATTTTTTATTGTAATAATACCTTAAAAAACAAAGAATTTAACCGTGTTGCACTTTTAAATATTTTTGTATATTTGCAGGCTCAAAAAAAATAGAAAAAAATATTATAAACATTTAAAAATCAAGTAGTTATCGTATGCGAAACAAGGGTTTAGTATTATTTTTCACAATACTTATTGCACTAACCTGCCTGTATTGCCTGTCATTTACCGTCGTTACTAAGAGTATCGAAAAAGACGCCCAAGAGTATGCACAAGGCCCGGAAGCCCAAGCCGCCATCAAGGAGGCTGTCAACATTGCCAAGGCAAATGGCAAGATTGACAAGAGCAAAGAAGATGCCATCACCTATGATGTCACCAACAGCTTTGAACGGGAGTATCTGGACAAGATGAAAGACTCCTCTGTTTTCCTGGGTTTCACCTATGGAGAATGCAAGTACAAAGAATTGAATCTCGGTTTGGACCTCCAGGGTGGTATGAGCGTCACCCTCGCGCTCTCCTCACCCCAGCTGATCCAGCAATTGTGCAGCAATTCAGAAGACCCGCTGTTCATCAAGACTTTTGAAGCCACTCAGAAAAAATATGCCAACGGCGCCACCGGAGAGGATTTCATTGACCTGTTCGCCAAAGAATTTGAAAACCAGAAAAAAGCCGGCAACTCCAATGCCAAATTGGCCACCTTCTTTGGAAACAACCTGAACAAGAAGTCTGCCAGCGACGATGATGTCATCAAAGCTTTGAAAGACAAACGGACGGAGACCATGGATCAGACCTTCAAGATCCTCCGTACCCGTATCGACCGTTTCGGTGTGGCACAGCCCAACCTGCAGACCGACCAGAGCGGCCGTATCATCGTGGAGCTTCCCGGTGTGAAAGACAAACAGCGCGTGGAAGACCTTCTGAAGAGCACCGCACAGCTTGAATTCTGGCGCGTATATACTGAATACGCAGGAAGCGGACAGGGCATGGTCAACCAGTTCCCCGCCAACTTCAAAGCCGCCGTCAACAAAGCTGCTGCCAACGCTACTGATAGCCTTGAAAAGAAAAGATTGGAAAAAGTGGCTTCTTTGGGTCAAAACAAAGACAATCTGGCTGTCGCTTACTACAGCCTGCAGGACACCGCCATCGTGGGAGAATGCCTGCCCGCCATCATCGAAGCCCTCAACATGCAAGACAACCTGGTGCTTTACTGGGGCAAGGCTGACAAGAAAACCAAGCTCCTCCCCCTCGTTCCTTTGATCAAAGCCAAAGACGACTGCGGTCCCGTGCTCTGCAGCAAGACCGTGGATAAAGGGGAACGCATCATCCGTTCCGCTGAACAGAACGTGGACGAATACAACCGCGTGATTGTCAACATGACCATGGAAGACCAGGCGGCCGAACAGTGGCAGAGCATCACCAAGAGCGCCATTGACGGCAACGTTCCCGTCAACATCGCCATTGTACTGGACCAAATGGTTTATTCTTATCCGCACATCCAAAGCGAAATCGCCAACGGACGTTCCCAAATCAGTGGCAACTTTGATGTGCAGGAAGCCAAGGAGCTGGCCATCGTGCTGAACTCCGGTGGTCTGGATGTCGGTTTGGACATCATCGCCTCCGACCTCGTGGGACCCACCCTCGGTGAAAAATCCATCAAATCCGGTTTCCTCTCCTTCGCTCTCGCATTCCTCCTCGTGCTTATCTACATGTTTTTATACTACAGCCGCGCCGGTCTTGTAGCTGACATCGCATTGGTGTCCAATGTATTCATTTTGATCGGTGTGTTGGCCTCCCTCGGTGCAGTGCTCACTTTGCCCGGTATCGCCGGTGTGGTACTCACCATGGGTATGGCAGTGGACGCGAACGTGCTGATCTACGAGCGTATCCGCGAAGAGGTGCGCAACGGGAAGGGCATGCGTCTGGCCGTTTCGGAAGGTTACAAGAACGCCTACTCCGCCATCATCGACGGTAACGTCACCACCCTCATCACCGGTATCGTACTTTACATTGTCGGTTCCGGACCCGTGCAGGGTTTCGCCATCACCTTGATCATCGGTATCATCTCCTCCCTCTTCACCGCCATCTTCATCTCCCGTATGATATTTGAAACCAAGCTCCAGAGAGGCAAAGAACTGAAGTTCGGTACCAAAAAAACTCTCAACGCCTTCTCCAACGTGCATTTCAACTTCCTCGGCACCAAGAAGATGTTCTATATCATCTCCTGCTCACTCATCGTTATCATGATCGGCTCCTTCTTCATCAACAAATTGCAAATGGGTATTGACTTCGCCGGCGGACGTACCTATGTCGTGTTGTTCGACCAACCGGTGGACGCCTCCAAAGCCTCTGAAGCCGTAACCAAAGAGTTCGGCGGCGCCCCGCAAGTCAAGAACTTCGGTAATAACAACCAACTCCGCGTCACCATCAACTACAAAGTGGACGACCCGTCAGAAAGTGTGGAACAGGATTGCAAGAAGAAACTGTATAAATCCCTCAACGGACTTTATGCCAACCACATCGACGAAGCCACCTTCAACTCTGTGGAATCCGGCGAATACGGCATCCAGAGTGCACAGCGCGTGCAAGCTGCCATGGCCAGCGAATTGATCTGGAAAGCATTCCTCTCCGTCTTTATCTCCCTTATCCTCATCTTCATCTACATCGCCATCCGTTTCCGTAACTGGCAGTTCGGTCTGGGAAGTATTCTCACCTTGGCTCACGATACCATCATCACCATCGGTCTGTTCTCCCTCTTCTGGAGAATATCCCCCTTCTCCATGGAAGTGGACCAGCAGTTCATCGCCGCTATCCTGACCGTGATCGGTTACTCCATCAACAACGTGGTGATCATCTATGACCGTGTGCGCGAAAACTTGACACTCTCTCCGAAAAACGATCTCTTCCTCAACTTCAACAATGCAATCAACAGCACCTTGGGCCGTAACGTGAACACATGCGGAACCACCATCATTGTATTGCTCGTCATCTTCATTTTCGGTGGCGAAGTCATCCGTGGCTTTGTGTTCGCTATGCTGACCGGTATCCTCTGCGGTACCTATTCCGGTATCTTCATCGCTCCCGGTCTGGCGTTTGACCTGCTCAACCGCTCCAAAAAGAAAGCTAATGTTGCAAAAATCAAACTGATGAAATAATCAGTAAAAAATAAAGTTTAAATTAGGTTGCTGGAATTGAAAAAAATTTTCTATTTTAGCAACCTAATTTTTTAAATGGAAAAGTAGTCCGATATGAATAGTAAAAAAATTATTGTTCTGTTTTTAAGTGCTTTATTTTTAATTAATTATAATGCAAAAGCTCAGGTTCCGAAAGAAGCGGACAATGCATTTAGAACATGCAAATATGAAAAGGCACTGCAAGAATATAAAAAAATAACTGGAAAAATCAAAAAGAACAAGGTAGAATCCCGCCGCGTGGCCTATCAGATTGCAGAATGCTATCGCATCATGGGAGATGTGAAGCACGCCAAAAAACAATACGAATCTCTTTACAAGAAGAACTACCAGAAGGACAATCCTCTGTTGCTTTATCATTTGGGCAACATCTGCATGAGTGAAAACGATTACGAGGCTGCCTTGAAATATTATCAGGAATTCAAAAAGCGCTCTCCCGAGGACAGCCGCGCTGATGTCATGATTGAATCCTGCAACAGAGCCAAGAATTGGAAAGAGACTCCCACACGCTACGAAGTCTATCCTCTCAAGAAACTGAACACCCGCTACGACGAATGGGCTCCGCGTTGGGGAAATCCGGATCGCAAAACGCAGATCATCTTCACCTCCAACCGCGAAGGCTCCCAGGGCAAAGGCACTGACCAATGGACTGGCCAGGCATTTTCCGACATCTATATTTCCGAACTCCCCAAAAGCAGAAATACCGAATGGCCTGGAGAGTGGTCTCCCGTGGCCACCTATGACGCCAACAGCATCATCAATACCGGTGTGAACGAAGGCGAAGCCTGCCCCAACCAAAAAGCCACCTCCCTGTACTACACCTTCTGTCCTCAGGACAAGAAAGAAATCAAGGGATGTTATATCTATGTCACCACCAAGAAGGGCAAAGACTGGACCGAACCAGAAATGGTCAACTTGGGCATTGACTCATTCAACTATGTACACCCCTTCGTCACTGGCGACGAACTGACCCTCTATTTTGCCTCCAACAAACCGGGCGGCTATGGCGGTTATGACCTGTACAAAGTCACCCGCAACAAGAAGACCAAACCCTTTGAAGCCAAAGATGTGGAAAATCTGGGCAAAGAGGTGAACACCGCCGGTAACGAGGTTTTCCCCGCTCTTCGCGGTGACACCCTGCTCTACTTCTCCTCCGATGGCCACTACGGATTGGGCGGACTGGACATCTACTCCTCTGAGTGTATTAACGGAAAATACCAGACTCCTGAAAACCTCCTCTCCCCCATCAACTCCGAAGCCGATGAAATTGGCATCATGTTCGACGACAGCCCGGCCCTGGATCCGAAATCCAAATCCCCCTACGTGGAGAAAGGCTACTTCTCTTCCAACCGCGCCGGAGGCAAAGGCGGTGACGACATCTACTACTTCCTCCTCCGTCCGCTGGTTTATACCATCGCAGGCTTCGTGAAAGATGCCGCCAACCTCCAGCCCATCGACGGTGCCGAAGTGGAAATCATAGGCTCCGACGGCAAGACCTACAAGACCACTACCGATGTAAAAGGCTACTACAAATTTGACAAAGACAAGATTATGGGCAGCACTACCTACCAAATGACCGTAGTTAAACCCAAATACTACCGCGAGAACAACACCGCCTCACAGACTACCGTCGGCCTGACCGAAAACACCGACCTCAAACAAGATTTCAAACTCACCCCGATTCCCAAAGAACCCATCGTATTGCCCGAAATTCTTTATGACTTTGACAAGAGCGATTTGAAACCGCAATACGAAGACTCACTCCTGTTCGTGTATGACATCATGGTGCAAAATCCCACCCTCGTGGTTGAGCTCCGCTCCCATACCGATAACCGAGGTGAAGACAGCTACAACGAACGACTTTCCCAGGATCGTGCCCAGTCGTGTGTTGACTACCTTATCAACGTGAAAGGCATCGACAAGAACCGCATCAGCCCGAAAGGTTATGGTGAGTACATGCCCCGCGTCCTAACAAGCGATATGACCGTCACCTTTAACAAAAAGCAATATACGTTCAAAAAGGGTACCAAGTTGACGGAAGAGTACATCAACAGCCTTTCTCCGAAGGACTACCAGGAGGCTGCTCACCAGCTCAACCGTCGTACCGAGTTGTACATCCTGCGTGACGACTATGTGCCTGGCGGCGACAGCATTGCTCCTGTAGCTGATGCTGGACAGATCAATGTTTACAAGCAGAAATCCATTCCTGTAACCATCTCCAAGGGTGTGGTGAAAGGAGTCTGCTTCGCCAACAACAAAACCTTCAACTTTGAAATGGTAGTGGGTGAAAATAACGTTTACATGAATCACACCGATGCCACCCGCTTCCTCAAAGACCACATCGTGACCATTGAAGACTTCGAAGCCAAGGCTGAAGCCATTGACGAAGAGGGCAACATTGTAGAGGACGCTGTTCTGATTCTCAAGAACTTCAATCTCGGTGACAACGAGGCTACCAATGTCAAAGTCATCGTCAGAAAAGGCCTCACCTCCTCCTTCCTCGTGGGAGAGCAGTTCTTGAGCAACACCTTCGGTAAATTCACTGTCAACAAAGCAGAAAAAGCCATTATCTTTGAATAAAATCCGAATTTTAATCATCGCTATTATAGCCACCATTACACCCACAGCGGCACAGCCCGTTGTGGGTGCGATGCAACTGGACAAATACCTTCCCTTGTTGGAAGGCCAACGAGTAGCCGTATGTGGCAACCATACCTCTATGGTGAATGGCACTCACCTGGTGGACACGCTCCTCTCCCGCGGCGTCAATGTGACTGCCATCTTTTGTCCGGAACACGGTTTCCGTGGCGAGGCTGAGGCCGGAGCCAATATCCAATCCTCCAAGGACAGCAAGACCGGTCTCCCCATCATCTCACTCTATGGGAGCAATAAGAAACCCACCCCGGAACAGGTGAATGCACTTGACGTAATCCTATTTGACATACAGGATGTAGGCTGTCGTTTTTACACATACATCTCTACCCTTCATTACGTGATGGAAGCCGCCGCGGAAAATGGCGTTGCCGTCATCATTCTCGATCGGCCCAACCCCAACGGCTATTTTGTGGACGGCCCCGTGTTGGATCCGAAGTTCCGTTCCTTCGTGGGAATGCACACCATTCCCGTGGTACACGGCATGACCATTGGAGAATACGGGCAGATGGTGAACGGCGAAGGATGGCTATCCAACGGAATCCGATGCCAGCTGACCGTTATCAGCATGCTGAACTACGATCACACCATGCGATACTCGCTCCCCATAGCCCCCTCCCCCAACCTCCAAACCGATGAGGCGGTTTATCTTTATCCCTCCCTCTGCCTGTTTGAAGGCACAGTGATCAGCGTGGGGCGAGGCACTGAACATCCGTTCGAGATGTACGGGCATCCCGACCTGAGCGCCGGAACGTATCACTTTACCCCCCACCCTATCAAGGGGGTATCAGAGAATCCTCCACTAAAAGGGCGCGACTGCCGTGGATTCCTTCTCACTGAAAACGCCCGCGAATTGCTTGACTCCACCAATTCCTTCAACCTTGAATATCTGCTGACCGCCTATCGGAACTATCCCGACAAAGAAGGATTTTTCCTGAAAAACGGATTTTTCAACAAACTGGCCGGAGGAGTGGCATTGAAAAACGACATTGTTGCTGGCAAGAAAGCGGAGGACATCCGTGCCTCCTGGCAACCCGCATTGACGGCATTTAAAGCCATCCGTGCCAAATACCTCCTTTACCCTGATTTTGAGTAATGGAAAATTTATTTCATATAGACACCGACATTTTTCTGTTTTTCAATAGATTGCACTCAGAATGCGCGGATGTTTTCTTTTATTACATTTCCCAAACATGGTTCTGGTTTCCGTTGTATCTGTTTATCATTTTTCTCATAATAAAAAAATGGAAAAAACAGTCCTGGAAAGTCCTGCTGATTGCCTTTTTAATGGTTTTTTGCACTGACCAAACATGCAATTTACTGAAAAACAGCATTAAACGCCCTCGCCCTTCCCATACTGAGCAACTGCAGAGCGAGATACATCTTGTGGTAAAGCCCAATGGGGAAACTTACTACGGAGGACAATACGGTTTTCCGTCAGCGCACGCGGCCAACAGTGCGGCCATAGCACTGTTCCTCATATTATTGTATGAAGGGAGGAAACGTTGGTGGGGTGCCGTGGCTTTAACTTGGGTGTTGCTACTGTCGTACAGCCGTTTATATCTTGGTGTTCACTATCCTTTGGACCTTTGCTGCGGCTGGCTACTTGGTGCTGCATGGGGAAGGTTGGCCCACCTTCTGGTGCGCCGATGGACAGTTTCTCCTGAAAGCCGCAAAGAGGGACATCCTACAGCAAAGGAAAAGTAAAACAAAACGGGATTTTTTTTACAGAAAACAGCCCGGCCATAAACAATTTATTTGTACTTTTGCAAGTTTTGAAAAATGTATCAAAATGAAAGTGCAAATTGCCTCAGACCATGCCGGTTTTGAATTGAAAGAAGCCATCAAAAAAGAATTTTCCAACGAATTTGAATGGGAAGATCATGGCACCCATTCTTCCGATAGCGTTGATTATCCTGATTTTGCACATCCCTTGGCAGAAGCTATCGCTCAGGATCCTGCCGCCCGGGGCATTCTGATTTGTGGCACCGGAAACGGGGTGGCCATGACCGCCAACAAGCACGCCCACGTGCGGGCCGCACTCTGCTGGAATGCAGAAATCGCTGCCCTGGCACGCCAGCATAACAACGCCAACGTGCTGGTGCTCCCCGCCCGTTTCATTGACACCGACACCGCCTTTGCACTCGTCAGAACCTTCTTCTCCACTGACTTTGAAGGAGGACGCCACGAAAGAAGAGTCCAAAAAATCAACATTCAATAGTTATGGAGATTGCACAAAACACACCCCTTGACTTCATCAAGACGAGAGCCTATATTGCTCGCCACTCCTATATTGAAGATATGGAGAACAAGCTCACTTCGTTTGAGAAAAAGATGCTGGCGAAGGACTTCAAGGTGCATTGGGCAAGCACAGAGGACAACCTCTCTGATTTGATTTACAATTCTTTGCCAGAAAAAGCATACAATAAGGTCTGTTTTGACATCCCCGTCATCCCGGAAAACCTGGCCCATATAAAAGCCATCAAACCCATCCCGCTAAAAGACCTGGAAAACGGAGAGAAAGAGGCCTCCATCATCATCACCCAAGCCGATTTCGCCATTGTGGAGACCGGCACATTGGTGTTGCTTGACAAGGGATGCAGAAACTGCCTCAACCGGGTAAACAATTTGTTTGTCATTCTGGACATCAGCAAACTATTATCCAAAGCTTCAGATTTGGAAACCATTCTGTATCTCAAAACATTCTATCATTCAAATAATTATCTTCCTTCTGACATAAAACTCATCAGTCATCCATACCATAAAATTGACAAGAACGTCATCCAACATGAAGGGGAATATGACAAACAACGGGTGGAGATCACCATTTTTCTTTATGACAATGGAGTGACCCACATCATGGAGGACAAGAAACTCCGCGATGCCCTTTACTGCATAGATTGCGGCAACTGCAAGACAGTGTGTCCGGCTTATGAATACACCAAGGAGTTCACCCCGATAGAATTGGTGCGGGCCAACTGCTGGGAAAAGGAGCGGCAAAACGGCAATTTGTTCAAGAACACCATGTTGTGCGGAAACTGTGACCACGCCTGCCCTGTACAGATTCCATTCACCGACTTGTTAATCAAGGAAATGGAAATGGTTCATGGAAAAGAAGGGAAAAGCAATTTGGCCAAAATCTTTGAAAAAAGAAAAAAACTCAACAAAAAAAGCAACAGTTTCAGCCGCTTTTTCTTTGACAAGAAAATGTACGGGAAAAACAAAATGCTACATAACTACTTCAAACAATCCAAAGATCCCTTCTTCAATGTAACTTGGTTACAAGAACATGCTGAAAAGAAAGATGAATAACGAAACATTCATACAGGAAAAAGTCAGGGAGTTTGTCCGCAAGTACTACGCCAACAAATTGTTGCGCGGGGCATTACTGTTTGTCTTCATCACACTAATGGTGTTCATCACCTACGCCGTACTGGAGTATTTCTCCTATTTCAACGGCACAGTCCGCACCGTGCTGTTCTACTCCTATATTGCCCTGTTCGCTTTCACTTTCGTCTTCTACCTTCTAATTCCCCTGTTGAAAATCTTCGGAATCGGGAAACAACTCACCAAAGAACAAATTGCTGACATCATCGGGAAATTTTTTCCTGAAATTGACGATAAGCTGCTCAACATCTTCCAATTGGAAATGATGAAAGAGAATGGGGATGGAGAAAGCACGGCTTTGTTGGCTGCTGCCATTGACACCAAAATTGAAAAAATCAAGCCCTTCCCCTTCACCAAAGCCATTCCATTCAAAAAAACCAGAAAGGTCATCAAATGGGCGCTCATACCCGTGGTTCTGCTCATCATCATCAGCTCCGTCAAAAGCGAGATTTTCACACAGTCCACTGAAAGAATCATCAACTACAACAAAACTTACGCCAAACCCGCCCCCTATGCATTTGAAATAGAAAACGGCAAGCTCACCTCCTTCCAGAACGAGGAATTTGTGCTGAATGTCAAGGTGACGGGCAGTGAGGTTCCCAAAACCGCACACATTGCCATCGGCAACCGCAACTACCAGCTCACCAAAGTGGACAACACCCATTTTACCTATACCTTCAAGAATCTCCAGAGCGACACCCAGTTCCACCTGTACACCGAAGAGGTCACCTCGCCCGACTACACCCTGACTGTGCTTCCCAAACCGGTCATCGTCAGCTTCGCCATGCAGCTGCACTATCCTGCCTACCTGCACAAGAATGATGAAACCATTGAGAACAATGGTGACGCCACCATTCCCGACGGCACCCAGGTCACCTGGACTTTCTACACCCGCAACACTGAAAATCTCACCTTGTTGTTGCCCGAAGAAAAACAGGAGGTCTCTGCAAAGAACGGCCTCTTTACCATCAGCAAAACCATCCGCAGCTCATTTGACTACGCCATAGCCAACCAGAATCACTTTTGTACGGCACAAGACACACTCCGCCACCACATCAACGTCATCGCCGACCAGTATCCAGAAATCGCTGTGGTCAGCCAAGCCGATTCCGTGCTGCCAGACAGAATCTACTTCAAAGGCACGGTCCGAGACGACTACGGATTCACCAAAGTGCAGTTCGTCTATTCAAAATACGACAAGAACGACAACCTGCTGGAGTCCAACAAAGCAGTCAATATCAACATCAATCCTGCCCAGACCGTACAAGATTTTTACCACTACATGGATGCAGGAATGATGATGTTGGAGCCAGGACAACGGCTGGAATACTTTTTTCAAGTTTTTGACAATGATGGAATTAATGGAGCCAAATCTTCCCGCACCTCCACTGAAAGTTTCCGCGTGATGACCGAAGAGGAAATTGATGAGGAACTTCAACGGAGCAATTCTGAAACCAAAAACGACCTGAAAGAACTGATTGATGAATCGCAAGATCTGCTCAAAGACATTTCCAAACTGGAGCAGCAAATGATGCAAAACAAGGAAATGTCATGGCAAGACAAAAAGAAACTGGAAGAGCTCACCCAGAAATACCAAGAGTTGAAACAGCAGATTGACGAAATGAAGCAATCTCAGAATCAACAAAATATGATGGAAGAGAAGTACAAAGATCTTCCTGAAAACCTCATCAAAAAACAAAAAGAGCTGGAGGAGCGCTTCAACAAAACTCTTTCGGATGAGATCAAAGAGATGTACGAGAAACTTCAGAACCTGATGGAGAAAATGAACAACAAAGAGGAGGTAAAACAGGCAATGAAGGAGGTGAAGACCAATACGGAGGATCTCAACAAGGCCCTGGACCAGCAATTGGAGTTGTTCAAGCAGTTGGAATTTGAAAAGAGATACACGGATGTCATCAACAAGACCAAAAAACTGGCAGAAGAGGAGAAGGCACTTTCCAAGCAGAGTGAGCAAAAGGCCATTCCCAAAGAAGAGTTATTGAAAAAGCAGCAGGATATTGAGAAGCAGTATAACGAATTGAAAAAAGAGTTGAAGGATCTCCAAGAGCTGAACAAGCAGCTGGAGGACCCCAACAAGATGCTGGACACCAAAGAGATGCAGCAGAAAATAGAACAGGATTTCCAGGAAAGCAAAGATGCATTGAACAAGAATGACAGGAAAAAAGCATCTGGAAAACAGCAGGATGCCGGAGAGAAAATGGAAGAGATGGCCGACCAGATGGAGATGAACATGCTGGAGAACGAGGAGGAAGATTTGGCTGAAGACATGGAGAGCTTGCGACAGATATTGGACAATCTGGTCAAGATTTCATTCAATCAGGAAGCGAACATGGAAAAGTTGCGGCCGCTCCGCACCAACTCCGCCGCCTTGAACGAGGTGATCCGCACGCAGCACAATATCCGCGAAAACATGCAACTCATCGCGGATTCGCTGGATGCCCTCGCCCGCCGGCAGAGTGCAGTCAAACCCTTCATCAGCGAAGAGGTCAGCAAAATTGACCAATACCTCACCAATTCCGTCACATCACTAACAGACAGCAAGTTGCAGAATGCACTCAGTCAGCAACAGTTCGCCATGACCAGCATGAACAATTTAGCCTTGATGTTAGCGGAATCTATGAAGGAGGTCAAAAACAAGCAGAACGAATGCAAAAACTGCAAGAACAAGAAGAGTGGAAATGGCTCATGCAACAACCCTGGCGGCAAGGGGAAAGCCAAATCGGCACGCGAATTGCAACAACAGCTCAACCGGCAAATTGAAGCACTCAAACGCTCCATGGAACAAGGGCAGAAGCCCGGACAACAAGGACAAGGACAGCAGGGGCAATCCATCAGCGAACAGTTGGCCCGTCTGGCCGCCCAGCAAGAAGCCATCCGCAAAATGATGCAGGAATACGAAGACGGTCTGAAATCGCAAAACGGCGTGGGCGACAAATCTGTGGAACAGATGATCCGTGACATGGAGAAGACGGAAAAAGAGCTGGTCAACCGCACCATCACCTCAGAGACTATCAACCGGCAGAAAAAGATAGAGACACGCATGTTGGAGAGCGAACGTGCCCAAATGGAGAGGGAGCAGGATGAAAAACGGGAAAGCACTGAAGGCAGGGACATCATCAACCCCAACCCTCCCAAAGAGTGGAACATGGACAAAAAAACACAACAGCAAACAGAGATGTTGAAATCCATTCCGCCCTCCCTGAACTACTACTACAAAGAGAAAGTCAACCAATATTTTTATAACATAGAATAAAACCTTACTTTATTATGTATAATATTGAATTGCAACATTTAACGATACAGAACGCGGAAGCGGAAATGCTCAAGGCCGTTGAGAACATCTGCGACAGCTTCGGTTTGGAAAACCAATTCGGCATTTTTTCATACGCAATGCACGAATTGCTCTCCATGATGGAGGGGTGTTGTGAAGACCAAGACCAACATTTCTCCATCAACTTCTATGTGGAAAGCGACCGTATTTCTGTACAGATAGTTGATTTTCAAAATATTGAAGAAGTGGAACAACAGCTCTCCTCGGCTTCTTTGAACCAAACAGAGACATCTGCCTATACAGTCGCCACGCTGTCTGACGGTCACGAGCTGCGTCATGAAGGAGAAGAGTTGTGGCTGGATTTCATGGCTACTCCCACCTTCCAAGCTGTGGATCGTGCAGCTATCCTGCATCGTGAAAATGTTTTCAAAAAAACAATTTAGTCTTCAAAGCATTGATAAAAAATGGAATTTAAAGTTTCACAAATTGCCGGCCTGTTATCCGCTGAAGTATGGGGAGATGCCGACGCAGTCATCAACACAGTATGCAAAATTGAAGAAGGTGTTCCTGGCGGGCTCACCTTTTTAGCCAATCCTAAATACACCCACTATATTTATGAGACCAAGGCCACCGCGGCCATTGTCAACAAGAGTTTCACGCCGGAAAAGCCCGTACCCTGCACGCTGATCAAAGTACAGGATTCTTACGTTGCTTTTGCGCAACTGCTTGATTTCTACAACAAGTCAAAGGGTAGAAAAAAAGGGATTTCCCCCCATGCCTGCATCGCCGAATCGGCAAAAATCGGGAAAGATGTGTACATCGGAGAATTTGTGAGCATAGGTGAGAATGTGGAAATCGGCGACAACGCCCAGTTGTTCCCGCACGTCTGCATCGGTGACAATGCCAAAGTGGGCAGTGACACCGTGCTCAATTCCGGTGTGAAGATATATGCGGAATGTGTCATCGGCAGCCACTGTATCCTCCATGCAGGGGCAGTCATCGGTGCCGACGGCTTTGGATTTGCCCCGAAAGAGGGAGACTTCATCAAAGTGCCGCAGATTGGCAACGTGGTCATTGAGGACAATGTGGAAATCGGCGCCAACACTTGTGTGGACCGTTCCACCATGGGTTCCACCATCATCCACAAAAACGTGAAATTAGACAACCTGATTCAAATAGCGCACAACGTGGAAGTCGGGGAAGGCTCTGCCTTTGCCGCACAAGTCGGCATTGCCGGCTCGGCCAAGATCGGCAAACACTGCATCATTGGCGGACAAGCAGCCGTGGCCGGCCATATTTCCGTGGGAGACCAAGTGATGGTCGGCGCCCAGTCCGGCGTATCACACTCCCTGAACGGCAATCAGATTGTACTTGGCTCTCCCGCCATCCCGTTGAACGATGAAAAAAGACTGATCATCCATCGCAAAAAACTACCCGAATTATACAAAAGAGTGGATGCATTAGAAAAAAAACTATCTGAAAATGAGTAAACAAACCACCATCATACATCCTGTTTCCCTATCTGGGAAAGGCCTGCACACCGGCAAACATGTCACACTCACTTTTTCCCCTGCCCCAGCCAACCATGGTGTGGTTTTTCGGCGTATTGACCTGCCCGGCCAACCCACTGTAAAAGCACTCGGCATCCATGTCTTTGATACCTCCCGTGGTACTTCCATTCGCGATGGCGCTGCCGAAGTGCGCACCATAGAACACCTGATGGCCGCCCTTGCCGGACTGCAAATTGACAATGTACTGGTGGAAATCGATGCAGAAGAAACACCCATTCTGGATGGAAGTTCCCGCCTCTATGTGGAAGCTTTGCAAAAAGCTGAAATCCAAACATTAACTGAAGAAAGGGAATACTTTACCATCTCCCAAACCGTCACATACAATCTTCCAGAAAAAGGCATTGAAATCCGCATGGAACCTGCCGACGACTTTCAGGCTTTCGTGCACGTGGATTACGGCACCCAGATTTTAGCCCAACAGGAGGCTGAGCTCCGTAATATAACAGATTTTTACCCATCCATTTACAACTGCCGTACCTTCGTGTTCCTACACGAGCTGCAATTCCTCATCCAGCACAATCTGGTCCGCGGAGGTGATGTGGACAACGCCATCGTATTTGTCGCTCAAATGCCCGATGAAAAAGCCCTGCAGCAGCTGGCTGATTTCTTCCATAAATCAGACCTGAAAGTGACAGAAAACGGGATTTTGAACAATGTGGAGCTGCACCATGACAATGAACCTGCACGCCATAAACTGCTGGATCTGGTTGGCGACCTGTACCTGCTTGGCAAACCTGTCAAAGGGCACGTCTTTGCCAGCAGACCGGGCCATTTTGCCAACACCGAATTTGTAAAACAACTGATACAGAAAGCATAATGGATTCTGATGCCTATTTTTACTTAGGTCACATCACCAAAACCTTCGGATATAAGGGGGAACTTTGTGTATATCTGGACACAGACGAGCCCGAAAAATATGGCCAATTGCGGGCAGTATTCCTTATGGAAGGCAATGAATACATTCCCTATATGATTGAAAGCATTGCTCTGCGAGGAGGGAAAAATGCCATCATCAAATTCATGGATGTGGATGGAGAAGAGGCCCAGTCATTAGTCAAATCAGAAATATATCTACCGATCAGCGAGTTGCCTCCCTTGACTGGCAACAAGTTCTATTACCACGAAGTTATTGGATTTGAAGTCATTGACCGGATTAAAGGAGGAATTGGCGTGTGCAAAGACTTTATAGATGTCAGCCAGCAACCCATCATGGTGGTGGATTTCAATGACAAAGAAATTTTGATTCCGGCAGTGGATGATATATTTGAAAACGTTGACCGCGACCAGAAGAAATTATTTGTCGCTGCCCCTGAAGGCTTGATTGACATTTACTTGGAATAACGCGGCTCCCACATTTTTTCCCAATACAGACATTCTGTCAGCGTGCGATACGATTGGCTCCAGCTATAGTCTGCGTTTCTGATGGAGAGTTCTGTCTCTTGCACTGTTCCGGCTTGACGGCTGAATCCTAACACACAGCGGTTGAAGTCTTTACCCCATACCGGACGTATCATCATCTTGAAACGAAGTGAAAGTAGGGGGTCGGCCTGCCGCTCAAAAGCGGAAACCTCACTGACGGGCAGAATCACGAAAAAACGGCCCTGGTCTGACAAGAGGTCTGCTGTTCCGGCAATCAACTCATCAAACGGCAACAGATCATCCCGGTGACGGCTGAGGCACCTCCGCGGGTCGGCAGGTTTGAGCGACGCGCCGAAAAAGGGAGGATTGCTGACCACCAAGTCAAATTTTGCGTGACCGTTTCCCCTCCATTGATGGAAAGAGACATTCTGGAAATCAAAAGAGAATCCATCTCTTGAGGGAAACTCGGCGGCATTCAGCATAGCCTCTTCCACCGAAGGGGCATCAATGTCAATACCCACCCAATGGGCATCTCGTCTGCCCTGCTGCCACAAACGGTCAGCGAGGCAAAAGGCCACCACGCCACAACCGCACCCAATGTCCAGCACGCGCAACACTCCCGGAGGGAGCCATTCCAGAGGCACAGCTGCCGCTAACAAAACGCTGTCAGTACCTATTTTCAAGGCACTTTTTTCATGATGCAGGGAAAAATTCTTGAACTTGAACACGGGAAACTAACGGCTCATCTCCTGTAAAAGTCGGATTTCTTCTTTCCATGCAGTTTCATCCGGTGTCTCCAAAATGAACGGAATATTATCAAACCGCTCGTCCCGCATGATTCTTTCAAAGAACTCCATACCCAGTAAACCCTTTCCGATGCTCTCATGACGGTCCACCCGGCTGCCCAGTTCTTTTTTAGTATCATTCAAGTGAATGGCTTTCAAATAGTTCAAACCTATCACCTCATCAAATTCGCGCCAAGTGGCCTCATAACCCGCGGCTGTTTTCAGGTCATAGCCCGCCGAATAGGTATGGCAGGTATCAATACAGACTCCCACGCGGGACTTATCCTCCACCTTCCGGATGATATGAGCCAAATGCTCAAAGCTGAATCCCACATTGGTTCCCTGCCCTGCCGTGTTTTCAATGACGGCAGTCACCCCCGAGGTTTGGGACAAACCCAAATTGATACTCTCAGCAATTCGGTCCAGGCACTGGTCAATGGTCATCATTTTAAGATGGCTGCCGGGATGAAAATTGAGCATGGTCAAACCCAATTGTTCGCAGCGTTGCAGTTCATCCAGGAAAGCTTCCCTTGACTTGGGGAGGGTCGTCTCATCAGGTTGTCCCAAGTTGATGAGATAGCTGTCGTGCGGCAGGATGAAATCGGGAGAAAAACCGTGCTTGCCACAATACTCTTTAAAGAGTGCGATACTTTGTTTCGACAGCGGGGCAGATTTCCATTGGCGCTGGTTTTTAGTAAAGAGGGCGAAAGCAGTAGCGCCCAGTTCTGCGGCCGACAGAGGGGCATTCTCCACACCTCCGCTGGCACTCACATGTGGTCCGATATGTTTCATATTTCTTTCAAAATAAAAAAGCCCCAAACAATTGGGGCTTAGTTGCTAAAAATGCAATGCTTAGAAATTCAATTCTGAGCCAGCTTTGAATTTGACAACTTTCTTAGCAGCGATTTTGATCTTTTCACCATTGTGGGGATTGCGACCTTCGCGGGCAGCACGTTCGGAAACTGAGAAAGTACCGAAACCCACCAATGAGATCTTTTCACCAGCTTTCAAAGAATCAGCAGTAGTAGCCATGAAAGCTTCCAATGCGTTCTTAGCGTCAACTTTTTTCAAGTTAGCTTTTGCTGCAATTGCATCAATTAATTCACTCTTGTTCATTTGGATAAATTTAAATGGTTAATATATTAACTTTTAGCACCGCAAATTTATAAGTAATTTTCATATATACACACATTTCGGCAACTTTTTTTTAAAAAAAATTCACCTTTTGGTAATAAAATAGTATAAATTATTGATTTTCAATTACTAATAAAATAATAATTGATAGTTTTCTGGATGAAAACCACGTAAAAAATCGGCAATTGGCATCCTGTTTTTACCTTGAAACTGTAAAGTATTAACTGAAATAGCCCCGTCTTTCGCAAAAATAAGCATAGAATTACGGGAAGAGATTTCAATAACACCGCTTTGAGTTTCAACATCTAAAGCTGTTTTTTCAGCTGAAAAAATCTTGACAATCTCCTCTTCGCCCTTGGCATTTCTGATTCGGGTGCAGGCACCTGGCACGGGAGAAAGTCCGCGGATCTTGTTAAAAATGGTCTGCACGGGCTGTGACCAGTCGATGAAGGTATCCTCCTTGAAAATTTTAGGAGCGGGCTTACAGGCTTCCTGTGGGATGTCAGCCTGTCGGCGGGTAGCGACTGTACCGGCGGCCACCTGGTCCAGGGTGCGGACGGCCAGTTCGGCACCACAAGCCATCAGCCGGTCATAAAGTTCCCCGGTGGTTTCACTTTCCCCGATGGGCACCTCAATGGTGTCAATGATATCCCCGGTATCTATCTGGTGATCCAAGAAGAAGGTGGTCACTCCGGTGCGGGTCTCGCCATTCATGACGGCCCAATGGATAGGGGCGGCACCTCGGTAATTGGGGAGCAGGGAGGCATGGACGTTGAACGTGCCTTGGGGGGGCATGGCGTACACAGCTTCCGGAAGCATTCGGAAAGCCACTACCACAAAAATGTCAGCATGGAGTTCCCGCAGCTGTGCGAGGAAAGCCTCGTCTTTCAGTTTTTCGGGTTGGAGCAGGGGCAGTTGGTGTTCCACCGCATACGTTTTCACTGCGGAGGGGCGGAGTTTGAGACCGCGTCCGGCGGGTTTGTCGGGTGCAGTGACCACCGCCGCCACTTCATGGGAGGAGTGGCAGATGGCATCCAGGGAGGCCACAGCGAATTCGGGGGTGCCCATAAAAACTACACGCATGCTTTTTTGTTTAGGTGAATATAAGAGGGATTTACCGTTTCTGATACATCAGGCGTTGGGTTTGGAGCATTTGGAGGCAGGAGGCGGCAGCTTCCACGCCCTTGTTGCCATGAATGCCGCCGGAGCGGGCTTCGGCCTGTTCAGCGGTGTTGCAGGTAAGCACGCCGAAGATGACGGGTACCGTATATTCCACGCCCACCTTGGCGATGCCATTGGCCACGGCCTGTGCGATGAACTCAAAGTGGCGGGTTTCCCCTTGTATGATGCACCCGAGACAGATCACAGCGTCCACATCCTCATTCGCATCCAACAGCATGGCGGCGGCGGAAGGGAGTTCAAAACTGCCGGGGACATCAAACACAAGAGTGTTGTTCTTGGGCACGCCCGCATCCCAAAGGGTTTGCAGCGCTCCCTCTTTTAAAGCGCCCGTTACCTGTTCATTCCACCTACTAACAATAATGCCAATTTTAAAATTGGCATTATTGGTTTCTGGTACAAATATTTGGGATAAATTTTCCTTCTTTTTCATTATTTTCCAGCTTTTATTTTAGCACGCTCAAGGTATTTGTCCACGCCCATCATCTGATATCTTTCAAAATAATCATCCTTGACTTTCTGATAGTACTCATAAGCTTCAGCCCAATTTCCTTCGCGCTCGCAGAGCATACCCAGTTTCCACAAAGCCACGGGAGCTACCAAACCGGTCTCTCCATCAACAGCCTTCTCATAGTATTTCTTTGCATTGTCCACTTCCCCTTTGTCATCATAAAGGTCACCAATCAGCATTTGGGCTTCATACCACAAATAATCATCTTTCTTTTTCATGGAAAGAAGCATATCCATTGCCTCATCTGCCTTTCCCATACGCAAGTAGGAAATTGCTGAATAGTATTTCAAACTGAATTTGGCTGCTTTTGACATCTTGTGAGCCTCAGCAACAGCCAAAAATCCTTCGTCACCTTCCACTGCAGCTTTGATCACAGCGGTGTCAGTGGTCATCATTCCCCCTTGAACCAGGGTGTCAATCATCGGCTGGGCTTCAGTGGAAGCCTTTTCATTTTGCGGTTCCAAATAGAATTTGAAAAATGCGAAAATCAACAGCGCAGCCACAATGACAGCGATGAAAATGATATTGATTATTTTCTCATTTCTGCGGTACCAAGCCATGAATCCATGACCTTCTTCCTGTTCTCCCTCCATTCTGGATGCACCCAGTTTGTCAGTATTCGCAGTTTTTCTTGCATTTTCTTTTTCTTGATTAGCTCTGGAATCGCCTAATTTTTCAGTATTTGCCATTTTTTTCTACATTTTAATTCAAGGCCGCAAATTTACAATGTTTTTCCTAAAAACCAACAACACAACAACTATTTTTTCCATCCCTGAAAAAACAAAAAGAGATGCTCCGAAAAGCATCTCCTCTGTTGGGCGTGAAGGACTCGAACCTTCAATGACAGGACCAGAATCTGTAGTGTTGCCATTACACCAACGCCCAATGTCGCTCACAAAAAGCGAAAAAGAAACGCCACCATCCCTCCTATTATTGTATCTTTAAAAAAATTTTTTCGTTTTTATAATAAAAAACACATATTTTATTTGTATAGTATTCATATTCAATTATTTACAAAGTAAAAAATTTTTCATTTTTTGTAAAAATAATTCATTTTTCAGAGAAAAAACAGACAATTTGCCCAAATTTTTGAAAAAATTTCGGAGAAAATGGGAAAATTCATCCTTGCCCACAGAAAAAAACATTGCCACACGGGAGGCTTCCAATTCAACAAAAAAAAGTATTTTTGCGGCTTAAAAAACAAAATCATGCCTGCCGTTGAAATTGAAGTCGCCAATTTGGGTTATCCGCAAAGTCAGGGAGACACTTTCAATCTGATATTAAAAGAGAAACACGGAGACACCTATCTTTCCGTCATCATTGGGATGAATGAGGCGAAGTATATTATTATGGAAATCAACCATATCCGCATTAAACGACCGTTACCGCACGATATGCTGGTGCAATTGTGCCAACAAACGGGTTGTACAGTCAAGCAGGTGATGATCGCTGATTTTGTGGACGGTATTTTTTACGTTCAGATACATATTACTTATCATGGGCAACCCATTTTACTGGATGCCCGTCTTTCTGATGCCATCATTGTGGCGCAAAAACTGCACGTGCCTATTTTCATTGAGAAGGATATTTTGTATCGCAATGGATTCCAGAAGCCAGATGCCACCGCTTCATCCTCACAGCGGAAAGCCATAGAAGATTTTTGGAACAGCGGTCCTGAAAGTGACTCTCTGGAAGAAAAGACCTTCATCATTGACGATGGTGTTCATTACAGAGAGGTGAAGCTCGCCACTGCTACAACTGAGGAACTGAAACTCCTGCTGGAGGAGGCCATTGACAAGGAGATGTACGAGCTGGCCGCAGAAATTGACGCAGAACTCAACACACGACCGGATTATGAAAGAAAATGAAGTGAGCCACGAAGGAATCGTGCAAAAGACAGAAAACCGACAAATTACTGTAAAAATCACACAGAAATCCGCCTGTTCCGCCTGTCATGCCAAAGGAATGTGCGGGATGGCAGACCACAAAGAGAAGGTGGTGGTGGCGCTTGCCCCCGCAGGCAGCGAATTTCAGGTGGGTGAAAAAGTAGTAGTGACACTTCGCCAGTCCTTGGCCGCCAAAGCGGTTGTCCTCTGCTACCTGATTCCCTTTGTCATTCTGTTCACCACTTTCTGTATCATGTCTGCCCTGTGTTCCATTGGGTGGTTGAACGTGCTGGTGGCACTCGTCGCCACCGCCATCTACTTTTTTCTGCTATGGCTTTCCCGCAACAAGATTGAAAAAGAGTTCACCTTCATGGTTCAAAAAATCACAGAAAACCCATGTCCATCCCTTTCCGAAGACACACTTTAAAAAACGGGCTCCGGCTGATCGTACACGAGGATCCCTCCACGCCGCTCTGCGCCTGCAACGTACTTTACTGTGTAGGCTCACGCAATGAACATCCCGACCATACTGGCATCGCCCACCTGTTTGAACACTACATGTTCTGCGGTTCCAAGCACATCCCCGACTATGACACCCCTCTTCAAAAAGCCGGAGCGGTAAACAATGCCTACACCTCACAAGACCATACCCACTATTATATCATACTACCTGCCAACAACTTGGAAACCGCCCTCTGGCTGGAATCCGACCGCATGATGGAACTGGCCTTCCAGCAAATCGGACTTGACACCCAGAAACAGGTGGTCATTGAAGAGTTCAAAGAGGTCTCCCTCAACCGTCCCTTCGGCGACCTGTGGAGTGTATTCAATGATTTTGTATTTGAAAAATATCCATACAAATGGATGCCTATCGGGAAGGAGATTTCCCACATAGAATCAGTCACCATGCAGGACATGAAAACGTTCTATTACCGTTTCTACCGTCCCGACAACGCCATATTAGTCATCGGAGGGAACGTTCATTTTGAAGAGGTAGTCCCGCTGGTGGAGAAGTGGTTTGGTGAAATTCCGGCAAGTGGGCAAACCCCTTCACCACTTCCCGAAGAGCCCGTGCAATCAGCGGCCCAGAGTTTGACAGTCACGCGGAACGCCCCCTATCCTATGCTCTTGAAGGGATGGAAGATGCCCGAACGACTCCACCCGGATTTTCCCGCTTACGACCTGCTCACAGACCTTTACGGAAGCGGACAGTCCTCCTACCTCTATCGGGAGCTGGTCACGGGAAAGCAGCTTTTCACGGATATCTCCATGAGCGTGACGGGCACCGCGGGGCCCGGGATTCTCGCCTTTGTGGGGAGGCCTGCGGAGGGAGTGGATCTTCACACCGCCAACGACATCCTCAACCAGTGCATTTACAAAGACCTGAAGTGCAGGGAGAATCTTCCGCACGATTTGCAGAAAGTCAAAAACAAAAATGAATCCGCAGTGCTGAATAACGAGATCAAGTTAGACAGCCGCACCTCCATCTTGGCGGTGGAGGAATCCATCAGCAGGATTGAGGATTTTGAAAACGACCTGGAAGCCTACCATGCGGTGAGCGAGGAGCAGATACTCCGCATTGCCGCTGAGGTTCTTCAGCCGGAAAAGGAGAACACGCTGTACTATTTACCAGAAAAATAAGAGTGATCAGCGCAATTCCCTGTTGATCACATTACTGATACGGTTATAGATTTCACCTGCGACAACGGCATTGTTCATAGTATAAATATGGATGCCATCCGCGTCATTGGCCAGAAGTTCCAGAATCTGGTTCACGCTGTAGGCGATACCGATTTCAAACATCGCTTTCCGGTCGTTGCGAAAGCGGTCGAACAGCACGCGGAACTCAAAGGGGATGGTAGCTCCGGCCATGGTCATGATCTTGTTGCACAAATTGACATTCACCAGTGGCATAATGCCGGGGATGATGGGAACAGTGATGCCCATTTTGCGGGCGGCGCGCACCAACCGATAGTAGTAACTGTTGTCATAAAACACCTGGGTGATGAAAAAAGAGGCTCCCTGCTCCTGTTTGATTTTCAGATTGGCAAGATCCTCGTACAAGCTCTCGCACTCAATATGTCCTTCGGGGTAGCACGCGCCCGCGAGGCAGAAATGGTGGTTGGCTGACAGATATGACATCAGGTCAGAGGCATGGGCAAAGCATTTGAGGTAGTCGCCTTCAAAATCGGCGGGTCGGTCGCCGCGCAAAGCCAGCACATTTTCCAGTCGTTCTTTTTCAAGGCGTGCCGCCAGCTGTTCCACGCGTTCTTCATCCAGTGCGCCACAGGTCAGGTGTACCAGTGGTTCGGCCGCAGTGTGCTGCTGGACATAGGAAGCGATTTGAATGGTATGGTCGCTCTGGTCGCCCGTGGATTTGAAAGTCACACTGATAAAATCGGGCTGATACTGCTGGAGCTGGTCTATCGTGTGGAAGAGGTCCTCAATCTTGCTGGTTTTCGGGTTGGGAGGAAAAACCTCAAATGAAAATGTTTTTTTGTTCTTTAAAATATCACTGATTCTCATGGTTCTGATTTTATTTTTCTATGATGCTTTCCTAATTCCAGCAAGACACACATAAGGAAATGTCTCACTGTTTCTTATTCTTCTTTATCAGATAAAACTTTTCATGTATTTCCCTGGGCAATTCATAATTTTCATACTGCTTTTGCCATTTCCTAATTTCACTATTAATTTCATTTTGTGATTGTTCAAGAGGACTTTCAATTGGTGTCTTGCCTTGTGACACATCCCAAACATGAACCTGATTCCAAAATACGGCAACCACATATTTGCCATTTGGACTAAAGGCTACAGATCGGAAACCTGGTTGGTCCGACAATGTATCTATGCAATTACCGCTTTTAGAATCCCAAATGTACACACCCGCACCTCCTGACACGAAACGACTTCCTTCCGGGCTGAAAGCCAAGGAGTTGATACGACCCTTCAGTTCACTTATTTTTTTTGCACATTCATATTTATTATTCCAGATGCAAATGGTTCTGTCTTCCGAACTTGAAACAATAGTGCCCCCGTTATCTCCGAAGGCAACACACATAACATTATCTTGCTCACCTATTTTTTTTAAACAGTCCTCTTTCACTTTCCAAATATACACACCCTCCCCTGTACCCAATACAACACGCTCACTTTTCGGGCTAAAGGCAAGGGCATTGACATGGTCAGGAACAGAGATTGAATCTATACATTTGTACTCTTCAATATCCCAAATACGAATATAATCTTCCGAGCCAGACACAAAAAGATTTCCTTCCGAATTGAATGCAATAGCTGTAACATCACTCTTGTGTTCTATACTTGTTTTTTTCTCGTTATCAATAAAAATTTGCACAGTATTTTTTGATGCCATCGCAACATATTTACCATTTGAACTGAAGGCAAATTTAGCTTCAGTTGTTGAATTCAGCAATGAATCAACACAAGAACCATTTAATGTATCATCAACTTTCCAAAAACGAACAGTACCATCATTAGATCCAGAAATAATGCGATTATTCCCAATATAGGCTACAGAACGGATTCTTTCCCTCTTATGGCACTCGATTACATTTTCTTTATGCTCGTTCACCGGAGTCTCCCTGATACACAACGTGTTGTCCGCTGCTCCCCAAACGACATGTTTACCGTCTGGGCTAAAAACAACAGAAGTAACCTCTTTCTTATACTCAAATGGACGTTTATTATAGTCTATTTTAATATCCCAAATACATACAACTTTGTCTTTTGCTCCCACGATACGTTTCCCATCCGGACTGAAATTTACAGATGTAATGCTTTTATCCTTATGATTTATCTCAAACGATTTATACTCATTTCCTTTAGAAGACCAAACCTTCACTGTCCCGTCTTTTGAACCCGAAACAATATATTTTCCGTCTCTACTATAGGCCACGGAAGTAACGCCGCTCGCATGCCCTTTCAATGGATTCACTTTCAGCTTGCCTGTTTTTACATCCCAAATGCGAAGTGTTTTGTCTTCCGATCCTGAAACAATGGCATTCCCATTCGAATTGAAGGCGACACAAGTGACGATGTCCGTATGTCCCTTCAATGGATTTTCTATCGGCTGTCCTGTTTTTACGTCCCAGATACACACCGTGCTGTCTTTGGATCCGGAAACAACATGCTTGTTATCTGGACTGATAGCCACGGAGGTAACAGCACCTTTATGGCCTATCAATGGATTTCCAATCGGACGACCTGTTTTTGCATCCCAGATGCGTACCGTGCTGTCTTTAGACCCAGAAACGACACACCTACCATCTGAACTATACGCCACAGCGGTAACAGCATCTTTATGGCCTATCAATGGATTTCCAATCGGGCAGCCTGTTTTTGCATCCCAGATGCGCACCGTGCTATCTTTAGACCCGGAAACGACGCACCTGCCATCTGGACTATAAGCCACGCAAGTGACAGTAGCACGATGGCCTCTAAGCACACCTTCATCATGTTTCACTGCCTCTTTTACCAAATTAATAAATTCATCTATATGTTCAATTCTGTTTTTTATAGAACTTTCTTCGTATTGGTCAAGGATCGCGCACACCAGCTGTCTTGCCGTAAAATAATCGTGCTCTTCTATCAGCTCCAGACCTTTTGTAGCAACAAATTTGCAATGCACATCTATCAAGGTGTCCTTAATCTCCATCACTTTCTTTGTTTCCTTTTCAAGTTCAGTATTCATGTGAAAGAAAACCAGTGTGATTCCCATGCACAACAATGCCACCCCCGCCGAAACCAGCAGCATATAAAAACGTCGACGCTTGACACGTTTTTCCCTCTGCAACTGGAGAGGCCTGCAGAAAGAATCGTGAATCAGCTCCATACGATAGTTACCATTGTCACTGGAGACGGAGGAGCGTTGCAAGATGCGTGCATCCCCCTCCAACAATTTTGCTCCTTGAGGAACATGCAAAAAGAAGTCGCTTTCAGGCACAGAGTTGCGCCGTCCGGCACTGTCCACCAGATGATCTTCAATATAGCATTTCTCCTTGTTGGAGAAACCCCGTGTGGCTTCTTCATAAAACCGGTCAAAGGGATTGCTTTTCACAAACGAATCCACCAGCGACTGACTGATAAAGTGCAGGTCCGATTGCTGTTGGAAGTCCACAAAAATACGGCTGCACACCAATGAAAGCAGATTGGTGCTGATACTTTTATCCTCTTTGTTTCGGGCCATACCGATGATGGTACGTACAATCCCGTTTTTTCCCCCAGGTTGGAAAAGTCCCTCACCCGGTATGAGAATGGCATCGCAGGCGCCCTGTACAGAGAGACTACGGAGGCGGTAACGGCAACGCTTCAACGCGGTGAGCGCACCATTGTCTATGCTGTCCTCCAAACGATAGAGGTCATCCTCTCGAATAGAGAGCACAAAACGAAAGTTGAAATCGTAGGAGTATGGCTCTCCTTCCACAATGCAGTCCCCCATGGCGTTGCTTTCATCCATCAGGTGGTGCAGTTGAGCCAGCAACTCTTCAGCTTTGGCTCGTAATCCAGGCTGACGGAAGACCTCCTCGAACTGGTCAAACACCACCACGGGGAAAGTGGTCAGTCCCTCCGCTGTCATGAACTTCCGGCGGGCGAACCAGTTCCACAGATAATCATTGGCGGCGCGGTCAGTTTGTTCCTCCACCACAGGAATGACATGGACACTGCCCCCCGCCTCTTCCACCGCACGTTCCACTGCAGTGGTGATGATATCCTGCAAATTCTGCTTCTTTTCACTCAAGCCCAAGCGAAGACTGAGTGGGGTGTACTGCTCACGGCGCAGTGCAGGGAAAACTCCCGCATTGAGAAGTGAAGTCTTGCCAATGCCACTCTTCCCATAAAGAGTGACCAGGAAATTGTCATCAATCAAACGAGTCAGGTCAAAAATTTCGCTTTCTCGTCCACAAAATTTCAATTTCCTTGAACTCTTGGCAGGATCTTCGTAAGGAGAGAGGCCCGCCCAAGGATTTTGCACTATAGCTTTTGGGTTCATAACTACTTCCATTCAAAATAACTCATAATGGACTCCAGCAGTTTGGCATAGCCCACCTTCTCAGGGTTCATTATATTATAAGGTTTACGGGTCATATCAACACCTGTACACTGATGTCCGATGATATTCTCAAACACACTGTGTGTTTCGCTGCGCAGATCATAACCTTCAATGGCGACAGGGAAAATGGTCAAATTCCCATTTTGGGCTGCCCACCGCCATTCGTCACTATAAAAAGTATTGATATTTTCACCCTGCGCCTCCAAATCCGTCGCAATAGACGGGGAAAGAACAGGAATGAAAATATGGGCCTTCTTAATGGCCTCCTGAATCACAGTTTTGTATTCACTGCCCACATTCAGACTGGCATTGTCAAACCACACGTTCAGTCCATTCTCACGGGCAAGTTTACAGAAAAGTTCGCTGGCGGCCAATACATCACAACTTTTGTAGGAAATAAAGATACCGCCTTGACGGCGCTTGTCCTGCACCATTTTGCTGAAAGGACTTTCTTCATCTGTGGAGGTCAACAGGGCATGAATATGTGTCATAAATTCCCACACATCGTCGTGCATACACACTCCTCGTCGCATCAAGTAGTCACGCAATTGCTTGTCTGAAGGGCTTTCAGGATCAAACATGGTGGCGAGGTTGTCACTGGTGAGCAGATTGCCGTCAATGTCCTTGGATCCTTCCCTGTCGGTATCATCAAAACCACGAGTAAGGATATACCAGAAAAACCTGAAATACCAGTCGTCAAACTTGCAACCCACTGCCAGAAGGCGTTTTTCTTTAAGGAATGGCACAATATACTTGGTGTCCACATCCATCAGCCATTTTTCTATCACCTTGATGGCATCCACGTCGGTTTCCACATAGCCGCGAGGCTTGGGACGTCCGGCAATCACTTTGCCGAAGACGTAGAATAGCGTGGGTTGGGTATATTTGTTCACCCTGCTTTTTTCCAATGCGCTCTGGAAATCCTTCAGAGACTGGGTATCCGTAATGTTTACAATACGCAAATCCTCTCCCCAAATGTCGCGCATCAGGGTTTCAACATAACCGTCGATAGTGGTGGTGAGTACAAATTTGAAAAGTTTGGTACGCAACAAGCGGACCAATTCAGGAGACATGTCTGACAATGCATAGTCATAGCCATCGGTCAACAAACTGTAAATGGGGTCCACCTCATCCAATGAGGTGCCTCGAAACACATCCGTGAAATTGCGATGATCTACAAAACCTGACTGTTCCTGCCGGCGGTCGTGATTGATTTCATTGATAATGTACTGGTTAATATCCCCATTGGTATAAGGGAACTGTTGTCGGTCAAGCACTACACCGCTGCCCACCACAAGGATGTACTCATCATTGAACACCCCATCCACGAACGAGCGCTCATCAAATACCCGTTCTGCATTCTTTATTTTCCGGCTTGTACCCTTAGGTTTACGTGCCATAGTTTAAAAATCTAATGATACCATCAAAATACAGAATCGGTTTTGCAGCCGAACGCGAGGTCACCGGCATCGCCGAGGCCGGGCACAATGTAGGACTGGGAGGTCAGCTCATCATCCACCGCCCCAAGCCAGAGGGTGCAATTGACATCGGGCAGGTTCTTAATCAGGTATTCCACCCCGAAAGTGCTAGCAATGACGGAGACAATATGGATATATTTGGGCTTCCCCTGCGCCATGATCTCGTTATATGCGCAAACCATGGACTGGCCACTGGCAAGCATGGGGTCAGCAATGATAAGGATGCGGTTATCCATATCCGGGGAGGACATATAGCCAATCTGGATATCAAAGGTGCCGTCCATGTAATGTTTGCGGAATGCGGAGATGAAAGCGTTGTCGGCGCGGTCAAAAATGTTAAGCATCCCCTGATGGAGGGGCAGGCCTGCGCGGAGGATGGTGGCTAGAACAGGCTGCTCTTCAAGCACCGGCACAGTCTTAATACCCAGCGGCGTGGTCACATCCAATGGTTTGTAACGGAAAGTCCGACTGATTTCATAGGCGAAAATCTCACCCAATCTTTCCAAATTACGACGGAAACGAATGGGGTCTTTTTGGATAATCTCATCCCTCAATTCAGCAATGTACTGATTTAAGATTGAATTTTCCAAGCTCAAATTTCTGACTTCTTTCATAACTTAAATTATTAATTTTCAATTATTTTTTAATTTTCTTATACAATTTAAAAACACCTTTTGCCCATTTCCAGCGCACAACATGGAGTGTAGGAATAGTATACTTCTCTCCTCCAAAACCAGCATAAAAACGAGCCACATTCGGATTTTTCGATCCATTGAAATCCAATACAACAGGTTGATGTGCATGTTTGCGAAAATATTCATCCATGATAAAAAACATGGCCTTCCTGTCAGCGAACTGCTCATCACGACCGGAGAACCAAAACCAACGGCGACTCCCGTCAGCGAGAAATGCTGCCCCTGCAAGCAGATGTCCCTCGTCGTCACGTGCGCCGAGCACCTCCAGCAATCCCCGCTGCGCCGCATAATCAGCCAGCTGCACAAAAAGGGCATAGTCTGCATCCCGCATCTTGATGCGAGTATCCCGACCACGATTTTCCCGGAAAAGACGAATGATGTCTGGCATTGCCACACTGTCACACCCATGCAAACCACTGGCACGCGCCGACTTGATATTGCGTTTATGGTTGGTAGAAAATCCCTGATAAAGTGTATCATACGGGGAATCCAAAGAGATTTGATGGGAAATCTGCACAGGCGAGGAGAGGTCAGGGGCAGGATTCGACTCATTCAAGTTCAGTTCCACCAGAGCAAAAGAACGCGGTATGGATCGCACAAATGCGTCCAACCTTTCCGTATCCACTTCCAAAGAGGAAAAGACCCCAAGACGAGAATGGAAAAACGGATTATAAATGTATTTGACGCCCGCTTTTTCACGCCATGGCAACGGCATCACAGCGGCATAGTTATCTTCAACCAACGCAGACCATTGCGGACATGAAAGTGTAAGAAGGTCATATTCAGCAAAAATTGTTGCAGCGGAAGAGCTGCGGACACAACCGTCCCATCTCTCCCTGTCAATTTCACAATGTTGAAGAAATTCTATCACAATCTCCAATTTTTAACCTTCAAATGGCCATGCTACCCCAGTAAAAAAAGCAACATGAGAGCGCAAAAGTACGCAAAAAGTCGCTGTCAGTCACAAAGCAACGACTTTTTTTTCTTTTTTTTTCTCATTCGTTTTGGCATTAAAAAAAAAGTGCTATTTTTGCAGCCCGATTTTAGATACGAATAATTTAAGATAAAGAATAAAAGAAAAGTAGAAAGAGATGGCAAATCATAAGTCAGCATTAAAGAGAATTAGAGCTAACAACAGCAAAAGATTACAGAACCGTTATTATGCCAAGACCATGCGTAACGCTTTAAGGGATATCAAAATGATTACCGTAAAAGCGGAAGCCCAACAAAAACTCCCCACAGTGGTCTCCATGATTGACAAATTGGCTAAAAAAGGAATCATTCACAGAAACAAAGCTGCTAACCTCAAATCAGGTTTGATGAAAAAAATCAACAACCTGTAATTGTTTTCATAATGACCTTTTAATACCCTGCTTCCATTGGAGGCAGGGTATTTGGTTTTAGACCAACAGGTCAAGTACACAGCACATACAAATCATCCCGTTCATTAATGCAAAGCACAGGCAGTCCTTGCGAATTGGCGATCAGCTGTTTCTCCCTCGTCCCAAACAAGACATCCACAAACGTTTTGAAAGTGGTGGTCATAATCACAAGAAGCGAGGCAGAGTACTCTTCTGCATGTGCCAGTGCATAAGTGTCAGGATCTGTACGGGGCGGCACTTGGTGTTTTTCCAATGTCCTGATTTCCAAATTTCCATACAGTTTGTCCACAAAAGCCAAGTTGTCCTGCAATTTCTGCTTCAAAAACTCATCACGGTATTCACTATGGAGCAGATGTATGACAGAGCCCCCGAAACGGTTGAAATAACCAGCCCACAATACCTTCTCTTTGGCCTGCCGGTCAATGTCCACCGTCAGGAGCACCTGCTGCCAACGTTCATCCACCGGTGGACGAAGTCCCACCGTCAGCACAGGCAACCTTGACGGTTTGATGAATTTCAGTGCACGGTTGCGAGTAAAGAAAGCCTCTTTCTTTTCACGGCCCACCCCGATGACATACATGATACTGTTGTTTTTTTCAGCCCAGTCATAAAGTTTTTCCGGGGTGAAATCCTCTTCAGGGAGAATCACCCGAAGGGAGGATGGAAGTGTGGACAGCAGTTCCTGCATACCCGGATGCTCGAGATGCTTTTGAACATTCTCATGAAAGGAGAAATGGCGAATGACTGTCAAGGAGGACTCAAAAAAGGCGGCCAGTGTGGCAGCATGGCGTACTGCGGAAAGGCCGAAATCGGAAGGGTCGGCAATGGCAATGAGATTGGTGTTTTTCTTCCGTTCCATCAGCGGAGGCCTTTTACATGGGGTTTTGCGGCTACATAGTCCTTCCCGTAGCACGGCTCCAAGTAAGCGACGTCCTCAAACTGCTGTTGCTCAAATTTTTGCAAAGCAATAAGAGCCATATTACGAGCCGAAATAGGGGTATAATCAAAACGGGCGTTGGGATATGTCTCCAACAAGGGCCGGCATTTCTCAGCACCGTTGCCACAGAACAGCACCGGATGCTCCGCCAGCACGTCGGCAAAAGCGTCCTCATTCACGACCTGAGGACTCGCGGCACGGAGTTCATTCAGCTGGGTATCGTAAAAAGCGCAGAACACCTCCATACGGCGAGCGTCCAGCATCGGACAGAGCCACACCTCTGGAGCAGGGGCGGCCGACTTTACAGTACCCGCAGCCATGATTTGGAGGGTGGGCACGGCAATCAGCGGAATCCCCAAGGCGTAACAGAGTCCCTTGGCAGAAGAAAGCCCGATACGCAACCCCGTGTAGGAACCCGGACCGATGCTGACTGCCACTGCCTGCAATGCCGCAGATGTTACATCCGCCTCACGCAACATCTCCTCAATGGAAGGAAGCAGCACACGGGCGTGGTTACGGCCTTCCGGCTCCTCACGAAAAGCAACCTGCCCGGCGCCCTTGAAAAGAGCCACCGAGCAGATTTCTGTTGACGTGTCTATATTAAGAATATACGGCATCTGTTTTTATTCAGCAGTTTCGTTTTTGCAGCACTCTCCTGAAAAATATTTCCAGATGAAAGCGGCAATGGCAGCACCAAGCAGCGGAGCCACAATGAAAAGCCACAAGTCGGTCATGCCGTGTCCGCCATTGTAGTTCATGTCAAAGACAGCGGGAGCAATGGAACGGGCGGGATTGACAGAAGTGTTGGTTACCGGAATGGAAACCAAATGAATAAGGGTAAGGGAGAGACCAATGGCTATACCAGCGAAACCGGCGGGAGCCTTCTCACTTGTGGCGCCGAAAATCACCAACAAGAAGAGGCAGGTCATCACCATTTCGCACAGGAAAGCGGCTCCTGTGGAAAATTCCATGAAACTTGTCCCTTCCACATGGTACGGGGCTACCTCATTGACCGCCAAGCCATGGGTATGACCGACAATGATGGACAGGATGGCCACACCCAGGAAAGCACCCAGCACCTGTGCGCAAACATACCAGAGGGCATCCTTGCCAGAAATCTTCTTGTTAATCCACATGGCAAAAGTAATGGCCGGATTGATGTGGCAACCCGAGATGGGTCCGATGGCATACACCATCACCATCACAGAAAGTCCGAAAGCCAGGGACACACCCAGCCAGCCGATTTCACCACCGGCAAGTGCCGCAGCCCCGCAGCCCATCAGAACCAATACACATGTGCCGATAAATTCGGCGACATACTTTTTCATGCTCATACAGCATGAATTTTCCTTTAATTGTTCGCTCATAACTTTAATTTTTAAATGATTAATGTTTAAAACGCAAAAATAGTATTTTTTACTGTTCCTATCAATTCAAAAAAATTTTTTTTATAAAATAACCTGTGTGAATATTCAGGAAAACCAGGCAACATTTTTTTTTAAATATGGTAAATAAGAATGTGATATGTGAATTTTTTTTCTTTTTGTGTAACATTCTTTTTTTTAAGGCGTAAAAGACACATGAACAACAAGAGGAGAAATCCTTTACGTATCATTAAAGGTTAATGGTTATCAACGGCGATGGGAATCGCCGTTGTTTTTTTATGTATTTTTGCAGCCGTTTTATACCACAAGCAACATGGAAGAAAACAGCGTAAGGAATGAAATTTCCCAATTGGGCAAATTCAGTCTGATTGACAGACTGACAGACAAAATCAAACCCGTCAACGAATCCACGATAGCGGGCATGAATGAAGATGCGGCAGTGGCTGACTACCAGACACATCTGTCTGTAACCGCCACCCGACTTTTCCAAGAAAACATTGATTTTGACCTCACCTATTTTCCATTGAAGCACTTGGGCTACAAATGTGCCAGCATTGTCATGACGGATGTGCTGGCCATGAACGCTCTTCCCCGGCAGTTGTCGGCGGTCATTGCCGTGTCCAACCGCTTTTCCATTGAAGCAGTGGAAGAGCTGATGACCGGCCTGCGGGCATGCTGCCATAACTATAAAACAGACCTCACTTTTCTGGACATCAGATCCTCGGTAACCGGTCTGTCTGTTGCCCTTACCGCTTGCGGAGAAACCGAAAACGAGCGACTCACACGTCGCACCGGAGCTGCCGAAAACGAACTCATCTGCGTATCCGGAGATTTCGGCTCCGCTTATACCGGACTGCTAATCCTTCAGCGTGAGAAAAAGATATTTGAAGCCACGCACAACAGCCAACCGGATTTTGAAGGGTATGAATATCTGCTGGAAAAACAGCTAAAGCCCGAACCTCGCCTGGACATCGTGGAAGCTCTCCGCGCACAGGACATACAGCCCACCGCCATGACTGCCGTTACAGAGGGCATCGCCACCTCGCTTTTCCATCTTTGCATGCCCGCCACCCTCGGATGTACCGTGTATGAAAACAAAATCCCAGTGGACCAACTCACCTTCGACACCCTCCGCAGCATGAAAATCGTGGCCACCACCGTGGCACTCAACGGCGGAGAAGACTACGAACTGATGTTCACCATCCGACAAAGCGATTATGAAAAGGTGAAGAAAATTGAAAATGTCTCTGTCATTGGTTATATTGGAGAAAAAAATGGCGGACGATACCTCATCTCCAACGACAACCGCCAAATTGAACTGAGGGCACAGGGATTTGGAAAAAACCTATAACACATTAAAATTGACACAGATACATTTAAAACAGACTGAAGGGAACCACACGCTAAAGAAAAGAAGAATCTTGACCTTAGCCATCACCTTCGGCGTGGCCGCCATGCTGATCTCCGGCATTTTCCTTCTCACCCGACATCTCCCTTCTCCCCCCTCCCCACCCTCACCCCAAGCCTCCCCCAGCATTTCATTACCCATACTGAACCTTCTCACTGACACGGAAATTCCATGGGACAACAAAATCCCCTGTGTGGTCAATCTCTCCGACGACAACAACACGGAAGCCCTTTCGGGGACCGTCAAATGCCACGGAGGATATTCCAGTCGATACCCCAAACACTCCTATGCTTTGGAATTTTCAGACAAATACAGCCTGGGCGGGCTTCCCTCCGATGACGATTTTATACTGAATGCCAACTATATAGACAAAACCTTTCAACGGCACAAAATCAGTTATGACCTCTTCCGAGAAATGAACCCACAGAAAAACATCGCCCCTCAATGTTCCTACGCCAATGTGCAACTCAATGGCAAAGACCAGGGACTGTATGTGCTGATGCAGAAAGTGACGGCCAAAACCGCAGGGGTGGACAAATCCGACAACAATGCCCTTCTTTTCAAAGAGCCTCCCATTTTCTATGCCGAAAAAATTTTCTCCCCCCAAGAGCCCGACAACTATTACCAACAGAAATATCCCAAAATCAAGAAAGAGGACCGAAGCCAAGAGATGGAAGAGCTGAACCGTTTCCTTTTCCAAAGCAGTGATGCAGAATTCACAGAAAAAGTCAGTCAGTTATTTGATATTGAAAACATCATCGACTGGCATCTCCTGCTCCTTTTTACCAACAACAGCGATGGCCTTCTGAAAAATTTCTACCTTTACCGCACAAACAGCGACACACCATACAGGATCATCCCCTGGGATTATGATCACTCCTTCGGCCGTGACGGGGATGGTGAAAAGAATCTGCTAAAGAATGTGATCGATTGCGACCGCTGCATTCTTCTGAAAAGACTCTGCCACATTGAAGGCACCGGATACAACGAAAAGCTGGCAGATCGCTATCGGGAACTTCGCCAAAACGGCATCTTCTCAGAAAAACATTTCAAGGAAATGGTCGACGAAAACAATCTCCTGATTTCCACATATATAGACAAAGATGCGGCACTCTGGCCCTGGAATGTAGATAAGAATTTTGATCAAGAGACCTATCAGGATGAAATCAACCTGATGATACAGTATGTGAAGACGCGACTGGAACAATTGGACCACATTTTTCCATAGTCCCCTTTTTCTTGCACTTTTTTTGTACTTTTGCGGCCTTAAAAGCGAATGTCATTTATTATCTATATCCAATGAAAAAAATCATTTTTATTCTTTTCCTTATGCTGGGATATGTTGCCTCCTTTGCAACTCCCGTTTCCCAAGAAGATGCAGCTGTGATTTGCCACAACTTCCTATTACAAAAACAATTAAAAAATCATAATCTGCCTTCATCCTTTCAATATTACAAAACAGAAACCTTTGATGGCACTGCAGTGTACCATATTTTCCGATTTGAGCCAACCGGATTCATGGCCGTTTCAGCCTCCAACCACTTTGAACCCATTCTCTGCTACTCTTTTGAAAGTGACTACCTGCACAACCCGGCTTTTGATTTCGCGATGGACATTTACGCCCGTTGGATTTCCTATTGTGAGAAAAACGAGGTGGATTTTGATGGAAATGTGGCAGGCAAATGGCAGAAATGGAACTGTGAGAACTTCACTCCCGCACCTGTGCGGGCTGTCGTCGTGGAGCCTTTGATCTCCACACTGTGGAACCAAGACTTGTATTTCAACACCTATTGTCCGTGGGATATCCTCGCAAGCTGGGGTTGTGACGGGCATGTCTATACCGGATGCGTGGCCACGGCCATGTCGCAAGTCATGAACTACCACGGGCACCCCTATAGCGGTCTGGCAGGAACCTCATACATACCGCAGCCTTATGACCGAATTACGATAAGATTTTCTGAGCAAACCTATAACTACAACGCCATGCCCAACCGTCCTGACGGTTATGCCAACGAAATGGCCAAACTGATTTTTCATTGTGGTGTTGCCGTACAAATGGGGTACACCACCCAAGGATCCGGCGCACACAGTATAACTGCCATGGATGCCATGAAAAACAATTTCAAATACGATCATGCCTCCCTCTGCGCCAGAGGACTTTTTGAATTGGACTCCATCACCCCATGGCTCAATGTATTGAAATCCGAACTCAATCTGCGCCGCCCTCTGTATTACTCTGCCAGCACAGCTGATCAATCCGGACACGCTTTTGTGGTGGATGGATACGACGAAGACGACAAATTCCACGTCAACTGGGGATGGGGTGGCAGCTCCAATGGCTTCTACACTATCTCGGACAACAACCAGAGCGACATGCTTGGATTCATCTACAATGCCGACATCGGACGCAATGTGTATCCTGTGACAGATGCCCCCGCCCCCTGCACGGGTTTCCAGCGTAACAACGCCTCTTCCGGCAGTATTATGTCCAACACCCCGACAGAAACCTACGCGGCTAATAGCGATTGCCAATGGCTTCTGGCTGCTCCCGAAGTCAGCAAGTACATCATCCATTTTGACCGTTTTGAGACAGAACAAGATGCCGACCTCGTCACCATTTACAATGGCTCCTCTCCCACATCTGGCGTTCTTGCACAATTCTGCGGCACCACCATTCCCGGTGATGTCACCGTGATCGCCGACAGCGTACTTATCACCTTCACTTCCGATGCTCAAAACGAGTTCGGAGGCTTCCAAATCAGTTACACCACGCAAGGTGCAGCCCCCTATTGCACTGATCAAAACATCACATCCACTGGCAGTACCATCATCACCGATGGCAGTGGAGACGACAAGTACCGCAACAATACCGTCTGCAACTGGAATATCAGCACTCCCAACATGAGCCATTGCTATTTCAGCTTCCCTCAACTTGAGTTCGGTTACGGCGACTTCGTGGAAATTTACAACAACGCCACCACCCCCGCCACCCTACTCTACCGCTTCGATCTTCTCAATTATCCCGCACAAGATGTTATTGACTGCCGGTACAGCAAACTGAAAGTCCGCTTTGTGGCCGACAACTGGGATACAGGCAATGGATTCACCATGACTGTTGAACCCGTGGTGGGAGTCAACAACTATGCTGGCATCACTGAAATGAACGTGTATCCCAATCCAGCCTCTGATGTACTGAATGTCAACTTTGTCTCCGATAAAACACAGTCAATTCGCTGCACCCTCATGGATGTGAACGGGAAGGTCATCCTTGACCAAACCTATTCCCACAATGGTGGCCTTTTTGAAGAAAAAATGGACATTCACACCCTTTCCAAAGGCATCTACTTCCTTCAAATCATAACTGAAGATGGCTGTTCCACACAAAAGGTCAGCAAGATGTAGGCAGAGGCTATTGCTCTGCATGAGAAAAGGATTCGGCAAACAACGGGGATAATTCCCTCTACTCAAACTCCAAGGAACACTGTTCTGGAGTAATTTTCAGTGTGGCAGGGCATCCTAAGCGGAGAGCGAAATTCTGTCCGCAATGTCCAGCGGGAAAGTCAAAACAGACTGGATAGTCATATTTTCCACAAATTTCCAATATCACGCTTTCCAGGGAGGAGCCGTTGAAATAGTCGTCAATTTTGATGCGGCTCATACAGCCCACCACCAAAGCCTTCAGCTGGGACAGCTTTCCAGCGCGATCCAAAGCCATCAGCATTCGGTGGAGATGGTAAATATTCTCATCCGTATCCTCAATGAACAGGATTTTCCCCTCTGTATCAATGGAAGAAGCCGATTCCAACAGAGAATAGAGGATGGATAGATTTCCGCCAACCACGGGGGCAGTAACGGTTCCCTGACGGTTGTAAGGACTGGAGGCAAATTCATAGCACAACGGTTCCCCCCGCAAAGCACCCACCATGGAAGCATTGTACTCGTTGTCAAAACTCTTTTCCTTAATGGTGACCGGCATTACACTATGCAGTGTGGGGAAACCCAATACATGGAGATGGGAATGAAAAAC
The DNA here is from genome assembly GCA_017617445.1 of Bacteroidales bacterium. GTDB lineage: Bacteria > Bacteroidota > Bacteroidia > Bacteroidales > WCHB1-69 > UBA1756. Next base: position 123,718 of record JAFZWE010000002.1, on the reverse strand, counting down.
AGTGATATCACTGAAACCGCATATCCATTTGGGGTATCGGCGAAAAATGGAAAAGTCCAGACTGTCAATGATACTGACAGCACCATAGCCGCCGCGAGCGCAAAGGATAGCCTTGATTCCTGGGCGATCCAACAGCTGTTGGAACAGGGCGGCACGCTGCGAAGTCGTACCCGCAAATCCATTGTCTTCCAGCCAGATTTCCTCAGGCACCACAACATTAAACCCTTGTGATTGCAGATATTGTACTGCTGGAAGCACCTGACCCTCTTCCACTTTCCCAGAAGGAGCGGCAATGGCGATGGTATCCCCTACAGACAAACGGGGCATTGGCTGCGCTAATACGGCAGAACTTATCATAAGACTAATGAGAACAAGGATTTTTTTCATTATCAAAAAAAATTAGACTGGCTGCAAAAGTACAAAAAGATGAAACAATAAAGCAAAAAAGCGGCTGTTAGGGCAGCCGCTTGTGTATACATTGAGAAGAATGATCAAAGAAAAAAATTATTTCTTGCCTTTGTCCTTTTGGCCTGCGTGACCGCGGAAGATGCGGGTGGGGGCAAATTCACCGAGGCGATGGCCGATCATGTTTTCGGTAACATAGACAGGGATGAATTTGTTGCCGTTGTGTACGGCGATAGTGAGGCCGACAAAATCGGGAGAGATCATAGAAGCGCGGGACCAAGTCTTGATGGTAGATTTCTTACCAGAGGCCTGGGCAGCGATTGCGCGTTGTTCCAGTTTATGATGGATAAACGGTCCTTTTTTTAATGAACGACTCATAATGCTATCTCTTTAAATTATTTTTTTCTTCTTTCAATGATGTACTTGTTCGAATTCTTCTTCGGACGTCTGGTCTTGTAACCCTTCGCCGGGAGACCCTTACGTGAACGCGGGTGACCACCGGAAGCACGGCCTTCACCACCACCCATCGGGTGATCGACAGGGTTCATCACAACACCACGCACGCGCGGACGCCAGCCCAACCAGCGGCTTCTACCAGCTTTGCCGGAAACCTCAAGGCTGTGGTCGATATTGGAAACGATACCGACGGTGGCGCGGCAGGCGCAAAGAATCATTCGGGTTTCACCGGAGGGCATACGGATCACGGCGTATTTGCCATCACGGGACATCAGCTGGGCGTGAGCGCCGGCACTGCGCACCATCTTGGCACCCTGGCCAGGACGAAGCTCAATGTTGTGGATTTCTGTTCCAAGAGGAATCTCGCCGAGGGGGAGGCAGTTGCCGAGGTCGGGAGAAACGCCGGAACCGGACATAAGCTGCATACCCACTTTAAGTCCGTGAGGAGCTACAATATATCTCTTTTCGCCGTCAGCATAAAAAAGCAGTGCAATACGGGCCGAACGGTTCGGGTCGTATTCAATGGAGTGCACGGTTGCCGGGATACCGTCTTTGTTTCTACGGAAGTCAATAAAACGATACATCTTCTTATGACCGCCACCGCGGTTTCGCATCGTCATCTTACCACTATTATTTCTACCACCCGTGCTGGGTCTGGGGCACAATAAACTTTTTTCCGGTTTATCAGTGGTAATGTCATCATAAGCGCTGATTTGTTTGAAGCGCTGCCCCGGAGTTACTGGTTTAAATTTTCTTAATGCCATTTCTTATTAAATATTGCTGTAAAAATCAATTCTGTCGTCCTTGCCCAAGAACACGGTGGCTTTTTTCACGGTGCTCTTCTGGCCTTCGATCATACCCGCTTTTGTGTAACGGGAAGCATCCTTGCCGCGTTGTACCATGGTGTTGACTCTCACGACCTTCACGCCGTAGATGTCTTCCACTTCCTTTTTAATCTGCGTTTTGGTTGCCGATCTTTCTACGATGAAGCCGTAGCGGTTGAATTTCTCCGCTTCAGCTGTCCGCTTTTCGCTGATGATGGGTTTTATTAATACGCTCATTGTTTCTAATTTTAGATGTTAATGAATTACTCGCCGAGCATTTTGTTGATATCGGCAATGCTGTTTTCGCAGATGATGAGGTTGGTGGCGTTCAACACGTCATACGTATTGGCGTCGATGGCTCTCATCACTTTGGCACGCTTCAGGTTGCGGGCGGAGAGATACACGTTGTTGTTGGAAGCATTGACGAGGGTCAAAGTTTTGGCGTCCTGGAGGTTGAAACTCTTCAGGATATTCACAAAAGCCTTGGTCTTCGGAGCGTCAAATGCGAAATCTTCTACAACGATGATCTTGTCTTCCTTAGCCTTGTAAGTGAAAGCGGAGAAGCGGGCGAGACGTTTGATTTTCTTGTTCAACTTGAAACTGTAGTCTCTCGGATGGGGGCCGAAAGCTGTGGCACCGCCACGAATAGTGGGGGATTTGATGCCGCCGGCACGCGCACCACCAGTACCCTTCTGTCTTTTCAGCTTGCGGGTACTGCCCGAAACGGTTGATCTTTCCAGGGTGCTGTGTGTTCCCTGTCTCTTATTGGCCAAGATATTCTTGACATCCAACCAGATTGCGTGGTCATTCGGTTCAACATTAAAGATCCTGTCGTCTAATGTAACCGTCTTGGCAGATTCACTGCCGTCAATTTTATAAACTTTTAACTCCATCTTTCAATAATTAAAAATGAACCATTGGGTCCCGGAACAGAACCTTTAACTACAAGAATGTTTTTCTCCTGGACGACCTTGAGGATGCGCAGGTTGGTGACCTTCACCTTGGCGTGACCCATCTGACCTGCCATGCGCATACCAGGGAGAACTCTTGACGGGTAGGATGATGCACCCATGGAACCCGGAGCTCTCAAACGGTTGTGCTGACCGTGTGTGCTGTCGCCGACACCGCCGAAGCCGTGACGTTTCACCACACCCTGGAAACCCTTACCTTTGGAGATTCCGCTGACGTCCACGAACTCACCCTCTTCAAATACGCTCACATCCAACACTTCACCGAAGGTTTTCTTGTGGCCCTCTTCAAAACGGGTGAACTCGCGCAAAATCATCTTCGGAGTCGTGCCCGCTTTCGCGAAATGACCCTTCAACGGTTTCGGAGTGTTCTTTTCTTTTCTCTCGCCATACCCCAATTGGATAGCACTGTAACCGTCTTTCTCAACGGTCTTGACTTGCGTCACTACGCAAGGACCGGCCTCTATCACTGTGCACGGAACCATTTTTCCGGAGGCATCGTAGATGCTAGTCATTCCAATTTTTTTTCCTATTAATCCTGACATTTTTAAATGGTTTTGGTAATTAATTCTACACTTTTCACGCAAAACTCATTTTTATATTGAATTGCTAAAACATTGACACAGAAAAAGTTATAGCTTTCCCATACAAAAACTGCTTTCACGCAAAAAAGCCGGCAAATATACAATTTTTATTTTCATACACAACTTTTTAAAATATTTATTTTCAACGCTTTTTTGTCGTACTTTTGCAGGCCAATTGGGGAAGTATCAAAATCCCTATCGTTTTTATTACATATTATAATATAGTATAACATGAATCCATTATTTGACAAAAAAGTTTACATCGCCCGCCGAGAAGCCCTCATCCACAAGGTTGGCACCGGCATCATCCTTTTCCCAGGGAACCACGACGCCCCCATGAACTATCCAGCCAACACCTACAATTTCCGGCAGGACAGCAATTTCCTCTATTATTTCGGACTTGCAGTGCCCTCCCTGGCTGCCCTCATTGACATTGACGAAAACCGAACCATTCTTTTCGGGGATGACTTCACCATTGACGACATCATCTGGGTGGGCGACCAACCCTCCATCAGCACACTGGCCGCACAAGTGGGCGTCACAGAATCCATGCCCACCGCGAAACTGGCCGACTATCTGGCCAAAAACGCACACCGCAGGATCCACTTCACCAAAGCTTACCGCGCCGACACCCGCATTGAACTGGCCAACCTTCTCAATCAGGATGTGAACCAAGTCAACAGCGGCGCCTCCGTGGAACTCATCAAAGCCATCGTTTCTATGCGTTCCGTCAAAGAAGACATTGAAATTGAAGAGATGGAGAAAGCCGCCAACATGGCCTACGACCTGCATACCACCGTCATGCGCCACTGCAAAGCCGGCGCCACCGAGCACCAGTTGGTGGGAATGGCTGACGGCGTGGCCAACGGCCAAGGCAACGGATTTTCCTTCCCCATCATCCTCACACAGCATGGAGAGATCTTCCACAATACAGACCACAACGTTGCACTTCAGGAAGGCAAACTGCTGTTGGTGGACTCTGGCGTAGAGGGACTGATGAACTACTGCTCCGACTTCACCCGCACCTACCCTGTCAGTGGAAAATTCACCCAAAAACAAAAAGACATCTATGAGATTGTGCTCCGAGCCAACATGGAGGGGATCAATCTCGTGAAAGCCGGCACCCCCTATCGTGACATCCATTTCGCTGCCGCCGAAATCGTAGCCCAGGGAATGAAAGACCTTGGCCTGATGAAGGGAGATGTGAAAGAGGCTGTCCGCCTGGGCGCACATGCGCTCTTCTTTCCACACGGCCTTGGACACCAACTCGGACTGGACGTTCACGACATGGAAGGCCTTGGAGAGGACTATGTCGGCTATAACGATAAGTTCAAGCGCAGCGAACTTTTCGGCACCGCCAATCTGCGCATGGCCCGCCAACTGGAGCCCGGCATGGTGATGACTGTGGAACCCGGCATCTATTTCATTCCTAAACTCATTGAGATGTGGAGCAATGAAAAGCGCCACAAAGACTTCATCTGCTACGAAAAATTGCACGATTATCTTGACTTCGGAGGCATCCGCATAGAAGATGACGTGTTAGTAACTCCAAACGGACACCACATCTTGGGCCAAGCTATTCCCAAACAAGTATCTGAATTAGAAAGTATTATAGGAACCACAAAATAACAAAACAATTACGAAAAGTTAAAAAAAGATAATTTTCAAGCAAAAGGATTGCACAATAAAAAAATGTAGTATTTTTGCGCCATTAAATCAATTACAAACCAAAAACACAAAACAATGAAAAAGAGCATTTTAAGCGTTATCGCAATTGCATTGGTTGGTGTATTTGCATTCACCTCCTGCGGAAAAGAAAAAACCGCTACTGAACTCCTCACCCAAAGCAAGGGTTGGAAAATGACCGAGGCTACCTGCGCCACAGGTATGACCACCACTACCAACAACAAGATTTACAATCTGATGGATGCTGAAAATGGTTATTTCTACGCTTGCGAATTGGATGACATCATCACCTTCAAAGAAGATGGTTATGTTTATTTCAACCCTGGCAAAATCGTCAATGACGAAGAAATGGATCTCTATCCGGCACAAGAAACCGCTATGGGCAAATGGACTTTGAGCGAAGATGGCAAAATCCTCACCACCCACTTCCCCTGGGAGTATGATTTCAAAGATGCTGCCAACAATGGCGAACCCTTCAACTGCAATGTAGTTACTCTGGATGAAGGCAAAATGAAGCTCACTTTCACTTTGAAAGTTGTTGCCGATCCTTCTAAAGACATCGCTCCTGGCGACTATCCGATTGACATCGTTTTCGAACCCGCAAAATAATTTGATACTTTCGTAGAAAACACAATTATAAACCAATTAAAAAAATTAAAAAATGAAGAAATTATTCTTAGTAGTATTGGCTGCCGGCATGTTCGTAGCCTGTGGTAAAAAAGACAACACCAGCAGCAATGCTGAAGGTACAGATTCCGCCCAAGTAGCAGCTCCCGCTCCTGCTCCGGAAGCCGAACCCGTAGCTGATGTTCCTGCTAACACAGAAAACACTGAAGTTGCTGATAACAAAAGCAAAGAAGCTGAAATCATCGAAGCTTCTACTGATGCTGCTGTTAGCACTATCAACGCTGTTAGCGAAGCCAGCAAGGCTAGCAAAGGTCGTGGCAAATAATAAATCATTTGCTAATAAAAAAGCGGGATTCTTTCCCGCTTTTTTTTTTGCCCAAGCCAATATAAAATTGTATTTTTGCACACTCAAAGCAAACCTGATTTTTGAACCCAACAAACCAACCTATTATGAATCGCGAAGAAATCATCACCATTGTCAACGAATTTCTGACAGAGGAACTGGAAATTGATGCCAACTTACTCAAGGACGATGCCCGTCTCAAGGAAGATCTCAAGATTGACAGTCTGGATTTTGTGGATATTGCCGTCATTGTGGAACGGCATTTCAAGATCAAGATCAAGCCGGAAGATATGAAAACGGTGAAGACACTTGCGCAGTTTTACGATTACGTGGAAAGTAAGCTGTAATAATGGCGGAGAAAACCGGACACAAGTGGAGTGGAACGACCGGCGGAGGCAGTTTCGGGCAATGGTTCTTGCTTACGGTACTGAAAAAAATCCGCGTCACATGGCTATATCCCTCCCTCTATTTTGCTGTGCCCGTTTATTGCATCATCAATCACAAAGCTTTTGGATGCATCTTTCGTTATTTCAGAAATATACATCATTATTCAAGAATCAAATCTTTTTTTAAAACCATCCAAAACCACCTGATTTTTGGCCGCGTGGTATTGGATCGGTTTGCAATTCTTGCAGGAAATGACAAACAATTCCAGATTGATGTTCCTGCCAATGATACCTTTCTGAATTTGCTCTCCTCCCCTGGCGGTTTTATGGTCATCGGCTCTCATATTGGGAATTTTGAACTGGTGGGACACTTTTTCCACCAAAACTGGAAACGCATCAACATTGTGGTTTTCGGAGGGGAAAAGGCCTCCTTGCAAGAAAAGAGACGCACCTCTTTTGCCTCACACAATGCATGCATGATTCCTGTCGCTGATGACATGTCGCACATTTTCTCCATTAAATCCGCCTTAGACAAAGGAGAGGTGGTCGCCCTTGTCTGTGACCGCATCTTTGGAAGTCACCGCACATTAACCACCAACTTTTTCAACAAGCCAGCTCGATTTCCTTTGGGGACATTTGTACTGGCTGCCAAGATGAACGTGCCTGTCATTGCATTAATCGTTGTTAAACAGCGAAGAACACACTATAAAGGGATAATACGTGTTTTGGAAAAACCCGATTCTAGTTTTAACTCACAGGAGCGAGCCCAATTCTACGTTGATCAATACGCCCATTTTATGGAATCTGTACTGCAAGAATTTCCGGAACAATGGTTCAATTTTTTTGATTTTTGGGAGGACAACACCCCTACATCGTCTCCTGTAAATCCTTGATCTGGGACGCTGGCAATCCTGTTGCCTTTATCACATCTTCCACAGACAGCCCCATTTCTAAAAGATTCCTCGCAGTTTGAGCAAGTGCCTCTTCTTTACCTTTTTCAATACCTTTTTCAATACCTTGCTTTATACCTTTCTCAATACCCTGCTTTATACCCTGCTCAACACCTTCCTTTATGCCTCGTTCCATACCTTCCTTTATGCCTTGTTCCATACCTTCCCGCATACCCTCCTGCAAACCCTCATCGTAGCCTTCTTTGGCGGCAAGTTCCTTGGCATATGCAAGTGCATCCTGTACATCCTCATACTCCAATACACTCTTTTCGTAATTCTCTTTTTCCATAATATCCAGTTTTGATATTCTGCATTCGTCCATCAGCTCCTTAAAGAATGCACTCTGACTGTCATAATCAACATCATCCATGCTCGAAATGTTTTTCAATAGATTCAGCCAAACGCGCATCTCCTCCGTCACCTCCGGTTGCGAGGCTGCAAAATTACACAAATTCAAATAAAATATCCCCACCTTTTTCGTCAGCACACGATTTTTCTGATCCTTCAAGAATATGACCCTAAAACTCTCTCCTGTCCGACGATATTCTGGCAGTTCAAAGTCCAGCAGATTGACAGAATACGTTGGCAATATACGATAATACCGATTCCCCTTCTCCATGCTGGAGGAACTGATGGTTCTGCTTAGATAGAACACCGACCTGTCGGCAAACTCCGGCTGACGCGCCCGCTGCATCTCAATGATAAACTGCCGTCCCTCTCTGTCCTTGCACAGCAGGTCAAATACCACCTTTTTCTCATTCTCATTCAAACCATACATTTCCGTAGGTAGGTATGACAAATCCTCAATCTCACCGGTGTACTTTGATACAAAACAGTTGAGGAAACGGATCAGAAATCGCTTGTTCTCCTCCGTGCCAAATATCTTTTTGAATGAAAAGTCTGTGGTTAAAATCTGAAAAATTTTCTTGTTCTCTTTCATATTCGTTTGGTAAGGTTAGCCATTGAAAAACGCGTCAAAGATACTGTAAAACCATACCAAAAACAAGTATGCAACTTATTGGCATTAAATACTTTGTAAAAATTACAAATATTCAATGAAACATGACATTTTTTTACAGAAAAAGAGCAGGAAACAGATGCTAAATGCTGTTGATATTTTGTGGATAAATTTTTTAAACAAATCTGGAATAAAAAAAACCGGCATCTCTACCGGTTTTTCTTTGAACGTCGGGGTGAGAAGACTCGAACTTCCGACCCCTTGCACCCCATGCAAGTACGCTAGCCAACTGCGCCACACCCCGTTCAAATTTGCGAGTGCAAAAGTACACTTTTTTTTTCAATCCACTGGCTTTTTTTTGAAAAAAATTATCCCGATTAAGAAATTAAATACAAGTGATTATAAATCAATCGTTTTATTACACAAATACCCCAACTTGTACAAGTCGAGCATGTGCATATTAGGTTTGGAAGAATACAAGTTTTTCAGGATAAATTTCTTGGATAAGCTGTAAAAAAAACGGTAGAAGCCCACCATTTTCCAACGCTTCATCCTTTTATAGGTCCGCAAAAGGGTTACACTTTCCTCCAGACATCGACTCGGTTTCTCTAATTCTTCAATCACCAGCAGATTATCTATACTGTTCTCAATCTGTTGCAAAAATTTTTGCGTTGTACAAACCACATCATGTCGAAGTGGATTGTCAATATGATAGACTGTTATACCCTGATCCAATAAATCCAACCCGAAAAGTGTATCCTCATGCCCATAGCCCTGCAAATTTTCATTAAACTGCACTTTTTCAAATATCTTCTTTTTTATCAAGAAGTTAAAAGTAGAAAAATTGTGATTGGGGTGGATATTTTTCTCTTGGGCAGATTTCACTTCGCGGGCATGTCCATACGCCCAACGGAGCAAACAGTCTTTGCGAGGGCGGCGTTTGCGATACTCATACCCCCCTGACAGCACATCAGCAGGAAGAGAATCCATATACTTTTTCAAAAAATCGCGATGGGTGACCGTGGTATCACAATCCATGAAGAGCAAGTATGGATATTTTGCCCTGGAAGCCAATGTATTACGAACCAAAGACCGACCCATATTGATATAGCTCTGCAGATAGGTAACATGCTCCAGAAAATCTAGTTTGGCATTTTTTTTCTGATACTCGTAGTCAGAAGCGTCATCCAAAAGCAGAATCTCATACGGAACATTCAATTTGTCGGCCTGTGTAAGCAAATCATTGACCAGACGGTTCACGTCCCAATTATGGATGGCAATGCAGATGGAAAGCATGATTACAACATGGTGTCCAGCAAACTACCATCCTCAATGCAGATGGTGCGGGAGATGAACTTGTCAATCAGAGTAAAATTATGGGTACACATCAGCACCGTGGTGCCATTTTGCCTGTTCAAATCGTGAAGAAGCTGGAACAATTCCTCTGCAGTGATAGGATCAAGATTCCCCGTAGGTTCATCTGCTAAAATAATATCAGGGTTGTTGAGCAATGCGCGGGCAATACATACGCGTTGCTGTTCACCACCGGAAAGCTGATGGGGATACTTGAAGCCCTTGGTTTCCATGTGAACCATTTTCAAAACCTCAAGAACACGGTCCTGCATGGTATTTTTTTCTTTCCATCCCGTAGCCTTTAAAGCAGCTATTAGATTTTCCTCCACAGTTTTATCAGCAAGTAGCTGGTAATCTTGGAAAATCACTCCCAGTTTTCTGCGCAAGTAAGGTATCTTCCTGGCTTTAATCTTTTTCAAATCAAATCCAGCACACATCGCTTCCTCCCCCTTGGCGGGAAGTTCCGCCAAGAGCAGCTTCAAAATGGAGGATTTTCCCGTGCCGGTCTTGCCAATCAAATACACAAACTCACCCTTTCGAATAGTGAAACTAACTTGGGAAAGCACCAGAATTTTACGCTGGAATATGTCTACATTTTTAAGAATCACAGCGGGTTCACCGAGATTTTCCTCGACTACTGCCGACTCGATCTGCGGCTGTTCATCCACATTCACCACAGAGGAGATGATGGATTCTGCGGGGACAGGGTTCTCTTTCTCCTGTAAATTTTCCCCGGTTTCCTGGAGATTATTCATGTCGTTATCCATTATATATCAATGTTGGCATATTTGGCATTCTTTTCAATGAACTCCCGTCTTGGCGGGACTTCGTCGCCCATCAGCATGGAGAAAATATAGTCTGCTTCCATTGCATTCTCAATGGTGACTTGGCGGAGTGTGCGGCGGGAGGGATCCATAGTGGTGGACCAGAGCTGCTCATCGCTCATCTCACCCAAACCTTTGTAACGCTGGACGTGAAGTTTGCTTTCCGATGCACCGTTATTGGTCATTTCAGCGGTGATACGGTCACGCTCCTCATCCGACCATGCATAACGCTCAGTCTGTCCTTTCTTGACCAGATAAAGCGGAGGCGTGGCAATATAGACATAACCGCGTTCAATGAGTTCTCGCATGTGGCGGAAGAAAAAAGTGAGAATCAATGTGGCAATATGACTTCCGTCCACATCGGCATCGGTCATGATGATTACCTTGTGGTAGCGTAGTTTTTCCATATTCAGCGCCTTATGATCCTCCTCTGTTCCAATAGTGACTCCCAAAGCAGTATAGATATTTTTAATCTCCTCGCTCTCAAGCACACGGTGCTGCATGGCTTTCTCCACATTGAGAATTTTTCCGCGCAAAGGAAGAATGGCCTGGAAATGAGCATCACGGCCCTGCTTGGCAGTACCACCAGCAGAATCTCCCTCCACGAGGTAAAGCTCGCAGTCCTCAGCAACCTTGGAAGAACAATCCGATAATTTTCCCGGAAGACCGCCTCCGCTAAAAGCGGACTTGCGCTGGACGAGTTCACGAGCTTTGCGAGCAGCGTGACGTGCAGTGGCTGCCAGAATCACCTTGTCCACAATCTCCTTGGCGTCCTTGGGATGTTCTTCCAAATAATTGTTTAACATTTCACCAACCATTTGACTCACAATGCCTTCCACTTCACTATTTCCCAATTTTGTCTTGGTTTGCCCCTCAAACTGCGGTTCGGCCACCTTCACGGAGATGATAGCGGTAAGCCCTTCGCGAAAATCATCGCCTGAAATCTCAATTTTTTGTTTCTCAAGTTTCTCAAGCATCTTTTGGTTCACCGCATATTTCTTGAGCGTGTTGGTGAGTGCACGGCGGAAGCCCGTAAGATGCGTTCCACCTTCAATAGTGTTGATATTATTGACGTAAGAATGGATGTTTTCAGAAAAACCGTCATTGTACTGCATGACGACCTCTATCGGCACATTATTCTTTTCCCCTTCTATATAGATGGGGGTTTCCATGATTTTTGTGCGCCCACTGTCCAAAAAACGTATAAAGTCTTTCAATCCCTCTTCAGAATAGAAGGTTTCACTCCTGAACTCCCCGTTATCCTCTTTCTCCCGACGATCGGTCAGTTTGATTGTAATGCCCCTGTTCAAAAATGCCAACTCTTTCAAACGGCTGGCGAGAATCCCATATTGGTATTCAGATACAGTGAAAATAGAATCATCCGGAGTGAAAGTGATGCAGGTGCCCCGATAATCGGTTTTTTCCACCTCTTTTACAGAGTACAGCGGTTTGCCATAGGCAAATTCTTGCTGAAAATGGATGCCATTACGGTAAACATCCGCCTTGAGGTGCTTGGAAAGAGCGTTCACACAAGAAACACCGACACCATGCAGACCGCCAGAAACCTTATAAGAATCCTTGTTGAACTTGCCACCCGCATGAAGCACAGTCAGCACCACCTCCAACGCAGAACGGTGCTCCTTTTCGTGCATGTCGGTCGGAATTCCTCGCCCGTTGTCAAGCACGGAAATGGAATTGTCCTCCAAAATGCTGACCTCAATATGATTGCAGTGACCGGCAAGAGCCTCATCAATGGAATTGTCCACCACTTCATACACCAAATGATGCAATCCGCGCTCCCCCACATCTCCAATATACATGGCCGGACGCTTGCGGACAGCCTCCAATCCTTCCAGCACCTGGATATTATCCGCATTGTATTCTTCGTTTTGTATTTTCTTATCTTCTAACTCGCTCATAATAAGTACTATAAGTTTTTACAATAACATGGCAAAGATAAGAAAAAAAACTCATTTTTCAACCCTCCAATTGGACCAAAAAATGAGTTTTTTGAAGTTTTTTTATCCTATTTCAATTGCCCAAATCGGACATGAATTTTATTCTCATAATTCTGATTTCATCCAAAGAATATTCATCCTCTCCAAGGGCTTCAAGAGCATCATCCACAGAATCCGATTCTGCACTGGCAAAATAGTCCAGTATCTCTTCCTGATGATAGGGTTCAATCTTTTCCTCAATATAATAATCAATATTCAGCTTCGTTCCTGAAGCGACAATATTCTCAATATCAGACAATAGCTCATCCATCTCCAAACCCTTTGCGATACAAATGTCTTCAAAATCCAGTTTACGGTCAATGTTCTGGATAATGAACAGTTTGCGTCCTGATTTATCTACAACGGATTTCACCACAAAATCCTGAGGACGAACGATCTCGTTTTCCTCCACGTATTTCTTGATGAGTTCCACAAAAGGTTTTCCATACTTGTTGGCCTTACCCGCACCCACTCCGCTGATTTGAGTCATCTCCTCAATGGTGGTGGGATATTGGGTACACATATCCTCCAATGAAGGATCCTGGAAAATGACAAACGGCGGGATATTTTCCTTTTGGGCAATGGTTTTCCGCAAATCCTTCAACAGGGAGAACAGCGCGCTGTCAATGGCCTCCCCTTTGTTAATAACCATCTCATCATCCATCTCATCCGCATCATCCTCCCCTGCCGGCTTGGCAATCATGATACTATATGGATGCGTCATGTACTTTTCGCCCTTCTCTGTGATTTTCAACAAACCATAATTTTCCACATCCTTGACAATGAGTTTGTCAAAGATGGCCACACGGACCACATTGGACCAGAACTTGGCATCATAATCCATTCCTTCCCCGAACTGTTTCAGCTCCTGGTGTTTGAATTTGGTGATACTGGTGGTTTTATTCCCGACAATGATATCCACAATATGATCCTCCTTGAACTGCTGTTTCACAGTCTGAATCACCTCGATGACCAGCTGGATCTGGTCGGAAGCGTTCATCTTGGGCTTCGGATGGCAGCAGTTGTCGCAATTATGACAGTTTTCCTCAGTATAGTTTTCTCCGAAATAATGCAGAAGATGTTTCCGGCGGCAACTGGAAGATTCGGCGTATGCAGAGGTCTCCGCCAGCAACTGTTTGACAATTTCCTGTTCCGCCACTGACTTTTTCGTGGAGAACTTCTCCAATTTGTACAAATCTTTATAGTCATAAAAAGCAATACACTTGCCCTCTCCGTCGTCACGGCCAGCGCGACCCGTCTCCTGATAATATCCTTCCAAGCTTTTAGGCATGTCGTAATGAATGACAAAACGAACATCGGGTTTGTCAATCCCCATCCCAAAAGCGATGGTGGCCACAATCACTTCGGCTTTTTCCATCAGAAAAGCATCCTGGTTCTCCACACGGGTTTTGGAATCCAAACCCGCATGATAAGGAAGGGCACGGATTTTGTTCACCTGAAGAAAACTGGCGAACTCTTCCACTTTCTTTCTGCTCAAACAATAAATAATACCGGATTTCCCAGGATTGTCTTTGATGAACTTTACGATCTCCTTGTCAATATCCTTGGTTTTCTCACGAATCTCGTAATATAGGTTCGGGCGGTTGAACGAGGAAATGAACACCTCCGCCTTGTCCATGGCGAGGTTTTTCTGGATGTCGTTCTGCACCTTGGGTGTTGCGGTGGCCGTCAGCGCAATGACAGGAACCTTGGCTCCGATAGCATCAATAATTGCCCTGATGCGGCGGTACTCCGGACGGAAATCGTGTCCCCACTCTGAAATACAATGTGCCTCATCAATGGCATAAAATGAGATGTTGATGGCTTTGAAGAAATCCACATTCTCCTCTTTTGTCAAAGACTCAGGAGCCACATACAGCAGTTTGGTCTTCCCGGCAAGGATGTCTTCCCTTACAGTATTGATCTCCGCTTTGGTCAAAGAGGAGTTCAGGAAGTGAGCCACCCCTGATTCTGTGCTGTAGTTACGAATGGCGTCCACCTGGTTTTTCATCAATGCAATCAAGGGTGAGATGATAATGGCGGTACCTTCGCTCATAAGGGCCGGCAACTGATAACACATGGATTTTCCACCGCCTGTGGGCATGATGACGAAACAATCCTTGCCGCCCAGCAATGCCTTGATGATCTCCAGCTGATTTCCTTTGAACTGATCAAAACCGAAGATTTTCTTCAGCATTTTCTTGATGTCTTTTTCGGTGTATTTATGCATCTGACAAATTTTGGTCCTTTAGAAAAACAACATTCGGGACAACACAAATCCATATCAGGAGCGTGTTCCACAACTGATTTACAAAAGTATAAATATTTCTCTAAAACAACCCTGTTTTTTTCAAAAAAAAGACGTTTTTTTCAAAAAATCTTTTCTTTTATCAAATAATTTGACACATAATCAGTTACACCATCTTCCAGCGAGTGAAAGCTCATTGTGCAACCGCTGGAATGCAGTTTAAGCATATCTGCTTCCGTAAAATATTGGTATTTATTTCTAATATCTTCAGGGATGTCGATATATTCAATAGAGGGCTGGACACCCATGGCACGGAAGGTGGCAACGGCGAGATCGTAGAATGAGCGGGCATGTCCCGTGCCGAGATTGAAGATACCATTGGGGTGGTGCTGTTGACAGAACCAGTGCAGTGTGTTCACCACGTCCTTCACATATATGAAATCGCGGCGCTGCTGACCGTCGGCGCAATCAGGGCGATGGGAACGGAAAAGTTTCACCTTTCCTGTGGACTGTATCTGGTGAGAAGCGTGAAAAATCACAGAAGCCATTCTTCCCTTATGGTATTCATTAGGGCCAAATACATTGAAGAACTTAAATCCAGCCCAGTGCGGTGGACACTTGGTTTGCTTGAGAATCCATTGATCCACCACATTTTTGGATCTACCATAGGCGTTGAGCGGCTTCAACTGGGGGATGAGATTCTCATCATCCACATAACCGAGTTCACCGGCGCCGTATGTAGCGGCGGAGGAGGCATACAGCAAAGTCTTCCCATACTGGGCGGCATAACTCCATAGATGCTCGGTATAGTCAATATTCAGTTCTTCAAAAACAGATTCGTCTGTTTCCGTGGTATCAGTGCGGGCGCCCAGATGAATAATGGCGTCCACATGCTGCACATTTTGTTCAGCCCACGCGAAGAAATCGCGACGATTAATTTTATCGGAATATTCCTTGTTTTCCCAATTTCTCCTTTTATTCTCTTTGGAAAAATCGTCCACCAAAATCAAATCGGTGATCCCTTCCCTGTTCAATTTTCCTGCCATACAGCTTCCGATGAAACCGGCAGCTCCTGTCACTACAATCATATCTTTTTATTTATAAAAAACGTAGAGACGTCACGGATGACGTCTCTACAAGTATTCACAAAAAGTGTTTTCATTAGCGGGTCACGCCACCGCCAGAGGGTGTACCAAGGCGTGCCATGGCGCATCTGAAACCGATATATTTGGTGGACTCATCCTCTTCCAGGTATCTTCTTTGTCCTGGAGCGGCATAATACTGCGGGTCAATCCACGAACCTCCTTTATACACACGGGCGTGGTCTCCTACGAGAGAGTAACCGAAGGGAGCGTTAGTATCTTTCGGATACATAGTCGGAGTGGCGTCGCTGGAATTTTCTTTCCAGTTGTCAGGTTCAATCTGGGAAGCCCAATCTCCATCCAGGAAGTTAATATTGTCGGCTTGACGGTAATTTCTTCTTCTGTCATTTTTAAAATCGGAGACGGGAACCATCGGGATACGGCCAATACTGTCGCGGTCTTCCACCGTACCATCCTCCAACAGTTTCATGGTTTCATAATAGTTACCACGGAAGGGGTTGTATTCATACACCTCATCATGAGAAGTTTGTCTGTAAACATCCATCACCCATTCGGCAACATTACCACCCATATTGTAGAGGCCGAAGTCATTAGGCCAGTAGGAGTTGACCGGAGCCGGGCCATCGGCTGCGTCGTTCAAGTTGCCGGCAACACCCATGAGGTCACCGCGTCCGCGGCGAGTGTTGGCGACAAAATCACCCATATAATGTTTGTCGTCCGTACGGGTATAGTGTCCGTTCCAAGGATAAAGTTTTCTTTCCAGCACACGTTCGTTGAGGGTATTGCCGATCAAAGCGTAAGCAGCATACTCCCATTCTGCCTCGGTAGGCAGGCGGTATTTCGGCAGAAGGATACCATCCTCCATCTTCACGTTACGATAGTCACCCGTGGAGATATTCTGGAGACGGTTGTCGGTCTCCATCTCGTATGAATCATATACCAAATAGGCATCGGTATTGAAATAGAGTTCCGGTGACGGGTCGGGGTTCCAATCAATGAAGCCCATATCCACAAGGATCTGTTCATTCACACGGTCGGTACGCCAGGCGGCATAATTGACAGCTTGGAGCCAGCTGACACCCACGACGGGATAGTGGTTATAGGCGGGATAGCGGAAATAGTACTCCACCTCTTTTTCGGCATAGGCCAGTTTCTCACGCCATACATTCTGGTCAGGCTGAGCCTCGTCCACAACGGATTTCAAATCGGCGGGGAGGAAAACTCTTTCCAGCCAATAGAGATATTCACGATAATCCAAGTTGCTGATTTCCATTTCGTCCATATAGAAGGAAGACACCGTGACACTGCGTGGGTTATTTCCCCATTCATACATCACATCCTCTTCCACACGACCCATTGTGAAGTTACCACCTTCTATCAGCACCAAACCGGGGCCCGTAGGTTGCTCGACAAAAGGATAGACCTCAAAACCGCCGTTTTCAGCGTTATTGTATTCCCATCCCGTGGTGTTCGAATATTCCTTTTTGCAGGAGCTGAGCACCAATGCCATAGCTGCAACGAGCAGCACACCGGAAATTCTTGTCATCTTCTTCATCTTTTACGATTTTATCAATTGTGTAAACGATTATTTTCAAATAATATTTTAGAATGTAGGACAATTCAAATCCTTCTTAACGATTCTCCTTTCGGGGCAGGGCAGCAGGAGTTGCAGTGAAACCTCATGAGAGCCGCCGGAGAGGTTAGCGAGTTTGGAGACGGTAAGGTCGTAGGAATAGGCCACGCGGATGCGTTCGTGCTGCAGGCCGAACATGAAGACCACAGCATCCGGATTACGGAAGCTCTGACGATACCACAAACCTGCCACAAACGGATAGTAGTTCAAATAGAACCCATAATTCAGCTGATGGAAGTCCATCTGATGCTGGTAAATGATGTTCGGGCTGATGGAGATGTCACCAAAAGAACGGCTCTTGCGGCTTCTGCGCTTGAGGTCAAAATAACCACCGACATGGGCAGTCCATTTCACAGGAAGACGGGTCACTGAGATGAAACCCTCATACGGTCGGGTGACGTGGTTGACGGCCAGACCGAAATAGAAGTTCTTGGTATAGCCGATGAAGCCCGCGGAGAAGTCTGCGATAGCCTTGCTCTGTTTGTCGGGGGCCACCTCATTGGTTTCATATACAAAACCGTACTTGGGGTCAATCATATCCCCGAAGGTGAGTTTGTTCCAGTTCAGGGTTTTCTCTTGGAAAGTTGCCTGCAAAGCGAAACGCATGTTGAACTTCTTGGAAATTTTCAGTTTATATGAATAAATGAAACTGGCGGCATAGGTATTGATTACGCCGTTGCCCTGATGGTCGCCCATAAAAAGTACGCCGATACCACCTGCCAGTTTGTCGAAATGCTGGTCATACGAAGCAGAATAGGTGACATACGTGCCATGAATGTTGGGCCATTGGTCACGGAAATGCGCCGTAATACGCGGACACACGTTAGCTCCAGCAAATGCCGGGTTCAAATATATCGGATTGGCAAAAAACTGGGAAAAATGTGGATCTTGTGCCGAAACCTTCATGCTGCAAAGCCCCAGCAGAAGTCCGATAACGCAAATGATCTTTTTCATATTGGTATATTTTTTCCTTATTATCTTAAAACTCGCAAAAATACTATTTTTTAGTCAACATTCTACGATTATCCCTCTAAAAAGTTATCAACATTTTCAAATTTCTGCAATTTTATGTTTACGCTGACGTTTATTTCGGCGAAATATTCATAATTTTCAAACGGAATATGAGGAGTTTTTCTTGGGTTAGAATAATGATTTTTTTTGTTATTATTCTTAAAACCATTGATAATCAGGCACAAATTTTTCAAAAAAATATATCCCTTGCATGGGAAGAACCTGTTTTTCTCACCCCCAAAGAGGGGGAAACGCGAAAAGTGCTGTATTTTGAAGGAGCCACACCAGATGAGCAAAAGGGAACGCTTCCACGATATTTTGAACGCTATGAAATCCCCGTTTCTTATGAAAAATACGAGATTTCCGTTACAGAAGCGACGTATGTTCGCTTGAGTCCGGAGGAGATTGCATGTATTCCGACAGACTTTGCATCCTCTGATCTCCAGATTTCTGTGAAAACCATTTGGGAGAAAAAAAAGCCCCTTATGGCCTTGTCGTTCATTCCCATCCGAAAAACGGCCAACGGATATGAAAAATTGGTCAGCATCAATCTAAGTATTAATGGTATTGGAAGAACAAAAGGATCTGAAACAGTCAGAACTTATGCCACACATTCCATACTAAGCAGTGGGCGATGGTATAAAGTCTCCACCGTACGGACCGGGGTTCACAAAGTCACCGGCGCGAATCTGGCAGCTATGGGCATATCGTTGTCGGGACTCTCTTCCAACCGGATCAGCATTTTCGGCAACGGTGGAGGAATGCTTTCCGAAAGCAATTCAGATTTCCGTTATGATGACCTTCAGGAAATCCCCATTGAAATGCACGATGGGGGAGACGGCATTTTTGACCAGGATGACTATTTTCTCTTTTATGCCATCGGTCCACACAGTTGGAGCTATAATTCATTAGAAAATCAATTCAACCATTCTTTCCACTTGTATGGCACTCGGGCATACTACTTTATTAATACTGACAATGGAATTGGGGAAAAGTTGCGGATTCCTTCAGAGGACAACCGGAACCTCACCCCCACCATTACCACGGACACCTATACAGCCTACGGATTTTTTGAGGAAGACAAAGTCAATTTTGGAGAAGGCGGTCGTGAATGGTTTGGCGACGCCTACAATTCCACCACATCGTACACTTACACCCTTGATCTCCCATCCACACTCGTATCCCCTCTCCGGATGACGCTGCGGGCGGCAGCAGCTTCGGCACGCTACTCAAATTTTTCCGTTTCGCTTGGAGGCATGGCCGCCGGCAGCCTCGGAATAGCGGCAGTTTCAGGAGGTGAATTGGCAGCCACAGCATCCAAAACGTTCAACATCTCTACCTCTGGAGGAAGCACCCCTGTCACACTGACCTACTCCAAACCCCTCAGCTCCTCTATAGGATATTTGGACTATATTGAATGGCAGGCAGATGCTCGTCTCCGTGCCGGAGCACAAGTTCCTTTCTGCTTTTTGGAGGGCATCGGCAGCCAGCAAGTCACCCAATTCTCCATCGCTGACATGTCGTCCAACATGAAAGTGTGGGATGTCACCCGCATTCACCAAACCAAACAGATGACAGGCACTTTCAACGGCAATCTCTTCACCTTTAACGCTCCCACGGATTCACTTCGTAAATTTGTGGTTTTCAACGATAATGGGGCATATTCCATCACCACTGAAGGAAGCGTTGTCAACCAGGATTTGCACGGAAGCAGCCGGGTGGATTTTGTCATTGTTACACACCCTGATTTTGAAACACAGGCAGAACGGCTAGCGGCGTTCCGCAGAGAGAACGATGGCTTGTCGGTCAAAGTGGTCACCCCGCAGCAGATTTACAATGAATTCTCGTCCGGAACCCCGGACATAACTGCCATCCGCGACTACATGAAGATGATTTACGACCAGACCAATGGCACACAGCCGGCCTACCTGTTGCTTTTCGGAAGGCCCTCTTACGACTACCGTGGCATCCAAAACAGCTGTCCTCTGTACGTACCCAACTACCAAAGTGCAAGTCCCATCATCGAGGACTATTTCCGTGCCTGCGATGAATATTTCGGATTGCTGGATCCCTCTGAGGGGAGTCAGTGCGTGGGCACTATTGACATCGCCATCGGACGATTCCCTGTTAGCACGGCGGCGCAAGCAAAAATCGCCGTGGACAAAACCATCCATTACGAAACCTCCGCCATTCTTGGGGCCAATACTCCTTATTGCAATTATGGGGACTGGAAAAACATGGCCACTTTCGTGGCGGATGATGAACAGCGGGACCACATCACCACGGCTGACTCCATTGCCAAATACACTGCTGACAATTACCCCAATTTGAACATTGAAAAAATTTATCTAGATGCTTTCCAACAGGTCACCTATTCTTCCTCGGCAAGATACCCGGAAGTGACCACGGCCATCAACAACCGGATGAACAAGGGCTGTCTATTGTTCAACTATGTCGGGCATGGAGGAAAAACCGGTTGGGCGCACGAGCGCATCATTGAGTTGACGGACATCACCTCCTGGAGCAACCGCTACAACCAGCCGTGGATGACCACCATGACATGTGAATTCGGATGGTACGACCGGGCGGCAGTATCTCCCGCGGAGTTGGTCTTCCTGAATGAGAACGGCGGGGCTTCCGGCATGATCACCACCTCACGCACCGCCTTCACCTACAACAACCACCGGTACATCACCAACTTTTATGCCAACCTGTTCCAAACCGACAGCGAAAACCGCACCTTGACGCTTGGTGAAATCAACCGGAGGGCCAAAAACGCCATCGGGGGAGCCTACAGCCAGATCAACATGATTTACGTTTTGGGGGATCCTGCCATGCGTCTGGCCCTGCCCCGATTGCGGGTCGTCACGGACTCCATCAACGGCATCGCCACAGAAGAGTTCTCCGACACCTTGAAAGCCCTTTCCCTCGTGAGGATATCCGGCCATATCGAAGATGTACACGGCCACATTCCCAACAATTTTTCCGGGGTACTGTATCCATCCATCTACGACAAGAAAACCACAAACACCACTTTGCAGAACGACCCGGAAAGTCCTCTTTTTGAATTTGATGTACAGAAAAACATCCTTTTCAAAGGAAATGTGACTGTTACGGGTTCACGTTTCAACTTTTCCTTCATTCTTCCTAAAGACATCAATTATAACTATGGAAACGGGAAGATCAGCTATTATGCCAACAGCACGCAGACGGATGCTTCGGGGTCTTTCACCGATGTGATCATTGGTGGGAGGAGCGGTGCGGACATCACCGACACCCACGGCCCTGAAATCCAGTTATACATGAACGATGAAAACTTCGTAAACGGCGGCACTGTCACCCCCTCTTCCACCCTGCTGGTGAAATTGAAAGATGAATATGGCATCAATACCACGGGCAACGGCATCGGCCACGATCTGGTGGCCATCTTGGACGACGGGGAACAAATCATCCTGAACAACTATTATGAAGCCGAACGCGACAGTTTCAACTGTGGTGCGGTGCGCTATCCCATGGACAATCTCTCTTTAGGAAGCCACAAACTGAAAGTTCGTGCCTGGGACATCTTGAACAATGTCTCGGAAGGAGAACTGGAATTCGTCGTTGTGAGTGACGAAGGACTGACATTAGACCATGTGCTGAACTATCCCAACCCTTTCACCACGCGCACAGCTTTTTACTTTGAACACAACCGTCCAGGTGAAATGCTTGACATTCTCATCACCATCTACACCATTTCAGGAAAAGTGGTGCGCACTCTGGAGGCCTCACAATGCACCCAGGGCTTCCGTAGCGAACCCATTTACTGGGACGGCCGCGATGATTTCGGTGACATCATCGGCAAGGGCACCTACCTGTACCGGATACGGGTGCGCGATAGCCAAGGACAACAGGCTGAAAAAATTGAAAAATTAGTCATCCTGTAAAATTAAAAAGACACCTATAAAATATATTTGTTCTTTTTACGTTTAAGGGAGGCATTTTTTATAAAACATTATTTTGCAATGAAAAAAATCTGTTTTACCCTTTTCTGCATTTCACTACTTGGACTCACCTCACTGCACGCGCAAGCTGTTGACCCCAGCCACAATTATTTAGGACAGGAATTGAATACCATCACCACAGCGGTACCCTTTTTGCAAGTGGCACCTGATTCACGTGCCGCAGCTATGGGTGACATGGGGGTGGCCACTTCTGCCGATGTCAATTCCCAGCACCACAATCCCGCCAAATATGTATTCAACAAGAACATTTTCGGGATTTCTGTCTCCTACAGTCCGTGGCTGCGCAAACTGGTGAACGACATCAACCTGCTCTATTTGTCCACCTATTACAAAGTGACGGATAACGATGCCTTGGCCTTCTCTCTCCGTTACTTCTCTTTGGGAGACATTCAATTCACGGACAATGAAGGCAACTCTATGGGAACCCAGAAGCCCAACGAATTTGCCATTGACCTCACCTACAGCCGTAAACTCATCGACGAACTCTCCATTGCACTGACCCCCCGTTTCATTTACTCCAACCTCACTGCCGGACAGTATGTGGAAGGTGTGGAGACCAATGCGGGTCTGGCTGGTGCCGCCGACATCTCCCTGTTTTACGAACAGGATTTCGGTTTCAAAAAAAACAACAACATGAACAGCACCTTGCGTGCGGGATTGAACATCTCCAATATCGGAAACAAGATGTCCTACTCCTCCGGTACCCTTCGCCGCGACTTTCTCCCCACAAACTTGAAACTCGGCGTCAGCTATGAATTGGCATTCAATGCCCATCACAGCTTGATGCTTGGTGTGGAAGTCAACAAGCTTTTGGTTCCCACCCCGCCCCAATATGCAGTCAATGATTCCACTGGAAGAATAGAATACGATGCCGCAGGGAAACCCATCATTGCCTACGGAAAGAATCCGGATGTATCAGTAGCTCAGGGTATTTTCCAATCCTTCGCGGATGCTCCCGGCGGCGCACTGGAAGAATTCCATGAAGTGAACTGGTCTGTGGGCATGGAGTATAACTACCGCAACCTCCTTTTTGTGCGTGCCGGATATTTCTTTGAGCATCCCACCAAAGGCAACCGCCAGTTCATCACCTTGGGTGCCGGAATCCACTACAGCATCTTCGGACTGGACATCTCCTACCTTTTCACAGTGGACCAGCACCATCCGCTGGAAAACACCCTCCGCTTCACTCTATTCTTTGATTTTGCCTCCTTCAACAAAGAGAAAATCAGAACACAAGGCAGAGAACAGATGAACTAACCCATGTAATAATCATACAAGGAAAAGGGATACAGACACTTTGTCGTATCCCTTTTCTTCTAAAAAACAAAAAAATGGACTTTCGTTTCGGACTTGGCTATGATTCCCACCGCTTGGCGGAGGGACTTCCGTTGGTTTTAGGTGGAGTGAATATACCGTCCGATCGGGGATGTGTAGCCCATTCCGACGGAGATGCCGTCATCCACGCCCTTTGTGACGCCCTCTTGGGAGCTGCATCCCTGCAAGACATCGGCACCCACTTTCCCGACACCGACCCTCAATACAAAAACATGGACAGCACCATCCTGCTTGGCAAAACCGTGGAACTGCTGGAGCAGAAGCAATGGCACGTCAACCATGTGGACCTCACCATCGTGTTGGAAAAGCCCAAGCTTTCCGCATACAAGTCATTAATGCAAAGTACTTTGGCAGAAATTATGCACGTCTCGCCGGACAGAGTTTCCGTCAAAGCAAAGACCAACGAAAAGATGGGATTTGTAGGACGGGGCGAAGGTGTTGTCGTCATGGCGGCGGCTACCCTTATTCAAAAGTGAGTCCCCATTTTCATCATCACACGGCCACCTCCGCCTTGATATGCGGCCATGGCTCATAGTTTTCCAAAGTGAAATCCTCGTATTGGAAATCAAAAATAGATTTTACTTCGGGATTGATTTTCATGGTCGGTAGCGGCCGTGGTTCACGGCTCACCTGAAGTTTTGCCTGTTCCAAATGATTGGAGTACAAATGAGCATCACCCAATGTATGAATAAAATAGCGAGGCGTAAAGCCTGTCACCTGAGCGACCATCATCAGCAGTAGGGCATAGGATGCAATATTGAAAGGGACACCGAGAAACACGTCTGCGCTACGCTGGTACAACTGGCAGGACAGCTCGCCATTATTGGCATAAAACTGGAACAGAGCATGGCAGGGAGGCAGGGCCATCTGATCGATCTCCCCCACATTCCAGGCATTCACAATCAAGCGGCGGGAACTGGGATTCTTTTTCAACTCGTCAATCAGCTGTGAAATCTGATCCACGACATGCCCGTCTGCCGCGGTCCAGCGGCGCCATTGTTTTCCATAGACTGGTCCCAAATCGCCATTTTCATCTGCCCATTCATCCCAAATGGTCACCTTGTGGTCTTTGAGGTAAGCAATATTGGTCTCCCCGCGCAAGAACCACAGCAGTTCATAAATGATGGAGCGCAAGTGCAGTTTTTTGGTGGTGAGAAGCGGGAAACCCTCTTTCAAGTCAAAACGCATCTGATAGCCAAAAATACTATAGGTGCCGGTGCCGGTGCGGTCGGCTTTGTACGCGCCGTGCTCCATGATTTCATTCAAAAGGTCAATATATTGTTTCATAATAGCTTACAATAACATCATTTATACAAATTCATCTCTTCCACATACTTCTCTACCTTGGGATGGAGGAAATAGGTCACTTTTTTACCTTGGGTGATGCTTTCTCGAATCATGGTGGCGGAAATGCCAATTTGCGGCGCGGGGACGAAAGTCACGCCGGGGGAAGTTTTTCTTTCACCGGCATCGCTTCCCGGCCGCGGATAGACATATATCGGAAAATTCTCCAGGATATACTCGTAGTTTTTCCACTTCTCGATACTTTGGAGATTATCCTCACCCATGATGAGGGCGAAATCCTTGTCCGGATATTTTTCGCGCAGACGCACAAGCGTATGGCAGGTATAGGAGGGGCGGTCCATTTTGAACTCAATATCACAAGAGCGCATGCGGGAATCGTCCTCCACGGCAAGATTCACCATATATAACCGCTGGTGCTCATTGAGAAGGGTGGCTTTTTTCTTCAACGGATTGTTTGGAGAGACCACAAACCACACCTCATTCAGGTCGGTGTTTTCCACAAAATACTCCGCCATGATGAGGTGACCGATATGAATCGGATTGAAGGAGCCGAAAAAAAGACCTATTTTTGACATAAGAAATCACGAATCAACTGACTGGCTTCCTGTTGTGCGACAGAGAGGACATCGTTTACAACAATTCTGTCAAACTGATTGGCGAAAGTCAACTCATATTCGGCCTTGTCCACTCTTTTTTGAAGGGACTCGGGAGTCTCGGTGCCACGGCCCGCCAGACGTTTCTTCAGATCCTCAATGGTCGGGGGCTGGATGAAAATGGACAACGCCCTTTCCCCATAAAACTTTTTTATATTGATGCCTCCCAGCACATCCACGTCAAAAATCACCACTTTGCCCTCTGCGCCCAAGCGGTCCACCTCGGATTTCAAGGAGCCATAATACTGACCCTTGTACACCTCCTGCCACTCCAAGAAACGGCCCTCTTCAATACGTTTTTGGAATTCAGGCACAGAGATGAAATAGTAATCTTTGCCGTCAATCTCCGTCTCGCGTTTGGCGCGAGTGGTGGCTGATACAGAAAAAGAGAGGAGTGGATTTTCCTGCAGCAGATGTCTGACAATAGATGTTTTTCCGGCTCCGGACGGTGCGGAAACCACAATGAGTTTATTTTGCATGATCATAAAATTTTTCAATCATAAAAAGCTATTTGAAAACCTCCAAGAGGGTAATGATGCGATAGACCAAAGTGGCGGCGAGCACATCTGAAACCACGCTATCGGGGCTCGGGCAGAGTTCCACCACATCAAAGCCAACCACTTTTTTGGTGCGCACTACCAATTCCAGGAAGCGGAGCAGCTGATACCAACCCAATCCTCCGGGCAGCGGGGTTCCCGTAGCCGGCAGCACCGATGGATCAAGACCATCCAAATCGACCGTCAGATACACCTCATCCGTCAGCCGGTCGCAGGCCTGCCACATCCAGGCATCATCTTTTTCCACAATCTCGTGGGCATAGAACATGTTTTCTCTTACGACATGCTGTTTTTCAGCAGCTTCCACACTGCGCACGCCCACCTGCACCACATGGGCACCCATAGTTTGCGCCCGCCGCATCACACATGCATGATTATAGGGGGAACCGTGATACTCATCGCGCAGATCAGCATGTGCATCTATCTGTAATACAGAAAGATTTGGATACTTTTCCTTCATAGCGCGGATGGCTCCGACAGAAACGGAATGTTCCCCACCCAAAAGTCCCACCATTTTGTGCAACTCCTGAAAATATTTCACTCGCTGATACACCGATTCCACCATCGCCTCGGGGGAAGAGAGATCCAACAGCGGACGGTCGGTACAAATGCCAGCGGTGTAAGCTTCAGTATCATACATCACATCATACAGTTCCAAACTGTCGGAAGCCTCAATGATAGCGCGGGGCCCCTGATCTGCACCTTTTACAAAAGTGCTGGTACCGTCGTAGGGCACAGGAATCAGCACATAGCGCGCATTTCGCTCCTGAGCGAACTCTTCCTCCATGTCGAGGAAATAATCGGTTTCTTTCGGATTCTTTTTCATGCTCTTACTTTAAAATTCCTTTCCAGAAATGGATGGATGATCTGAAGACCTCTGGAAAGCGCGGAGATGGAAGGCTGGCATTGCGGCCACCACATGGTTAAGGTACTCCGACTGCAAATCCTCATATTCTTTCCAGACGATAGTTTTAGTGAAACAATAGATTTGGAGTGGAAGTCCATTCTCTTCCGGATCAAGTTGGCGAACCATCAACAGTCCGTCAGGATGAGTTCCGGGATGATTCCGCAGGTAATTCTCCACATATATGCGGAACACATCCAAGTTAGTGACAACATTTTGGTTCAACCATTGTGCATCCGGCTGCTGGGCATCCAATTTTTTCTGTTGCGCTGCCACATAATCCTTCACCAAGTGGATATGGGAGAATTCCTGTAGCATTTCAGCCGTACAAGGTTGGATGGTATTCACATCGATTGGGATGGCGCGGTAAACACGGCGCATATTTTTGCTTAAAACATCCCGCCAATTCTGGAAAGTGCCTTTCACCAAGCGTCCCACTGGAACAGAGATGAGGGTATTATCAAAATTCCTGACTTTCACACCCACCAGATGCACCTCCTCCACTATGCCGTAAGCCTCTTCACAGGAGATCCAATCCCCCACTTTCACGAGATGATTGGATGAAAGCTGAACACTTTGCACAAAACCTGTGATTGTATCTTGGAACACCAACAAGAGCACGGCGGAAAAAGCACCAATACCAGCCAGCAGTCCTCCGGGGGATTTGTTTACTATAATACAGATTATCAATATTGTACCTATGGTCCAGAAGATAATTTTGAAAATCTGTGAATAACTCTTCACGGGTTTCCCCTTCAATGAGTCACGGCCGGACATCACCTGCATGAAGGAATCCACAAATGCACAAAGCATCAGGCAGATGGCGACAATCTGATAAATTCCGGCTAAAGCCAGAAAGAAGAAGAAACTGGCGGATTTAAAGACAAAGAAGGAGGGAATGAGTCGAAAAATGAAAAAGGAGGGGAGCATCAGTGCAAAGCGTCCGAAGAATCGCTGTTCCAGCATGGCACGGAGCCAAGCATTCTCTTTTTTGCGAAGCCGCCACTTAACAATAATTCGAAATAAGAGGTATATCAGCTGATAGAGAACAAGTGCAACTACAATGAAGCCAGCAAGTATAATCAAAGCGGCAAAAAATTTCCCGGCGTTTTCCGGGAAATGCATTTTGACAAAAAGTTGTACTAAAAATTCGCGAACGAATTGAAACATATTGTTTTACTTTTCTTCTTGTGGAACATCTTTCTTTTCGGGGCGCATCTGCGGGAACAGAAGCACATCCTGAATGGAAGCGGAATTGGTCATAATCATAGCCAAGCGGTCGATGCCGATGCCCAGGCCTGCGGTGGGCGGCATACCAAACTCCAGTGCACGGAGGAAGTCCTCATCCAGCACCATTGATTCTGTGTCGCCACGTTTGCCGAGCTCCAACTGGGCCTCGAAGCGCTGCCGTTGGTCAATGGGGTCGTTCAACTCGGAATAAGCGTTGCACAACTCCTTGCCGTTGCACATTGCCTCAAAACGTTCGGTCATACCGGGTTTGCTGCGGTGCATCTTGGTCAGCGGTGACATTTCCACGGGATAATCATAGATGAAAGTCGGCTGGATGAGTTTGGATTCGCAGGTCTCCCCGAAAATCTCATCCACCAGCTTGCCCTTACCCATGGTGTTGTCCACCTGAACGCCACATTTCTTGGCGAAGGCGGCCAATTCCTCCTCGCTCATGCCAGACACATCTGTTCCTGTAAAATGCTCAATAGCCTCAAACATGGTGTAGCGTTTCCACGGCCGTTTGAAATCAATAAGATTCTCACCCACTTGCACTTGCGTAGTGCCATGCAGGGCGAGTGCGACCGCCTCCACCATCTCCTCCACCAGATTCATCATCCATTCATAATCCTTATAAGCCACATAGAGCTCCATCTGGGTGAACTCGGGGTTATGGAAGCGGTCCATACCCTCATTGCGGAAGTCTTTGGAAAATTCATAAACACCATCAAAACCTCCGACAATCAGACGCTTGAGGTAAAGCTCATTGGCAATACGGAGGTAAAGCGTCATATCCAGTTTGTTGTGGTGGGTTTTGAAGGGGCGGGCGGCGGCGCCTCCGTACAAGGGCTGCAGAATCGGGGTTTCCACTTCCAGATAGCCCTTCTCATTCAAGAAGTTGCGCATGGTATTCACCAGTTGGGTGCGCTTGATGAAAGTGTCCTTCACCTGGGGGTTGACGATCAGGTCAAGATAACGCTGGCGATAGCGCTGTTCGGGATCGGAGAATGCGTCGTAAGTGGTCCCGTCTTTTTCCTTCACAATGGGAAGCGGGCGGATGGACTTGCTCAACAGGGTAAACTCCTTCACATGGATGCTGATGGCCCCCGTCTGTGTGGTGAACACAAAACCCTTCACTCCAATGATATCACCGATGTCCAACTTTTTGAACACGGAATTGTACATGGTTTTGTCCTCTCCGGGGCAGATCTCGTCGCGTTTGACATAAATCTGGATTTTCCCAACGGCATCTTGCAGCTCATAAAAAGAGACAGCACCCATAATGCGCTGACTCATAATTCTCCCAGCCAAACTAACTTCTTGAAAAAGGGTATTATCGGTGGGATATTTTTCAAGGATTTCCTTGGAGGTAGCATTCACTTCATACAGTGGTGCAGGATAGGCATTGATGCCGAGATGGGTGAAATCCTCTAATTTTTTTCTACGGATAACTTCCTGTTCTGATAATTCTAAAGCCATAATTCTATTTGATATAATTTCGGGTGCAAATTTACATGATTTTTTGATTCCGACACAGACTGCAGAGTTTTTCCGACACGGTCTCTTTAGGGAACGAGCATGATACGGAAGCCTAGATTGCGATTGTGCAATCCTTCTGTGTCATAACAGCGGGTGGAAACCCTGTTATATTCCGCATTGCGGTTCCAGCCGCCGCCACGGTCCACACGATGTTTCCCCTGAGCAGGACCGGTCGGATTGGACTGATACTCATTCTTATACAAGCCATACCAATCCTGACACCACTCCCACACATTTCCACTCATGTCATACAATCCCAATTCATTCGCCTTTTTCAGTTTCACTGGATGAGTCATGTCCATGCTGTTGCCACTATACCATGCCACTTCATCAATATCATTGCTGCCGCTGTACACATATCCCAGTCCGCGATAGCCTCCACGGGCGGCATACTCCCACTCCGCTTCTGTAGGAAGACGGAACGTTTTTCCAGTTAATTCACTGATTTTCTTGATAAAAAGCTGTGCTTCCGTCCAACTGATCCGATAGGCAGGATAATCTGCACCCAAACCATACTCTTCTGTCCATCCCCCATTATACGAAGGAGCGGAATCCATCACCGCAATCCACAAACCCTGCGTCACCTCGGTTTCTGCCATATAGAAATCACTTACCGTCACTTTATGTGAAGGCTTTTCATTCGCTTCTCCCCCTTTTTTCTCAGGAGAATAGCCCATCATAAAAGTTCCGCCCTTAACAAACTTCATCGTGAAGGAGACTCCCTTGACCGTAAATGTCTGATCCTGTTTCTGTGCCAAAACATTGGTATTCGCACACAACATGCAGAAAACGGAAATAAAAACTAAAATTCTTTTCATGATAATAAGTTAAAAAACTGTTGTTCTCTTTGTACTAGCGCGTGTCGCCTCTTCGCCCGTATCAAAATTCACGCATTTTTTTTCTAATTGTTCATCATAGACACTGACAATCTTGTAATTCCGGTCTATCTCAAAATGTTTTTCCAAAAGGAAATAATTGTTTTTGTTTTTGTCGGCACGATCAATGGTGAAGTCTATACAGACCTGGAATTCAACAGTGTTTTCGTTGTGGAGACCGCTGATTTTCAATGTTTCCCATCTCACACTTGATTTTTTCCGACTCACCTTAAATGTTTTATTATAATTTCTGAACGACTTCCGAACATAGGCGGGTGTACAGTTTCGCTCATTGTAATAGCGTTGGATTTGGTCTGCATATAGCCCTGCCATGCCTTCAACATCATCTTCATCCGTGAAAGTGGCAAAATCGGAAATCAATTTTTCAATTTTCACCTGTTCGGGAAAAGTGTCCTGCTGCGGGCGGGATTGGTACCAATAATATCCGCCTGCTCCCAAAGCCAGCAGCAACAGCACACATAAAATCACAGGCCATACACGTCTTTTGTGCTTTTCAGCATCAGGTGAAGGCTGTTGCTTTGCCGGAAGTTCTGGTGAGGCCTGCCTTCCTGAATCGTTTGATTCCAGAGGTTTAGCTTGAGGCGGAATCCTTGGAGGCCCCGATGGGGAATTTGGGGATGGCACCACCGTTGTCTCTTCCCTGATCATGTCAATGGCGGGGGCAGGTTGTGTTATAGACAAGTGCTCTTCAATATAATCATGCAATTCCCGACCATTATAGAATCGGTCATTGGGGTTCTTAGACAAGCACTTCATGATCATCTGTTCCACCCAGAGCGGATAATCCGGCTGATAGGCTTGTCCTGGGAATTTTGTACCAAAGGCCTCACTGCGGAGAGGCAGTATGGGGTGGGGAGTAATATGCTGATGGGCAGTCATCACATCATGTTCCGCTTGCAACTCATTGGAATTATGCACATCCAACACAAACGGGACTCTGCCTGCCAGCATTTCGTACATCACCACGCCAAAACTATAAATATCCGACTGTTCCGTCAGCACTGATTCATCCTCCCATTTCTCCGGAGGTTTGAACTCCGGGGCTCCATTCCTCCGCCGGCTGCTCCGCACCACGCTGTTACCTTCAATGGCCAAGCCGAAATCCAAAAGGATGAAATCCCCGTTCCCCCTTCGGATAATATTTCCGGAATGGATGTCATTGTGAATCACCTTGTATTTGTCAATCAAACGGCGGCGGGTACTTGCGTCCATCAGCACTTTGCTTCCATCCTCTGGGTCATCCTGCAGATGGTCCAATTCACGGTCCATACAGAACTGATAAACCTCCTCATGGCAATAGGCCAGGGCACTGCTGATTTGCCGGATCATTTTCAACACTTCTTCATACGGAACGAACTGCTGCTCTTTCACATAATGGGTCAAGTCCATCCCGTCCACATAATCCATCTCCACAATAGCCTTGTTGTCAATCAATCGGGGTTGGTAAATATGCACAATGTTGGGATGACAACCATTCCCCAGCCGCAATAAAATCCGGCACTCTTCCAAAAACTTCTTGTAAACCTCTGAATTTTCGTCCGTAACAATCTCATTTAAAATTCGGATAGCACGGACATATCCCAACTGCTTGTGACGGACCTTATAGACCGTAGCGAATCCTCCTTTTCCGAGTTCCTTTAAAATGTCATATTCGTTCAAAAATGCCATGGCACACTATTTTACCAAAACCTTACCTGTGGATGTCCCATATTTTACAATGTATATTCCTGTGGGAAGCGGGAGTTTCAACTGTCGGGCAGTGTGCAAGGACGCCACCTCCTTCCCCACCAAATCATAAACTGCAACATCCATCATTTCATCACTTTCAAAAATCAGACAACCGTCGCAACCAAACAAATGGACATCGTTTTTACTGATGTTGTCATGGGCTATTCCTACAGAATCCTCCACACACCGGGCCGAGAACGAAAAATCCTTGATTTCCCATGCGGGAATGTCATTGCCAGCTTCCACCGTATAACGAAAAGCCAATGTAACCGCCTCCTGTCCTGCGTAATGCGCAGGAAGGGTCACCTCATTGTGTTGCCAGCTCCATGAGGAGGAAGGCATTGACGGAATGGGGATTTCCTCCCAATCCGCAGTAGAAATATCGTCATTGTAATTACTGGATACCAATAATTTGCAATGTTGTCTCCATTGATTTTGTACCCCATACCCCAATGTATGGGTAAACTCAACCATCAAACTGTCCTTGTTTGTCAGATCAAAAGTGGGAGAAATCAGCCAATCCTCGTTTTCGCCGGAAGCGTAGCCATTGATATAGGCGCACTCATAATTGGAGAAACAATACCAATAATTTGAACCTAAAATATTTACAGCTTCAAAAGAACCCAACGAACGATTGAAAGACTGGTTATACTCCACCGGTTGGCACCCGCTCACATCGTCCGACTGCAAACGAAGGCCGACAAGGATGGGATCATGGTCCGAATAGCGGAACATGGTGGAGTCCAATCCATAGGGGTAATAAAAGGTATAGGATTCGTCGGCATTGACATGGAAGGGGGCGGCGCCTGTGACCTGCTGTTCCATCTCCGGTGTAGCCAGCGCATGGTCAAGGTACAGAACTTGGTCGTCAAACACATAGCTATATTCCGAAGGGGAGAAATTTTGCAGCAGGTTGATATACCCTGAGGACTCCAGAAAACGGATGGGTTCTTCGGCGGAGGCGCAGTTCAAGTCTCCCAAAATCAGCACATCCGGGTCTCCGTAATAATTGTTTTCCAACTCTTGTGACAAAAATTCAACCAGATATTCCGCGTTTTCCATCCGGTCGGCATTGTAGAAGAGGTTGGTGGAATCCCCTCCCGATTTTGATTTGAAGTGATTCATACACAACACAAAACGTTCCCCGGTAGCGATTTCTTCAAAAGCCTGAACCTCTTCCCGCAGGTAATAGCCCCATGTGTTTTGCTGGGGGGTAGCAGCTGGAGAATAGGGGTGTCCCAGTCGCAGCACGGGGCGCACCTTATCTGTACGATATACAAAACCCACCTTAGTATAAGTATTTGTAAGAATATCATTGTCAAAAACATACGCATAACGATTAGGGGCAGTTCTCTGATTGAGGCCGTTCACAATGGAATCCAAGGCCACCCTCCCCTGCTGGATTTCCGTTAGTGCATAAATATCCGCGCCCATAAAAGCAAGGGCTTGCATCGTCTTGTCGTGCTGAAGAGCGAACTGTTCATCGCTCTCCGCGCCGTACGTATCTTCCCAGACAGGGCAATAATACTCCAGATTGGCACCGCATACCACCAAACGGACGTCCCCCAAGTCGGGGAGTTGCTGCGGACGTTCATTGTGTGCGAATACCGGCACACCGTCGATGTGAATATGTCGTTCACCATCCACTGTGGCCACCAGATTGGTGATGGTGGAGCCCAGCCGGATGCCGTTGGCATACACCTCCGGGCAACTGGCTGTCAGGATGGCCGTCTCATTCCAGCACACCAGCGAATCATACAGTGGGGTTCCCACGCCTGCCACCTCTTCGGCCTGACGCAAGCGCTCATACGAGAGATACAGGGTCTGTCCGTACGAACTGCTATAATGCCCGCACACATGCAACGTCTGCCCGAAGGTCACCTGCTGGTTCATGTATTCCGTCAGTGGGTCACCATTGAAAAGCACACAAACGTTTTGTGCCAAAATGGTGAACGGGACAAAAATGCATGTGAGAACACAACCGATTTTTTTTGATTTCATCATATTCTTCAAAAAACTAATGTTTTTTCAATAGGGAAATGGTGGCATAGATGGGATAGTGGTCTGATACATCAAGTTCCTCCACTACCGTATGGCCGAAGGAGTTGTAATATTTCTCATGCAGGATATAGTCAATCCGATAATGCGGCATGGAGGCTCCATGGTAGGTAATGTCACGTCCTTGTCCGCTGCGTCGGAAAGAATCTCGTAATTTTCTGGAAATCAAGTTGTAGCAGTAACCCGCTGGAGTATCATTGAAATCACCGCACACAATGACCGGATAGGGGGAGCTGTCTATATGCTTGCGAAGGAGCCGGGCCTGTTCCTGCCGGATTTTGGCGGCATCTGCCACCTTTCGGTACAATTTTCGCGCATTTTTGTCAAAAGCCGGATCTTGATATGTATTGGTGGTAATCTGCCTGCTCACCGCATAATCCGCGGCCGACATGCGGTTGGAGGTCAAATGGGCGTTGTACACCCGGATAGTATCCCCCCGATATTTGATATCCACATATATGATGGCATTGGAGGAATGGTCCTTCACCACTGGTCCGGCAGAAACAATACGGTATTTACTGAAAATCGCCAGACCAAAATAATACTTCCCCTGGGCCGTATCCGTGAAATACTGGTAGGAATATTGCGGTTCATCCCCCAACTCCAAAGCGGAAAGGACAGAATCTGTGGTATGAAAATTCAACGTTTCGCTTTTGTCCCAGAAAAATTCCTGAAGACACAATATATCCGGATGTTCTCGGCGAAACATCTGAAAAATGAGATTCCGTTCCTGACGCCTTTTATCCATATCAGAATCCTTGTACAATCCGAAAAGGTTTGCATTGTAACTCATCACTTTGACCGAACTGGGGCAACTTTCCGGCACTGGGGTGGCCCGAAACTGGAAATGTTTATCTATAGTATTTATATTCAACAAAATGACACATATTGAAATTAATGAATACCGATAATTGAAAAAGATCCACAGCACAATGAAAATGATATTGAGCACCAGAAAATACGGGAAGGCCAGTCCGCAAAAAACCACAAATCCGGATGCCGATGGGGGGAGATAACCTGCCAGAAAAGACAGCAGCAGCAAGAGCGCGCCCACAATATTGAGGGAGAGCAACACCCAAAATAAAATGGTTTTTAATTTATTGTTTTTCTGCATATTAAAAATTAAATCTACTATCTTTTATAAAAATAAAGAAAATCTTTTTCTTCTTTGGTAAGGGCATCGTAGCCATTTTTGGAGATTTTGTCAAGAATAACATCCACCTTTTGTTCATCCTGATGTTTCTTGGCATTGAACTCCTCATCGGAGAGGGGCCTGCCCTGTGGAGAAGTGTAGAATTTAGCTTTTTTCTTTTTGGGTTTTCTGAAGTGAGCGTCCATCGGGAAACGGAAGACAAGAGCCATAAGCGCTCCAAAAGCGGCACCGCCCAAATGGGCAAAATGACCACCCACATTGCTTCCTCCTGCCATGCCAAACAAATCAATAACAATGAAAACCACAGCAATCCATTTCATAGTGGTTTGCCCAAACAGAAAAAGTTGTATGGGGTGGTTGGGACGATAGAGGGTGACAGCAAACATCACGGCCATCACCGCACCAGAGGCACCCATGCATGTGGCCCATGGGACCAATACTGACAAACGGGGGAACAGCTGATAGGCCAGCATATACACCATGTTACCCACCAGTCCGCCGGCCAGGTAGGTGAACAGCAACTGACGTGCTGTAAGGAACTGCCGGAAGAGCTTGCCCACCACATATAGCATGAACATATTGAAAAACAGGTGCCAGAATCCAGAATGCAGGAACAAACTTGTCACCAACGTCCACGGATGCTGCAACAGTGCGCCAAAATCAGCGGGGCAGGCCAGCGTTTTCAGAATCCATCCATTGAAATCAATCAAGTTCCCGTTCAGCACATAAGTGACACGAAGGGTCAGAAACACCGCCATTTGCAACAAATAGACAGCAATATTGATCAGCATCAGCGTGCTCAACACCGACCAGGAACCGAAAAAATCCTTGATGCGCTGCCAAATGCCGCCCATCATATTACGACGGGGAAAGAAAGGGTTGTTGTATCCTGTGTTATTCATCTTTCCATCAATATTCATAAAAATCCGTATATCCCTGTTCTCTCCTTTCTTTTTTCCGCCACAGCAGAATCAGCAGGATTCCGAACAGCATGCCTCCCAGATGGGCAAAATGGGCCACACCATCCTGTGAGCCGGTGACCCCGTACACCAATTCCAATGCGCCATAGAGAATCACAAACCACTTGGCCTTGATGGGAAGCAGGAAATAGATGTATATCTGTGCATTGGGAAACAGCATTCCGAAAGCCAGCAGGAGCCCGAACACCGCGCCGGAAGCACCGACAATGTTATGAGCATTCAAATAATATTCGCGATAATCCACCATCAAGCCGGCCAGGTCATTGAGAGCTCGTTGGCTGTCCGGCGATGCAACCACATGTGTCCATGCATCCTTCAAGGCAATCATTTCCGGAGAATTCTGATAGTACACAAACTTGTGATTACTGACAATTTGAGAGAAATTATCTATTGAAGGGGCATCAATGAACTGGTTGATGGTGGCCAGCTCCGGCTGAATCTGGAAATACAGCACGACATAGTGAATCAAACCCGCCCCAATGCCAGTGACGAAATAGTAGATGAGGAATTTTTTTGCTCCCCAGTAATTCTCAATGGCATTTCCGAACATCCATAGGGCGAACATATTGAAAAAAAGGTGCCCGAAGCTGCCGTGCATGAACATGTAGGTGAGCGGCTGCCAGAAACGGAAATCGGATGCGCCGAAATAGTGGAGGCCGAACCAGGCATCCATATCTATGCCCAAGTAGGAGAAAACGATCTTGGCGAAGAAAAACAAACCATTGATAATCAAAAGGTTTTTTACAACCGGAGGCAAGATATTGAAGCCTCCCATGTGAACATCATTCGCCATACGAAGGAATTTAGATTAAGGCTGCAAAGGTACAGAAAAAGGTGAAACGCAGATGAATATTCACCGAAAGATGCACAAAAAAAAGAGGGCCGTGTAATAACGACCCTCTCTTTGGCATATTTTGATTCGCAGAAATTATTCTGCGGGGGTTTCTGTAGCCTCTTCGGCGGGAGCTTCTGTAGCGGTGGCTTCTTCAGCAGCAGCTTCAGCAGCAGCAGCCTCTTCAGCTTCCTTACGGGCAGCGGCTTCAGCCTCTGCTTCAGCAGCGCGCTTGGCGGCAACCTTGGCACTGATGGCTTCCTTCACCTTGGTTTCAGCTTCCAGACGGCTCTTCATCACCTTGCGGGCATTTTCAGCATCCTCGCGCTTGATGTTGTTGATTTTGGAAATTCTTTCTTGTTTCCAAGCATCAAATCTGCGTTGGGCTTCGTTTTCACTGATTGCGCCCTTGGCGATACCACCGCGGAGATGTTTCATCAAATAAACACCCTCGTGTCTCAAAAGTGCACGGGCGGTGTCTGTCGGGGTGGCACCTACTTCAACCCAGTACAATGCTCTCTCAAAATTAATGTTCACTTCTGCAGGATTGGTCAGCGGGTTGTATGTGCCGAGTCTTTCAATATAACGACCATCACGTGGTGCACGACCATCCGCAACTACAATATGATAAAAAGGTTGGTTCTTCTTACCATGTCTTTGTAATCTAATTCTTGTTGCCATTTCGTTATGTTTTAATGAAAAAAAATGTGGTGACCCCGACAGGATTCAAACCTGTAACCTTTTGATCCGTAGTCAAATGCTCTATTCAGTTGAGCTACGGGGCCATTCCCTTTTTGGGACTGCAAAAATACAACTATTTTTAATATGTATTCATCTTTGAAAAAATTTTTTCATATAAATCTGAAAATCCTTTTACCAAAAGAAAAAATACCATCTTAATTTATTAATTTACATATACTTAAAACATCATGCTTTTAGCCAAAAAGTTTATTAATGGCAATTTCTGTCACCTTGGCCACGGCATAACTTCGAAGGTTTTCCAATGGAACCACCACCTGATGGGGAAGAACAGGCGGCAGGGATTTCACATTCAGCACATAAAAACGGGCAAAAATATGGCGATGGGTGAGCACGTGGCGGGTTTCCCACACCAGTTCGGGGGTGGTTTCCCAATCCAGGGAAAAAGATGCCAATGCGCGGTCCACATCAAAATGGGAAGAGGGACTTTCCACCAATGGAAATTCATACAGATTTTTCCAAATATCATCAGCCTCCCGGCGTTGGAGAAGGGTGCGCCCTCCCGATAAAAAAATAAAGTAGTTAAAGTAGCGTCTTTTGATTTTCACGGCATGCTCCTTCACTGGCAGCTGGTCCACTTGTCCGTGCTGGAAGGCGAAGCACTGGTCAACGAACGGGCATTGGCTGCAGTCGGGGGATTTGGGGACACAACAGATGGCTCCCATCTCCATCATTGCCTGATTGAACGTTCCCGGGCATTCTGCTGGCAGCCACTGGCCACAGAGTGCCTCCACGTGGCGGCGTGTGCTTTCCACAGCAATGTTGTCGTATAGTCCAGTGTACCTTGCGACAAAGCGCAGCACATTTCCATCCACCGCAGGACAGGGCAACCCGAAGGCAATGGAACCGATGGCGGCAGCCGTATAATCCCCGATTCCCTTTAATGACCTGATACTCTTGTAATCCGACGGAAAAACCCCATGATGATGGTCCCGGATGAATTGTGCCGCCGCGTGCATGTTGCGGGCGCGGCTGTAATATCCCAGCCCCTGCCACAATTTCAGCACCTCCGCTTCATCCGCAGAGGCCAGCGCCGTCACATCCGGAAATTTCTCCACAAAGCGCTGGTAATACGAAATTCCCTGAACCACACGAGTTTGCTGAAGAATGATTTCAGACACCCATATCTTGTACGGATCTGTCTCCCCCCGCCAAGGCAGCACGCGCTGATGCTCATCAAACCAATTCAGAAGAATTTTTGTAAATTTATTCATGGTCAAAAAAAGAGGATGCCCACTGTCTTGTGACGCATCCTCTTTTTACAATTATCTAAAACGAAATTAGTTATTGTTAATAATATTGAAAAGCTCATCCCATTCCGGGGTAAGAATGATTTCCGTTCTGCGATTCTTGGCACGCGCTTCGGAAGTGTTGTCGCTATCCACCGGAACAAATTCCCCACGACCGGAAGCAGAAATGCGCTGCGGGTCAATATTGCCGTAAGAGAGAAGCAGTTTCACCACAGCGGTGGCACGCATCACACTCAAATCCCAATTGTCCCGCACCTGTCCGGAACCGTTATAGGGGACATTGTCCGTATGGCCTTCTATCAAAACATTGATGGTTTCATCCATTTCCAAAACCTTAGCCAACTCCCTCAATGCTTCCTTTCCTTCTCCCTGTACTTCCCAACGGGCAGAAGCAAAAAGAAGTTTTTCATCCATTGACACGTAAACCTTTCCATTCCGCTCTTCCACTTTCAGTCCACTGCCCTCAAAGCTCTTCAAAGCACTGCTGACCTTCTCTTTCAAAGCACGCACCTGCTGATCCTTCTGTTCAAGAATCTTCTTCAATTCGGCAAGATTTTGCGCATAC
This sequence comes from Bacteroidales bacterium, assembly GCA_017617445.1. GTDB lineage: Bacteria > Bacteroidota > Bacteroidia > Bacteroidales > WCHB1-69 > UBA1756. The sequence goes on along the minus strand of JAFZWE010000002.1, from coordinate 83,617 downwards.
TGATTCAATGAATCTTGTTTGGCCTGTAGTTCCTCTGATTGTTCCTGCAACTGTTCCTGCAACAAAGAGAGCTCTTTCTCTTTGTTCGACAGCTGCAGATGGGCGCTGTCAAGATTTGACGACAAGGAATTGATAGCTTCCGTGCTGTTTTTGGTCAGATTTTTGATAGTCTTGGCCAGTTCGTCATAATCACGCTGTGCTTTGGCAAACTCCACTTCCGACTGCTGGAGTTTGTGCCGGAGATCCAGGGTATCTTGTTTCAACTGGTTAACCTTACTGTTCAAAGAGGTCAGCTTCTGGCTCAAATCCTTGTTCTGACTTTGACAATCAGACAATTCATTGGATGCGAATTGTTTGTCGTTCTGACACTGCTGATATTTGGATTCAAGCTCCATATACTTCTGTTTGGTAACACATGAAGTTACCAGAAAAGCCATCAATATGAAGGCAACAATTACGGCATTTTTTTGTTTCATAGCCAATTACGTATTATTAAGGTTAAGGTAATGGGGTTTTTGGTCAACATTTGATAACTTACAAAAGTGTATTTTATTGTATGATTCAAAATAAAAATTATAAACGAGAGTCATGTTTTGTTTTTTTCAAAAACTATCGTGTAAGTTGCAAGATAATTGACTATTTTTGCAAACGTTATTGGATGTTTCTAAAATTCCCGTTTGCACATGAAAAAAATCCTATTGTTTATTCTCATCAGTCTGTTTGCCATGCCACTCTGGTCACAGGGCACCGAAACAGTCCCTCTGCCCAAAAGCCTTCAACCCTACAAGCCGCGCGACAAAGCCATGGAGAACGAGCGGAAAATAAAATTTCTGGTAGGGGGAAGTGTCGGTTTCGGCGTGGGCGCGAACAATCTGAACTTTGAGATCGCCCCTCATTTCGGGATTTTCCCTGTCATTGACTTTTTGTGCTTCGGCATTGGCGGGGATTACCGGCTGAATTTCTACCGCGACTACTATTCCGGCACCAAAACCTTTGTCCACACCTACGGTTTCAACGGTTTTGTGGAGGGGTATATCTGGGACCGACTGATCCTCCATGCCAGCTACGAGTGGCTAAGCATTCCCACCTCTGCCTACAATGCCAGCGACCGCTACTATTCCAATGCCATCCTCGTCGGACCCGGTTACAAGCAAGCCATCTCCGACAAACTCTCCCTCTACGGGCTGATTCTTTTCCCCATTGAGCTCAATGAAGAGAAATATGTACAAGTGTACTCCATTCTGGATATCCGGGTCGGAATCAACTATAAATTCTAAACGGAACCCATGGCCTCCCTTGAACATCTTCTTGCCCACCGGCTGATGCAAAACCGAGAGAAGAAAACCTCCCGCTCCATTGTCAAGTTGTCTGTCATCGGGATTGCCGTGTGCCTGCTCATCATCATCATTGCCCTGTCGGTCACGTCAGGATACCGCAATGCCATTGAGCAAAAAGTGGTGGATATGGGCGCGCACATCCGCATCTCCCGGATGGAACAGAACTACTCCTACGACCAGCGCCCCTTCCAGCCAGATGCTCAACTGATGAAACAACTGGAACAGAATCCTGACATACAGCATGTGCAACGCGTGGCTACGCAATGCGGGGTGGTCAAGACCGACGACCAAGTGGAAGGCATTGTTCTGAAAGGAATTGACCCCTCCTTTTCCTGGAAAATCTTTTCGCACAACCTGATCAAAGGAGACACCCTGCAACTGGCCGGGGACACACTGACCAAAGGCATCCTGATTTCACAAACCCTGGCACAAAAACTGAAATTGGGCATCGGAGACAAGGTCCGCGCCTATTTCTGGAACGATGGGAAGAAATTCGACCGCCCGTTTTTTGTCCGCGGCATCTATTCCACCGGACTACCCGAATACGACGAGCGATTCATCCTCGGCGACATCCGGCATGTGCGCAAAATAAGCGGTTGGGAAGCCGATGATATCGGCAGCCTTGAAATTCTCCTCTATGACTATGACAAAATCGAGGAGGTGGGTGAATTCGTCCACCAAAACATCAGCTACGATCTCAAAGCGGAAACCATCAAAGACATCTTTCCAGACATTTTCCAGTGGACAGACCTGTTTGACACCAACGTCATCGTACTGCTTGCCATCACCTTGTTCGTTTGTGTCATCACCCTTATCTCCACCTTTTTCATTATCATCCTTGAACAGACCTCCACCATTGGCACACTCAAAGCACTCGGGATGACCACCCCACGCATCCGGAGGGTTTTTATGTGGGTGGGAATGCGACTCATCCTGATCGGAATGGTTTTGGGCAACGGCATCGGCATCCTGCTTTGTCTGCTTCAAAAGCACCTGCACATCATCAAGTTGGACGTCACCTCATATTACGTGCCCTATATTCCGATTGAGTTCAATCCCTCCCACCTGATCCTGGTCAATGCCGGTGTACTGCTCGTCTGTCTGCTTGTCCTCCTGATTCCCGCCACTTTTGTATCCCGCCGCATTTCTCCCATCAATGCCATCAAATTTGAATAAAATCCGCACTTATGAAAAAAATTGCCGCCATACTTTTCTTTATCATAGGGTTGTGCTCTGGCTCCTTTGCACAAGATTGGAGCCATATTGAGCTGGACAACATGGTCTATGCCAAGGGGATTCACAGCACTCAGCTCTGCCGAGAAGGTTTCCAGTTCAGTTTCCCCATCATCACACTGAATAGCGAAGAGAAACTGCAACTCTCTTTTGATGATTTGGAAGGAGACGGACGCTACCTGAAATACACCTTCATCCATTGCTCCCACGACTGGAAACTGGATGGAATGAACCAAATTGAATATCTGGAAGGTTTTATGGATGATGAAATCACCACCTACAGCTACTCCTTCAACACCGTCACCCCATACACCCACTATACATTGACTTTTCCGAATGACATCATGCGCATCACCCGTTCGGGAAACTATATCCTGTATGTTTACGACGACAGCCAGGACCAGCCGGTGCTGACCCGCCGGTTTATGGTTATCGAGCACAACCAGGCGGAAATCAATGGCGTCATCAACAAAACTTCAGATGTAAGCAAGATGTTCTCCATGCAGGAAATAGACTTTACAGTCAATACAGGTTCCTGGCAAATTCGCAATCCCGCCCAGTATCTTCATGCCACCATTTTGCAAAATGGAAGATGGGATAACGCCGTCATGGGTCTTCGTTACCGCGCTGGGAAACCCGGAGAATACGATTTCAACTATGACGACAACAGCAACATTTTCAACGGAGGCTCCGAATTCCGTGTCTTTGACACCAAGAGCTTGAAATACAATGGAGCCCGTATCGTTTCTACTGGTTATAAAAACCATGAAAACTTCGCGTACGTTCTGGAAGATATGGCCCGCCCCTATGGCCCATACATTTCCGGAACCACCGCCCATGGAAGATGCTATTACAAAACGGAAGATTTTGAAGGACAAAACCGCGAAGAGTATGTCCGAACCTACTTCACCTTGCGCTCCGACTACCCGATGACCGGCGGTAAATTCTATGTTTTCGGGGAGCTCACCGACTGGCGAATCCTGCCGGAAGCACAATTGGAATACAACGGTTCCATCGATTCATGGGAAACCACATTGTTTCTAAAACAAGGTTACTACAATTATGAATATGTGTTTGTGCCTGAAGGGAGCAACCTCATTGATGAAACCAAGATTGAAGGCAGCCACTGGGAAACTGGCAACCAATACCACATCCTTCTCTATTTGCAGGAAGAAGGTTCTTCTTACGATCGTTTGATTGGCTATAAGGAGTTGAAAATCAACCGTTAATAATCAATCTTTACCTCCGAAGTTTTCCACCTTCCCAAAACATTCACCGCTGTCAAACGGTCATATTGATACGCAGGAATGGTGCGCTTGGAGGGTTCAAGGTCTATTTCCTCATAAATGAAAGAGTCGTCAAAACCGACATTGGCGGCATCATTTCTCTCAGCTGCATAGTAGATGCGATCCGGCCGAGCCCAATAAATAGCTCCCATACACATCGGACACGGCTCACAGCTGCAATACACCTCACAACCATTTAACTGGAAGGTGTTCAAATTCCGGCAGGCATCCCTGATGGCCACCACCTCCGCATGGGCGGTTGGATCATTATCCACTGTGACCCTATTTCTTCCCTTTCCCACAATTCTGCCGTCTTTCACAACCACAGAGCCGAACGGACCACCTTCACCCGTGGCCATCCACTCCTGCGACAAGGCTATCGCCTCCATCATAAATTCTTTCTGATACATAATTTTCTTTTTTTAGTGGACAAAAATACACATTTTTGCGGATTACCACCGCAAATGCAAACCCACCCGGAAACTTCTGCCCTGCATCGGGTACCACCGGACAATCTCATAATGTCTGTCTGCAAGATTCAGCAACTCAATTTTTCCACCCAGCACCACTTTGTCACGCACATTGAAATCCTTTCCCAATGCAATGCTGTGGTCAGCATAAGGGGGCAGCTCATTGGCAGGCACATTTTGCTGCAATGCATACCGCTTGCCCGCTGCCACCACTGTATAGCTCACCTCCACCCACGGGGTAACAAAAACCAATGCAGCCGAGCCCGAATGCAACGGCGTGTACGGAATCTGATGCCGATAGGTCTTGGATTCAGGATGAGTGACATCCACCGCATACTGCAAAGTGTAACTCCCACTTATACTAACAGACAATTGCTTAATAATCTGCCATTTGACAAAAGACCCCACATCCAAACCTCCTATATCCACCTTCCCAAAATTCAACATGGACCACACAAAAAGATTCTTGCTGGGAATGGCCACAATTTTATTTTTTACACGGTTATAATAACCATCTACCGTACATGAAAATTCCACCTTGCCCCTTTGAAAATCCTTGGCGTATGCCAAACCAACGTTGATTTGATGGGTGTCCTCCGGTTTCAAATCGCGATTGCCCACTTCCATATAGTACAAATCATTAAAAGAGGGCAGGCGGAAAATATTCTTGTAAAAGGCACGAACATAAAACTCCTCTGACAACAGCGGCTTGACCGAAAGCCCCGCTGAAGGTGAAAACCGACTGAGATTGTCTGCCGCTCGCCCCTGTTTCACCCCATTGGCTACCCCGGTATGCAACAGTCCCGCCCGAATGTCCACAAAACGCGTATCCACCCTCAACGACAATGCCGTCAGCATCTGAAAACGCGAAGGATAACAAAATTCATGCAAATTTGCACTCATATTTCCATAAATCAAGTCATTAGACAAAGAGAGAGAGAGAATACGGTGCGGCTTATACAATACTGTATTGGACACATACCACTCCCGCTGCAGGTAATGATTGTCCAAAAATCCAGCATCATTCAAATAATCCGGGTCATAATACTGCTGGCGGGCGAAATTGAACTTCGCATTCAGCTGGTAAGCCCATTGGGCGTTGAAACGGTTTTCATAATGCGCTTGGGCAAAAATATTCTCATCCTTCAAACGTTGTGCAGAATGAGTATTGTAAAAAATGACTGCCCCGGGAAGTCCCCGATGCGACCAATAGTAGTATAACTTCAGCTGTAGATTGGATTGGGCGGAAAAATCAAAAAAAAGATTCTCCTCCACGGTAACCGACCGCACATCCGAATTGGCACGGCGTTCCCTGGAAACACTGTCACCGGCCCCGCCATAAAAAATCAAAAAAGGATAATTTCCTTTGGATTGTAAATAGTTGATGTTCAAAGAAGAGGAAATAAAAGGTCTGTCGGAGTTCTTTTTTTTCGCAATTCTGTTTTCCATTTTCAAGCTGGGGTTCCACAATCCGAAAGATCCGGCAGTAAGGTGAAAATCCAGATGAATGGGCTGTTGGGCGGTGAAACTGGGACGCGGGGTATGCAGTGAAATCAGAGAAGCGGAAGAAGAAAGGCGGGCCGGAAGAAAAATCTCGTCCGCGTCCCCGCTGCCAAGCGAGACCCTGTCCAGTTGTTCCAAGGAAAATTTGGAAATATCAATTTGGCCTGTTTGACAGTCTGATACAGAAATTCCGTCGTATGCCACAGCGGTGTGTTGCGCTCCGAATCCGCGCATGGAGACCGTTTTCATTCCTCCCACGCCGCCATAGTCACGGATCACCAAGCCCGCAAACATTTTCAAGACATCTCCCAATTGCGCCACAGGCAATACATTCATCTCCTTGCCATCCAACATCTGCACAGGAGTCATGGATGCAACGGGAGCACGTTCACGACCCGCCGTCACACTGACTCCATCCAAAAGGGTGGTATCTTGTTGAGAATAGGAAAAATTCGTGCAAAAAATTCCACAGACAAACATCAACAAAAAACGGAATTTGCTTGAATACATCCTTTCAACTTTTTTCATAAAAACAAAAACACTTGCGAAAAATTTCCACAAGTGCCTGATTTTCAAATGTGATCTGTACTGGATTTGAACCAGTGACCTCTTGCCTGTCAAGCAAGCGCTCTAAACCAACTGAGCTAACAGATCGTCAGCCTTAAAACGGCGGCAAAAATACAACTATTTTTTTAAATCACAACACCTGTTCTTTGCTTTTTTCTTCCGCCGAAGATTCCTTCTCGTCCGTCATATTCACCAAAAAGCTGAAATTCAATTTCCCGTATTTGCGATGTTGGTAGAAATTAGGATGTTGGGAAAAATCATGATCCTTGCTGTGTTCTATGATCAACCACCCATCAGGTTTAAGCAAACCGCGCTGGAAGACCAGTTCCGGCAACCGTTCAATCCCCTGCATGTCGTAGGGTGGGTCTGCAAAAATGATGTTGACCGGCTGCCTCAGTCTTTCCAGAAACTGGAAAGCATCGGAACGAATTACCGTCATGTTAAGGTATTGCAACTGAGACGCCATCTTTTTGATAAAATCCACACAGGGTTGGAATGAATCCACCGAAGTGACAGACAGAGCACCGCGGGAGGCGAATTCCAAACTCACATTGCCTGTCCCGGCAAAAAGATCAACGACCGTTATGGCATCCAGAAAAAAATAGTTGTTCAGAATATTAAAAAGACTCTCTTTTCCCAAATCCGTCGTAGGACGCACTGGAAGGTTGGACGGTGCGGTGATTTTTCTCCCCTTGTTTTTTCCGGCAATTATCCTCATAACCCTTTATATCAAATACATGCAAGTATGCGGATTCACTTTGTTCCCTTGCAGGTCCTCAATTTCAACCTGTTCTTCCCCAGCGGCTTCCACATGAGACACATAACGCGAAAACACTTTTTTCAATCCTTTCATATCCGAAACATTTCCTCCCAAAAACAGATGAGCCTCCTGGAAAGCAGCCTCATGCTGTTGCAAGATGTTCAACACATAATAAACAATATCATCCTGCTGATGGAACTCAAACTGGTTCACCAATAACAGCTGATTGTTTTTCAATAGAATAAAACCAACTTTTTTTCCATTGAAATGAAGCAACATTTTATACGGGACGGTGGCATCAAAGTGCAGCAGATGATGATACCAAAGGGTCATGGCATGCCGGAAAATCGGGCTGGGCAAGGTGGCGCGCAGGGGCAGGGTTTTGTTCATCGGGACGGCGTAAAGGGCCACATATTCCCCGAATTCATCCTCAAAAACCTCATCATTATCGGAAAGATCGTACTGGAGCTTGAGGTATGCCGCAGCGGGCCGTTGATAGAACTCGCGGGGTACCAGCAACGGAGCGGACGGATTGACAGAGACCAGCGTCTGATCGGCGGAGGTGTCAAAGAAAACGCCGCACTCCCTTTGTAGTGTTGGAAGTGTGGCATTTTTATAGCTTTCGCAAATATATTTGCCGTCAGACTGCTTTTTCAACAAAGAAAAGCCCGAATTATTCAAGCTGACAGCATGGTATGGAAGATTATTTTGCTTTTCCATAGCTGGTGATTTCCGTGGAAGTATAAACGGTGTCACCCAACTGAAGCCCCACAAACTTGCTGATGTTCCGGCTGTCTTTGATGTCTTTCTTCTTGACATCATCATTGTAAAGATTCTCCATCCCTCCATAAATCATTTTGGAGAAAGTGGATTTGGGAAGAGATTCCGTAAAATTGGACATCATCTGATTGACGGGGACAAAGATGGCAAACTTGGTTTGCGTAGAGTCATCGGCAGGAGTGACAATCTTATATTGGGTTTTGGTGAAAGGAATATATTGGAAATCCTTCATCTCAATCTTAGTGGAACCCTCCTTGTTTTTGTTGAGTTCTTTCAGAATCTCAGCCATTTTTCCTTTTACCCCCACATACTGGATATCCTTCTTTACAAGACCTTGTTCCTCGCGCTGTTTCATGGAAAGATTCAGTACTTCTGTACTGTCCATCCCTTCAGGGAAAATCAAAGAGGTGTTTTCAATCGTCAAATGCCCTTTCTCATAAAAGTTCACCAAGGAATCAATATGGGGAGCATAATGCTGATATTCCTGCGTGTATAAACCCTGCAACTCTGCAATGACCATAAGTCTGTTCAGGTTCAACTCCCTTCTCTGCTCATAAATCTCCTCATACTTGGCAGGACGGAGAATAGCGCGGAAATTCAAGAATAACAAAAAAACGACGACAACGATTAAAACAACGGTTACAATTTTCTTACTTTTCATATGATAAACTTACTTTTTTCCAGTGTTTTTACAATAAATCCATTTTGAAAAAAACTGACGGCAAAAATACTAATTTTTCAGTTATAAAGGCACACGCTCCGGATTTTCTAAAAAAAAATACGTATGTTTGCACTTTAAATTTCTGAAATGTTCTATTTACTTTATAAATTCAAGTTTTTACAAAGTGCCGTCCTGTTGATAGCCAGTGCTTTTTTTTGCTTTGTTTTGTTTCACAATCCACTGACATTCAGTTATTATGATGCTTTTCTCCCATTTGCAGGGTATCTGGCTGCCTCCATTGCAGCTCATGAATTTCTATATAAATTTTTGATACTGGGCACTGCCCTATTGGCAGGTGTATTATTGTACAGATTTTTCAGTAAAGGCAATCTTACAGACTCCTCCTGCCTTTTTCCAGTGTCTTGGTTTCTGATTTTTATAACCGGAGGGGGAATTTTTCTACCATTATCCCCCGTTTTCATCACCAACCTCGCCATATTGCTGCTCATGAATTTCAATGGCGACTTCCATAGCGAACGGGGCAAAAGCCAAATCCTGTTTTCCGGAGTGGTTATCGGGCTGGCCACACTGTACGATTTGGCCGCACTTTGGCTTCTTGTCTTCATCGTATGCGCACTGATCATCAACCACTATGGAAAATTCTCAGACATTATGGCCGTGTTTATCGGTTTCCTCCTCCCCTACATCTACACCTTTTCTATTCATTTCTTATCAGGCACTCTTACTGAATACGCCAGCAGCTTCTCTCAAATCCGGTTGGATTTCCCGCTATTTCACCTCTCCAAGAACCATGCCGTCATCTGGATTTCCCTTGCGGTGTTCGTCGCCCTGTTCCCCTATCTCATCTTCAAACTCAAGATGTGGTATGACAACAAACTGATCATCATCCGCAAACGTTTTTTGTCAATGGTATTGCTGGCCATCGCCACCATTGCCATGATTTTGACCTCCAACGTCCCATTCCCTTATTCCATGGGATACCTGGCCATCCCCCTCTCCATCTTCTTTTCGGCTTTTGTCCCCAGCAAAAGAGTTTATCCCAGCCGTGAAATCACTTTGGTTTTGATGACCGCAGCCTTCATTTTGATGTGCCGCTGGTAAATGGACGGCATAAAAAAAGCCGGCATTGCTGCCGGCCTTTTGATTCGGGAAGTGTGGATTATTTCACAACGTTCACTTTCTTGGTCACAACATTGTTGCCGTCAACAATACGAACAATGTACATGCCCTTAGCCAAACCGGAAGCATCGATGGTCTGGTTGGAAGAAGCGCTTTCAATATTGCTGATCATACGGCCATTGATGTCAAATACGCTGATTTGAGCACCTTCAGCATTGGCAACATTGATCACATCGGTAGCAGGGTTCGGGTAAACATTGATTTCACCAGCAAGATCATTGATACCGACAGTTCCACGATAAACATGGATGCATGCCTCGTTATTAGTAGGATCTACATCATTGGCAATCTTAGCGGTAATGTTAATGCAAACTTCAAAATCTGTGCCAATATAATCCACATATTGATCCATTTCATCAGCACTAAACAGTCCTAATGTGGCAATCCAAGGAGTTCCGACTTCCACCAGAGAACCTCCAGGATTTGAAGCGAGCTCAGCGGTGCTCCATCCGGCATAACCCAAGCCCATGCCATTGATAGCAACATTAAGAAGAAGAGAGTCTCCTGTAGCAAGGGCGTCCGGGCCATTGTTAAGAACACCAATGTTTAATGAAAGGTCATCACCCATACCGATTCGAAGTTCTTCTATTTGGTTCTGTTCCTCATCATAAAAACCAAGGTTTTCATAATCAACACTTTGTGCATTCAAGGCAACAACAGTCACCATTGCAGAAAAAAAGGTAAAAAGTTTTTTCATAATGTTTTGATTTTGATTAATAAATAGGTTAAAATACAATTTGCAAAAATACATTTTTTTTAAAGACTATTCGCCATACAATATTAATAAAACATAATTTATCGGGCTATAATGATTTTACGCGTCGTTTCTGCCGTTCCTTTGGACATTTTTACAAAATAAATTCCCGAAGACCAATCAGAAAGGTCTGCCGAGTATACATCATCACCCGTACAGAATGTCATCAACTGCTGCCCGGCCATGTTATAAATTCCCACCACTGTGCCAGCAGGAGCTTTGATTTTCAGCGCATCACGGGCAGGATTGGGCCCAACAAGGAAATCCCCATTCGTATATTCTTCCACAGGCAATGGTCTGCTAACCGACAGGCAGGCGACATTATTGTCCACTACAGGATCAAAACTGTTACCAGTAAAACGCAACTCATAGCAGATATTGAAGGCTGTCATGGTATATTCATCCATTATCTCTGCAGTAAACAGGGGATGAGGCAGGGAGATGAGACGAGACTCTCCGGCAACGAAATCCTGCAATTCAACGCCTTTGACCGACATCATGGTTAAATGCACCCCATCGTAAAAGATGTCAAAAATCACAGAGTCCGATATGCCAAGCACTCCTGGCCCGTTGTTGCGCACCTTGATTCTGGGAGAAAAATCCTGGGAGGCGTCCAGACTCACCCCCTCAATCAGTTCATCGTTGTCATCCACGAAACCCATCAGTTCATAATCCACCGACTGTGCCTGCAGGCCACCAATGCAAAACAAAATCACAATTAGAGTAAAAAATCGCTTCATATCATCATTTTTTAATTTTCAAAAAACTGAACTTCAATTTCATCCATCACCTCCCATTGTGCCACCAGAGCTACTCTCCCATTATAAGCCGCCACCTCCATCACTCCCAAAGAATTTGGAAGAATATATGGCGCCACATCTTCCTGGTAACTTTCATGAAAACGGGTGACCGCATATCGTCCTATACCTACTTGGAATCGGGAGTTTTGCTCCATTGCCTTGCGGAAAATGCCCACAGGAATATTGGTGATCACATTGCCCATCTCGTCAATATGGATGATATGCCCGGAGATTTTCCGTCTAACCGGATCATAATCAGACATCAAAGGACGGGAAATTTTGTAGTCAGTGCACACATCGGCCACCTCTTCCATCCGTCCTTCCTGGCAAGCACAAGCCATGGTAATCATTCTCTCAACGAAACCGCCTTCCTTCACCACACATTTCCAGAAAGTCAAATCCCCCAACTGCTCATAAAACATCATTGGCAGCACACCACTATTCGGGGCCACAAAAAAATGTCCGTCCACGCTAACTGCCAAGGGCACTCCCGAATTAGTTTCACTCACATTAGTTAGCACCAAATGAACAGTGTGTTGAGGGAAGCATGAATAGGTGTGCGCCAAAAGAAAAGCAGTCAAAGCATTATTGCCCAATGGAATGGAATGGTGTATATCAAAAACATTTACCTCTTCCATGCGACTGAACAAACGGCCCTTCAACATGGACACATAAGGTTCAGAACTTCCCCAATCACCAATTAATGTGACGTTATTTTTCATTTTAGACTATTGTTTCTCCGCATGAAGGGCTTTCAAAATCTCCTCATGCACCAGCAATCTCAAGCGGCTTTTTGACAACTTGTTTTCCTCAGCACTCGGATAAACTCTGTTGGACAAGAAGATATAGATGAAATCTTCCTCTGGATCGCACCAGAACACCGTGCCTGTAAAACCCTGATGTCCAAAGGTTCTTCTGCTACTTGCTTCCGGAAGCACCGCATTCGGCTTGGCGAAAGAGGGGGTGTCAAAACCCAAACCTCTACGCTGACATCCGTGCATAGGGCAGGTGGTTACAAATTGCTTCACCGTTAACGGGGACAGATAACACTTGCCTTGCCATGATCCCTCATTCATCAACATTTGCAAAATGGCAGCCACCTCGGAAGCCGTGGAAAACAGCCCTGCATTTCCACACACACCACCGAAGACCGCTGCAGTTTGGTCATGGACATACCCTTGCAAAACCTGCTTGCGGAAATATCGGTCCTCCTCGGTGGGTGCGATATTATCAGCGCAAGTCCAATTCCGAGGATTAAAACCCGTACGTGTGAGTCCCATGGGCACATAAAATTTCTCCATAAGAAACGAGTCCATGGGCTGGTGAGCGATTTTTTCCACGATCTCTTTCAAAAGCACAAAACCAAGATCGCTATACACATATTTTTTTTCATTTAAACGGTAGATGGCAAGCTTATGCCGCACCGTATCCGGATAGTCGTAGCGGAGAAAGACATGGTCAGCCACCTGAACACAGAAAGTATCACTATACTGAGAACACAGGTAAGAGGAATCCCACACTCCCTTGGGAGAAATTTCGCGATAAAAAGGGACAAACGCAGCCAAACCGGATGTATGTGTCAAAAGTTCAGCCAATGTCAGCTTCCCGACACCCGTACCCGCTGCATAATCCAGATACATACCCACGGTATCCGTAAGCCGGAGGTCATGGTTATCATACAACTTCATTACCGCCAAAGTAGTAGCCAACGACTTTGTCATAGAAGCCACATCATACATGGTCTGCGAATTAACAGGAAGTATAGAATCGTATTTTAGATAACCGAAGTTCTTATAATAGACCAACTTACCATGGCTCATAGCAAGAATTTGGCAACCCGGTATGATTTTATTCTCAATGGCTCCATGGACCATGTCATCAATTTTCCTGTCACATGATCTACCCAAAGAGGAAAAATCAGAAAAGGGAGTTTGTGCAAAACAGCACATTCCCCAAACACACCACAGAAAAAAAACCACAATTTTTTTCATAAATGCAACATCAAAAATTAAAAGTAAAGTTGATTGAGAGACAACTGAGAATCAGTGCAAAAATAGAGGAATGCACTGAAATAAGGTATTGTCAAAATCAAATTTTGCTAACAAAACTTTGTAAACAAAAAAGGGCTGCCGTTGGGCAGCCCTTGGATATTTTTAAAGTTGTTATTTCACAATCACAACACGTTTCGTGACGATAACATCCTTTGAGCGAGCGGTTACCATGTAAACGCCGGCAGCATAATCGGAGGTGTTCATCTTGACAATCGGAGTGCTTTCGGAATCAATGTCAACTTCCACAGACTGGAGGGTCTTACCATGACCGTCAACAAGGCCAATCTGAGTTTCACCTTCAAAGCCGCTAAGTTCAATTTCAATATAATCCTTAGCCGGGTTCGGGTAAACATTAGCAATCGGGAGAACATCCTTCTCTGTGCTGCTAACAACACCATCCATCGGATCCACATGCGGCATCACACTATTGGCGCCTTGCAGAATTGTGATATAGACAGTATCGGAAGCATATACAATGGGGCCGTCACTTGCACCGTGACCACCAATCTTACCATCAGCAGAATCATAACCTTCATTGTTATATCCAGAACCATTAAGACGCTGGTGCAAGCTGACAATCACTCTATATCTACCCGGAGTACGGTCATGATTTAAGATCTGGAGCGTATGTGCACGGCCATAGCTATAGAATGTACCGTATGAGCTGGTACCCGTACCATGATAGTTAGCGTATGAAGGAGCCAACCAACAGAGGTTATAGTAATCATAGTTATGAGCAGTACCACCAGCGGAAACCGTCGGGAAGAGTTTCGGCAGTGACACATGATCAGGAGTAGCATTGGTGTAAGGCTGCAAAGTAGAAGCATCAAAATAAGTATGATAGGTGGGCCACAAATAAGAAGTCACATTATTACCCATCGGTGCCCAGTCATTTGAACCAGTATCCACAGCCCAATCAAAATCAACAGAAACTTTAATATTACTGCAACCAGAACAGATCTTGGACACAAAGAATTCAAAGGCGAATGTAGGACCATCTGTATAAACCGTCGTATCTATGGAAGTTTGGAGCAGATCAGGCATAGCAGTACCTTCTCCCTGATGTCTCACTACCAAAGCCGGATTACTGATATTCCACAAGTGTAAAGCAACCACACTGTCACAGTTATTGACCGTAAGCAACGAGTCATAGAAAATATAAGTAGTATCTGTAACCGGTCTTTCTGCTATAGAAATGGTACGGTGTCCCTCCCATACATAATCTTCATTGAAACATACCCAAGCTGCTGTATCGATCAAATAGCTCGTGTCAACTCTGTAACTAACAGTATCCGTTGCAACACAAGTACGGGCGTCCACTACATTAACCACAAACTTATAATCACCAGCAGGAGCCAAATAGTTCGTATCAAATGATGTCAAAGCTGTAGTCTCACCTGCAAGAGAAGTGGTGTCCACATCAAGATGGAGTACAGACCAACTGTAAGTGTATGAAGGAGTACCCGGTTCAGTAATATTAGCAGTAGCATAAATCTTCTCATAATCGCAAACTGCAGCATTGTTCAAAGTAAGGGTAACATCCAATGTATCCGGCTCATAAACCGTAGTGTCTTTGGAAGCCTTGCAGCCATCAGCATCAATCATAGTAACTGTGTAGTTACCAGCAGCAAGATCTGTGAAGACAGTTGTACTAATCGTATCTGTTGTACCCTCAATGGTATATCTGTAAGGAGTTGTGCCACCTTCAGCAAAGACTTCAATTGAACCGTTGCTTTCACCATGACAACGCACAGAATCAGTTTCGAAACGAACGATAACAGGTGTAGAAGGAACAGTAACTCTAATAACCACTGTGTTGGAATTGTTACAACTGTCAGTGAAGGTCACCGTAACATCGGTGGTATCGGTAATTACTGTTGCAGCAGCATAATCCTGTGTGCAAGTCTTGGCAGCAGAAGAGCAGTTATCATCAAATGCACTGAGGACAAGGCTTGTCAAATCAGGAATAGTAAATGTACAATCACCTTCGGATGTAGCCGGTTGATTCGGAATAACAGCAGAAAGCTGCGGCTTAATCGTATCATTGATGTTGATCGTCTGTTCAACCGTAATGTAGTTACCACAATCATCAGTAATTGTATAAGTTCTTGTCAAATAGCTGTTGCAATTATAGATGTCAATATGTTCAACATCTGCCGGAGCGGAAACCGTCAGATTCTTGCAATCCGTAACGGTCAATCCAGCAGTAGCAAGGTCAGAAACATTTGCATAAGGAGTGATTTCATCAGCAAGGCTGGTGGAATAGTCACAATCAACATCTGTATAGATATTCAAAGTCGGCAGGGTTCCGGAAGCCACCGGTTTCACTGTATCATTAATGAAGAATATCTGTGTGAAATAAGAGGTATTACCAGTACTATCTTGTACAGAATATACTCTGGTCACCGTGTCAACGCAATTCGTGAGAACCGTATCCTGACTTACCAAAGTAAGGTTAGAGTCAAGCTGGCAGTCGAAAATGTCGTTCATTCCCGGATAAGCCTCTGCTTCCTCAACTGTGGCGAAAGCTGTCGGCAACTCAAATGTGCAATCAGCCTTGCGCTGGATGACGGAATCCTGTACCTTGGGTTCACCACCAACCGTTGTATAATCCGTGTTAATCGTCGGAGCAAAGGTATCACGGACAAAGATAATGTGAGTGAAATCATCCGGATTACCGCAAGAATCGGTTGTGGTATATGTACGTATGATGATCATAATCTCTGGATGATCCAAGGTAATCTGAGCAGCTGTAGCCAAAGTGTCATCAATCCATGTCAGATTCTGATCGAGATTGCAATCAAAAATTTCAATAGTGGACGGGAGGTCATCTACAGTAGCATAGGGCTCAACATTAGGAATCACACAATCTTCAGTCATATAGATGGTAGAATCTGCAAGGTTTCCAGTGATAGTCGGGGCTACATTGTCAATAACAGTAATGGTATGTCTGAAATTACCGTTGGACTGATTGCCACAGCTGTCAACAACCGCATAAAGTCTATCAATATTACGCGGGCAACGGGCATCAGAAGAATCAACAGATACAAGTACAATCTCACAATCAGGTCCAATGTTACAATCTCTGAAGAGATTTTCAATCGGCAGACCAGTGAAGGTCATCACATCCTGAACTGTCTTGAAAGTATCAACCGCAGGACTTGTGCAGGATACAGCATCCAAGTAAATCTTAGTAGTATCCACATGATCAAACAGAACCACAGGTCTAACAGTATCCAAAATACGGATAACATGGTTAAATTGCTTGGAGACGTTACCACAATCATCACTCAAAGTATAAATTCTGGTGACAACCACCGGGCAACGTTCGGTTGAAGTGTCAGCAGAAACGAGACTAACGCGAACTGCATCATAATCCAAGTTGCATTCTGTAATACTTGTGATGCCATTTGCAAGGAGTTCGTTGGCAGTCTGGTAAGGAGCAACCACCGGCAATGAGCAATCCGTATTGTAATAGCAGATAGAATCTGTCAAGCTGCCAGCCAAAACAGGAGCCACGGTGTCTTCCACGTGGATGGTCAGAATAAACTCTTCAGAAGCATTGTTGCAGGAGTCAAGTACAACATAATGGAGTGACAGAGTCTTCGTACATCCGAGGTCAAGTGTATCAGTACCCAGATGGTTCACCGTAGAATTCGGACCCACATGGCAGTCGGTAACTACGAAACTATTGTCCCAAGCCTGAACATCTTCATACTTGTCGAAATAAGCTTCATCCGGAACATTGTAAGAGCAATCTGCAAGCTGTTGGATTGTGCTATCCTTGATGGGCGTGCCAGGAAGCTTCGGAGTAACCGTATCCAGAATCACCAATGTGTGTTCAAATTCAGTGGTCTTAGTATTACAGAGAGAACCATCAGAGATGGAGAAGGTGGTCACCACAGTTTTTTCAATCTTGGTGTCACCCCACGGGCCTTCGGTAACAGTAGAAGTACCACGGGTAATCGTGTAATTCGGAGTACAATCTTCAGCAGTGAAATTATAGTTAGCAGTCAGGTAAGCATAATCCAAGAGATTAGCGAAGAGAGCTACAGTATCTGCAATCTCGCCGCAGTCTTCTCTGGAATAAACAGTATCATTCAATTCGGAGTAAGTCAACACAGGTGCAAGAGTGTCAATTACTTTGATTGTATCAGCAATCTGCAGGGTCTGGCCACAAGCATCTGTCAAAATATAATGTCTGATAATCACAGAATCACAGTTTGCAAGGGAACCATCATAAGTATCAGCACCATCCAAAGCCACAGTCAGGTCAGCTGCATTCGGGCAATCCACGACATTGGCGCCAAAACCATTAAGTTCTGCAACCGACGTGTAAGTAGGAACAGTTTCCAAGAGAGCGCAGGAAGCATCCAAAGCAATGGTAGCGGAAGCAATGTTATTACCAGTAGGTGTGGTTGTATCCGTCACCATCACATTCTGATAGAAGACATTTTCATTCCCACACTCGTCTTCAATAGTATAGGAAACATTGTATGTCTTCGTACAAGCTGTCTCGTTGAGAAGTTCTTCAACAGCAACAACCACCAAAGTACTGTTTTTAACGCTACAATCATTGAAAGACAGGATACCAGCAATGTGATTATTGACGATATCGCCCACAGTAGTAGTATAATCTGTAGGAACGGGTTCTGTGCAATTGTCAAGACGTGAATAGTACAGTGTGCTGTCGGACAAATCTGTACCCAGATCCGTAGTAACAGTCGGAGCCACTGTATCAATGATAATCACTCTGGCAGTAACCGTAGTAGAGTTGGCACAATCGTCAGCAGCTGTGAAACTTACATTATAACGTCCTGTAGCACCGCAACTACCTTGGATAAATACAGCTGTTGCGAGGTTGTTATTCACAGGAACATCCTGATCCATACATACGTCATGAGCCTGCGGAGTGGCCAGCCATGAAGCCATGTTGCTGATATTGTAATCTTCACACTGGATTGTAGTATCCTGCGGGATAACAGTAAATTCAGGACCATCATTATGAATGATATAGAATCTTTCCTGTGTTGTATTCACATTACCGCAAGCATCTGAGAAGTACCATACGATGAAGTAATAACCCTCGCACTGGTCACCGATAAATCCGTTGAAATGTCCAGCAGCATCAACAACAGTAACGGTATCAAGGTCATATTCAAGATTCAAACCACCTGTAGGAATGATATATTTGATGGAATCCAAAGTAGCCTCGCTACAATTGTCAGTAGCCTGCGGGATCTTCAACCATTGTTTGAATTCATCTTGATTACCTTGTCCGTCGCATTCAACATAAATTGTAGCCGGTACAGGATTAATTACAGGACGAGTATGGTCTACGATAAAGAAACGAGCAGAATCCACACGCACCAAGCAACCGTCGGTCAAAGACCATTTATATTTGTAGATACCAGCTGAACTGCCAGCACCACAGGTAGGTGTGAAGAGAGCGCTGTCAATAATCGCAAATTCAACACTGTCAGAGCATGAACCGGCCAAAGCAGGATCCGTCCAACTGATATTGGAAGCCCAAGCTCTAATGGTATCTTCCAAGTCTACAACATCACACTCTTTGACAGTACTGTCAATCGGGAATTCATCCCATGTAGGAGCGTTCTTGTCATAGAGAGCATAAGAAGCTTCTTTTACAGTCTGGTTTCCACAACTGTCAACAGCAGTGAATCTGAAATTATGGGTATACAACCATCCCAATTCTGCACGGCAGGTGGTATCAACAGTCAAGGTGTCAATAACAATCTTGACATCGGAGCAGTTGTCAGTAGCTCTGGGTTTGTCTAACCATGTTTGCAATCTGCCAATGGTAAACAAGTTGCAAGCGATGCTGTCATTCTTCGGCTCCAAGGTGAACCAAGGTTTGATTGTGTCCAAAACAGTGATGATCTGGTCTTGATCTTCAGCAGCATTTCCGCAAACATCCTCAAAATGCCATGTTCTGGTAATAATGGTTTTGCCAATGCAATCACCAGCAGCCTCAACATCAGTATAAGAAGCAACTTGAGTTCCCAGCGGGCAATTGTCTGCTAAATTAGTAGCTGTTCCCGTTATCAAGAGGTCTGCACTGTAGTTGCAAGAAGAATCCTTATAAATAGTGATGTCATCCGGAGCATCAAATGTAGGTTTGGTTGTATCTTGTACAGAAATTGTATGAGAAATCGTTGCAAATTTGTTGCACTTGTCCGTAATGGTATAAGTTCTTGTGATGGTAGCCTTGAGCGGGCAGCTTGCGGTGGCAGCGACATCGGCACTGGTAACCACCAAATCTGCCACAGCAGTACAGTTGTCAGCAAAGGTCAAACCAGCATTTTCAAGTTCGGCAATCGTGGTAAAGGCAGCCGGAATTGTAGCAGCATTTTCATCACAACCGTCCACGATAGTGTCAGGCAAGGTACCTGTGATAGTGGGATTTTCATCATCCACGATATGCAGATCAAACGGATTGACAGAAGAGGCGCGGCAGAGAGAGTCATCCACCACATAGAACATGATGTTGCTCAGGGTGGTATCACAGATAGCCGGAGCCTCTGTATAAGTATAAGTATCTGTCAAATCAGTAGTCGTTTCATCCGGAGTGTCCACACCACTTACAGTCCAATGGAAAGTGTGGGTTTCTGTACCGCCGGAAACAGTAGCTGTGAAGCTGTAGTCGCCCAAGTACGGGCAAGCGGTATGCTGGGTTGAGTCAACCAAGGAAACCACCTGCAAGGAGTCATGCTGAGTAATGGTAACGATGGAATCCACACACGGGCAGTTGTTGGCATCTGTTACATGGATAGTATAGGCACCTGCATAAAGGATTCTGCCTGTTGTTTGCTGGTTGGAAACCTCTGTATCTGTATTATCTTTCCAGCTATATACATAAGGAAGTGTACCACCTGTTACATTCACAGTAGCGTTACCGTTGTTTTCACCATAGCATCTCACATTATTCAAAATGCCTGTTGAGGTAATCTGCAAAGAGTCGGGTTGTGTAAGGGTAAATTCTGAAGAATCTTTACAACCGTGGTCGTCTGTCACTTTCACCTTATAATCGCCAGCGGCAAGACCAGTAACGGCGATTTGTGTGGTAGTAGCAGCAGCCAAAGTGGAATCACTTACCTGAGTACCATTGAGGGTGATGACCAGATAATAAGGAGCGCTACCGCCGGTAACCTGATAATTGAAGGAACCACTATTGTCATTCCAGCATCTAAGGTTGGTCTGGTCACTAACAGTCAAAGTCAATGCATCGGGAGCGGTCACATCTGCCTCGGTGCTGTCAACACAACCATTGTTGTCGGTCACAGTAACTTTCCAAACGCCTTTGGTCAGGCCAGTGAAAGTGAAAGTGGTATCCACATTACCGCCTGTTTGAGTATAATTGGTTGTTCCATCAGTAATGGTTACAGAGTAGGGATGAACTCCGTGGGCCACGGCAACTTCAATTTCGCCATTGGCATCACCAGAGCAAATCACATGCTGAGTAACAGTAGCAGTCACATCCACCGGTTCAGGAATAGTAACCTGAACACTATCCTCAACACTGTTGCCGCACATGTCAGTAACAGTCACAACCACCATTGTAGTATCGGTAATAAGAGTACCGGCTGCAGGGGTTTGGGTCAAAATCACGCTATCGCAATTGTCCGTAGCAGTCACGAAAGCTGCTGTTGTCACATCGGGAACAATGTATTTACAATCTGTACCCGCGGGCTCACCTTCAACTGTATTTGTAACCACGGTAAGAACAGGTTTGATCGTATCATTGATAGTGAAAGTGATATCAGCGGTATTTGTAAGAGCACAATTATTGTCGTCCACACCGGCGATGATACCGTTGGTGTAAACCGTATTACAAGCTGTTGTGCTATGAATGGTCAATGTGTAAACGCTGTCGTCAACCACAGCCATGTCGTCAGCGATAGGAGTGGTCATCCATGTCAGGGTATACGGGGTCTTACCGCCGCTAACCACGAATGTAGCGGTATGGATGGTGTCCAGCGGGCAGAACATGCCAGCGTTATTGGTATCCGTAGCCACGCCATTGAACTGAGTCAGGGTAACCTCAGGCAGAGAGAAGACCTCCACTGTGACGGTATTACTGGTAGCGGAGCAGGGAACATCCACATTATATATAGATACATTAGTATCAGCGACCACTGCATAATAGTCACCGGCATTCTCCATAGTGGCCGTCTGTGTGAACGGCACAGTGGCGGGCCAGAACTCTGTGGAGCCGTGGAACCATGCGGTGGAGTCATACGTTGCATTGATGCTGAAGGTGAAGCTGCCATTCAGACACTGCTTGGTCGTATCCACAGACACCACAGGATTCGGGGAGGCGAACACCTCAGTAAAGATTCTCAAAGAATCCGAACTGGCACATCCGGATGCGGAATTGTACCCATACGCATAGAATTCTGTATTTGCTGTAATAAACTGTGTGAAGACGTCAGTAACGTCGAGTGTATCGATAACGTTATCGTTGGCGTCATACCAAATGCATTGGTCTGCATTTTCCAATGTAACAAGGATGGAGACATTACCGCTGTCACACACTGCGAGGGTGCTGTTCAAGGTATCCAGAACCGGAACGGCAGGATCCTCGAAGAACACGCGGAAACGCACGATGCTGTCAATGGAACCGCCGCAGGAGGAGACACCCATATAAAAAACAGAATCATAACCAGGAGCAACGGTGGTATCTGTGCTAGTGGTGAAAATCATCTCAGGATTGCCCAGCACCAATGTATCACCGACGCATCTATAATAATCTTTAATTTCGCTCACAGTGTAACCCTGCAGTGTGTCTGAAGAGAGCAGACCGCAGAGGACAGACTGGTGACCACCCACCTTGTATCTTTCATTACTGCCTACATACACTTGATCCCATTCCGTACCGTTACATCTCTTATAGAGATTAAACACGAACTGATAGGTACCTTGCTCTTTGGCATTATAGACCAAACGATGGGCTGTTGCAAGTGTATCTCTAAAGAATTTGACATAGAAATAATCAAATTCAAAAGGAACATTCAGCGGACGGGCATCGCCATTCAGGACGGTGAACGGGTAACCCATCAGGAAGTGGCCCACACGTTCGCAGTTGTATCCCAATTCTGTTCCATAAATGGGGGTATAGGCACCGGGGAAACTTCCGTAACCATTACCATCGCCGCAATACGTGCTTACGTATGTTTTACCACACCACTGGTCTGTCTGACCGATGGTGTATCTGCTCTGGAAAACGAACTCGTTGAAGTAATCCGACAGCTGTCCGTCGGGAATACGTTGGCCGTTAAACAGAACTTCCCATTCAATAGACACCTTGTCGGTATCATGAAGACCCAGAAGCTCAAAGCAACCAGTGGGAGACAGATAGACCGTGTCGTACTGGTTAATCACCATAGGTGTCGGCAAATTGGCTGGATCCATCACAAGCCCTGACGGCGTTTGAGCTTTCACTCCGATGTTCAGGAGAGCCAAAAGCATACTAAAAATGCAAAAAGATACAACTTTTTTCATAATGTAAAGATTAATATATTATTCTATTTATTTTTCAATCTGTTTATTTTCAATATGTTACATTTTTGGTTTTTAAAGACAACTTTCTTTTTCCAATTCTGCAAAAATACAACAATTTTTTTATTTGATTATAATTTTAATTTTTGTTGTGACTTTTTTTGAAAGATTAAAAAAAATCCACGAAAGCACTGGAATCGTTTTTACCTAATAATGAACAAGTAAACTCCTTGTCGCAGGCTGTTTCAAGGCATTTTTCAACAAAAAGAAGTGAAAAAAAATTGGAAGAACGGCTCACAAAACCGACACGAGGAGCCAATAAACGAATGCCACGGGGGCTGCCAAAAGCGAAGAATCAAATCTGTCAAGGACTCCGCCATGTCCGGGCAGGATTTTACCGGAATCTTTTACACCGCATTGACGTTTGAACATAGACTCCACCAGATCGCCCAAGGTTCCTGCCAAGACCACCACAGCTGCGAATCCTCCCCAGTGGAGCGGAGAAGTGAATGATTGGACAGCAAAAAACGGGATAGCCGGAAAAACCAGAGACAAAGCGATAGTCAGAACCAGTGCAATGGCAAAGCCCTCAATGGTTTTCTTGGGGGAGATTCTCTCGCAGAGCTTATGTTTACCGAAAAGTCTGCCGGAACAATAAGCCAGTGTGTCATTGAGCCAAATGATGACAAAGAAGGAGACAGCCACAGCCGATTCACCCATGATCACCCAAGAGGAGATCAAAGAGAAGGGCAAGGCCACCCACAACATGGGCAAAAAACCCACGGCCACATTACCCAGCGGTTGTTTGGTGTATCGGAAGAGTTCCAGAATAAAAACCAGCGGTACAAACAGCAGAAACGCCATGCCCACACCACAGGCAAAGGATTTCAACAGCAGATATGGGTTCTCACCAGATAAGGAAAGTTCGCATAAGAAAGGAATAGAGAAAACCAATGCGGACAGGAGTAACGGGATCATGGAAAGTGGTGTACCCCCTATCTTTTCTACCATTTGCAATAGTTCCCACGTGCCCACGAGGGTAAAAGCCAGAAAAAGGATATAGAAAAAAAACGAGCAGTTTCCATAAAAAACGATGGAACAGACAACTGCTGCTACGAATAGGATTCCTGTTACTGTACGAGTGATGAGATTTTTCAAAGTAATATTATATATACAATAGTTTAAATGAATTGTCAAACCTCATGAATAAGTATCAAGGTGATTTTCGGGTCTGCAGCGGTATATTCCTCTTCATTCACTTTTGTTGGGCGAATGATTTCTGTCATATCAAACTGGAAGTCCACCTGTTCCGGGCGGTTTTCTTCCTGTTTTGATTCCATTGTCAAATCAACAAATGTATGTAAATCAGGGATGATGCAATTAGACGAGGAGAGAACAAAGATATTTTTTGCCAGATTTTTAATAGAGGGATACAACATCATGCCATTTCTTTGGGAGAAAACGATGCTGGCAGAGCGTGCAATGAGAAATTCGGCATACACAATCACAGCGTCCACAGGGTTATGGGCAGGGATGGAGTCGACAAATGGGATTTGAAAATATTGAAGAGGTTGTACCAAATGAGAAGAAGTATTGAGAATAGTGTTGCACTTACCGAACTCCAGTTCCATTTTCAGATACTCATAAATTTTCTTCTGCATATCAAAAGCATAATGATTATCTGATTTCAGGCGGGCGGCATCCATGTCAAAGACCACGCATTTGCCACCGGCTTCATTGAACTGGTTCACGAAAAGCTCAAGTGGATTTTCAATGGGATCGAAAAGTTCGCTGGTTTTATTAATGGACGGCACTGAAACGGGGGATTGCAAAGCGGAGCGGATAGCCTTGCAAATCTCGCTTTTGCAGGTTGCATTAATATTGGCAGTGGAAGTATCTGTTGTCATATCTTAATGATTATCTGAATCTGCTAATGTTTTATCCTCTGTTGGAGCATCAGTTTTTTCTGGTTCCTTTTTATCAAATGGTCTTTTGCCATAAATGCTTTCCAGATCCTCGGCGAAGATAACTTCCTTTTCAATCAGTTTTTCGGCCAGGATAGTCAGTTTTTCCTTGTTTTGTTCCAGGATGCTCTTGGCGCGGCTGCAGGCGGACTCTACCAGTTCTCGCACCTGCTGGTCAATATTTTGTGCCGTTTGTTCGCTATAGGGTCTATTGAATGTGTAATCGCTTTGTCCTGTAGAGTCGTAATAGCTAAGGTTCCCTATGACGGGATTCAGGCCATAGTAAACGATCATGGCAAAAGCCATTTTGGTAGCACGTTCAAGATCATTTTGGGCGCCGGTGTACATTTTTCCGAAGACGGAGATTTCAGCAGCGCGGCCGCCCAAGAGTGCACACATCTCGTCAAACATCTGTTCGGAATTGGTAATATGTCGTTCTTCCGGCGTATACCAAGCGGCTCCCAGAGCCTTGCCCCGCGGAACGATGGTCACTTTGGTCAAGGGGGCGGCATACTCCAAGAACCAGCTCACGGTGGCGTGTCCGGCCTCATGGAAGGCGATCACGCGTTTTTCTTCCTGGGAGATGATGCTGCTGCGTCTTTCCAAACCTCCCACAATACGGTCTATGGCTGCGAGGAAATCCTCTCGTTCAATGGATTTTTTTGCGTGGCGGGCTGCAATCAAAGCGGCCTCGTTGCACACATTTGCAATATCCGCACCCGAAAAGCCAGGGGTTTGGCGGGCGAAGAACTCCAAGTCCACATCATTGGAAAGTTTAAGTTTGCGTACGTGTACCTCAAAGATACCTTTTCTTTCCATGAGATTAGGGAGTTCAACGTGGATTTGTCTGTCAAAACGGCCGGCACGGAGCAGGGCGCTATCCAACACGTCGGCGCGGTTTGTAGCGGCGAGGATGATCACTCCTGTATTGGTTGAAAAACCATCCATCTCCGTAAGCAGCTGGTTCAATGTACTTTCTCTTTCGTCATTAGCCCCACTCATAACGCTGCGTCCGCGGGCACGGCCAATGGCGTCAATTTCATCGATAAAGATGATGCAGGGTGCTTTTTCCTTGGCGGTCTTGAACAGGTCTCGAACACGGGAGGCGCCAACCCCCACGAACATTTCCACAAAATCGGAGCCGGAGAGGGAGAAGAATGGAACTTTGGCTTCTCCAGCAACGGCCCTTGCCAGCAAGGTCTTACCCGTGCCTGGAGGGCCGACCAAGAGCGCGCCTTTAGGAATTTTTCCACCCAATTCCGTATATTTTTTCGGGTTTTTCAAGAAATCCACAATTTCCTCCACCTCCTCCTTGGCACCATCCAAACCCGCAACATCTTTAAATGAAACATTCAACTTTGACTTTTCGTCAAACAGTTGGGCTTTGGATTTCCCTATATTGAACATGCCGCCGCCCGCACCGCGCATGGCACGAGAACTCATCCATAGGAAGAGCAACAGCAAAGCCATCGGGAAAAGCCACACCAACAGCTCCCCTCCCCAAGATTTGGAATTGTCCTGTTTGATGGGGAACATATACTGGTTGATCATCTCCTCTTTTTTGGGCAGGTTCTGGGAAGCAGCGTCAGGAAGAGTGTCATTACTTGACTGCCGAAGCAATTCATCATACTCCACACCCACGCGGTCATCGATGATTTTGTTCAGATTATCATTAAAAACCTTGAAATCTGTCTGGGTAAAATAGTAGTGAGGGCCGTCAAGACTTTTTCTGAATTCAGCATAGTCATTCTTTTTGTCAATGCTGTCCGGTTTCAAATAGATGTAGATTTTCTCCTCTTTTTGCACATATTCGGCCTTGGCAATATCTTTGCTCAGCACCAACTCTTTAAATCGCAGGTCATCAATTTCCTTGGAAATGTTGTGAGTATCCCTTCCAAAGAAATACACAGCGCCCAGAGCGAGGAAGATAATGATATAGATCCAAAGGAAATTGAATTTCGGCTTGGATTTTTGTCCATTCGGATTCTGTCGGCTATCCTTATTCATTTTGAAAAATATTACAAGTGAGTGATTTCCGCGTCATTCCACAAACTTTCAATCTGATAAAACTCCCGGGCTTCTGGCTGGAAGATATGGACTACAATGTCAAAGTAATCCAACAACACCCATTCACCATTGGCGACCCCCTCTACAAAAATCGGGTTTATCCCAGCCTCGCGCTTGGTCACCTCCTGAACATAATCGCACAGTGTCTGCACATGCACCTTGGAGGTTCCTGTGCACACCACAAACTTGTCAAAATAAACATGGTTGATTTTTTTCAGATTGATGACGGTGACATCCACCCCCATTTTTTCCAAAAGAGCCTGCACAATCAGCTCACTCAAATCGCCTTGAAACAGATTTTCCTTCTTTGTCGCAACTTTTCGTTTACCCATTTTTTCCATTTTAATTAGCTTGCAAAATTACAAAATATAATCGGAAAAACATTTAGAAAAAAAACAAAGTTTTATATGGACTTTAAAAAATAATAACTATTTTTGCGGCTTATTTGTTTGAAAAAAACGTTTTAATCATGAACCGCCTCTTTTTATGTTTTCTGGGAAGTTTATTTTTCCTCATTAATTTCCCGCAAAATGCTGAATGCCAGTCTTTAGAAGGAACACACCCTGCAACATATAGCAGTGCTTTGGTTTTCTCTGAAGTCCCGGCCATATCTGTTGCACCTGCGGATGCCAATTTCATTTTGGATGCCACTTCGCGACCAGACAAGGAGGGAATGTATGTTATCGCCCAATTAAAAGATGTAGACATCAGTCCTGTCAACGCAGGCAGTTGGGATGTACTGGAGGACGGTACAGCCATTTGGCGCGCCCGAATCACAAGCCAGAACGCCAAGGCTTTGTCTCTTCATTTTGACCGTTTCAACCTGCCGCAAGGCAGCCGTTTGTATGTTTATGATCCCGAACACACCCAGCTCTTAGGGGGGTACAGCGAACAGGACAACACGGGTGACAACGGTTATTCCATTGGTTTGATATTAGGCGAAAGCATTATCATAGAATATGTTGCACCGGCCTTATTCACACCAGGAGCAAAAAAAGCTATTTTGAATGCGGAAGTGATTGTTCCCGACATTCACATTGAGAAGGTCTCATACATCTTCAGAGGGGTGGAGGATCTTCAAAATGCCAAGGATATTGGCGACAGCGAGTCCTGTGAAGTAAACATCAACTGTCCGGAAGGGGACAATTGGCAGCGTCACAAACGCGCTGTAGTGAGAATCTATGTGGTGGAAGGCAACTCCGGAGGATGGTGCTCCGGCACACTGATCAACAATCTGGCTCAAGACGGCACCCCGTACATCCTCACTGCCAACCACTGC
Source organism: Bacteroidales bacterium (assembly GCA_017617445.1). GTDB lineage: Bacteria > Bacteroidota > Bacteroidia > Bacteroidales > WCHB1-69 > UBA1756. The sequence continues at coordinate 55,386 of JAFZWE010000002.1, read as the reverse complement.
GGACCGAACGCCACTGCTTCCAACTTCAATCAATGGAGATTCTACTTCAACCTTGAATACACCACATGTACAGGAACCACCCAAGCCACTTCACACACCATCACAGGCTGCACCAAAGTGGCTTATGGGAGCATCAACGGGGGATCGGACTTTTACCTTCTGCGACTGAGCAGTGCACCCGACAACTCTTGGAATCCGATTTATGCCGGATGGAAACGTGACAACGTGGCGCCCACCAATGGTGTAGGCATCCATCATCCGGCGGGAGATGTGAAAAAAATCTCCGCTTTTGCGACCACTACCTCAGGAAGTTACAGTGGTTGCGCAGCGAACGCGCACTGGGTGGTGGCAGACTGGCAGCAGACCGTCACCAACTTGGGAGTTACTGAGGGTGGCTCCTCCGGTTCCGCCATGTTCAACAGTAACGGCTATGTGGTAGGCACACTGACAGGAGGTGCTGCCACCTGCAGCAATCCTCACCACGACTTGTACGGCAAACTATACTACCACTGGGATCAGAATGGGTCTTCCGCTGACAATCAGTTAGCTCCATGGTTAGACCCCAACAATACAGGAAGCATCACTTGCCCGATGTACGACCCCAACAACCCAGATGATCCGGGAGATGATCCAGGTGACGACCCGGGTGATGATCCAGGTGACGATCCAGGAGATGACCCAGGTCATCCCGACGAGCCCGATGCGGATTGCCATTTGTTGCACTATCCTTTGCAAGGCACGCTAACCCTTTACCGCACTGCGGATAATGGCTTTTTAGCAGGCACTAACACCTACGGAGATTTAGCCAAAGCCGACTATTTCGCCAAAGATTCCACCACAGAATATCTGGTCAATATCAAGATGAACGTGGGAATGGTTTCCGGCAACGGGAATGTGAAATTCTGTGTATGGGCCGACAACAACGGTCAGCCCGGCCAGTTGTTAGGAAGCAAAACCGTTTCTCTTGCTGATATTTCCTCCCATTCCTTTATGGAGAACGATCCCCAAATGCCCACTAGCTATCCCACCCTTCAACGTCGCTATATTTGCAAGTTCAACTCAGCCATTACAGTGAACGGCCCGTTCTTTGCCGGTTTCATGCTGCCCAGTTCGGGACAGTTCGCACTGGTGACCAACAGCAACGGCAATGCCGCCAACACTGGGTGGGAAATGGAAAGGGATTCCTCATGGGTGGCCTACAGTGATTCCTCTTCTTGGGGCATCTCCTTAACCCACGCCTTTTTCCCGCAATTGTGCGATAATCCGGAGAGCAGTGACATTGAAGAAAATGTGTCAAATGGCGTGGAAATCTTCCCCAACCCGAGTACTGGATTAGTTACTGTTCGCACTGCCAATACGGAAGACAACGCCCGCATTGAAGTGTTTGACATGAATGGCAAACGTTTGTATGCCACATGCGCTGCTGGCAAAGATACAACAATTCATTTGGAAGACTATGCCAATGGATTGTACATTGTTACTGTACGGACAGACAATCAGATTATTACAAAGAAAATATCACTTATAAAATAATAAAATCGTATTAAAATGAAACACATTTTACAAATTGCCTGTGCTGCAATGTTGTGCTTGTTCAGCACTCAAGTAATGGCACAGATGAGCTATGGTGGTGAACCCTATTCTTTCAAAAACACCATTTCACAAGTAATTCCCGTTGTGGAAATTGAAGCGTTAGATGTGGACGCCCTTTTAGCTGAAGACGCCAGCATTGAAGGCAAGAGCCACCCCATGCGCATTGGTGTGACTAAAAATGCAAACTACACCCTTTACAATTCTGGCCGGATTGACTACATGCCTGATGGTTCCACCGTATGGCGTCTGCAATTCCACATGAAGAATGCCACTTTCACCTCCATGAACTTCTCAACCTTCAACATCCCTGAAGGTGCAGAACTGTTCTTATATACTCCTGACAGAGAGTACGTCATCGGCAAATTCACCGCTCAGAACAAGATGGAGGACGGGACCTTTTATCCTCAGGAGATGCCTGGCGAAGACATTATCGTTGAGTATTATGAACCCGCAAATGCCGCCTTCAACGGACAGTTGGTCATTGACCAGATTTCACAAGGATATTATGATTTCTTCCATGTGAAAGAGATAGAGGGTGGTCTCGGGAATGCTGACGGCACTTGCCATCCCAATGCCATTTGTTATGACAACCTCTGGCACGATCAGATTCAATCCGTGGTCTGCTATACCATGACTTCTGGCGGATATGTTTACATGTGCAGCGGCGCCATGGTCAACAACACGGCCCGTGACGGCAAAAAATATTTGCTTTCCGCCAATCACTGCTACGAAAGCGGAACTTGGAAATTCTACTTCAACTATCAGGCCACCACATGCAGCGGTACAAGCGGCAGCATTACCAAAACAGCGACAGGCTATACCTTGAAAGCCAAAGACAATGGGGACAGCAGCTCCGATTTCATGTTAGTGGAGATCACCGGTTCCATCAATCCCGCTTTTAACGTATTTCTGGCGGGGTGGGATAACAGCTCTTCTGTTCCTTCAAATCCGACCAACTGCGCAGGCATCCACCATCCTGGTGGAGACATCAAGAAACTGAGCATCCCTCAACATATTTATAATGGAAACACCTCCGGTTATGGCAAATTCTGGCTGGCCAACTGGGCCGCTGAGACAGGTGCCACAGAACAGGGTTCCTCCGGATCTCCCCTCTTTAACAAAAACAAACTGATTGTCGGCCAGCTTTATGCAGGTTCCAGCAGCTGCGATAACCCTGCAGGTTATGACCTGTATGGCAAACTCTCTAATTCATGGACCAACAACAACAACAGCAGCAGCTCCAAGAAACTGCAACCTTGGCTGGACCCCAACAACACAGGTGCCACCACACTCCAAGGCGAATACCTGAATACGGTAGGCATGGCCAACTTTACCCAAGTGGTGAACCCGCTGGACGTGCGGCCGAATCCTTCCAACGGCTACGTGACCGTGAGCGGCAGCTTTGATGATGCCAACGCCGTATGCAATATTTACGACATGACCGGCAGCCTGGTGATGAGTCGCAATATTGCTCTTTCACCGGAATTCAACCTGAATCTCAATGCCCTTACCTCCGGAATGTACATTATGGAAATCTGCGGAAGCAAAGCAGTTTACCATTCCAAAATCATGATCAACAAATAAAAAATGAAGGAGATCGTCTTATCGACGGCGTATCTTCCCACAATAGAATACTTCGCTTTTATCGCTAAAAGCGAAGTATTTTTTATGGAGGCGCAGGAAAATTTCCAAAAGCAGACCTATCGGAACCGCGCCTACATCATGACATCGGGAGGAGTTCAAATGCTGATCCTGCCCACCCGGCATGACACCCAGGGGGGATGCATCCGTGACGTGCGCATTGATTACAAATGCGACTGGCAGACAAAACATTGGCGCGCCATAGAGACTGCCTATAGCGGAACGCCTTATTTTCTGTATTTCAGAGATTTCATTTTCCCTTTTTTTCAAAAAAAATATGAGTTCCTTTTTGATTTCAATCTGGAGCTGACATTGGAACTGTTGCGGCTTTTCAAAATAAAAAAGGTTCCCGAACTTACGGGAACCTTTGAAAAAGAATATATGGGAAAACTGGATTTGAGAAATCGGATTCACCCGAAACTTCCAGCTATTTTTTCAGAACAACCCTATCACCAAATTTTTGACGACCGTTATCCATTCACAAGTGGGGTCTCCGCCATTGACCTGTTGTTCAATATCGGACCCGACACCTCATATCTTCTTAATCTACAGAAGGCACAACATTAAAGAAGAAATTTCCGGAGTAGTTGGCTTGAGGCATTTGGGCAGGTTGCACAAACTGTTGTGTACGGATTTGCTGGAGTGACGAAGCATGCTCTTTTTGGACTCTTTCATGCGCAGGGGTTTCCACAAAGTTTTTGAACTTTTCGTCATCCTCATAAATTTCATTTCTGTCATTATCGCTGATCTGGATATTCGGATTCAGCAAATCCTTTTTGGGAGCAGGTTGTGCCGGTACTTCAAATGGATTGAAGTCGGATTCAGCTTCCGGGGCAACGGTATCACTGGGAACCTTTACCGCCTCAGGTTGGGCCGGAGTATTGAAGGGATAGGCAATCTTCTCATTGCTCTTGTTAATGGGTTGTACAGGGGCAGGAGTGGGAGTGGGTGCAGGAGTTTGGGAGGCTTCTGACTTCTGGTTTTGCACCGGAATTTCCGGATCTGCAGGGAACTCAAAAGTATTGTTCGGTTTCCCTATACGGGATGCTGAAGTCCCAGGCTGCATGGGGGACACCGGGTCAAAAGGGAAAAAGTTGTCCTTTTGGGGAATCTTCACACCCGGCTTTTCTTCTTTTTCAGGTTCGTTGTTGTCCTTTCCGAAATTGGTGATGATCACCGACAATTGAATCTTGTCACCGAGGGATTTGTCCATGGAATGGCCCCAGATAATCTCGGCTTCCTTGCCCTGGTAAGAGGCAAACTCGTCGCACATCTTCTCCAATTCGGCGAAAGTAGCGGGACGGGATTCCCCGTAACGGACATAGAACAGGAAGTTTCCAGCGTTCTCGATTTTGGAGTCATCAATCAACGGGCAAGTCAATGCCTGGGAGACCACCTTGCTGATACGGTCTTCGCCGCTGGCCTCGGCGATTCCGATCATAGCTTCACCGCTGTCCTTCATAGTCGTGCGCACATCGTTGAAGTCCACATTTTGGTCACCTTCCACAGTGATCAGTTCGGCGATGCATTTCACTGCATTTTTCAAAACATCATTAGCAATGCTCAATCCTTCGGGGATGGTTTTGTCGCCATATTCCGACATCACCTTTTGGTTGTGGATGATGATGAGGGAGTCCACATATTTCTTCAGGTTTTCAACGCCCGCATCTGCTTTTCTGGCATTTTTCGCACCTTCCATACGGTAGGGGTAGGTCACCACGGCGATGGTAAGGATGCCCATTTCGCGGGCTATTTTAGCCACGACGGGGGCAGCGCCAGTACCAGTGCCTTTTCCCATGCCAGCAGTGATGAAAAGCATTTTTGTATTTTCTCCTATCAGGTCACGGATTTTATCTTCTGAATCAAGGGCAAGGCGTTCAGCCTCTTCCGGATTGGAGCCAGAGCCGAGACCGGTGGATCCAAGCACCAGTTTGGTGGGTACGCTCTTGCTTTCCAAAGCCATGCGGTCAGTATTGCAAATCACAAAATCCACGCCCACAATACCTTCCTTAAACATGTGTTCCACTGCATTGCTGCCAGCGCCGCCCACACCAATTACTCTGATAAAAGACTCTTGTCTTGTTTCTCCATAGTTCGTCTCGAACATGATTTCTTCATTCATTTCCATATATTCGTATTCTTTTTCTATTATCTACAAAAAATGATTTTCTGTTTTATTCCACGCCGTCTCCGGGGGAGATCCAATTTCTTTTCACCCATTCCATGAAGTTTTCAAACAGACCAGCCCCTTCATTATCCCCTCCATTCTGAGAATCGGAAGAGGGGCTTTTGGCCGGGATGGAGAGCTTTTTTTTCAAACGTTGGAGCAGAGTGTCCTCATCGACCAGTTCCGCGGGTTGTTCTTTTTTCACCTCTTGCACGACAGCCTCAGCCATGCAGCCGAATTTGAGAAGGCCCAAGCCTGTGGAGCAAATCGGGTTTTTCAGGGAGGTGTCAGTAGAATTGGCCAAACCGTTCACGGGGAAACCGATGCGAGTTCTGTATTGGAAGATAAATTCAGCGAGATATTGGATATCGCGCAGCAGGGAGCCGCCACCGGTAAGCACCACAGAACGCACCACCTTTGAGAAATGGGCAGCGTCAATTGCAGCCTTGACGGGTTTGAGGATATCTTCAGCCACACGGACTCCGATAATCTGTGCCAAGTTTACCTCATTGATTTTCACTGAATTGCCATAACCAGAACTGTCGGGAATGGTGAGGAAATTATTTTTGTTGGCATTATTGGGGATGCATGTCCCGTGGTGAATTTTAAGATATTCTGCCTGTTCAAACTGGAGGTTGAGGGAAGATTCAATATCATGGGTGACAATTTTCCCGCCCACGGGAATCACCTTGCTATAGACGGGCACACCGCCATGGAAGATCACGAGGTCGGTCGTGCCTCCGCCGATATCGACGAGGGCCACACCGGCTTTCTTTTCCTCCTCGGTGAGGCACACAATACCGGAGGCGATCGGCTCAAGAACGGGTTCTTTGGGTTCGAGGCCGGCGCCTCTGACGCTGGAGAACACCTTTTTCACCTCTTTACTATCGCCGGTGACGATTTGGTAGTGACCCACTAGAAGCTGGCAGAGCGTGCCTGCGGGGCGGGTGGTAGCCTGTCCGTCCACCTCATAGAACTGCGGAATGACCGCGATGATGTCGGATCCTGAAAAATCCATCTGTTTCATCTCCTCTGTCATTTTCTGGATTTCCTCGGGCATCACCATCTTGTCATTTCCTCCGGGGCGGGTGACGCTGTTGATGCAGCTCAAGCTTTTCACATGGCGTCCTGCAATACCGACATAGACTTCGGAGATGTCTTCGTTTTCGGAGATGTTTTCCAGCAGTTGTTCTTTGGCTGCGGTAATATCATTGATAGTTTCCTGGAGGTTGAAAACGCCGCCGCTTTTCACGCCGGTGGAGGGAGCTTTCCCATGTCCGCATACCACAATTTTCCCGTCATCACTCAAAAAGCCCATGACCATCAATATCTTGGTGGTGCCAATATCAAGGCCGACAATCATTTTAGGGGTGGATTCTTCTTCAGGCGCAGTATATTTTTTTATCATAGGTTATTGGTTTTTTGCGGTTTTGTGGGCATATATGCGGTTGGTGAAGCGAGCATCAAGGGAGCTATAGTTTTCTGTGCCGATGCACAGGATGGAGGAGTAGGCGGAGGCGATATTGGAGAATTTCTCCGGGAGGTTGCTGGCGTCGCCCAGCAGGACGGTATGGTGGCCGAGATTGCTGAAAAGCTCTATCTGTCCGTCGGGGCGCACCATCACTTGAGGGAACTGGGCCTTGTCGTCGGGGGAGTTCTGGAGGTAATGGGCCACCTGATAGGCATTCCACAGTGCAGTGTCATTCAAGTTCTGGAGCACGTTCTTCCCCGGGGAGTAGCCGGTAGTGATATGTCCGCTGATGACGACCAAGTCTTGGCAGGGGGTATCATCCGGAAGCAGTTCGCCGTTGTCGCCCAGGAGATAGGGTTCGGAATTTTCGGGGAACACCTCTGCGATGGGGGATTTAGTGGATACAGTCATTTTGAGGACGGACCCGCTGACGGTAAACTCCTCTATGGAATTGAACCAGTGGTTGTGCTTCAGCACCTCCTCGATATCGCAGCGGTTGATGTTGCGGGTGGGACGGCCCAGTGGGTTGGCCGGGGATTTCTCAATCATCTGGCGCACTCCATTTTCCGAGAGCATGGTATTGGAACCTGCCTGCACCACATGGATCTCCATCGCATCACACTTGCGGTTATGCGACTTCACGATGCCCATCACCACAAAAACGGCAACGGCAAGCACAAGCACAGCAATAAGATAATTTCTCAGCTTCATTAAAGGTTAGGAAAATGGTTTTTTGGGGAAATAGAGAGCGTCGGCAGTACGTATCGGGGGAACAACACCCGTCAACGGGAAGTTATTTTTTACAGATTGCAAAAATAAGATTTTATCCCCGTTCCTAAAATAGTTTTTCAATGATTAACAAACAGCTTTTTGTTCATATTTTTTAACCTTTAATTTTTATATAAATAATTAATTTTCAAAATATTACAATAAAACAACACGCACATTGACTGGCTAAATGTCACTTTTTACGATGGAGGAAGACCTGTCCTGTTCCAGGCCCCTGATAGCTGTTCGGAAGAAAAATTTGTATTTAATGTAAAAAACATATTAAGGGTAATAAATAATGTTTGTTGGAGGCTGGACAAAAAAATTTTTTCAGTCATAAAAATGTATTGAAAAAAGTTGTACTTTTGCGCCCCAAAATTTTACAAACATTTTTATCAACAAAAAAACAAAAAAAGTATGCTGAATCATTATGAAACCGTTTTCATTATGACTCCCGTTTTGTCTGAAGAACAGATGAAGGAAACGGTTAAGAAGTTCGAGAACATCCTTCTCGAAAAAGGAGCGGAGATTGTACACCAGGAGAACTGGGGTCTGCGCAAATTAGAGTATCCCATTGCGAAAAAAACATCAGGTTTTTACCATCTTTTCGAGTTCATCGCTGAAGGAAGCGTCGTAAAAGAATACGAGCTTCAGTATCGTCGTGACGAGAAAATCATGCGTTACCTCACTGTTTCAATGGACAAACACGCCATTGCATACGCAGAGAAGAGACGCAACCTGAAAAGAGAGAAGGCAGCCCCTGCTGAAGAAGTTGCCCAGGAAGAAAACACAAACAACGAATAAGGAGGTAGAATCATGGCACAACAGACAGATATCAAATACTTGACCCCCATCGCGGTTGACATCAAGAAGAAAAAATACTGCCGTTTCAAGAAAAGCGGTATCAAATACATTGACTACAAGGACGGTGAATTTTTGAAAAGATTCGTCAACGAGCAAGGAAGAATCCTTCCCAGACGTCTCACCGGTACGTCATTGAAATATCAGAAAAAAGTGGCACAGGCAGTAAAAAGAGCCAGACATCTTGCTTTACTTCCGTTCGTGACCGATAATTTGAAATCAAACAACTAAGGAGGGAATATCATGGAAGTTATTTTAAAACAAGACGTTCAGAATTTGGGCTATGCCGACGAAATCGTTAAGGTAAAAGACGGCTACGCCAGAAATTATCTTATTCCCCAGGGATTAGCCATCCTGGCCACAGAATCCAGCAAGAAACAACTGGCGGAAACCATGAAACAACGCGCTTTCAAAGCTGAAAAGATCAGAAAAGAAGCCGAATTCATGGCTGGCAAGATTGAAGGCCTCACCGTACAGATTGCCACCAAGGCATCTGAAAAGGGCACCATCTTCGGTTCCGTCAACACCATCGCCGTGGCCAACGCACTGAAAGAGCAGCACGACATTGAAATCGACCGCAAAAAAATCATCCTCAAAGAGGATCACATCAAAGAGCTCGGCAACTACACCGCCCAAGTCAATCTGCACAAAGATTTCAAGGTTACCATCAATTTGGAAGTGGTCGCAGAATAACACGGTTATCAGCGTATTCCATACTAAAAATACATCCGGAACGTTCTTTTCAAGACGTTCCGGATTTTATTTTACAAAAAATGGCACATATCCGACAATTTCCCATGTTTTTCCTGCTTGTCCTCTGTTTATGCAACTGTAGCTCCAACACAACAGCAAGCAACAAGCCATCGTATGACAACATCTGTGTAGACGAATACGACAGTCTGATCGCCTACTATCCCAACTTCAGCGACATCGAGCTGGCTTTCGGGAGCGAGGTTCCCTCGGGGGATGACATTCTCTACTGCTGTGGCGCCGCGTTCACGGCCGAATGCCTGAAGTCCTTCACCCATGAAAACATCCGTTGCAACCATGTCACTGGCGGCACCTTTTATTACGGTTCAGAGGAACCGGTTTGCAACGGCGTGTTCACCTATTACAACGGGAAGGGACATTTCGCCCCCGTCAATGAAGGTGCGCTTCACACCGCCGCCGACAGTGCGGGCATGGGCTTCTGCCAGGTTTTAGCCGTATACAACGGCGAACCCGTTTATACCGATACCCTGAAAAAGGATTTCTGGATACACCGCGATTATGTCTTCCGCGCCCTGTGCGAGAAAGACGGCCGCCTCTGCATCATAGAATCCAAAGAAAAGGTTCCCTACGGCACTTTCGTGCGGTATCTGATTGAGTTCGGAGTGGAGCACGCCATCAACTTGGACATGGGCGGCTGGAGCCACGCCTGGTACCACGACAACAACGGCGAAATTGTCACCACCAACAGCAAACCCACAAGATACGCCACCAACTGGCTGATTTTCAAAAAATAGCTTTTTTTTCAAATTAAGTTCATAAAGTTTCCAATTCTGGCGAACTTTACAAACTTTGTTGTATCTTTGCCCCTCTTTTTTTAAGAACAAAACAACCCGATAATAAAAGCTTTATGCGACCAGATTTCAGTAATGTAAGTCACAGAACCGCCCCCAAAAACCATGAAGATTTTCAGAAGTGGGCGCAAGAAAACCACATTGATTTCAACCGAATGACAGCAGAGCAAATTCCCTGCAAGCCCGTCTATGGAAAAGACGACTTGGAGGGGATGGAGCACCTCAACTATGCTGCAGGTATCGCTCCCTATTTGCGCGGGCCCTATTCCACCATGTATGTGATGCGTCCTTGGACCATCCGCCAGTATGCCGGTTTCTCCACCGCTGAAGAGTCCAACGCCTTCTACCGCCGCAACATCGCTGCCGGGCAGAAGGGTTTGTCCGTGGCTTTCGACCTGGCCACGCACCGCGGCTACGATGCCGACCACGAGCGTGTGGTGGGTGATGTGGGAAAAGCGGGCGTAAGCATCTGCTCCGTGGAAGACATGAAAGTGCTGTTCAACCAGATTCCACTGAACAAGATGTCCGTCTCCATGACCATGAACGGCGCAGTGATGCCCATTCTGGCCTTCTACATCGTGGCTGCATTGGAACAAGGCGCCAAATACGAGGAGCTGCAGGGTACCATCCAGAACGATATTCTAAAAGAGTTCATGGTGCGTAACACCTATATCTATCCGCCGGAGCACTCCATGCGGATTATCGCCGACATCTTCGAGTTCACCTCACAGAACATGCCGAAGTTCAATAGCATCTCCATCTCCGGTTACCACATGCAGGAAGCGGGTGCCACCTCCGACATCGAGATGGCCTACACCTTGGCCGACGGCTGGGATTATCTCCGCACCGGTGTCAAGGCCGGCTTGGACATCGACGCTTTCGCACCACGCCTCTCCTTCTTCTGGTGCTCAGGAATGAACCACTTCATGGAGATTGCCAAGATGCGTGCCGCCCGTATGATCTGGGCCAAGATCGTGAGCACCTTCAACCCGAAGAACCCCAAGTCGCTGGCACTGCGTACCCACACGCAGACCTCCGGCTGGTCGCTCACCGAACAAGACCCGTTCAACAATGTGGCCCGTACCTGCATCGAGGCTATGGGAGCCGCCCTCGGTCACACACAGTCGTTGCACACCAACGCCTTGGACGAGGCCATCGCCCTGCCGACCGACTTCAGCGCTCGTATTGCCCGTAACACCCAGATTTACATTCAAGAAGAAACCAACGTTTGCCGCGTGGTGGACCCGTGGGCGGGCTCCTACTACGTAGAGACGCTGACACACGAGCTGGCACACCGCGCTTGGAAGCACATCCAAGAGGTGGAATCACTCGGCGGTATGGCCAAAGCTATCGAGACCGGCATCCCGAAGATGCGTATCGAGGAGGCTGCCGCCCGCAAGCAGGCCCGCATCGACTCCGGTATGGAAAGCATCATCGGTGTCAACAAATACCGTCTGGAAAAAGAGGACCCGATTGAGACCTTGGAGGTGGACAACACCGTGGTGCGTGAGGCCCAAGTCAAACGGTTGCAAGAACTTCGCGCCAGCCGCAACAACGAGGAGGTCCAGTCAATACTGGAGGCCATCACAGAATGTGCAAAAACAGGCGAAGGCAACCTGCTGGCATTGTCGGTAGAGGCTGCCAAGAGACGTGCCACCTTGGGTGAGATCTCCATGGCAATGGAAAAAGTATTCGGACGTTACAAAGCAAAAATAAATTTGATTACAGGCGTGTACAGTTCACAACAGAAAGAAAACGATTTCTACAAGAAGGCATGCGAAATGGCCGATGCTTTCGCAAAGAAAGAGGGTCGCCGCCCCCGTATCATGGTGGCCAAAATGGGACAGGACGGCCACGACCGCGGTGCAAAAGTGGTTGCCACCGGTTATGCCGACATCGGTTTTGACGTGGACATGGGACCGCTGTTCCAGACTCCGGCAGAGGCCGCCAAACAGGCCGTGGAAAACGATGTGCACGTACTGGGTGTCTCTTCCCTCGCCGCCGGCCACAAGACCTTGGTGCCGCAGGTGATTGAAGAGCTCAAAAAATTAGGCCGTGAGGATATCATCGTTATCGTGGGTGGTGTGATTCCCCCGCAAGACTACGACTTCCTCTACAAAGCCGGTGCCGCCGCCATCTTCGGACCTGGTAGCATCATCAGCGAATGCGCCATCAAGATTTTGGAAATTTTAGAGGCATAAACCTCATTTTGAACAATAATCATCATTCAAAATAACATGAAAAAATTACTCTTCATCGTTATTGCCATTATTGCGTTGTCTTCATGTAAGACGGTACAGTTCGGTGGCAACAACTCCTTTTATGGACAAATCAACCAAACCCAAGTTATTCTCAACAGCAATAACTTCAGAGTGTTAGGAAGCTTTGTGGGACATGCCAGTGCCAAGTACAGCATGTTATCCATCAAAGACAAGGATGGGGTAGTTACAGCGGCCAAACAAGACTTTTTGAACAATGCCCGTGCGGCCGGAGTGGAGCTGACGGGAAGCCGTGCCATCATTAACACCTGCGTGGACTATATTACCACCGAAGATAAAATCACCGTCACTTTTTCTGGAGAAATCATAGAATTCACCAAATAAGGGCACGCTCCTCCCCTATCTCCTCAACCCAATTCTGACGGAAGAAAAATCAATCTATTGTTTCACGAACTTATTCGTGAAAACCCTGCTATTGCTATGGGCCTTTACCTCATACACACCCGCCGGAAACGGGGTGAGATTGATGGTGGTGGCATTGTCTTGCTGCAGAAGCAGGCGGCCTTGCAGGTCGTATAGGTAGCAAGTGAAAGACTGTTGGGGCTCTGCGAGTTGGATGTGGATTTCCTCGCTGGCTGGATTGGGATAAACCGTAAAGAAGGGCTGCTCCGGTTCGGCGATGCCATCCTCGGGGTCGATGATGGGAGGAGCAGGATAATTCAGGTGCTGCGCCATGAAATTCAGCGCGATGCGGAAACAGGTGTCGAACTTCTCCGGAATCAAGGTGGTGAAGCCATCAATGTAAAAACAGTGTTCCTCCCCTTCAAAAACGTGCATTTCGTGGTCCACATTGCGGTTGTCGAGGCGCTGGTTAATGTAATAAGAGCCGTACATGTCGGGCAATACCAAGGAGGTGATTCCGAGGAAGTTCTCTTCGTAGGGCGCTCCGTAGTAGAAGGAGACGGTCTCGTCGGCGGTGCCGTGGATGAGGCAGATGGGGGTCTGGTCATCGTTGCCGATGATGTTGGTGTCGAGAATGCCGCCCCACTGGGCAATCAGTCCGGCGATGCGGGGAGAGTACGACAGGTATTCGGGAAATCCTGAGGTGTGTACGCCGCCCAAGTCGCTGTGCCCGCCGATGCCTAACCAGCCGCTATCCTCGAAGGTCTCCTCAGGCCTTTCATTATCGTCCATCCACACGCAGTGCATGGAGGCGATGGTGCCCGCCGAGTTGCCGATGATAAAAATGCGGTTGGTGTCAATTCGATAGGTTTCGCAGTTGCCCTTGAAGAAGCGCACGGCGGCGCTCACATCCTGCGCGCCCATATAGGCCCCTCGTATGAAGTTGGTCTCCGAAATCCGATAAACGGGAATCAGGCGGTAGTCGATGGAGGCGACAGCGTAGCCGTAATGGCTCAGCGAGTCGCCGTAGGCCACCATGTCGCACCAGGAGCGGTTGCCCGCGACGAAGGCACCGCCGAAAACAGTGATTACCAGCGGACGGTAGGCCATGGTGTCGTTGGCCGGTTCGTAAAAGTCGAAGTACAGCGGGTCAGGGTCATCGGAACCCACGGGAGCGGCTTCACTGTATTGTATTTCGCTTTGCACAGTGATGTTGTCGAACACCCGCGACACAAACCGCTGGCTGTTCTGTGCCCAGAGCGTGGCGCAGGTTAATATGGTGAAAATCAGTAATGTTATGGTTTTCTTTATCATATTATATTTGAATGGAATGGGATTTGTGTTAATAATGAGGTCGCAAAAATACATAAAATATTGTTATACGTCGATGAAATTTTTGTGATAGATTCTGTTGTCCTCTGTCTTAAATTTCTTACTTTTGCACGGAAATTAAAAGGTACGGGAATGAAAGCAAGATTTTTAACCGTGTATGATTATGTGATTCTGTTCATTGTTGGGATGACACTCGCTTCTTTGAAGCCGTTCGGGTGGATTAATGTCCTCGGCATCATAGGCGGTTCCGCGGCAATGATCGCGGCAGTCGTGATTGACCATAAAAATGCACGAAGAAGGCGACATTAATCATAAAGGCTGTTGGAAATGGTAGAATTGAGAATTTTTCTCATTACTTTTGAGAATTTTTCTGTTGTAAATTGAGAATTTTTCTTTCCACTTTTGAGAATTTTTTCTATTTTTGCCGCGCAAAATCAAAGGGTTATGTTTAGGAGATTGCAATTTGACGAATTAAAACGCAGACTAGCGGAACCACGAGATAAAATTCAAACGATATCAGGTCCTCGTCAGGTTGGAAAGTCAACGATGGTCAAGCAAGTGTTACAAGAAACCGACGTCCCTTATTTGTCGGTCAGTGCGGATAATGTTCCCAAGGCAGACACTTTCTGGATTAGCGAGATGTGGGCTACGGCACGGGCCAGAATGAAGGCGGCTAATTCGCCGGAGTTCCTGTTGGTAATTGATGAGGTGCATAAGTTGGACAACTGGAGTGAGGCCGTCAAAAAGGAGTGGGATGATGACACGAGGAATGACGTAAACATCAAGGTAGTGATTTTGGGTTCTTCGCGGCTGCTGTTAAAGGATGGACTGACAGAATCGCTGGCCGGGCGCTATGAACTGATTCGTATGCCGCACTGGAGTTTCAACGAAATGCACGAGGCTTTCGGATTGGACTTGGATCAGTACATCTATTTTGGCGGTTACCCTGGCGGAACAAAGTACATTCAGGATGAGCGCCGTTGGCGAAGGTATATCAAAGACAGTATCATCGCTCCTGCCATAGAACGGGATATCCTGACCACCAAGACCATCTACAAACCTGCGTTGATGCGACAACTTTTTGATTTGGGATGTCTATATTCTGGCAAGGAGTTGTCGCTGAACAAGATGCTTGGGCAATTGCAGGATGCCGGCAACGTGACAACGTTGGCGAGTTATTTGAACACATTGAAAGAGGGTTGTCTGCTTTGCGGTCTTCAGAAATATGCACAGGACGAGGCTCGCAAGTACAATTCTGTGCCCAAATTGATGGTTTATAATACCGCATTGCTTACAGCCGAGACAAATACCAACTTCCATAAGGCTTTCACCACTCCCAATTTATGGGGTAGATGGGTGGAAAGTGCAGTCGGTGCCTATCTGCTCAGTCAGGCCGACGAATATGACTTCAGGTTGTTCTATTGGCGTGAAAATGATGATGAGGTGGATTTTGTTATCGAAGATGGTGGCCAGTGTATTGCCATCGAAGTGAAGAGTGGAAGGCGCGGAACGAACAATGGTCTGAAAACATTCAACGACAAATTCCATCCTCAGCACTCCTTTGTGGTTGGAACAGACGGCATCCCCATTGAGGAATTTTTGACATGGAATATTGGGAATTTATTAGAAACAACGATATGATGTAAATAGAAATAAAGACACAAATCCGATAGAATTGAGAATTTTTCTCACAATTTTTGTGAATTTTTCTCATAACTTTTGAGAATTTTTCTATTGTAAATTGAGAATTTTTCTTACTTTTGCAACTTAAAATCAAATAGTTATATTTTTCAGTGAAAAACACTTCTGAAATTTACAGAATCTATATAAAAGCTTTTTTAGTATGAAAAAATCACTTCTCCTTCTTCTCTCCATATTGTCAATCAATTTTGTTGCAATCGCCCAGCCCGACGCGCAGCCCGAAACCGACCCCGTCATCCTCAACCGCATCGACCAGTGGCAGGACCTGAAGTTCGGTTTCATGGTGCACTGGGGCATGTACGCCCAGTGGGGCGTGGTGGAGTCGTGGAGCATCTGCAACGAGCCATGGATCAACCGCGACGGCGCCGACTACTACGAATACAAACAGCAATATCAGGCCCTCAACAAGACCTTTAACCCCACAAAGTTCGATGCCACGCAGTGGGCCGCCGCCGCCAAGGAGGCCGGCATGAAGTACATGGTCTTCACCACCAAGCACCACGACGGCTTCTGCATGTTCGACAGCCGCTACACCGACTACAGTGTGGCCGGCCCCGACTGTCCCTACCACACCGCCCCGCAACCCGACATCACCCGCGCCATCGTGGACGCCTTCCGCGCCCAAGGGATGTGGATCGGACTCTACTTCTCCAAACCCGACTGGCACTGCGACGACTACTGGGCGCACGAGTGGGCCACCCCCGACCGCAACGTCAACTACGACATCAATACTTATCCCGACCGGTGGGAGAAATACAAGACCTTTACCTATCACCAAATTCAGGAGCTTACCCACAACTACGGCAACATCGACATCCTGTGGCTCGACGGCGGCTGGGTGCGGCCGGAGTGGAGCCTCACCGACGAAACCCGCGAGTGGCTGGGTTGTTACCAGCGCATCCAGGATGTGGACATGCCCCGCATCGCCGCCATGGCCCGCGAGCACAATCCCGACCTCATCATTGTGGACCGCAGCGTGGGCGGCAAGTACGAGAACTACCGCACGCCCGAGCAGCAGGTGCCCGACACGCTGCTGCCGTACCCGTGGGAAACCTGCATGAGTATGGGCTACAGCTGGTCGTATGTGGCCACCGACGAGTACAAAAGTACCCGCAAACTCATTCACACACTGGTGGATATCGTGGCCAAGGGCGGCAACTTCCTGCTGAATGTAGGTCCCGATGCCGACGGCCAGCTCCCCGAGGTGGCATTGCAGCGGATGAAGGAGATGGGCCAGTGGCTCGACAAGTACGGCTACGCCATTTATGGCACGCGGCCGCTATATCCTTACGCGGAAGGGAACGTCCGTTATACACAGAGCAAGGACGGCAAGAAAAAGTACGCCATCATCTTGCAGGATGATGGCGAATTTGCGGTAGTAAAGAAATTATAGTCCCTGCCGAAAAGCAAGGGTTTTATGCTTTTTTCACTTGCATTATGCTATGTCCCAAACCCAAGCCGTCGTGGATGGTCTCCACTTTCAGTCCAGAACTTTCCACACAGCGGATCATGTCATCAGAATAATACATCTTGCTGTTACCGTTGGCTAATGCAGTAAAATAGAGGCTGATTTGTGCTAAACAATACGATGCGGTTTCAAAACGCTGTCTGTCCCAGAAGGTTTCCATGATGTAGAGACGTGCATCCGGTTTCATGGAAGCGGCGGCGCGGCGGAGGATGCTGCACACCTGTTCTTCAGAAAAGCAGTCCAAGAACTGGCTCATCCAGAGGGCGTCAAAACCGGTGGGGAAAGCGGTGGATTCATCCAGAAGATTGCCGGCATAGCCGTGAATACGGTCGGCTCCCTCCTGTCCTGCGGTGGCTTTGCGCATCATCTCCAACTGCTGGGGCAGATCCATGATGGTGACGTTCACCTCTGCATTGTGCTTCACGCACTGGGTAGCCCAGCGACCCGTGTTGCCTCCCACATCCAGCAGGGTATGCGGCTGGCGGGCAAAAACAATCTGCAACGCCTGCTCAAAAGAGTTGTCAGAATAGAAATGATCAAAGCCGAACCAGCTTTTTTGAACATGTGGAGGAAGTTGAGACAATCCCTCATAAATGGTAGGCCAAGTGCCAAAAACTTTCAATCCTTCCGGCTTACCGTTCAAGATGGCCTCCTCTAAATTGAAAAGCCCAAGGTAGTTCACGTCGTGGTTGAAATCCATGTTTACGCGGGCCATATCATCATGGAGAAGGAACCAGCCAGGTTTGGCAAGGAAGAACTTTCCTTCCCGCAGAAGAATTGTTCCAATAGTGAGAGAGGATTCCAGCAGGACTTGTGCGCCGTAATACGAGAGGTGGGCTTTTTGGGCAATCTCATCCATAGCAAGTCCCTCCTTGTGGTCATCCAGCATTTGAAAAATGCCGAACTTGACCATGAGACGGGAAACTTGGAAAACCACGGGACCAAAGGCGATCTCCTGGGCCAAGCGTTGGGCTTGCAGCGCGGAGAAACGCTCCTGGGCATACATTTCTTTTTGTGGGGAGGAGAGCATGGCTACAATTAATTTTTCATGGAAGCGATATCTTTAACAGCCTCAATTGCGGTATCAATTTCAGCCTCGGTGTTGAAAGCGCCAATACTCAGGCGGACAGTGCCATGGCAGTCGATAGTGCCGATGCCGACATGTACCTTGGGAGCGCACTGCAGACCGGTGCGGCAAGCGATATCATAATCCACATCCAGCATGGTGCCCACATCTCCGGCTTCCCATCCGTTGACGTTGAATGAAAGCACCGGGTTCTGGTTTTCAGTGGAAGTGGCGCAATAAATCTTCACGCCCTCAATCTGGCTGAGGCCGTCGCGCAGTTTCTTCCACAATTTCATCTCACGGTTGTGGATGTTCATAATTCCTTCTTTGGTAATCCACTTGACCCCGGCGTTCAGTCCGGCCACACCCAGCAAATTGAGGGTGCCTGCTTCCAGACGGTAAGGGTATTCTTCCAGATGTCCAGGCACAGCAGAACGCACACCGGTGCCGCCGAAGCGGGTCTGGCCGATAGTGATACCCTCGCGGACGTAAGAGCCGCCAATACCCGTGGGTCCCATCAGGCATTTGTGCCCGGTGAAACAGTACACATCAATATTTTGCGCCTGCATATCCAAATCCACAGCCCCTGCGCCCTGGCTGCCGTCCACTACAAAAATCAAACCGTTTTCATGACAGATTTTACCGATTTCCTTCAAAGGCTGAATGGTGCCGATGACATTGGAGCAATGGGTGCAAACCATGAATTTCGTATTGGGCTTGATGGCTTTTTTCACATCATCGGGGTTGACATAGCCGCGTTCGTCAAAAGGCAGATAGGTCACTTCAATGATACCGCGCTGTTCCATCACATACAACGGACGAAGCACGGAATTGTGTTCCAGCATGGTGGTAATCACATGTGCGCCCTTTTCACACAGACCCTGAATGATGATGTTCAATGAATCCGTAGCGTTATAGCTGAACGTCAGTCTGTTGTAATCCTCCCCGCCGTTAAACAGCTGGGTGAGCATCTTACGTGTGTCAGACACCAGCTCTCCGGTCTCAATGGCAGCATCAAAGCCGGAACGTCCCGGGTTCACGCCGTGCTGGCGATAAAATTTGTCCATAAAATCATACACTTCCACTGGTTTCGGGAAGGTAGTAGCTGAATTATCCAGATAAATCATAGTATTGTGTTTTTGTTGTTTTCTTTTGAGCGGCAAAAATACGATTTTTCACGGAATAACACACGAAAAGATTACACCTGTTTAAGATGGAAAGAAGGGTCGTTTTTCTTCATAAAAAAAAGGCCGGAATGTTCCGGCCTTGCAAAATCACAGATGATGGTTTTATTGTTCTTCCTTGTTGAAGAAGACAAATTCGTCGTCTTGAAGCGTGTCCACCATGATGGTTCCATTCTTTTTCACGTTGCCTTCCAGAATGTATTTGGAAAGTTCGTTCAAAATCTTTTTCTGGATCACTCTTTTCAACGGGCGGGCACCGTACAGCGGGTCATAACCCAAATCCACCAGCAGGTCAAGGGCGAATTTGGAGAACTCCACCTTCATGTCCTGCTGGGCCAGCAGTTGGTTCAAGGTGTTGATTTGCATGTTGACAATGCCGCGGATTTCGCGTTTGGACAGCGGTTGGAACATCACGATTTCATCGATACGGTTGATGAATTCCGGACGCAATGTCTTTTTCAACAGGGCATATACTTCGTTTTTTGTACGTTCAAAAAGTTCGTCGCTGCTCAAGTTGCCGGCTTCGGAATAGTTGTTCTGGATGATTTCCGAGCCGAGGTTGGAGGTCATGATGATGATGGTGTTCTTGAAGTCAGCTACCCGGCCCTTGTTGTCGGTCAACCGGCCGTCGTCCAGCACTTGCAACAGGATATTGAACACATCGGGGTGGGCTTTTTCAATCTCGTCAAAAAGCACTACAGAATAGGGTCTGCGGCGGATTTTGTCGGTCAGTTCGCCACCTTCATCGTAACCCACATATCCTGGAGGCGCTCCGATGAGACGGGAAACGGAGTGTTTTTCCTGAAATTCACTCATATCGAATCTCACGATAGCCTCTTCCGTATTGAACAGGTACTCGGCCAAAGCCTTGGCCAGCTCGGTCTTGCCCACGCCGGTGGTGCCCATGAAGATGAACGAGCCTATCGGACGCTTGCTGTCCTGCAGTCCGGCGCGGCTGCGACGGATGGCATCCGCTACCGCGAGGATGGCCTCATCCTGGCCTACCACCCGCTTGTGCAACTCCTCTTCCAGGTGCAACAGTTTGGATTTCTCGCTCTGCATCATTTTGGCCACCGGGATGCCCGTCCAACGGGAGACCACCTCCGCAATGTCATCTTCTCCCACTTCCTCATCAATCAGGGCCTTGTCGCCCTGCACTTTTTTCAATTCCTCATTCAGCTTGACGATGTCGTTTTCTGCGTTTTTGATCAAGCCGTAGCGCAGTTCCGCCACCCGGCCGTAGTTACCCTGCCGCTCTTCGTTAGTAGCTTCCAACTTATAATCCTCAATCATTTTCTTGTTATGCTGGATTTTGTCCACAATGTCCTTTTCAGCGCGCCAACGGGTCTCCAAGGAGTTACGCTGCTCGTTGAGTTCGGAAATCGTTTTGGAGAGGGCAGACATCTTTTCAGGACTGTTCTCCCGTTTGATAGCCTCCCGTTCAATTTCCAACTGCCTGATTTTCCGTTCAATCTCATCCAGTTCTTCCGGTTTGGAGTTGATTTCAAGTTTCAGTTTGGAGGCAGCCTCATCAATCAGGTCAATGGCCTTGTCGGGCAGGAAACGGTCGGTGATGTACCGTTGTGACAGTTCCACTGCGGCAATGATGGCATCGTCCAAAATCCTCACATGGTGGTGGTTTTCATAGCGTTCTTTCAATCCACGAAGGATGGAGATGGCGGAATACTTGTCTGGTTCACAGATCATCACGGGTTGGAACCGGCGTTCCAGGGCCTTGTCCTTTTCAAAATACTTTTGGTACTCATTGAGGGTAGTGGCACCAATAGAGCGCAGTTCGCCTCGGGCCAGCGCAGGCTTTAGAATATTGGCGGCATCCATTGCCCCTTCTCCTGATGCACCGGCACCTACCAGCGTATGGATTTCATCAATAAACAGGATGATTTCGCCGTCCGACTTCACCACCTCCTGTATTACGCTTTTCAAACGCTCCTCAAATTCGCCCTTGTATTTGGCTCCTGCCACAAGTGCGCCCATATCAAGAGAATACAACTGTTTGGTTTTCAAGTTTTCAGGAATATCCCCGCTCACTAAACGGTGGGCAAGGCCTTCCGCAATGGCCGTCTTTCCGACGCCGGGTTCTCCAATCAAAATCGGGTTGTTCTTGGTACGCCGCGAGAGAATCTGCAGCACTCTTCGGATCTCCTCGTCCCTGCCAATGACCGGGTCTAGCTTGCCTTTCCGAGCGGCTTCGTTCAGGTTGGTGGCGTATTTGTTCAGCGCGTTGTAAGTCTCCTCGCTGTCGGCGGAAGTCACCTTGGAGCCTTTGCGCAGCTCTTGGATGGCCTGCTGAGTCCCCTTTTCCGTCACTCCCGCATCCTTGAGAATTTGCGAAGTTGCATCTCCTGCCATCAGGATTCCATAGAAGAAATGTTCCAGTGAGACATATTCGTCCCCCTGCTCCTGAGCAAAAACGATGGCCTTCTGCAAGGCAGTTTGTGCACTTCCCGACAAATAGATATTTCCTCCACTCACTTTCGGCTGGCTCTGGATTTGCTTGTCTAAAATCTGTCCCACCATCTTGGGATCCGCTTCCTGTTTCTTGAGAAGGAAACTAATCACATTTTCATCCGTCTCCAAAAGAGACTTCAAAATATGGCATGTATCTATCTGCTGTTGCTGATGACTGGCAGCAATCATCTGTGCTTTGGCAATTGCCTCTTGGGATTTAATCGTTAAATTGTTTAAGTTCATAGCGTGTGTTTTTATTTTAAAATTGACGCCCGTGTACAGCAATTTCTTTGCCAGATTACAAAACTGACAAAATGTCATACAACTCCTCCTGACAGAAGGTGGATTTTTTTGAAATAAAATTTAATAATATTGTGTATCTGTAATTTATCCTATCAACCGACCGTCTTTCATTTCTATGCTTCGGTCGGCCATTTGGGCCAGATCCGGGTTATGGGTCACCACCACAAAAGTTTGTCCGAATTTTTCTCTGAGGTCAAAGAAAAGCTGGTGGAGTTTGCGGGCGTTTTCTGTGTCAAGGTTCCCGGAGGGCTCGTCGGCAAGGATGAGTTTGGGGTTATTGACGAGGGCTCTGGCCACAGCCACACGCTGTTGTTCACCACCAGAAAGCTGGGAGGGCTTGTGCGAGAGGCGGTCTCCGAGCTGGAGAAAGTCCAGCAGCTCCCGGGCCCGTTCTTTTGCTGCCGCCCGTGTTTGTCCGGCAATAAGTGCAGGCAACGCCACATTCTCCTCTGCTGTAAATTCTGGCAACAGGTGGTGAAATTGAAAGACAAAACCGATATTCTTGTTACGGAAGTCAGCCAACTGTTTGTCCGACAATTGATACAGATCCGTATTATCGATGAGCACCCGTCCGGAATCGGGTTTGTCCAAGGTGCCGATCAAGTGCAGCAGAGTGGATTTGCCCGCCCCAGAAGCCCCCACTATGGTGACCACTGACGATTCCTGAATTTCCAAATCAATGCCTTTTAGCACCTGTAGGTTCCCATAATTCTTTTCAAGTCCGCTGATTTGAATCATCTTGACATAGTATAAAGTTGAAGGTGCAAAGATACACATTTTTTTGAGGCGAAGATGTAATGATGGAGGTTCTGTCCCTCACTACGTTCGCAAACATTACTGTACCAACCGCACATAAAATCCAAAATCCCGCGTCATTGAATCGTCGATATTATGCACTCCATTTGCTGGAGAAATATAGAGAAACCATGCGGAATCACTGCCACTGGGGGTAGAAGACCAATAAAGGCTTGAGGCATAAAACCCTTGAGACATTATTTTGCCCTCCGAATCGCGGTAGCCATCTGCAGGTAGAAAAATGGAATTACCATTGGGGCCAATCACCCTGTAACCGTCTTCCATATACTCCCAATCACATTTGACTACCAATTCTTCTAATTGCAATCTTGTGGGAAGACGGCTGCCAAAGGCACTTACGGCCTCGGCGTAAGTGTAAAAGTACGGCTCATTTCTATCCTTCCAAAGTGTACCGCTTGGGAGGCCCAAATCCACATAATCTTGTGCGGTTGCGGAAAACACCATCAAACATATTAGACTAACAAAGAAAAATTTAACGGTTTTCATTTTTATTATTAATTGATGACTACTGATTTCTATTCTCCTAATACCCAAACATTAAGAGTTTCTCCCAATAAAAAAGCCAAAGTAAAGATTCCTTCACCTTGGCTTTTGTTTTGGTAAAAACCTTGTAATTCCAGCTTACTCGATGGTGAGCAGCACATCGCCTTCCATGACGGCGTCTCTTTGTTTGACGCGGATATTGGTCACCTTGCCAGCTTTGGGAGCATCGATGTTGTTTTCCATCTTCATGGCTTCAAGCAGGATGATGTGTTGACCGGCGGTAACGGTATCGCCTTCGCGCACCATCACGTCGAGCACGGTTCCCGGGAGGGGTGATTTGACCGTCATGCCGGCACCGCCAGCGGCGGGAGCGGGGGCAGCGGCAGGGGCAGCAGCGGGAGCCGGAGCAGCAGCGGGAGTAGCAGCTACGGGAGCGGCAGCCACAGGGCGGGCCGCCGGCTTGGGAGCGGCAGGCATCTGCACAGAGGCATCAATCTCCACTTCGTATGCTTTGCCATTCACTTCCACCTGCGCTTTGTTATCCTCGATGTCGGCAATGTTAACTGAATAATCCTTGCCGTTGATTTTGAATTTGTAATTTTTCATATTGGTTGATTTTTAAACAATGATTCTATTGGCTTATTTTCTTGTAGGGTTTTTCTTGAAATTGAAATGTTTCTGACCCCAAGTGGCGTAATCGGCGGAGTGGTCAAAAGTCAGCACTTCGCTTTCATAATCGTGGTTGCTATTGAGATAGAGATAGAGGGCCATGGAGATGGCGGCGAGTTCTTCACCGTTTTCCGGGCCAGTCATCTGGTCAAGTGCCATAGCGATGGCGGCGGCCTCCTCCTCGTCCGGTGTGCCAGAAGCGGGAGCGGCTTGTGCGGGAGCCGGTGCAGCTTTCTTGGCCTCTGCCGCGGCTGCTCTCTTGCGGGCAGCGTACCCGAAAATTTTCAGTACACAGAAAATGACGAACAAAACGGAGAAAACGATAGCCATGGACATGATGGTCATCATGATACCGTAGGGGTCGTTTTTGGCCAGCTTCTCGGCCTTGCTTTCACTGGCGGTCGTGGTGTTATTGGAAGCCGGCGTGATATATTCCAGCTCCTTGCGCACATCCTTGATCTCAGTGTCACGCTTGTTTTTGCGGATGACAGAATTGTCATTTTCCCCATTTTCGGTCACCTTGCCATCTTCCGCACAACCGAAAGAGACACTTTGATTCCGCAAGGAAGCGGGGAAGACAAGAATGTCAATCAAAGTTTTTCCATCAGAACCGATCAGGGCAATGTAATTTGTCTTTTCCGTAGTGAAGCTGGTGTGGAAGGGACCATAAGAGGTATTCCCGTCCAAAAAGAACACCAGACAGCTGCGTTGTTCCATGAGGGTCTTGGGGTCGCCTTTGGGGATAGGATAGCACTGGTTCTTAAAATCACCCAGAGCTTTCTTGTCCTTTTGGGCGGCGGCCAGACCGGTGGTGTCATTGGTCAGGTAGCAACCACCGATATTCACGGAATTATAAGAGGTGTTGAAAACCTCCACCCACGGTACATGGCGACCGTATTCATCCGTATAGTTATCCTTGTTGTTGATGAGGATTTCATTCAGACGCAAGTCAACGATGGACTGTCCGAAAACAGGGCAGGCAGCCATCAGGATGACGAGTGTAAGAAACAGATATTTGATATTTTTCATTGAATGTCCGATTTAAAACATAAAGGTTACAACGGGAGGTTATCGTGTTTTTTGGCCGGATTCTCCAGACGTTTGGTGCGGAGGGATTCAAGGGCGCGGATCACTCTGAAGCGAGTGTTGCGCGGTTCGATAACATCATCGATATAACCATATTTGGCAGCGACATACGGGTTAGCGAAAGCCCGGGTATATTCAGCTTCTTTTTCGTTGAGATAGTCTGCTTTCTTTGCCGGGTCTTCAATGTTCTTGACATCCTTGCTATAGAGGATTTCCACAGCGCCCTTACCGCCCATGACTGCGATTTCAGCCGTAGGCCAAGCGTAGTTGATATCGCCACGGAGATGTTTGGAGCTCATCACACAGTAAGCGCCGCCGTAGTCCTTGCGCAGAATGACCGTAACTTTCGGAACGGTGGCTTCGCCGTATGCGTAGAGCAGTTTGGCGCCGTGCAGGATGATGCCGCCGTATTCCTGACCCGTGCCGGGGAGGAAGCCGGGGACATCCACGAGGGTCACCAACGGGATATTGAAAGCGTCGCAGAAACGCACGAAACGGGCACCCTTGCGGGAGGCGTTGATGTCAAGCACGCCGGCCAGCCAATTGGGCTGGTTGGCCACGATTCCCACAGACATGCCATTGAAACGGGCAAAACCGACCACAATGTTCTTGGCATAGTTGGGCTGCACCTCCAGGAACTCGCCGTTGTCCACAATGGCACTGATGACAGCTTTCACATCGTAAGGCTTGTTCGGATTGTCAGGAATGATCATGTTGAGGCTGTCTTCCAAGCGGTTGATAGGATCCTCGCAGCTGTAACGCGGAGCGGTTTCCATGTTGTTGGAGGGAAGGAAACTGAGCAGCTGGCGGATCATCATGATGCCGTCGTCCTCATTTTCCACAGCGAAAGAGGCCACACCCGACTTGCTGGAGTGGACGCTGGCACCACCAAGGTCCTCCACGGTGACCGTCTCACCGGTAACAGTCTTCACCACTTTCGGGCCCGTGACGAACATGTAGCTGGTGTTCTTGGTCATCATGATGAAGTCGGTGAGGGCCGGAGAATACACGGCACCGCCGGCGCAGGGGCCGAAGATGGCGGAAATCTGGGGAACCACACCTGAAGCGAGGATGTTGCGCTGGAAAATCTCGGCATAGCCGGCCAGACTGTTGACTCCCTCCTGGATGCGTGCACCACCGGAATCATTAAAGCCGATCACGGGAGCGCCCATCTTCATGGCCTGGTCCAGAATCTTGCAGATTTTGTTGGCCACTGTCTCCGAAAGAGAACCGCCAGAAACGGTGAAGTCTTGGGAATAGACAAAAACCAAACGACCGTCCACCGTGCCGTAGCCTGTGATCACACCGTCTGTCAACGGGGTGTCCTTCTCCATTCCGAAGTTGTAACAACGATGGGTGGAGAACATGTCAAACTCCTCAAAACTTCCTTCATCCAAAAACTTGAGGATTCTTTCTCTTGCGGTGTACTTGCCTTGGGCGTGCTGTTTCTCAATACGCTTTTCGCCACCGGCCTGACGGGCTTTTTCTCTTAATGACAAAAGCTCGTTGATTTTGTCTTGCATGGTCATAGTGCGCTATTTTATAATTTGTAATTTCGTAATTTGCAATCTCATCCCTCGCAACTTATTGATATTTCAACAATTCGCGATACTAAAAAACGGGTGCAAATATACACGATTTTCTCAAAGGAAAACAACATTTTCAGGATTTTTTCACCCTTCTTTTTTCTCTTCTTCCTCCACATACAACATAAAACCCCGCCGATTTTCAAAACCGGCGGGGTTCCGGGGTCAAACTCCCTTTTCCTATTTTACCGTACTGCCCGGATTCAAGGGCTTGTCGGGCTGCATCAAACTGAGGGAGCCATCGGCATTTTCGGCCATCAGCACCATGCCATGCGACAGCACTCCCTTGATCTCTTTCGGGGCAAGGTTGATGAGCATCAGCACCTGCCGACCCACCAACGACTCCGGCTCGTAATATTCGGCAATGCCCGATACAATTTCACGGACATCCGTTCCGGTGTTCACTTTCAATTTCAGCAGCTTCTTGGTTTTCGCCACCTTCTCTGCCGCCAACACGGTCACCACACGGAGATCCATTTTCACAAAATCATCATAGCTGACATCCTCCTTGGCCGCGGGTGCCGGTGCATTGGCCAACTCATTGGCCTTTTTGGTGTCCTCCAGCCGCTTGACCTGGGCAGCAACAGTCTCATCCTCAATCTTTTCAAACAAAAGCACCGGTTCTCCTATGACATCCCCTGCTTTCAGCAGATCAGTACGACCGCCGTCCACCCAGTTCTTGTTGTTCAAATTCAGCATTTTCTGCAATTTCTGCGCAGTAAAGGGAAGGAAAGGTTCGCAAAGCACGGATAAAGAGGCGCAAATTTGGAGAGAAATATGCAGAATGGTCCGCACATAATCGGGATCCTCCTTCTGTTTTTTCCAAGGTTCTGCTTCCGTAAGATACTTGTTACCCAAACGGGCCAGATTCATCAGCTCCTGCTGAGCCTCGCGGAACCGGTATTTCTTGATGGAATCGCCAATGCTCTGCGGGAAAGCGGCAATCTTCTCCATCACCTCTTTCTCCAAATCAGTGAGTGTGCCCAATTCCGGCATACGTCCGCCGTAATACTTGTGAGTCAACACGATGGTGCGATTGACAAAATTGCCGAAAATAGCCAGAAGTTCATTGTTGTTCTTTGACTGGAAGTCGGCCCACGTGAAATCGGCATCTTTGGTTTCGGGGGCAATGGAGGTGAGGGTGTAGCGGAGTGAATCCTGCTTGCCCGGAAAATCGCGGAGATACTCGTGCAGCCATACGGCCCAGTTTTTGGAGGTGGATATCTTCTCCCCTTCCAAATTGAGGAATTCGTTGGCCGGCACATTCTCCGGCAGAATGAATCCGCCATGCGCCTTGAGCATACAAGGGAAAATGATGCAATGGAATACAATATTGTCTTTCCCAATGAAATGAACCAGTTGGGTTTCATCATCCTTCCACCATTTTTCCCAATCCTGCTGGTGCTCTGCCGCCCACTCCTTCGTGGCGGAGATATAGCCGATGGGTGCATCAAACCACACATACAACACCTTGCCTTCCGCCTCTTTCAAGGGCACCTTCACCCCCCAGTTCAAATCGCGGGTGACGGCTCGCGGATGCAAACCCGCCTCAATCCACGACTTGCACTGACCGTAAACATTCACTTTCCAATCCTCCTTATGGCCTTCTAAAATCCACTCTTTAAGCCATGGTTCATATTGATTCAATGGCAAATACCAATGTTTGGTCTCTTTCATCACGGGAGGATTCCCGCTAAGGGTGGACTTGGGATTAATCAAGTCTGTGGCATTAAGGGTGGCGCCACACGCCTCGCACTGATCTCCGTATGCCTTTTCATTATGGCAATGTGGACATTCTCCCGTGATATAACGGTCGGCCAGAAACTGCTGTGCCTCCTCGTCATAATATTGCTGGGAAGTCTGTTCTATCAACTTGCCCTCTTCATAGAGTTTGGTGAAATAGGCGGCAGCAGTTTCGTGGTGAGTGGGATTGGAGGTTCTGGAATAAATGTCAAAGGAGATGCCCAACTCACGGAAGGACTCCTTGATGATCTGGTGATAGCGGTCCACAATATCTTGCGGAGTGACGCCTTCCTTGCGTGCTTTGAGCGTAATGGGAACTCCATGTTCGTCAGAACCGCCGAGGAAAAGCACCTCGCATCCGTTGTTACGGAGAAAACGCGCATAAATGTCCGCCGGGACATACACTCCGGCGAGATGGCCGATATGGACAGGCCCATTAGCGTATGGAAGGGCCGAAGTAATAGTGTAACGTGTGGGTTGTTTTTCTTTCATAATTATAAAAAAATGAGACTTTTAAGTTTAAAAATCGCGGAGTGCAAAAGTACAAAAAATACCATAAACTTCACACAAAATGCAAATTCAGGAAGCATTCCTGCGTTCTCACAGTGACATCTGTATTTTTTATTATTTTTGCTTTCTTGTTTCAAAATATTTTTCTAATTGATAAATAATAATTTAACACATCTATGCTGAAAAAGTTAGGGAAAGAAGTGATGATATTCGACGGTGCTTTTGGCACCGAACTTGAAAAACGCGGAATCATGTCCAAAATGCCGGAAAAGCTTAGCATGACTGCTCCCGACCAGATTGCCGACATCCACCGCGCTTACATTGAGGCAGGCTGCGATTTCATCACCACCAACACTTTCGGAGCCAACCGCATCAAAATGCCCGGCGAAAATCTGAAAGCCGTGATTGAAAGTTCCATTGCCGCCGCCAAACGCTTCCGCACGTCCCAATATGTAATGATGGACATCGGGCCTCTCGGCAAGATGCTCTATCCCATGGGGGAGCTCTCTTTTGACGATGCCTATGAAGCTTTCAAGGAGATGGTAGTGCTCAGCCGCGACCTTGTGGACGGCTTCATTCTCGAAACCTTTTCCGATCTGTACGAACTGAAGTGCGCCTTGCTGGCAGTCAAGGAGAACAGCGACAAGCCTGTGTTCACCTCCATGACCTTTGATGCCACCGGCCATACCCTGACCGGCACCTCTCCCCGCATCATGGCCGAACTGATGAGCAACATGGGCGCCGATGCCATCGGGGTGAACTGCTCTCTCGGTCCCAAAGACCTCACCCCCATTGTGGAAGAACTATTGCGCTACAGTCACCAACCCGTGTTGGTGCAGCCCAACCGAGGACTTCCCAACCTGTGCAACGGCAAAGCCACCTACACCCTCACCGAACTGGAGTTCTCCTCCTGCATGCATAAATTTTACGAGGCCGGCGTCGCTGTGCTGGGCGGCTGTTGCGGAACCAATCCCGACTTCATCCGCGCCATTGCACAAGACAAAGGGAAAAAAGTGGCACACCGGGAGGTGGCACAGGAAACGCTCATTGCCTCCGCCACAAAAACCGTCGTCTTCGACCGGGTCCAAATCTGCGGGGAGCGCATCAATCCCACCGGAAAGAAAAAACTCAAAGAGGCCATCATCAACGGTGACTTTGACTATCTGCTGAAAGAGGCCATCAAACAGGAGGCTGCGGGCGCGAACCTACTGGATGTCAACCTGGGCGTTCCCAAAACCGATGACGTGGCCAACATGCGCCATACCGTAGTGAAACTCAACGAAATCACCAACCTGCCCCTGCAAATCGACTCCTCCAATGTGGCCGCCATTGAAGCCGGCTGCCGCTACTGCAACGGCATCCCACTCATCAATTCCGTGAACGGAAATGCTGACAATATGGCGGCGGTGTTCCCCATAGCAAAAAAATATGGCGCCGTGGTGCTGGGCCTGACCATGGACGACCGCGGCATCCCGCAAACTGCCGAGGAACGCATTTCCATCGCCGAGCGCATCCTCCACGAAGCAGAAAAACAGGGCATCCCACGCCATCGGATGATGATCGACACCTTGACACTGACCTGCAGCGCACAACAACCGCTGGTCAAAGAGACCCTCCGTGCCTTGCGCATGGCCACCAATCAACTGGGCGTGAAAACCGCCTTGGGCGTGTCCAACGTCAGCTTCGGAATGCCCAACCGCGAAATCATCAACAGTACATTCCTTGCCATGGCACTGGAAAACGGGCTGACCATGCCCATCATCAACCCCTGCAATGCCACCATGATCAATACGGTGTTGGCTTTCAACGCCCTGCGCGGGAACAGCGAGGATTTAGACGCTTTCGTAAATCACGCGGTGGTGCAAGAGGCGGCAGCCCCTGCCCCTCCCGCGGAACTCACCTTAGGCGAGGCCGTGCGCCGGGGCCTTAAGGAAGATGCGGTACAACTCACCATCAATGCCCTGAAGGAACAAGAGCCGATGGATGTCATCAACCAAATCCTCATCCCGGCTTTGAATGATGTGGGCAGCGATTTTGAAAAACAGAAGATTTTCCTTCCCCAGCTCATCGCCGCCTCCGAAGCATGCAAGGAGGCCTTCGGCATCATCAAAGAACGCTTTTCGCAAAACAGCGCCCACAAAGGCACCGTCGTGCTTGCCACCGTCAAAGGCGATGTGCATGACATCGGCAAAAATATCGTGAAAGTGATTTTTGAATCTTACGGCTACCGCGTGATTGACCTGGGGCGCGATACCGACAAAGAGGTCATCCTGGAAGCCTTCAGAAAATACAATCCGGACATCATCGGACTGAGTGCACTGATGACCACCACCGTCCTCTCCATGGAACAAACCATTGAATACCTGAAAGAAAACCAGGTAAACTGCCCTATCTTTGTGGGCGGCGCCGTGCTCACCCAACCGCTGGCAGACGAAATCCACGCCGACGGCTACACCAAAGACGCACTGGAATTTGTGGAAACTATCGAGAAAAAAATGATGCAATAACATAATGCCTTGGGTGAAAAATCTTTTTCCCCAAGGCATTTTATTTCCGATTTAATTGTATTTTTGCCGCGCGAAAAAGTGGAAAGATTTGTAATGATTGCAACCACGTTAAAAAATGCTAAAGCATTCAAATCCAACACCTTTTCGTTATAACTAATTTATTAACCCTCTTAATATTTTTATTATGAGCTATCTGTTTACATCCGAATCAGTATCTGAAGGGCATCCTGACAAAGTCAGCGACCAAATTTCAGACGCTCTGCTGGACTCATTCCTGGCACAGGACCCCAGATCCAGAGTGGCTTGCGAAACATTAGTTACCACAGGATTGGTGGTGTGCGCCGGCGAGGTCGGCACCACCGGTTATGTCTCCATTGATGATGTCGCAAGAAGAGTCATCCAAAAAATCGGTTACACCAAAAGCGATTACCAGTTTGACGCCAAATCATGCGCCGTGATGTCCTCCATCCACCGGCAGTCATCCGACATCAATCAAGGGGTGGACCGCACCGAGGCGGAAGCACAGGGCGCCGGCGACCAAGGCATCATGTTCGGCTATGCCTGCCGCGAAACCAAGGACTTCATGCCACTGACCATCGAGCTGGCACACCGCATCATGTTCGAGCTGGCCGCCATCCGCAAAGAAGGCAAAGTGATGACCTACCTGCGGCCCGACTCCAAATCACAGGTCACCATCCAATATTCCGACAACGGCCAACCCGAGCGCATCGACGCCATCGTGGTCTCCACCCAGCACGACGATTTCGCCGAAGAACATGTGATGCTGGAACAGATCCGCAAGGATGTGCGCGAAATCCTCCTCCCCCGCGTGGTGGAGAAACTGCCCGAAGAGGTACGCGCCCTTTTCCATAACGACTACAAACTGCATGTCAACCCCACGGGCAAGTTCGTCATCGGAGGCCCCCACGGCGACACCGGCCTCACCGGCCGCAAAATCATCGTGGACACCTACGGCGGACACGGAGCCCATGGCGGCGGCGCCTTCTCAGGAAAAGACCCCTCCAAGGTGGACCGCTCAGCAGCCTATGCCGCACGCCACATCGCCAAAAATATGGTGGCCGCCGGCCTGTGCGACAAAGTGCTGGTGCAAATTGCCTACGCCATCGGCGAAGCTGAACCCGTTGGCTTCTACATCAACACCTACGGCACCAGCCAAGTCAATATGCCCGATGGAGAGATTGCTCGCAAAATCAAAGAGATTTTCCCGCTGACACCCTACGCCATCATCAACCGCTTCCAACTCACCAACCCCATCTACGAAACTACCGCCTCCTATGGTCACTTCGGCCGCGACCCGTTTGAAAAAGAGGTGGAGGTGTTTTATGAAGACAACAACACCTACCGCAAAGAGGGCCGGATATACAAAAAGGTGACCTTCTACGGCTGGGAAAAATTAGACTACACCGACAAAATCAAAAATCTGTTCGGATTGAAATAGTCAGTACCCTACATTCCATGAAACAAAACAGCTTTGGCAAGAATCCCTACCAAAGCTGTTTTTATTTTTATTAGTGTAAATCCTACGCGGATCATCCAGTGCCCCACGATTTCACTTCTTCTTTCCCGTCATCTTATAGCCATAGGTAGCGAAAAACAAAATGTACAGATAGCTAACGAAAAGCAGGCAGTATGCCGTTCGGTGACCAATGGCAGGGATGTCACACAACTTGCCATATACCAACGACATGACCCCACCGCCAGCGCAAGCCATCACCAGCAAGCCTCCAGCCATTTCCGTATGGCGGCCCAAATCATGAATGGACAGGGGCCAGATGGCCGGCCACATGATGGCGTGGGCAAAACTCAGCATGATGATGCACGCAATGGACAGCTTGGAAGCCATTGCCATGGAGTCCATCGGAGAGAGAGAAGGCTGGAAAAAAGCCACAAGGGTTAGGGAGCAAACAGCCACTCCTGTAAGCAGCATCGCAATCATCAGGTGCACCACCAGGGCCTGCCGCTGGGAAATCATCTTGGGGACAGTGAGCAGCCCCAGAAAATAACCCACAATAAGAGCAAAAAGGGCGTACATCGGAAAGTTCTTCGTGACAGAATCCGCCATGTGCAGGGATTTGCCGTAAGGAATCAGATAATCAATGGCGATCACCTCAGCGCCCACATAGAAGAAAATGGCGAACACACCCAGCCACAAGTAGGGATAAGAAAACAGAGAACGGGCTTGACCATCCTGTTCCTGTTCCGGGGTTTCCACTTTCGGCAATTTCGCCAACTTGATGAACACCACGAGAAGGATGAACACTGCGGTAATCACAATATACGGAAGAATCACCTGCTCGGAAAGATGCTGAAGGGTGGCCTCCCGCTCCGCTCCGGTCAGCAGTCCGGATTCCACATTTTTCAATTCATTCTGCATTCCAGAGAAAAGCGCCTTATACAAGGTATAGAAACCGATAATTCCCGCCAACTTGTTGCACACCCCCATGATACTGATACGGCGTGCAGCAGTCTCTATCGGTCCCAGGATGGTGGCGTATGGATTGGATGCGGCCTGCAACAACGTCAGACCAGCACCTTGTATGAAAAGGCCGGTGAGGAAGAGCGGGAACTGCCGCATGGCCGCAGCAGGAATGAACAGCACAGCCCCGATGGCCATGGTGAGCAGCCCTATCATCATCCCCCCGCTATATCCGATTTTCTTGATCAGGAAAGAGGATGGTATGGCCATGAAAAAATAGGAGATATAAAAAGCAAACGGCACAAAAGATGCCTGAAAAGTGGTCAGCTCGCAAGAGGCTTTAAGAAAAGGCATCAAGATGCCATTGATCCAGGTAATGAATCCGAACACGAAGAAGAGCGTGCCGATGACAAAGAGGCTAAAAGCGTATTTGTTCTGTTTCATACGATGAAAAAACGTTATTTTTATAAAAAAAGCCAACGATGAATCGTTGGCTCATAGTATCAAGTAAAAATCTCTATTGTCTGATGAATCCCTGAACATTGATGATTTGATCGGGGTTGTTGGGAGCGTTGGAGATAATTTCAAGGGTGCAGTTTTGTTTTCCGCGGCGGGCTTGAGCCTTGAAAGTGAGCTCCAGCGTAGCTGTTTTTCCAGGTTCTATGTTCATGGTGGAGATTTTGTAGGTAAGCGCAGGCAGGCTGGATTCAATCTTGCGAATTTCCAATGTGTTTTTCCCGGTATTCGTGATGGTGATCACATCGTTGGCATTGGTATTCTGCGCGATGGTGTCAAACTTGAAAGTCAGCTTGTTAAAATTGATTTTGGGAGCATTGGCCAGTTCCTTTTCAGTCAAATGGGAGAAGTCCTCCTTAATGTTGACATAATAATAGATGTATTTGCGGGGTTCGATCGTGTCGTTGGTCATGATGACGGCACGATCCTTCATATTGCCCCAGGCATTGCGGGCGGCGGCATCGTATTTCAGCACGATATATCCCTCTTCGCCAGCATTGATGGTCTGTTTGAAACTGCGTTTCACTTCCGTGATATAGGCGGGCAGTTCCATATTGATCTCTATTTTCTCTCCATTTTCATAAAAACTCTTCAGCATCAAGGTGTCGTAATGCACATCGGTGTTGGAAACCGTGAAACGGAGGTTCGGCTCTTTGATACGCACATCTCCCTTGCCCACTTTGTATCCGGCAAGTTCGTATTTGGTGGGGGGACGTTTGATCACATTGCCCTTGATGAAAAGCAGATAGGGAGTGCTCACCCCGCGTTCATTGGTTTCCACCTTGATGTTTTTGTTGAACTGTCCAGGTCGGCCCCACGGATCGTATGTGGCATCAATGTATCCAGTCTGACCGGGAGCAATAGCCTCTTTGGTGTAATTAGCTGCCGTACAACCACATCCAGGTTTTACTTTGGTGAGAATCAATGCACTGTCTCCCACATTTTTAAAAGTAAAACGGGCAGTCACTTTGCCACCTTCTTCACGGATGTCTCCGAACTCATGCGTTTTTTTCTCAAATTCAATCTTCGGTTGAGCCATTGCCAAACAAACGGCTGCAATCATCATGAATGATAAGACTAACTTTTTCATTTTGACAATTTTATTTTGTTTTTATTTCTTCACACTACATCTTCCCAAAACGGCGGCAAAGATACTACTTATTTTTATTATGGGATTTTCTTTTAAAAAAATTTAAGGTTTTGGTCTAACCAGCAAAGGATAACTGTTGAAAATCTTCCTGACATGACAGGGAAAAATGATCCCCTTTCCCCATGGCCTACAGCTCCACCACGGTGACACCATAGCCACCCAATTCCAAAGCTTCATCGCAGAAGGAGACCACCTCCTTCCGCTTGGCTAACTGCTGCCTCACCACCTGACGCAAAATCCCATTGCCTTTGCCGTGAAGGATTTTGACCTGGTGTATGCTGAGCAACACCGCCTCGTCGATATACTCTTCCAGTTGCCGGATCGCCTCTTCCGCCCGCTCGCCCCGAAGATCCAGCGTGGTGTTGAAGGCTGCCACTTTTCGGTTGAGTGCTTCGCTGAGCGAGCCGCCGTCCATCCTCACCCCGTGCTTTTTCACATCGCGTGCCTCGCGCTTGCTGATCTTGGTCAGCTTTTTCAAGCTTGTACGGAACGACACAGAGTTGAAAGTGACCGTGACCTCCTGTCCGTGAATGTCGGCCACCTCCCCCACCGTTTGTATGTCCACCATGAAGACGGAATCACCCACGCGGATGGTGGGGTCTTCGGCGGGTTTCTCGGAGTTTTTCTGCAATGGCTTGGTGTATTTGAGCGGCACGGCAGGCTGAGGAGCCTCGTTTTTCTCAAAATGCTCCAGCTCTGCATGAAGCTGTTCTTTGGACTTGGCTGCCTCCTTGCGGATGGCACGGGTCTTCTCTGGATCAGCTTTTGCCTCCCGTATTTCTCGGATTGTCTTTTCTATCAACTTGTTGGCTCCATCAACAATGGCAGTAGCCTGATTTTTGGCTTTTTGTAATATCTCTTTGCGGTGTTTCTCCAACTCCCCGAATTTTTCCCCATATTCCGTGATCATCTGCGCCAACTGGTCGTCCGCTGAACGAACGAGCTTCAACTTCTGGTCGATTTCCAGCTTGGCCACCTCAATTTCCTGCAATTTTCTTTCATAATCAATTTGCGCAGTGCCGGATTTTTTAATGGCACGTTCAATGAGCGCGGGAGGAAAACCGATTTTGCGGGCAATCTCGTATGTGAAAGAACTCCCGGGATTTCCGACTTTCAAAATGAACAGAGGCTGCAGCTGGTTGGTGTCAAACAGCATGGCTCCGTTCACGGCCTCGGGATGTACATCAGGAAACATTTTCAGGTTTCCGTAATGGGTAGTAATCACGCCAAACGCTTTGCTGTCATAGAAATCCTCTAACACAGCTTCTGCCATGGCCGCCCCCAAGGTGGGTTCTGTTCCTGAGCCAAATTCGTCAATCAGAAAGAGGGAACGGCCGTTGAGCTTTTCCAGCATCTCTTTCAGGTTACTGAGGTGAGAACTGTATGTACTCAGGTCATTTTCAATGGATTGTTCATCACCCATGTCAATGAAGAAATCCGTGAAAAGGCTCATTTCCGAGGACTCCGCAGCTGGCACGAGCAACCCGCATTGGAGCATGTACTGGAGCAGCCCGATGGTTTTGAGGCACACGGATTTTCCTCCGGCGTTGGGACCGGAAATGATCAGGATGCGTTGCTCTGGCTGCAAACGAAGGTGCAAGGGTTGCACGGTTTTGTCCAACGGTTTGAATTTCAGATAAAGCAGCGGATGGACGGCTTTTTCCAGATACAGGACAGGGGTGTCCGACAAGTGCGGCATCTGAGCGGGGACATCCATGGCAAAGAGAGCTTTGGCCCGGATAAAGTCAATGGTGCCGATGAATTTGTGGTACTCGCGCAAGTTGGGAATAGCCGCACGGATGTGCGTGGATATTTCCGTAAGTATGCGGATGATTTCGCGTTTTTCCGCATTAAGCAGATCCTTGAGCTCATTGTTGGCGGAGAAAACCTCCGTCGGCTCAATGAAAACAGTCTGGCCTGTGGCAGATTCGTCGTGGATGAATCCCTGCAGCCGCCGTTTGAACTGGGCGGGCACGGGAATACAGAGTCGGCCGTTGCGCACAGTCATCTCCGCATCCTCCTTCACAATGCCATCCTGCTTGGCCACGGAAAGCAGCTTCCGGATTCGCCGGTCGGCATCATTGGAGATTCTGATAATGGCACTTTTGATCTGCTTCAACTCCTGGGAAGCATCATCCCGCATATTGCCTTTGGGATCCAGAATCCGGTGGATGGAAGCCAGCAGCTCTTTTTCAGGAATGATATCCTCGCAAACGGCCCACAATGCCGGATATTTTCCCTCTTCATGCCGGATGCGGAAATAGACCACAGCATTGATCACCGCCTGGATGAGGTTCCGCAGATCGGCCAGTTCGTCCGTTTCAATGTAGGTGCCGTCAATGGAGATGCGGGCCAACACGGGGAGCAGATTGTTGTAGTCCTGTGCAGGGAATGGGTCATCAAACTGCAGAACCGATTTGAATTCAAACGTTTCCGTCAGCATGCGCTGCACCTCTTCCATTTCCGAAGAGTAGCGCATCTGTTCCACCCTCTCCCGTCCCATTTCGCTGATGCACCGTGCAAGGACGTGTTCCTTTATCTGGTCAAACCCTATCTTTTCCTCAAACTTCATGCTTGCTTTTGCGGGATTTTTCTTTTTTACAAATTCTCCAAGATGAAGTTGGTGAGCTTGTAGTAAAGGTGAAGTCGGGTGTTGCCTCCATAGATGGAGTGGTTCTTATTGGGATAGAAGAACATCTCATATTGTTTGCCAGCCTTGTTCAGCTGTGTCACCAAATCGATGGCATTCTGGAAATGGACATTGTCATCGGCAGTTCCATGAATCAGGAGGTACTTGCCTTCCAGCTTGTCGGCGAAGAAGCAGGGGGAGTTGTCGTCATAACCGGAGGGATTGTCCTGTGGCTTTTGCAGATAGCGTTCGGTATAGATGTTGTCGTAGTAGCGCCAGTTGGTGACGGGAGCCACAGAGATAGCCATCTTGAAGGTGCCTTCGCCTTTGAAAAGGGAGAGGGCGGAGAGATAGCCTCCGAAGCTCCATCCCCAGATGCCCACGCGATCAGGGTCAACATACGGGAGGGTTTTGAAATATTTGGCCGCCTCAATCTGGTCCATGGCCTCATATTTGCCCATTTGCTTGTATATCACCTTGGTGAATTCATCTCCTTTCCGACCGGTGCCGCGTCCATCCACGCAGGCCACAATGTAGCCCTTCTGGCACAGCATCTGGTACCACGCATAGTCAAAGGGAGAGTTGTAGGCATTGAGCACCTGCGGGGTTTCCGGACCGCCGTACACATACATGAGTACCGGGTATTTGTTGTTAGGGTTGAAATCAGCAGGCTTCATGATCCAGCCGTTCAGTTCCACGCCTTGGGAGGTGACAAAGGTGAACATCTCTTTTGTGGTGAACCCAAAGGATTCCATCGTTTTCTTGAGGCGTTCGTTACTTTCAATAGTATAGAGTTTCTTGCCGGTGGCGGTGTGCAGGGTGTACACTGCCGGCGTGTTGGCATTGCTGTACTCGTTGCAATAGAAATGGGCATTGCTATTGAAGGTAGGGTCGTTCCAACCGCTGCCGTCCGTGAGCATTTTTTTCTTTTTCCCATCAAAATTGATGCTGAAGAGATCCTGATTGGGGACCGCCACTTCATTGGAAAGGTAAAAGATGGTCTTTTTGGGGAAATCCACCGCGCAGATCCCAGCCACCTCATATTTTCCGGAAGTGAGCTGTACAGGAGTTTTTCCGAACTCTGCCTTGTAAATGTGGCGATAGCCGTTTCTTTCCGACAGGAAAATAACGGTTTTGTTGTCATTCAAAAAATAATAATTGTCCGTAATGTCAATCCAGCACTTGTTTTCATCCGTCAGCACAATGTCTTTGGCATGGGTTTGGGTGTTGCAGCGATAAAAATCCACTCTGTTTTGCAAACGATTCATTTTCAAAACGATGAGATCAACTGAATTAGAAAGCCAATAGATTCTGGGGTAGTAGCAGTCTTCCCGCGGGAAGTCCACTTTTTCGCATTTATTGGTTTGCAGATCATAAACAAAAATATCCACGAGGGAGTTGTCTTCACCCGCCTTGGGATATTTGTACTTGTATTCTTCAGGATAAAGCTCACCCCAGAGGGTCATGGAAAACTCCTTCACCTGGCTTTCATCAAAACGCAAGAAAGCGATTTTGCTTCCGTCTGGCGACCAGGAAAAATATTTGGCCTGGCTCAGCTCTTCCTCATACACCCAGTCGGCCCAGCCATTACGAATTTCGTTTTCCTTCCCGTCAAAGGTAATCTGCGTCTCTTTTCCTGTTTGAAGGTCCATATAGAAAAGGTTATAGTTGCGAACAAAAGCCACTTTGTTCCCATCGGAGGAGAAATCAGCAAAGTTGAGTTTGCCCTGAGCAGAATCACTGACGGGGATTAATTTATTGTTTTTCAAATCATAAACAAAATAGTTGGACAGGGTAGACCTGCGATAGATGCTTTCACCATCTGTAGAAAAGAGAATCTTGGAGCAGGCATCGTCAAAGGAGTATTCTTCCACCACATCAAGGGAAAGCCGGCCATTGGAGGCTTTTTGCAGCATCTCGTTGGTCAGGATATCCTCCTTTTTCTCTCCTGTCTCAAAACTGAATTTGGCAATGCTCTTGGCGTCCTTTGCCGAATAGTAATCACTGTTGGGCATAGATTCAAATCCCCGGATGTAAGACGGATAGAACTGGTAATATTTCCAGATGGTTTCCAGGGTGACTTGCTTTTGGGCAGAAAGGGTAAGGCTGCAAACCGAAAGCAACAATACCCATGCGAAAAATTTTAATTTCATAATT
The DNA here is from genome assembly GCA_017617445.1 of Bacteroidales bacterium. GTDB lineage: Bacteria > Bacteroidota > Bacteroidia > Bacteroidales > WCHB1-69 > UBA1756. Next base: position 14,890 of record JAFZWE010000002.1, on the reverse strand, counting down.
GACTTTATTTAAATATGATTATCTACAACTTTGAATTTTTATTTACGGGTGCAAATATACAAGTTTTGGCAATGCATGGAGATAGTGTCCTTCATTGCTTTTCGGGCATCTACTTCACTCTGAAATTCAACATCCTGCGATTTTCAATCCATCCTTCCAGCCGGTCGTTGATGGACACCTTGCCCACCCCTTTCGGCGTGCCCGTGAAAAAGATATCGCCTGTTTTCAACGTGAAGAATTGCGAGGCGTAGGAGATGATTTGATCAATAGAGAAGAGCATTTCCCCGCTGTTGCCGATTTGCACGGTGGTGCCATTCAAATCCAGATGGAATTGGAGATGGTCTAAATCTTCAAATTGGTCTTTTTCTACAAATGGGCTAATCACTGCCGAGCCATCAAAAGCCTTGGCAATTTCCCATGGATTGCCATTTTCTATGCACTTTTTTTGCAAATCCCTCGCCGTAAAATCAATACCCAGCCCGATTTCATGGTAGTAGGTGTGGGCATATTTCTCCTGGATGTATTTCCCTACTTTGTCGATGCGGACCAACAATTCCACTTCATACTCCACCTGTTGTGAAAAATCAGGAATGAAAAACGGGCGGTTTCTCGTGATGATTGACGAGTCAGGTTTCAAAAACAGGGTGGGCTCATCCGGAACCTTATGTCCGAGTTCCTGTATATGAGGCAGGTAATTTCTTCCTACGCAAATGATTTTCATGATGAAGAGATTAAAAACAAAGACCTATTTGGAATTCCACCCCACCGATGTTGGCCTTGTCCTTCCCGCCGGAAGCCATATTCATGCTTTTTTTAGGGTTGAAAAAATTGGTAAAGGTGTGGGCATAAAGAGCGTAGAAGAAGACCCGGAAGCTTCCGGAAACGACATATTCAGTACCCACGCCGATATAGCCGGCCTCGCGGAAGAGCGCGGTCTGGTCACGGTACATGTATTTCTCTGTTTTTCTTCTCTCATTGCCGAAATAATATTTGTCAGAAGCCTTGGCCGTGAGGCGGATGCTGTGGTAGAGTCCGAAATTGGCCGCCACCACCCATCCTTTCATTGAATTGGTTTTCAATTTGATACCCGTTGGAATAGTGACGTAGATGGAGGAATAACGGCGTTCAATATCACGCACCAAAGAGTCTGCGCCGAAACCGAAGCCCTCAAAGGCCAGATGCCCGCCGGAGTGGTTGAAGAAGACACCCGTGGTGAAGTAGTAATTCTCCTTGGTGGTGAAATTCACATCAATGGCGATGCCGTATTTAAGGGCCAACACGGTGCCGTTGCGGTGCAGGGAATCGGTGCGCGGGTTGAGCCAATCGGGACCGATACCAAAAGTGACGCCCAGGGTCACCCGCTTGCCGAAATTCCCGTCGTGGGACTTGGGCTCGCGCGGTTTTCTCTCTTCCGAATTGGGGAATTGTGAGCCGTACGGCGGGTCAACAGGAGTTCCATTGCTTGTCAGCACACTGAAAAACAACAGAATAAACAAAAAGAAAAGATTATGTCTCATTTTTTTATGGGTTTACTTAGGCTCGTCATAGACCTCCAGATGGCTGAGTTCTGTGCCGTTGATTTCAAGTCGGAGGAAAGTGAGGCGGGTGTGCTGCCCTCGGCGGCCAGCGGAACCGGGGTTGATGAAGAGCAGGTTGTGTTTGGGATCGTTCATCACCTTCAAAATATGCGAATGCCCCGCCACGAAGATGGTGGGATGTGAAACGTTGATGATGTCCAATGCCGGCGTGGAGTAGTAGCTTCCGTTGCCCACGATGTGCATCAGCGCCACCTTGTGTCCTTCACAGTGAAACACCAAGGATTCTGCAGTTCTGTAACGCACATCCCAATCGTCACAATTGCCATAGACAGCCCGTACAGGCGCAATGAGTTTCAGCTCATCCAGCACCTCCTCGCTGCCGATGTCACCGGCGTGCCAGATTTCATCACACCCCTCAAAAAAAGAGGACACATTGGGGTGGAGATAACCATGTGTGTCTGAAATAATTCCGATTTTCATTGCCCTGTATTTAAAAAAAGATAGAGATGTTTGAAAGCATCCCTATCTTTCCTATGGTGTTCGCTTGTTTATTTGACGGCCACGGTTTCAATTTCCACCATCACACCCATGGGAAGGGCTTTGACTGCAAAGGCGGCACGTGCCGGAGGATTGGTGCTGTAGTACTTGGCGTACACCTCATTCATGGGTTTGAAGTTGGCCATGTCACTGAGCAGGCAGGTGGATTTCACCACGTCGGCGAAAGTATAACCGGCCTCTTCAAGGATAGCTCCGATGTTTTTCATCACCTGCTCGGTTTGTTCTTCAATGGTGTCAGCCACTTTCCCTGTGGCAGGATCCACCGGAATCTGCCCAGAAATGTAAAGGGTTCCGTTGATTTCAATGGCCTGACTGTACGGACCGATGGCTTTAGGTGCTTTGTCTGTGTGAATTACTTTTTTCATCTTATTGAAATTTAAAATATGTTTGCCTATGAATATTTTGCACATTTAGATACAGAGCGCAAAAATACAACAATTATTTTTGTCGGCAAACAGAGGTGTGTTTATTTTTCGGACCACAAGGACAATTGTGGCATAGGCCATCGCAATTTTTTTTGTCGCAGCCACACCCTCCCTTGCTCTTTTTGATCATCATAAAAACAACATAGGATATGGCAGCTGCCACAATAAGAAACACTATAATGGTTTGAATGAGCGAATAGTCCATGGAGATGATTAGGATTTGGGGTTGGATTTAGCAATCATGGGCCCTGCAATGATGAGCACCTGTTTCCACCTCAAGGGTGCTGTGGACGATGCCCTCCCGCTCCAGGAAGTCCTTCAGCCGGTTGGTGATTTCCTCCATCTGCTGAAGGTCTCGGATCACCACATGCGCCGTTAAAGCTGCCTCTGTCGTGCTGATGGACCAAATATGGACATGATGAATGTCGACCACACCGTCCAACATTTTCATTTGCGAAACAATATGTTCCATATCAATGTGTTCCGGAACAGCATCAATAGAAATTCTCAAACTTTCCGCAAGCAGTTTCCAAGTGGAAACAAGAATGATCAAAGCGATAAGCAAGCCGACTATGGGGTCAATGATGGTCCAACCCGTATGGGCAATGACCATACCGGAAACCAGCACTCCCACAGAAACCAAAGTGTCGGCCAACATGTGGAGGAAGGCTCCCCGTGTATTGAGATCGTGCTTCTGTTGATGTGACAACATCCAGGTGGTGATGCCATTGACCAGCACTCCCGCAGCGGCAGTCCAAGCCACCACACTGCCATTCACTTCAGCAGGGTGGGCAAATTTTCCGATACTTTCCACCATAATCATCCCCACAGCCACCAACAAAAGGATGGCATTGAGCAGAGAGATGAGCACCGAGCTCTTCCTGTATCCGTAGGAGAACCGCCGGGTGGCGTGCGTTTGCGACAACTTTACGGCAATTAACGCCAAGAGCAAACAGAAAACATCACTGAGGTTGTGCCCTGCATCCGACAATAGTCCTACTGAATGTCCAACCACACCCAAAACCGTTTCCACGACAACAAACAGCAAGTTCAACACCACCGCCACAATGTAGATGGTGTTCAGTTTTTCCAGATGAATCTCATGGTGATGATGTTCGTGATGTATCATGACAATAACGCGTTAAGGATGGGAAGAAATCAGAAGGCGCTGCCGATTTGGAACACTGCGGTGCTGATGAGCCAAGCGAGCAATATGGTATAGACCAAGGTGAACACCACCCACTTCCAGCCCGCCTCCCGCCGAATGGCCGCCAACGTGGCGAAACAGGGCACGCTGAGCAAGACAAACAGCATCAGCGCATACGCCACCAACGGCGAATAGATGGGCTCCCCTGCCCTGGCTGTTCCCTCCGGCCAACGCTGCTCTTTCATCTTTTCTGCCAATGACACCTCGTTTTCTTCCACATTGTCAGCCTGATAGAGCACCCCTAAAGTGGAAACAATCACCTCTTTCGCTGCTATGCCAGTACACAAAGCCACGCCAATATGCCAGTCAAAGCCGCAGGGGCGGACGACGGGCTCAATGAAATGTCCAAACCTGCCGATATAGCAGTTCTCATTGTGAAAAGCGGCACTCTCTTTCGAGAGAGAATCCACTTGAACGGTTTTCTGTACCTGCGTTATAGCGGCATCTTGCTGCACCTGCTCAATTTGTTGTGCGTAAAGCTGTTCCTGCTCCGAATTGTGCGGGAAGTATTCCAATGCCCAAATGATGATGGACGCCGCCAAAATCACCGTTCCCATCTTCTTGAGGTACTGCGCACTTTTGTCCCACATGTGCATCAACACATTGCGTGCGGTGGGCAGACGATACGGTGGCAACTCCATCACAAACTCCTCCGACACGCTCTTGAACGCGGTCTTGTTGAGCAGCAACGCCGACAATACAGCGACCATTATGCCTATGGCATAAATACTTAACAGTATCAGTCCTTGGTTTTTATGGAAAAATGCGGAAACAAGGATAAGATAGACGGGCAGTCGGGCGGAGCATGACATGAATGGGATGGTGAGGATGGTCACCAAGCGGTCTTTCTTGTTCTCCAAGGTGCGAGTGGCCATAATGGCGGGTACTGCGCAGCCAAAACCCATCACATAGGGGATGAACGAACGGCCGTGCAGACCGAATTTATGGAACACCCGGTCCACCATGAAGGCGGCGCGGGCCATATAGCCCGTGTCCTCCATGATGGAAATAAAGAAGAAGAGCAGGATGATGTTGGGAAGGAAAGAGATCACCGCACCCACACCGCCGATGATACCATCCACAATCAAATCGTTGAGGATGCCCTCCGGCAACAATTGGGAAGTTTTCTCCCCCAACCACAACATCAGCATGTCGAGCCACTCCTGGGGATATGCCCCAAGCATGAAGGTGGTCTGGAACATTATCCAAAGGAAAACAATCAAGATGGGGAATCCCAACCATTTGTTGGTCAAAACCTTATCTGCCACGTATGCTTTCCAACGCTGTCCCTGGTTTCCCGGTTTATAGGTCTCGTGCAATGCCCCGCGGATAAATCCATAACGGGCATTACTAATCTGTGTATCAATCTTTTCATTATACGATTGTTCCAGTGCATTGCGGTAGTGCTTGGCTTCCGCGATAATCTCTTTGCCATTCGGCAACTGGCTCAAATCCTGCAAGGTGTGCTGCGTTCCCTCCAAGGCATTGATGGCAATGTACCGAGCAGGATAAACATTGATAATATCCTTATTTTCAGTAATTTTCTCCTTAATTGGCACAATCGCATTCTCAATATCCGTTCCATAATTGATATGGATATGGTGCGTCAGGTTCTTGTGGTCTTCAAAAACATCGATGATGGCCTGCAGCACTTCCGGAATGCCCACCCCTTTGGAGGCGGTAGTGGGAATGATGGGCAACCCGAGCATTTTTCCCATGTTTTTGTAGTCGAACTTGTCGCCTTTTGACTCCAATTCATCATACATATTCAATGCCATCACCATCGGCACGTTCATGTCAATGAGCTGGGTGGTCAGAAACAGGTTCCTTTCAATATTGGAGGCATCCACGATATTGAGAATCATATCGTAGTCGTTCTGGGTAAGGAATTCGCGCACACAAAGTTCCTCCGGCGAATACTCGTTCACGGAATAGGTGCCCGGGAGGTCAACGAGGCGGATGGTGTAGCCTTTGTAGAAAAAGGTGCCTATTTTCATGTCCACGGTTACGCCAGCGTAATTCCCCACTCTTTCGTGCAGTCCGGTGGCATGGTTGAAGAAGGAGGTTTTCCCGCAGTTAGGGTTTCCCACAAGCGCCACGGTCAGCGTGTGGCTCTTCTCCTGGATGCGTGCGGAAAGTTCCGGGTCATTGTATTTCTCTTCGCTTACCGTGCCGTTGAAATCATTCTGAACACTCACATTCCCGTCTGACAGGGGGAGAACCTCTATTTTGTCGGCCTCGCTGCGGCGGAGGGAGACATGCGACTGCATGACAATGTATTCCACGGGGTCCTGCAGCGGGGAGGATTTGATCACGGTGACCGTTTCGCCTTTCACAAAGCCCATCTCCATCAGTCGGTGACGCAATCCACCGTGGCCGCTGATACGGATGATGACGCACTTGGCGCCAGCCGGCATATCATTGAGGGTGAGTTTGGGTTCTGTATTCATAGATTATCTTTTATTTATTGATAATGATCAGATTATTAGTTTTATAAGATAAAAAAAACGAACAAAGCCTATTCGCCATAAAAAGGAGACAAAAATACATTGTCAAGAGACACCCTCGCATCCCCTATTTTGGGGATATGGAAGTTTTTTCTCACAAAAAAGGGGATGTAAAAAAGAAGGGCTGTGAGGTTAACACACAGCCCTTTTTATCAAGATGAGAATGGATGCTAATAGAGGAAGCTCAGCAGAACGCCGGCGGCCACTGCACTTCCGATAACGCCGGCCACGTTGGGACCCATGGCGTGCATCAGCAGGAAGTTGGTCTTGTCATATTTCAATCCTTCGACGTTGGACACACGGGCGCTGTCGGGAACAGCCGAAACACCGGAATTACCAATCAACGGGTTGATTTTGTTGCCTTCTTTCAGGAAGAGGTTGAAGAATTTCACAAAGCACACACCGGTGGTAGTAGCGATGATGAAGGAGAAGGCGCCGAGGAAAAAGATAAGCACGGATTTGTAGTTGAGGAAGGTAGAAGCCTGTGTGGAGGCACCCACGGTAAGTCCGATAAGGATGGTGACGATATCGATGAGGGCGTTGCTGGCGGTATTGGCCAGACGTTTGGTTACACCACTTTCTTTCAACAAGTTACCAAAGAAGAGCATTCCCAGCAGCGGCAGGCCGGTAGGAACGATAAAAGCGGTAAGAAGGATACAGAGGATGGGGAAGAGCACCTTTTCACGATGGCTGACGGCGCGCGGGGGGCGCATCCGGATACGGCGTTCTTTGTCGTTGGTAAGCCACCGCATAATCGGGGGTTGGATAACGGGCACAAGAGCCATGTAGGAGTAGGCCGAAATGGCGATGGCGCCCATCAAGCTGGGTGCCAGCTTGGAGGAGATGAAGATGGCGGTAGGACCGTCCGCGCCGCCGATGATACCGATAGCACCCGCTTCCATCGGAGTGAAACCGAGCAACAAGGCAATGATATAGGCACCGAAAATACCGAACTGGGCGGCTGCGCCGATCAGAATCAGCTTGGGGTTGGAAATCAACGCCGAAAAGTCGGTCATTGCGCCGATTCCGAGGAAAATAAGCGGGGGATAAACTCCCTTCAACACACCAAAATACAAGTAGTTGAGAACTGCACCATTTTCATACACACCCACTTGCAGACCATCGGTGAACGGAATATTACCGACAATGATACCGAAGCCGATGGGGATCAGCAACATCGGTTCATACTCTTTCAAAATGGCGAGGGCGATGAAAAAGGCGCCGATCAGAATCATGATGATGTTACCCAGTTCGGCGTTGGCGAAGCCGGTATAACCCAAAAACTGTTTAAAACCGTCAACGAATGCGTTTCCTGCATCCAGGTGGAGCAATCCTGACAGAAGTAAATTGTTCATCTTGAGGAAAATGATTTGATTAAACTTAGGTTATTTGTTGGGGTTTTCGCAAAGTTCAGTCAGCACGCCCCCGGTGCTTTTCGGATGGAGGAAACCGATCATAAGGCCTTCAGCGCCGGCGCGCGGGGCCTTGTCAATCAGGCGGACTCCCTTTTCGCCCATTTCGTTCAGGGCATTTTCGGCATTGTCCACACAGAAAGCGATATGGTGGATTCCTTCGCCACGCTTCTCAATGAAAGCAGCGATGGTACTCTCCTCGGATGTGGGCTCCAGCAGCTCAATTTTGGTCTGTCCCACCATGAAAAAGGCGGTTTTCACTTTCTGGTCAGCCACCTCCTCAATGGAGTAGCATTTCATCCCTAAGATGTTTTCATAATATGGAATTGCATCTTCCAAACGTTTAACTGCAATTCCAATGTGTTCAATATGTGATATTTGCATAACAAAACGTTTTTTGCATTTTAGGGCGCAAAAGTACAAAAAAAAGCACATCTTTGCACAGCTTTAAAAGATATTTTCCAATATTTGTTTTTTCACCCTTTTCTTCCCAAATTTTGTTAATAACGGATAACCTGTTTTTATTTTTTGAAAAAAATGTATTTTTGCCGCCCAATTTCAAAACACAATATATATGAGTAAAAATCTGATCATCGTCGAGTCTCCTGCCAAAGCTAAAACCATACAGAAATTCATAGGAAAGGACTACTCCGTCATATCAAGCAAGGGGCACGTACGTGATTTGCCGCAGAAGGATTTGGGCATTGATATCAGCAAAAATTTCCTTCCGCAATACGAAATTCTCTCCGACAAGAAAAAATTGATTGCCGACATCAAGAAGATGTCAAGCGAGGCGGACACGGTCTGGCTCGCAACTGATGATGACCGTGAAGGGGAAGCCATCTCATGGCATTTGATGGAGTCTGCCGCCATTCCCGCCGAGAAGACCAAGCGCATCGTTTTCCACGAAATCACCAAAAACGCCATTGACAATGCCCTGGAGCATCCCCGTGACCTGGACATTGACCTGGTGAATGCGCAGCAGGCCCGCCGCGTACTGGACCGCATCGTGGGCTTTGAATTGTCGCCGGTGCTCTGGCGCAAGGTGAAACCCCAACTCTCCGCCGGTCGTGTGCAGTCGGTGGCCGTGAAGCTGATTGTGGAACGCGAACGCAAGATCAACCAGTTCACCACCACCTCCGCCTACCGGGTGCTCGGCCATTTTGATACCGACGGCCGCACCGCCGCACTGGATGCGGAACTGAACACCCGCTTCGACAGCAAAGAAAGCGCGCAGAAATTTCTGGAAGCCTGCATCGGCAAGACTTTCGTAGTGGACGCCGTGGAGAAAAACCCCGGCAAAAAATCCCCTGCCCCTCCCTTCACCACCTCCACCCTCCAACAGGAAGCCTCCCGCAAACTCGGATTCTCCGTCAGCAAAACCATGGTCATCGCACAACAACTCTATGAAGCCGGTTACATCACCTACATGAGAACCGACTCCGTCAACCTCTCCGACTTCGCCCTGGCCTCCGCCAAAGAAGAAATTGAGAAAATGTACGGGAAAGAGTATTCCAAAACCCGCAAATATGTGACCAAGGCACTGGGCGCCCAAGAGGCTCACGAAGCCATCCGCCCCACCTCCCTGGCCAACCACACCGTCCCCGGCGACACCTTCGCCAAACGGTTGTACGAACTGATATGGAAACGCACCATCGCCTGCCAGATGAGTGACGCCAAACTGGAAAAAACCACCATCAACATCCCCGTCCCCGGACGCGAAGAGAAATTCGTCGCCACCGGTGAAGTGGTCCTCTTCCAAGGCTTCCTCAAGGTTTACACCGAATCCAATGATGAAGAAGATGAGGAAGTAAAGGGCTGGCTGCCCCCCGTAGAGGTGGGTCATGTACTGACAGCCAACGAAATCAAAGCCGTACAGAAATTCGCCCAGCCCCCCGCGCGCTACACCGAAGCCAGCCTGGTGAAAAAACTGGAAGAACTCGGCATCGGCCGCCCCTCTACCTACGCCCCCACCATCTCCACCATCCAGAAACGCGAATACGTGGTGAAGGAAAGCCGCCCCGGCAGCGAACGCGAATTCTGCCAGCTCGTCCTGAAAAACAATGCCATCAAAGAGGAAGTGAAAAAAGAAAAATTCGGCATGGAGAAGGACAAACTCTTCCCCACTGACATCGGCATCGTGGTCAACGAATACCTGCAAGCCAATTTCAGCAGCATCATGGACTACAGCTTCACCGCCAAAGTGGAAGAGGAATTTGACGACATTGCAGAAGGCAAAATACAGTGGCAGAAAATGCTGCAGAATTTCTATCAGGAATTCCACGAATCCATCGACCAAGCCATCACCTACTCCACCAAAGCCAGCGGAGAAAGACTGCTCGGACAGGACCCCGCCACCAACGAGAACGTCTATGCCAAGCTGGGAAAATATGGCCCCATGGCACAAATCGGCGAGAACTACGAGGACAAGAAACCCCGCTACGCCCGACTGAAACCCCACCAGTCCATCGAGAGCATCACGCTGGAGGAAGCCCTGGAACTCTTTAAGCTGCCCCGCGAAGTAGGCGAGTTCGAAGGTCATCCCATCGTGATTGGCATCGGCCGATTCGGTCCCTATATCAAATTTGACAACAAGTTCGTCTCCCTCCCCAAAACCGAGGAACCCACTGAAATCTCCTGCGAACGCTGCATTGAATTGATTGAGCAGAAACGCCGACAGGATGAAGAACGCGCCCCGCGCACCCTGGGAGAACTGGACGGCAAAACCATCACCGCCGCCGTGGGTCGTTTCGGACCCTACCTGAAATACGACGACAAAAACTATACCCTTGAAAAAGGCACCATGATCGCCGACATGACCCTGGAAACCGCCATTGACGTGATTCAAAACTCAAAAACCAAAAACGTGCTGAAAAGTTTCCCCGAGGATGAAACCATCAAGGTGATGAACGGCCGCTACGGCGCCTACATCTCCAACGGCACCGACAATTTCAAAATCCCCAAAGGAATGCTGGCTGACAACCTCACGCTTGAAGACTGCAAGAACATCATCTCCACCACCACTCCCACCGCCAAAAAGAAAACCTACAGAAAAACCAAGTAGCATCTGCATATTCCATCGTGAATAAGATTACATCTATCTTATTGTTAATGTTCGCTTTATATACCACAAGCGCACAGAAAACAACCACGAAACAATGCCAGCGGTATTCCTATGAACAAATGAGTGGAGAGTACTGTATGGATATTACGGATGACAGGTATCATGGAACATGGCACCACGTTTTAACTCTTAATGAAAACAGAACTTTTGAAATCTATCATTCTCCGTTAGGATTGATGGGAGAAAGCAGGAGAACGGGAGAATACACGATTGTCGGGAACCAGTTGCAATTGGATTTTCAAAATGAAAATCAATTTGTCAAGCCAATCCATGACAGGGACATTACCGTGTTTCATTTTTATGACAAGTGGAGCAAAGAGAGTCTGCCCGTAATTCTTCACGTCTTTTCCAAACAAAAGGAGAACGATGTGGAGCGATTGGTGTTGGATGGCATGGATACAATAAAGGGAGAATTTGACAGTATCCTGTGCAGGTCTTTAAAGGACAGTGTGGTCATCCCTTCAGAGTATGCAGGATATGACATCTCCGTTTTTCTGTTTGAGAATAACAAGCCTGAAAATATCATCTCCTGCACAAAGCCCGTGTGGAGGATTCGTTCAAAAAACAAAATTACAAATCCGTATCATCCTAATAGATACAGGGTTTTCAAGAGAAAAAAACAGGAGTAAATAAAGAACCACAGAGCTCAACGAAAAGTTCCTTCCAGCCATGATGTCCGCCGTACTGCAGTTCGGATGGGCTTCTATGTAGGAAAGCTCGGCCCTGACTTTCTCCTATCCCTTCACATAATTTCATTTATTCCCTCACAAGCCCTATCAATTTTACATTTTATAAAAAATTGATTACTAATGTATTATTATTCCGTACAACAGCTTCATTTGAACCCTTTTGTCACATTTTTTTCTGTGAGGGTTCACATTCCTGCTATGAGGGATTAAATATTGCTCTGCAAATGGTAATTTTGCCGCTGAAATTTGTCAGCCAGTCGCTGCATTTGTAACGTGAATTGAGCAAACATCACATTAATATCAATCAAAAAAAGAGTAATGAAAAGATTTAGCCTATTCATGGCGTTCCTTGCATTTTTTGCAATGGCATCACACGCCCAGAACGATCCCACCAACTTGAATTTTGAAAACTGGAATGGCATTGAGCCCGTAGGATGGACCTCTTCCAACGACCTATCGATGGACGGCGGCGGTGCACAGACTGTATTCAAGGAGACCGCCTCTCCCGGAGAGGGCTCCGCCTCTTTGAAATTGGTGACAGGAAGCTGTCCAGAATGCGAGAACTTCAGGCTGCTGTTTCTGCCCCTGCCCTTCCCCAATCCTGTCGGCGGCTTCATCCAGCTGGGTTCCGTCGGAGATGGCGGTGTGGCCTATAACAAACGCCCCGTATCAGTGGATTTCCTGTACAAAGCGAGACCGATGGGTGACGATGCGTGCTGCTTCCAAGTGGAGCTTACCAAGTACAATGCCGCTACCGACGAAGACGAACTCGTGGGCGAGTGCTACTTCGAGGTGAACAGCACCGTGGAGGAGTGGACGCATGTGAACATTCCTTTTGTATATTCCACCACCCAGCAGCCCGACAAAATGAGCATTTTCATCTGCTCCAGCGTCGGCTCCATCCCCGACTACTCCGCCATCGCTCCGGGGATGCCCACCCCCTCGCAGCTGGGACTTCCCGCACCGTTGGCTGGCAGCGAGTTCTACATCGACGGCATCGTCTTCAACATGCCCAGTTGTGAAGGCTTCAATGTGACCGTGAGCGGCACGCACGAAACCTCCGTCGGCGCCATGGACGGCACCGCTACCGCCACCCCCAACGGCGGCACCGCACCTTACCAATACCTCTGGAGCAACCTTGAAACCACCCAGACCATCACCGGACTGATACCCACCAGCTACTATGTCACGGTTACCGATGCCAATGCCTGCCAGAAGGTCGGCAACTTCACCGTCAATCCTGCCGGCTGCAACATCGCCGTCACCGTTACTGGTACGAACTCCGATTCCTATTCCATCTATTCCGGCACGGGAAGTGCCACGGCCACCGTCACCTCCGGCAATCCGCCCTACCTCTACACATGGAACACCGGCGCTGAGACCGCCACCATTTCCAACCTGCCCATCGGCACCTACTCTGTGATGGTGCAGGAAGCCAATGATCCGGGATGCTTCACTTGGGGCTATTACACCGTTTTCGGTCCCAATGGCAGCGGTGTCGGCACCGAACTCATCGCCACGGTGAGAATGTACCCGAATCCGGCCTCCGACCAAATTCGCATCGAGGGCGATACCCGCATCAACACCCTCTCCGTTTACAATGCCAACGGACAGCTCGTTCATAAAAAGAGAGTGAACGGCAGCGACTTCACTTTAGACATAAGCCATTTTGCAGCTGGACTCTATCTTCTGAAGATCGATTCGGAGAACGGCACCATGGAAGCCAAATTCGTAAAAGAATAACGGTTGAAAGCCATGCTTGAATGCAAGTAATTTGCGAAATGTATGAGACGGAAGCGGGACAGTTGCTGTTCCGCTTCTTTTTTTGTAAGATGATCCGTAGGGCTGTCATAATATGGCAGCCCTACAGCATGTTTATGGCGGCCCTACTAACCATTGCCGATAATATCCAGATGGCTGCGGTGACCATTCACCCCGAAGGGGTGATATTTTGGTAACCCCGTACAAGCGCAGCGCGGGGATGTGCGATGGGGCGTGCGCCAGCCCGCGGCACGCTGACAGAAAAATAGTACTTGTTGGGAAGTTTGCCGCGGAAGAACGGGCAAGGGAATTCTGTGTAAAAAGCACCTCGCCCCAACTTACACCCTGCTGTACCCGCCACTCTTTTTGCTGCCGGTGTGGGCCTCAAAAGCGCAAAGTAAAATACCTCAAAAATACAAAGTAAAATGCCCCAAAAACACAAAGTAAATCACCTCAAAAACACAAAGTAAAATACCCCAAAAACACAAAATAAGATTGTAGTTTCAAAAAATTTTTTATTTTTGCCGCGCAAAAAAACAAAGAGTATGAGTTATTTACATCGGATAGCGGATGTTGTGTTATCGGAGCGGCTTGAAGCTTTTGGAGCAGTACTTATAGAAGGTCCAAAATGGTGTGGGAAAACTACCACGGCGGAGCAAATTGCCAAGAGTGTGATTCGGTTGCAGGACACGGACAAGCGCGAGGAGTATCTTGCTACGGCGGCATCCAAGCCTTCGTTGCTATTGCAAGGTGACACCCCGCGCCTGATTGATGAGTGGCAGGATGCACCAGTTTTGTGGGACGCCGTCCGAACGATGGTGGACAAGCGCAATGAACCCGGGCAGTTTATCCTGACCGGTTCCAATTCCGTTGACAAGAACAAGATCCTGCATTCGGGTACAGGACGCATTTCCCGCATGAAGATGTTGCCGATGAGTTTATGGGAATCGGGGGAATCCAACGGCAAAATATCGCTCCAACAATTGTTTGACGACCCATCACTGGATATTGACGGCATCACCTCTGATATGGAGATAGAAGACCTGATCTTTGCGGCTTGTCGCGGAGGGTGGCCGGCAACAGTCAACATCAAGTCGCAGAAAGCGAAACTGTTGGTGGCTCGTGACTATGTGAATTCCGTGTGCCGGGAGGACATTTCAAGGGTTGACAATGTGCAGCGCGACGAGCGGGTGGCCCGTCTCCTTTTGCGCAGTTATGCAAGAAACATCTCGACCTTGGCAAAAAACACCTCCTTGCTGGCTGACATCGTATCCTCTGAGGAGATCTCTATTTCAATGCCTACGTTTGACGACTATGTGGCAGCCTTGACCAAGCTCTTTGTTATCTGCAACATTGATGCGTGGTGTCCTGCCATCCGCAGCAAAACCACCATCCGCAGCGGATACAAACGGGCATTTATAGATCCCTCAATCGCTGTTGCCTCGTTAGGGCTGACACCGGAAGCACTGCACACCCAACTCAAAACCTTTGGTTTCATCTTTGAGCAGATGTGTGCCCGTGATTTGAAAGCCTACACTCCGGATTTTGACACTCACCTATCCTATTATCGGGACCGCTACGGACTGGAAGCCGATCTTGTACTTCATCTGGCGGATGGCCGCTATGCTCTGATTGAGTGCAAGCTTGGCAGCAAAGAAATTGAGGAAGG
>JAFZWE010000051.1 GCA_017617445.1 Bacteroidales bacterium | reverse complement strand
GGCAACGGCGGACAAGGTGGCGCTGGCGGGCAGGGCGGCAGTGGCGGACAAGGTGGCAGCGGCGGCAGCTGCTCCTCCACCGGATCGGCCGGTCGCGGCGGCAACGGTGGACAAGGCGGTCGCGGCGGCAACGGCGCCCGCGGTGAAAACGGCACCAACGGCATTGCCCTTGACATCGCCTCCGTGTCCGACGACACCCTCACCTTCTCCAATATCTCCCACCCCATCACCACCCCATGCACAGCCTGCCAAAACAGCTTCGCATTCCTCTCCGCCATCCCGGGACACAACGCACACACTTGCCACTGGTACGACTCCCCCGACAACCCCACGCCCATCAACACCGGCCTCTCCTACAGCACACAATTCTCCAACAGCACCGTGCTCTATGTCACCTCCTATGACACCCTCACCCATACCGAATGCCCGGAACGCACCCCCCTGTACATCACCATCTACCCCTCCTTCACCATTGACATCACCGACAGTGTGCCCGTGGGACACTCCTACGAAAACTATGGCTTCGCCATTCCCTGGCTGTCCACCACCGGCATAGAGGAATACAGTCACACCTACACCAACAGCTTCGGCTGCGACAGCACCATCAACCTGCACCTCATCGTTTATGACGACAACGGCATCGCGGACCATGTTTCAGAAACTTGTTCCATGGTGGTTTACCCCAATCCAACAACAGGGACATGCACTGTCAAAACCGGGGAGTTCATTCCGGACGGCTTTATTCAGATTGTGGACCTCTGTGGTCGGATTCTGCACACCCAGCCTGCTGAAAACCGCCTTATGGATTTGCAAACCGAAAACTATGCCCCCGGCATCTACTTTGTGAAGTGGGTGACTGCCGGATCTGTCAAAGCGGTTCAGAAACTCATCAAACAGTAAACATCACTCCCAGACCTGCATTTCCAGGTACTGGAGGGCTGTTTCATACTGCATTTGCAAAAGACGCT
This sequence comes from Bacteroidales bacterium, assembly GCA_017617445.1. Classification (GTDB taxonomy): domain Bacteria; phylum Bacteroidota; class Bacteroidia; order Bacteroidales; family WCHB1-69; genus UBA1756. The sequence continues at coordinate 10,541 of JAFZWE010000051.1, read as the reverse complement.
CATGGCTTTCATGATAGAGAGACATTTCAGACAGATAGTCTGTCAGTGAAATTTGGCCGGAAGCCAAAGCCTTTTGAAGCAGTTCATCCGCATCCACAGACTCAAGCAGTTCCTGATAGTCAGCCATCTGCTGCTGCAAGGCCGCGGCGTGGAGATAGGCGGCGTGCAAGCGGTTATAAAATTCGAACTCCTCATCCGCCATACGAAGCATGGCGGCAGAATTCTGCAATTTCGACTGCTTGACGCTATTGAGATTTCTCCATAATGGGAGGGAAAGTCCGACCTTCACCCCTTGGAATGTTTCCGACGGCACCTGTTCGCGCATGTAGCCGGCCCGCAATTGCAGTGCCCATCCTGATTTCTCCACCCGGATCTGCTCCTGGCTGATGCGGCTCTCCATATCCCACCACTGAAAACCGGGGTGCAAACATTCCACAAAAACATACCAAACGTCAAAATCTGGGGGCAACTGTATTTCCGGAAAAATGCTTTCAGAAATTTCAAGTTCCTCTCCCCCATTTAATCTTTTCATTTCCAACAACATGACAGAAAGCTCCGTTTCAGCCTGCGCCAATGTCTGCCGCATATTCAGTTCTGCCAGTCGCACCCGCTTGAAATCAAAGACATTGCACTCCCCTGCATTGAACTTCTGCTGGGTCGCTTCCGACACCTCCGACAGATATTGCAGACAATGCCGCACATCTTCGATTCTCGCATTTTGATAAACAATACCGTAATAGAGTTTCCCCACTTCAAGCAACAACTCCCTGCGATGCACCTCGCAGGAGAGCTGCGTCTGGCTGTCTCGGAGGCGGGCCACCCGGGAGCGATAGACGTAAGATGTCGGAAAATCAAAAGACTGGGTCACACTGAAATCCACGCGGGGGCCGACTGATGCAGGGCTCCCCCACAGCCAAGCGAATTCCACCTCAGGATCCTCCGGGGCCAATCCCACACGGAGCCCTGCCCTTTCCGCTTCCGCCTGTTGCTGCAATGCTTTATATGTCAAATTATGCTCACACACGGCAGCCCACACATCACGAATCTGCTGCGCCATGAGCGACAACGGCAAACAAAAGGCTACAATGACAATCAGTTTTTTCATATCCAAGAATTTATTGTTAATGACAGGACGCCATCTTTTCTGTTTTTTTGCTGTTTTCATGATGAACCATGGCATAAACGATGGGGATGACATAAATGTTCAGGAGGGTGGAGGTCAGCAGACCGCCGATGATGACAATTGCCAAAGGGCTTTGAATCTCATTACCCGGCAGATTCCCATGCACAGCCATCGGTATCAAGGCCAGTGCTCCAGTGATGGCGGTCATCAGGATGGCATTGAGCCGATCGCCCGATCCCTGCATCACAGTCTCTTGGACAGAAAGTCCCTGTTTTCCCAGCTTCAGGTAGTTGGAGACCAGCAGCAGCCCGTTGCGGGTGGCGATGCCAAACAGGGAGATGAAGCCGATGATGGCAGGGATGCTCAGCATATTGGAGGTAAGTTTGATGGCAAACACTCCTCCAATCAGCGCCAGCGGCAGGTTCAGCAAGATGATGGCAGCCCACTTGAAACTTCTGAACTCCCTGAAAAGGAGCATCAATATGACAGCCAGTGCCAGCAGGGAGGTCAGCAGCAACATGCGGGAAGCGGCGGCTTCGCTTTCAAACTGTCCTCCATAGGAGATGCGACAGCCTTCTGGGAGCTTTACTTTCTCATTCACCACCTGCTGGATCTCCTCTACAGCGCCTCGCATGTCGCGTCCCGCCACATTCGCAGACACCACCAGCTTGCGCTGTCCGTTTTCCCTGCTGATGGAGCTGGGCACGCTGGAGGAGACGATCTCCGCCACCTGTCCCAAGGGAACTTTTTCCCCATTATCCGTATCAATCAAAGCATCCTTCAAACCCTCTATGGTTTGCGTATAGGAGGAATCCAACCGGAGAATCAGGTCATATTGGCAAGGGCCATCGTAGATATCGCACAATTTCTCGCCGCCGATGGCGCACCTCACATAATCATTGAAGCGGCTGACAGGAATACCGTAGCGGGCCAACATCTCACGGCGGGCGCGAATCTGCAACTCCGGCACCCCTATCTGCTGTTCCACATTCACATCCACCAGTCCCGAGACGCCTGAAATTGCACTTTTTATCTGGTTTCCCACCTGATACATGTCATTCAAATTATTTCCAAAAACCTTTATGGCTATATTGGCACGGGTCCCAGAAATTATATGGTCGATGCGGTGACCCAGGGGCTGCCCAACGGTGGAGGCGATTCCCGGGATGGAAGCCAGCTTTTCACGAACCTCTTCCACAAAAGCCTCTTTGCTCCGATCAGAAAGCTCAAAATTGACCTCAATCTCTGCACTGTGGGTGGCCTGTGAATGTTCATCCAACTCGCCCCGGCCTGTGCGCCGGCAGGTGGAAGTTACTTCCGGAATGGACAGCAGGGTTTGTTCCACCAGATTCCCAATTTTCTCATTCTCATCCAAAGAGGTTCCGGGCTGGGTCACCACGGAAAGGGTAAGCGACCCTTCGTTGAACTCAGGGAGAAAGCTGCGACCAAGGGTGAAAAAAAAGATCACAGCGGCCACAAACAGAGCAAACACTGGAACCAACACCCACCCCTTATGGGAGAGAGCCCAGCCTAAAGAACGCTCATAGTGCCGGTGTAAAAAAGAGGTGAACCATTTGTCTTTCAAATTCCTATCCAGAAATTTGTCATGTGCCAGCAGCATTTTGGATAGCAGCGGGGTGAGGGTCATGGCCACGACAAGCGACATGAAAAGCGATACCAGAAAAGCGATTCCCAGCGGTTTCAGCATTCGGCCTTCCATCCCTGACAGGAAAAAGAGCGGCATAAAGGAGGCCATGATGATCAATGTGGCATTCATGATGGAAGCACGGATCTCCGATGAGGCACGGAACACCGTCTCAAAGGAGGAAAGGCGTTCCCCATCCGGTTTCAACCTATTTTGTCGCAACCGCTTATATACATTCTCCACATCAATGATGGCATCATCCACCAGAGATCCCACTGCAATAGCCATGCCACCCAGGCTCATGGTATTGATGTTCATGCCCAGCCATTTCAACGCAATGATGGTAGCCAGCAGCGACAGTGGAATTGCGAGAAGGGAAATGAGCGTGGTCCTGAAATTACCCAAAAACAGCAGAAGCACGAGGACCACCAGCACGCTGCCCTCCCACAAAGCCCGCTCCACATTGTTCACGGAAGTGCTGATAAAATCCGCCTGCCGGAAAATACGGGTGTTCATCCGCACATTGGCGGGAAGGGATTTCTGGAGCGAGGCAAGGTTTCTCTCTATCTCGGCGGTCACCTCCAAGGTGTTGGCTCCGGGCTGCTTGGAAACCGACATGACAATGGCGGGGTGCGCATTCACGGAGCCGTAACCGAACTTCTGTGCCGGTGCGACCGCCACCCGGGCGACATCTCCCACACAGACCGGCTGCCCGTTGCAAGACTTCACCCAACTTTTCTCCATTTCCTTCGGATCAACGGTGCGCGCAATTCCCCTGACTGCGAACTCATTTCCATATTCACGAATCACGCCGCCGGAGGAGTTGTCACTCAGTGTGGCGCAAGCCTCCTTCAGCTCCTCCATCGTCACATGGTAATACTGCATCTTATACGGGTCGGCAAGTACCTGAAACTGCTTGTAGTCCCCGCCGATGATCGTGACCTGGGCCACCCCGTTGGTGGCCATGAGCAGGGGCTGCACCTGCCATTCCGCCATATCGCGAAGATCCATCAGGGAGATGCTGTCGGACTGCAGGCTGACAAACAATATCTCCCCCATCACGCTGGACTGCGGAGCCAGCTGTGGCGGTCCCACCTCCTCGGGAATCTGTCCTTCCAACGTGACCAGCTTTTCGCTCACCACCTGCCGTGCCCGAAAGACATCACTTCCCCAGTCAAACTCCACCCACACAAAGGAGAAACCTTGCGATGAGGTAGAGCGCACCCGCCGCACCCCAGTCGCCCCGTTCATGGCTGTCTCTATCGGATAGCTGACCAAACGCTCCACCTCCTCCGAAGTCATTCCGTGACAATCCGTCATCACCACCACCGTAGGGGCTGTCAAATCGGGAAACACATCGACATCCATACGGAACGCCGACCGCAAGCCGAAAACGACAAGCAGCAAGAAGCAGAGCAAAATAACATATTTGTTATTCAGTGAAAAACGTATAATCTTGTCTAACATTTTACCTAACTATTATGGATGACAAAAATACCGCACGACATTTCCATGCGGTCCCAATGACCTAATGCACATGCCCTGCATGGGGATCCAACGTGCCTGTATTCTTCGACAATTTGACCATCACCGCCCCGCGGGTGACAATCCGCTGCGTCGCGTCCAAACCCGACAGTATCTCCACTTCTTTCCCATCTGTCACGCCGACCACGACCGGCTGCTTTTCAAATTTCTCCGGCGTAATCTGCACAAAAACAAAAAATTGTCCTTGCTCCTCCACCAAAGCGCTCTTGGGCACGACTACAGCAGGAGCGCCCCCTGCCGTTTTCAACCATACATTCACAAAACTTCCCGATGGGAAATCACTGCTCCCCTTCATTGCGAGAGTCACCGGCAGCATGAAGTTGTCCGGCGATACCGACTTCCCATACGAAAGCACCCGTCCGCCGAGGTCGGAGAGTGCCAGAGCCTCCCGGCTGACCGGATTTTCAACACACGCATCCGCCACTCTCGGGAGCATCGCAGCATAACGCTGCGGCACCTCTGCCCGCAAAACCAAATCCCGATTCTGGACAATCTGCAAGACCGGCTGCCCGACATTCACATAATCCCCGTTGGAAGCATAAATTCCCCTGACAAAACCATTCATGGGAACCTGCACGGAAACGCCACCGCCACTCAAACCAGACTGGAGATTTTCATATTCTGCTTTCGCCTTCTCAAATATGTTCTTGTACTCCAGAAATTCTTTCTGCGAAACAATCCGGCTCTCCACCAGCGACTGTGCCCGTTCATAATTCTGCTTGGCCATCTCATAATCATTCTTAGCGGCGGACAGTCTTACCGAAAGGTTCTCATCCAACAGTCCATCAGAAAGGATATGCGCTAAAATGGTTCCTTTCCGCACCTCACTGCCCTCCAGCAGGTTACCAGATACATATCTGAGAATTCCTCCTGCTTTGGCCACCACGGTCATCTCATCGCCCGGTGCCGACTGAACCTGAGCCACCACAGGAATCACCTGTCCCATGGGTTTCACCTCCGGAAGGGCCGTGGCAAAATCCGTCTGCCATGACTGTACCTTGGTAAATGTAACGGCCATCGGATGGGCATCTATCATCTCATCGGCTTCATGCATTGCCTCATGCTCATCCTCAAACACCGGAACACGTTCTGCCATAAGATGCACCGTGCTGTCGGCCGTGGCAAGGGTGAACTCCACTGCCGCCTCTCCCGCGGCGGGCGGCGTAATATGGAGGTGGAAAATCCCGGCGCTCTCTGTCTGCACGGCCTCCCCTCCTGCCCGTTTTCCTCCCACCGTCATCTCCACATGCAATGAAACCTGAGTCAATGGAGAGAAATCCTCCAATCGCGTCACATAAAGCGTCCATTCGCTTTCATGACCTACCGCCAACGGCGTAACATCGGCATACACCTCATAATCATCACTATACGCAGTAATGTCCATCGTAATGCCACCATGGTCATGATCATGCCCTTCTACGGCATCCTTATGCCTACAAGCTACTACACAAGCAGCAAGGCATATCAAAATAAAGATTTTTTTCATAAAAATATCCTGTATATAATTGAATTATAAGATTGCGAAAAGAGCAATCCTTCCCCAAAAAAACTTCAATTATATACAGAACGGCGGGGCTCGGAAACCTGCCACCCGCAAATCCGGGTGGCTTCGTAGAGGAACATCTCTGTTTCCTCCGCCTCCCTCTAAAAGCGACGTCGCCTCTGCCCCATCAGACAAAACAAAAGCCAAAAAAGGGCAGAAGAGACTTTCATGAAAGGAGGTGACAGGTGTCACAAGCAAGTCCGAGTTTGACGAGGATGGCACCTGTAAAAAAGAGAACAGGTCACAATTGTCCGTATGGCCGCGGTGTTGGAAAGGGCAGTCATTCTCATCCTCACAGGCCGGATCCTCACAATGGTGGTGATGTGCCTCACATTCCGACTGACACTTCATGCTGAAGCACACCACCTCATGATGGTGATGGTGCGGCAAGGTGCAGCACACCAGCATGAGCAGCACACCCCATGCCATGAATACGCCCGATAATTTTCTAACACTCAACACTTTTAATAAATGGACTATGTTCCTTAAGAAATTATTCCACAATCTTGATTTCCTGCATCAGGTTCTGGGCATTGGCCATCTTATCGATGATGAACAACAGGTAGCGCATGTCCATGCAGATGGTGCGTTGCACTTCATTCTCAAAGGAGATGTCGCCGCTCATGGCCTCCCAGTTGCCGTCGAAGGCCAGACCGATGAGGTTGCCGTTGGCGTCAATCACCGGACTGCCGGAGTTGCCGCCCGTGATGTCGTTAGTGGTAATGAAGTTGACCACCAGTTCGCCTTTCTCATTGGCATAGCGGCCGTAGTCCTTCTTCTCCCACAGACGGATAAGGTCTTTCGGTACGTCAAACTCCCAGTTGCCGGGGATGTACTTATCCATCACGCCATCCAAAGTGGTGTAGTAGCTGTATTTCACAGCATCCTTCGGACTGCAGTCTTGAACGCTACCATAGGTGAGGCGCATAGTAAAGTTGGCATCTGGATAGAAGTTGCGGTCTTTCTGCATCTCCATCAAACCCTCCATGTAGAGGCGATCGGCATGGGCGCAGTCAACACTTTCTGATTGTTCTTGCAGAGACCAGTAGGATAGAAGAATGTCGTACATAAGGGCATAGATGGGATCCTTGGAAAGGGATTTGGGGTTTTCGCACCAAGCTGCCAATTTGTCGGGATTCACCAATACCGACTTGGCGAAAGCGTTGTTCACGAAAGCGGTGAAGTCGCCGCCAGTCTTGTCGCCCACCTTCTTGATGGTGGCGGGCAGCTGGTCAGGGTTCACATCCTTGTAGAAAAGGTTGAGCAGTGCGATAGTCACATCGCGATCCAGTGCTTGGTTATAATCCTTGAAGAAATCCTGGAAGTCGGGCTGCATTCGCTTGAGGTAGGCCTTGATGTCATCCATTGATGCGGTTTTGTTTTCAATGGCCTTGTTGGCTGCTCTGAATCGCAGGGCGAAAGAGACGGCTTCTCCGCCGCGCAAGCCCGCCTCGCGATGGTAGATCAGCGCCTTAGTGTATTTCGACTGATGGTTCCAGTAGTTATCCATCTCATCGAAGATGCCGTCATACTTGGCTTTGCGGGCTTTGTCCTGCGCTGCCCACTGGCGGAAGACTTTTTCCTGCTCAAGGCGTTTCTCATACACCTTGTTGTACTGAAGTTGTTTCACCTGTCCAATGTAATATTTCCAGTAGTTGCTGACGCTGGCCTGTTTGGAGGCATACTGGATGAACACGGCGGGGTCGGCATCCATGTGCTTGCGGTACTGCTCCAGCTTGGTGGTGCGGCAATCGACGATGGCAGGGCCTTCCAGATCAATGACATTTTTCACGGAACCCGATACCGAGTAGCGGTCGGTGGAGCCCGGATAACCGAGAATCATGGTGTAATCGCCAGGTTGAACGCCTTTTAAGGAGATGGGCAGATAGTGTTTTGACTTCATCGGCACATTTTCCTCGCTGTATTCGGCGGGAGAACCGTCGGGGGCAGTATAGACGCGGAAGATGCAGAAGTCGCCCTTGTGGCGCGGCCACGTCCAGTTGTCGGTGTCAGCGCCAAACTTGCCGATGCCCCACGGCGGGCAGGCCACCAGGCGGACATCTTTATACACATCATACACAAATAAAATATATTGGTTGCCATGGTAGAAAGGCACGATTTCCACCTCCACATCGCGGTCCCCCTTCTGCTCTTTAATAATCATTTTGCTGTTTTTCTGAATGAGGGCATCCCTTTCGGCTTCGGTCATATTTTCCGTCACGCCGCTCATCACCTCCTTGGTGACATCTTTGATGAAAGAAAGGAAAGAAACTGTGAGTCCCTCATTAGGGAGTTCTTGGTCTTTGCTGCGGGCCCAGAAACCGTCTTGCAGGTAGTCGTGTTCAATGGAAGCGTGGCTCTGCACGTAGGAAAGTCCGCAGTGATGATTGGTGAGCAGCAGCCCTTCGGGGGAAATCAGCTCGCCGGTACAGCCGCCACCGAACTGCACGATGGCGTCTTTCAGACTGGGCTGGTTGAAGCTGAAGATCTGCTCGGCCGTCAGTTTGCAGCCCAAACGCTGCATGTCGGCGAGGTTCTGGCCGTTAATGGAATAGGGCAGCCACATGCCTTCATCGGCACGCACACTGCTGAAAGTCATTATCAATGCGATAAATAAAAGATAAATTTTGCTTTTCATAAAAAAACGATTTTGAAACGGCAAAAATAACGAAAAAGGCTGAACCCCCGTCAAAAAGCCAGCCTTTTTGCTCAAAAAAATTTTTTTACACAACCGCAATAGATTATGGCAGTTGGCCCACACCCACCAGACAATGTTCCCTGTACATGGCATTCGGTGTGGTTCCTGTCACCCCTTGCGGCACCGGTGCACCCAACAGTGCAAACAGCTCCACCCAGTATGGCGGCACCGTTCCGTCTGCCGACTTGAAATCCATCGGGCCCTCACTGAAGATGTACTCCCCGCGGTCTGTTTTATAGGCGTTGCGCACCAGCTCGCTGCAGTATTGTTCCGTATTGTCCGCACTGAAATGAATGTCATAGTCCCTTCCCACGTAAGACTTGGCCTGCTCTACATACCTGTTTGCCAGTTTGTTGTCTTTCAATCGCATCACCTCCAGTCGGGGATACTCCCCGTTTTTCAGAGTAAAATCGCTCAAGAATTCCCGGAAAGGATACCGGCTCACCCCATGTTTGATGGTGGCATCGATCACCCAGAGACTGTCGTGTTCATCCAACTCCAAAATCGCCACGTGGATATAATTCACCTCCTGCACGCCGGCAGTGGATGTAGGCGTGGCACTGTCAACAACGGTGCTGTCCGACAAGCGGTAATCCAGCGGGATGCCCACAAACAGCAGGTCTCCACTCTGGATAGACATGTCATGGATTGCCTCCGGCTCGCGTTCGGGAGCCGAAGTGTGGCACGCATGGAACAGCAGGGCGCAAAAAACAGACAAGAAAACGATGAAGTTTTTGTTCATAAAAGAGATTGGGTGCAGGGACAACAACTCTCAATAAAAGAATCGTTTAGATTCCTGAAATTATTCTTACAGCTTATTTAAACTGTTAGTTGGGTATAAACCTTTGCGTATCAGTTCCTTTATTCTCCTTAACAATCTCCAGCACATCGTTGTGTAGCTTTTGATAATCAATCTTTTCCTTGTAGGTGTACGAATACATGGAGCCGCTGATTTCGCCCTCCTCGGTGGTGATGTGCTTGTCCATGATGTAGGCGAACGACTGTCCGGTGCCATGGAACATCAGCACGTGCAAACGGTACAGATGGTCCTTGTCGTTACCATCGGCATCGGTGCTGTACACATAATAGACGATTTTTGTGAAGCTGGTGGAGAAGCGGTTTTTGGGCAACTCGTCGTACCATTCGTAGCCCCACACATTCAGCGTGTCCACCTTGAAGAAGTCGAAGTTGAAATAGTGGCAGAGCTCGTAATCGCACGGCAGGTTATTCTTTTTTTGTGCCTTATAAAGCATCTCACGGTATTTCTGTGCTTTTGCATATTCCCCAAGTCCGGTGTAGCAGACAGTCAGATTCCGATACACGAAATACTCCTGAGCGGCAAAATTCTCATTGAATGATTTTTTGTATTGTTGAATCAAATTAAGTAATTCATTATTGATTTCCAGCGCTTTATTGAAATTCTCCTCTCCTCGCAGCACCGTTTCATAGAAATTGGCCACCTCAAAATGAAAGACAACCGCATCCAAATATTCGGGATTGGAGGGGGTGCACGACAGATGCTTTTCTTTGGCAAAAAGGTAAGCCTGCTCCGGCTGTCCGGCCTTTGCCAAACTGTCAACATACTGATAGTCAGTTTCCGACTGTGCATGCATTGAAAAACACGACAGCATGCCTGCCATCAGCGCAATCATTAACTTAGTAATGTGATTCTTCATGGTTTTATATGATGGTGAATATTGGGCTGCAAAATACAAAATTATTTAATCCATTTACAAATAAAATGCAGCTTTTATTTAATTCATTAAACAATTTGCCATCTTTTGTGCAAATTCAAGAAATTTTTGAGGTGTTTTGGAAAGGTTATCGAAAGGCAGAATACTTTGGACTTGCTGATTTTGGGGTTCGGCATAACTTGTTATACCATCATTCATTCCAAAGCAATCGGTTACTCACGATAACCCACACACCGTCTTGCTTCTCCAAAATCATCTCCCATCCTTCATATACAAAACGATATAGCACCACT
>JAFZWE010000009.1 GCA_017617445.1 Bacteroidales bacterium | reverse complement strand
CGATATTGAGAAAGCCATCCATATCTGGGAAAATGAAGACTCCTTGTCTTCGTTGCAGAACAGAATGATATGCTACTTCCTTCAGGAAGACATACCCGCTGCCATCAAAACAGCCGAGCAGCTCTATGCACGGCACGGCGAAGACTACCAACAATGCACCCTGCCCAGTGTCCATATCCAAATGGAGCGTTCCGGGCTTATCCATCAGTTTATTGACATGCTCGACAAAGAGATGTCAGTGACAAAGATTGTGGAATACTGCTATGACACGGAGTGGTCCGGTTATATCAGTACCAAATGCTCTAAGGAATTCCTGGCCGCAATTGATAAAGAACTCAGGATGGCGGAAGACGCAGATAAGGCCGATGCGAAAGTGAGGAAAAGGACTGCTGACCTGCTTATGGAAAAGACTTATCCTCTTTTTACTGAACTAAAAAACATCTTTCCCACAGACGATGTACAGTATAGTTTCATCGCTGACGAGGTTACCCTCTTCATTCTTGACTGTTGCGTCTTTTATTACATGAGTTCTCCAGGTGACGTTACAGACCGCTTGAAAGATCTTCGTCCGCTGCTCGATTACGCACAAAATTTGGTCTGCGGAGAATCCGCCGCTTCACGTTTGGATGAATTTATCAGTTTCACGCAGAGTGATGCCAGGATTCAGGAAATTACGAATAGTCCCGAATATCAGAGGATAATGGAATATGCCAAACGTCAAGGGGGGACCTCTGAAGACGATGACAAGAGAATCGTATTACTAGTGATGCTATCAGTAATTATCACAACTATTGCTATTGTTACTATAATCTTCGTGAAGTTATTCAATTAAATAAAAAAACAAAGACAATGAAAAGATCCATTTTGATTGGGTTTATGTGCGCCATGGTTTATCAATTGTTCAGCACCCCCTGTGGAACCACCCATTCTATCATCCATCAGCAGAGCACTGACTCCTTGTGGATTGCCGTGGAACAATTGCAAGTACAAGAGGAAGAACAAGTTATACAGCTTAACCAACTCACAAAGGCCCTCGCGGAACAAAAAGCTGAAATTGACAAAATAGACACCCAGATTCTTGCGCAAAACGACACCATGGGGGCTATCATCCAAAACATAACCATACTGCAAGACGAACTGCAGAAGCAAAATGACATCCATTCCAAAAATCATGGAAGTATCGTGCAGGTGACAGATTTGCTTTTGCCTGCCAGAAAATGGAATCTGATTTTGCAAATTGCGTGTCTGGTCGGCATGGTCCTTCTTGCCGGATGGTTTTTCTATATATCAAGAAAAAAAGTGGATGGGACACTCCGCCTGATCCAGCAAGGCCAGGACCGGATAGAAGAGCAAATCGGCCTGTGCAACATGATGCTTAGCGCTATGCCAAGCCCCTCCACCAATGAAGAACCGCTCAAAGCTGTAGAATCCACAGCAAGTGAACACTCTTTTGCGATAAAGATTGCGGATGAAATTGCAAGAATGGAGAACAATCTTGTTCGAATGGACCCCAATGAAAAAGGGTTCAAGCAGATATCTAAGTCTGTCAAGCGCATCAAGGAGAACCTTTATGCCGAGGGCTATGAAATCGTTGACATGCTGGGGAAACCCTACGACGACGGGATGAAAGCTATCGCCAACTTCGTATACGACGAAACCCTCGTCCAAGGCCAGCAGGTGATTTCCTCCATCATCAAACCACAGATAAACTATAACGGGGAAATGATTCAATCCTCACAAATCACAGTAAGCCAAAACATTTAAAACACCATAACCATGACAAGAATCAAAATTGATTACGGCATTGACTTAGGAACAACAAATTCATCCATCTGCCGAATGGAAAAGGGGAATCCTGTAGTAATTAAAACCGATACACAAAAAGAGACGCTGCCTTCTTGCGTGTCCATCAACAAAAAGGGAAGCATCAAGACGGGCGACGGCGCATATAACACGATGAAGAGCGACAAGCGCCGCGCCACCAGAAACTGGGTTGATGAAGGCACCAACACTTATATTGAGTTCAAACGCACAATGGGCACGGACACGCTGTATGCGAGCCCCAACGCTGGCAGACAGTTTACCTCCGAACAGCTGTCGGCGGAAATACTGAAATCACTGAAATCCTTTGTCACAGACGAGCAAGTCCGTTCTGCAGTCATCACTGTTCCTGCAAAATTCACCGTTGGGCAGAAGACCGCCACGCTACATGCGGCATCTTTGGCCGGCTTTGAACACTGCGAGCTGCTGCAGGAGCCCATCGCCGCCGCCTTCGCCTACGGATACTCTTCCGACAATAAAGATGGAATCTGGATGGTCTTCGATTTCGGCGGCGGAACTTTTGATGCTGCCTTGCTGAGATCCGAGGAGGGAATCTTGCAAGTTTTCGATACTGCGGGTGACAATTATCTCGGCGGCAAAGACCTGGACAATGCCATTGTGGACAAGATTATCATCCCCTACTTGCAAAAAGAGTACAGCATAGAGGGTATTCTCTCCAACCCTAAGAAGAACATAGTTTTTCGTGATGCGATGAAAACCTATGCCGAGGAGGTGAAGAACCAGCTCTCATTCAAAGAATCAGAGGATATCATCTCAAACTTGGGGGACCTCGGATTGGACGATAATGGGGATGAAATAGAACTGGACATCACCGTTGAGCAGAAACAGGTATTCGATGCAATGCGTCCAACTTTCCAAAAAGCAATTGACATCTGTAAGAATCTGCTTGATCGTAATTCGTTGAAAGGTAATAATCTAGAGAAGCTGATTCTTGTCGGTGGCCCCACTTACTCGCCTCTGATCCGACAAATGTTGAAAGAACAGGTTTCCCCCAATATTGACTCCAGTATCAACCCGATGACTGCTGTGGCCACCGGTGCTACGCTATATGCGGCAACCCTTGATTCCCATCTGGATGACGATGAGGTGGTGCCCAACGGCGTAAAACTCAAGCTGAAATACAACAACACCTCTGTTGCCAACTCGGAATGGGTGGCCATTTCAGTGGACACTACCGCCTCCACTTTTACAGACACCTCCAACCTGCAAGTTGAGCTGCTTAGGACAGACAAAGCCTGGGCAAGTGGGAAATTTTCTCTGGCAAATAACAAAACCACGTTGGAAGTCAATCTCTTAAATGGGAAAAATACCACATTTTCCATTTTCTGCTATGATCATAAGGGAAACCGTGTGGAATGCCAGCCTTCCGAATTCACCATCGTTGGCATGGATTCTCCTATTGCTATCATGCCCTATTACACGGGCATCGCATTTTGGGACACAGAGAGAGAAAAGAAGATTTTTCAAGCTGCCAGAGGTTTGGAAAAAAACAAGGCACTCCCCGCCATTGGCGTCATCAATGGATTGCGCACTTCCAGACAATTGCGGCCGGGCATTTCCAGCGATATCATGACCGTTCCCGTATACCAGTGCGAAGACAATCCCTCTGTAGGCAGAAACGCCGACCTCTATGAGTATGTGGCCGATATTGTGGTGAACGGGGAAGAGGTTCCCACCCTGATTCCCGAAAACAGCCCCATTGACATCACCCTCAAAATGAACTCGTCTGAGCAAATGACCATGGATATATACTTCCCCTCCGCAGACTTCTCCATCTCCAAGATCCTTGACACAAGCAAGAAACAGAACATTAGTGAAATTGAGAAACAGATCCACCGCCTCATCGAGGATGCCCACAACGGCCTGCAACAAATGAAGGAACTTGGTATCAGTACCCAAAACCTTGCTATTGAACTTTCCTCCATCGTATCGGAGAATAGAAACAGCAATGAAAAGAAAGCCATTCTCCAACACTTGAAGGAGATTCTCAGGAGGATAGAAGAACTTGATGCTGAAACAGAATGGCTTAGATTGGAAAAGGAAATACGTGAAACCTTTGACAGTCTGGATTATGCTTTTATGAATTTGAACATAGAAATGGATAAGGAAAAACTCGCTACCCTTCGCCAAAACCGTGATCAAATCCTTTCAACAAAAAATGTGAACCTCGGCAGAAACTTTCTGGAACAACTCACACAAGTATATAATCAACAGACTATTCTCTACCAATGCATCAACTGGATTGAACATTTGCATAAGAATTTCCTGGCGTATAGCTGGAAGGATGAGGGACATGCACGCCGACTCCTTAACTCTGCCCTGCCAATGTTAAATCAGAATCCCAAAGAATCAGAACTTTATCCCGTTTTCAAACAAATTATGGGACTCCTCAACGACGATGTCGACCTTAATGATGGAAATATTCCTGTTAAAGGATATTGATAAATGTAACATATTGGTTATTAAAATGTTAAAGAAAGACAGTATGATATACCAAAAGAACCAACAGATAGGGAACTATACCGTTGTTTTCCCTCTATCGCACAACGACTACGCGGAAGAGTACACAGTCCGTCATGCTGACGGTATCTTCCGTCACCTCAAGCTGTTCAACAGGAACAGAATTTTGGAGTCAATGCACGACAGAAAAGGGCGAATCAATGAAATCGAGGTGCTCAAAAATATCCAGCATACCAATATCTGCAATTATGTGGAAAACTTTCGCTTAAATAATGACGGCACGGATTATGATGCCTTGGTCACTGAATTCGTCAGTGGAGAGACATTGCACCAAAGAATCAGCCGTGCGAACATGCTCCCTGTATACGAAGTAACCAGAATTACCAAAAATATCCTTGAAGCCTTGAACTATCTTCACACACTGCGTAATCCGGTTATCCACAATTCAATTTATACGGAGAATATTCTTGTTGATCTTTCTGGAAAAGAGACAAAGGCTGTACTTGCTGGATTTGAAGGTGCTCATTACGTGGACCAACGGCCAGTCTATCCTTCATGCGAAACTGATTCGTTTCTGTTTGCTCCAGAACGCCGTGAGGGATATAACACCGTACAGACAGACCTTTACAATGTTGGGATTGTGATGCTTCAAATGCTGTTCGGACAACATCCGCAGGAATGGGGTGATTTTGGGAAAATGGGAATGGAACAATGTCTCAATATGTTGATTGAAAAACAAGAAGGGATGAATGATTCTCAACTTTTATACAATCACAGAAACAATAAGAGTTTGGCGACGATCATGATCAAAGCCACCCAAAGGGATCCTGCACAACGGTTCCAGTCAGCGGCCGAAATGCTTGAGGCACTCAACCAGAGCGATGAAAAGTCCTCGGTCATCTCTGGAACCGACAGGGAAGCTCCTCTTCCCGAAACTGACTCGGCGGATTTCAAGGGCTTCGCCGGCATTGCCGGAATGGAAGAACAAAAAGAAATGCTACAAAAGAAGGTCATCAATATCTTGAAACACGCAGAAGACGCAAAAAAATATCGCCTTTCCATTCCGAACGGGCTCCTGCTTTTCGGACCTCCAGGCTGTGGGAAAACCTATTTCGCACAAAAATTCGCAGAAGAGAGCGGTTACAATTACAAACTGGTCAAATTTTCCGACATCGCCAGCACTTATATCCACGAAACAGTGATGAAAATCCGGCAAATGTTTGAGATGGCAAGGGAAAATGCTCCCGCCGTACTTTGCTTTGACGAATTTGACGCTATGGTCCCTAAACGCAACCCTTCCCAGAATCAGCACAAGTCGGAGGAGGTTAACGAATTCCTCGCACAACTTAACAACTGCGGCCGTGATGGCATATTTGTCATCGCAACCACCAACCAGCCGCAACTGATTGATGACGCCATTCTGCGCAGCGGCCGATTCGATCAAAAAATCTACATCCCCTTTCCCGATATTCCCTCACGCGAAGCACTTTTCAACCTTCACCTGTCCAAAAGGCCGCAAGAAGAGAATATCAACCCCCGTATCCTCGCGGAAAAGACAGACGGCTACATCGCCAGTGACATCGAACGCATTGTGAACGACGCAGCCATCTTCGCTTTTGAAAAAAATGAATTGATCAGCCAGACGATTTTGGAAGAAGTCATCTCAAAAACCCCGCCTTCACTCCATATCTCTGTCCGCAAACAATACGAAAAGATGAGGGACGAATTTGAGAACAAGGTACAACCGCAACAAAGAATCGGATTCCAACTCAGACAAGATTAAGGTCTGATATTGAAAAATTAGCACTTTTGAAGTGGGGTGTATAAAAATGAGGGTGACTAAAAGTCACTCTCATTTGGATTCATTTCTTTCAAGTTACAAATTCATTGATTCACATTTGTCAACCTCCAATTCCATGTCAATGCCTGGCAAATTATCAACTTCGTTGCCACATGATTTTGTTACATTATTTTAAATTAAAAAACTGAACACCCCCTTGAAAATCAGAAAATAATGTGTAAATTTGCCCCGTTGTATTTTCAGATTCTGTTGATGGGACTTGCAGAGTCTGAAGGAGTAGCGAGAAATAAAATAGAAGTCCCTTTATAAAATCCCACAACCATGAAAAAGCTCATATTATTTTCCCTCTTCCTATTCGGAAGCATTGCCCTTTGGGGGCAGAGCGTTACGCTGACGTTCACCGGTCAGGACCAGAACAACGCCTACGTGCAACTCGACCGCGTGGTGATCGCCAACCTCTCGCGGGGCTGGCAGGAGACCATCGCCTTCCCCGACACGGTCTATACCCTCGCCATCGGTGTGGGGGTGGGAAACCATACGCTGAAGGAGGAGACGAAGGTGATGCCCAACCCGTTTGACGGAGCCACGCGGGTGAACCTCAGCTCGCCAGCCAACGAGCGGGCACAACTCACCATTGTGGACCTACAGGGGCGCCTCTACGCGCAATGCCAGACGGAGCTGGCTGCCGGCGACAACTACTTCAACATCAGCCTTTCCACACCGCAAATGTATATCCTCACCGTGCAGACTCCGACCCGCCGGCAGAGTCTGAAGATGGTGAACACGGGACACGGCGGCTCCGACCGGATTATGTTCACGGGTAGCACCTACAACCCGCGCACGCTGCAGCTGAAGGGCACCTCCACGCACGATTTCCTGCCCGGCGACTACATGCGCTACATCGGCTATGCCACCATCAGCAACATCACCCGCCAGAGTGCGGTGATTGCCCAGCCGCAGAGTTATGACGAAGCCCTCTCCATGGAATTTTTCGCTGCCGATGCCATACCTTGTCCAGGTATGCCCACCGTTGCCGACCACGAAGGCAACGTGTACCACACCGTGCAGATTGGCAGCCAGTGCTGGACACGGGAGAATATGCGGTGCGTAACCTCACCAACCACAGGAACCTATCTGATTACACCGGAAGGAACTCCCTATACCGCCACGGGCAAGCAGGCGCACTGGATGCTGGGCGACTCAGCCACCTACGCGCCGCTGGGCTACGGAGTACTCTACAACTGGAACGCGGCGGTGGACACCTTCAATACCACCTACGGTGAGTTGCATGTGGACACTACCCGCATACACCCCGTATGGGCCTTCTTCAAAGGCCACCGCAGAGGCATCTGTCCCGAAGGATGGCATGTGCCCAGCTACAATGAATGGTATGAGTTGAAGAAATATGTATCGTCACAAAGTGAATACCTGTGTAGCAACCCTGACGACCCCAATAATTACTATTCACCCTATTTGGCAAAATCTTTAGCCGCACAGACAGGCTGGCGCGACACCACCGCAACTTGCGACCCTGGTAACGACCTGGGGGCAAACAATGCCACTGGTTTTTCTGCAATGCCTGCCGGCTGGTACTATACCTATTATGCCGATATGTTCAGTACGGCTGTCTTCTGGAGCAGTTCAAGGGCATCATTATCGTCTCCTGTTGCGATGCAACTAAATAGTTCATGGGAAATTGGAAGAGTTCGTTCATGGTCCGACCCCGACAACTGCTTCTCGGTGCGCTGTCTGCGTGATTATGCTTTGGAAGAGGAAGACCCTGAGGAGGAAGAATACGGCACCCCATGCCCTGATATGCCCACTGTTGCGGACCACGAGGGCATCGTGTACCACACCGTGCAGATTGGCAGCCAGTGCTGGACAAAAGAGAACATGCGTTGCGAGACCTCCCCACGCACCGGCCAACGCTTCATCAACGACTCGTTTGCATACACCAGTCAAAATGGATATGACTACACGGAAGTCGGTGCCTACTGGCCCAACCATGATTCGGCTAGCAATGTCGGCAACGAGTTGGGTTTGCTCTATTCCTGGGCTGTCGCCTTGGACACCATCGGTTCAGAAGGGGAGTGGTGCGCTGACACCAACGGACACTACAGGGGCATCTGTCCGGAAGGATGGCATATCCCCAGCCGCTACGAATGGCTGGACTTATACAACTATTTTGCCACCCATCCGGAACTGACTTGCAATGAAGATGGTGTGAGTAATGCCAAAGCACTGGCTGCACAGACAGGGTGGATGCACGTCAATGGGACATGTTCAGTGGGAGGAGAACCGTCCACCAACAATGCCACGGGATTTACCATTCGCCCCACTTCTTATGGCTCTTACCAAGATATTGGTATATTCAATTATGCTCAATTCCTAAGCAACGCTTACAACTTCTGTGCACAGCTGTGGACGATAGATACTGATTTGTATCTAGAAACTGTTATTTATCCACCTGCCAGATTATCGGTGCGCTGTCTGCGTAATGAATAATATAATTTATTGTATATCAAATCTTTAATAATTATTATAAGATGAAAAAGATAACATCAATACTATTCAGCATGATGGCTGTGGTGATGTTGGTTAGTTGCGAGAAAGATCCCCAACCGGAACCAGAGCCTACCCCTGTTGACCCGGAAAATCCCGCTGTGTTGGTGATGATTCCCGATGCCGTCACCGACATTGAAGGGCACCACTACGATGCCGTACAGATTGGCAGTCAGGTATGGATGGCGCAGAACCTGCGTGCCCACCGTTACGCCGACAGCACCGCCATACCTTACGTTGACAATACGAACGGATTGAATTTGCGGCTCTATTATCCCGATAACGACGTGAACAACGTGGAAGAATACGGTTACCTGTACAATTGGACAACAGCAGTGCGGGGAGTGTCTTCTGGCAGCGATGCTAATCCTTCGGGGGTACAGGGCGTATGTCCCGACGGCTGGCATCTGCCGAGCGACGCGGAATGGACACAGCTCACCGACTATCTCAGCCAGCACCACATAAACTGTGGCGATGACCCCACCGCCATCGCCAAGGCTTTGGCCTGCAGTACGGGATGGAAGGTTTCGTATGCGGAGTGTGCGGTAGGCAATACTCCTGAATACAACAACACCACCGGTTTTTCCGCCCGTCCTGCCGGCACCTACACAGATGGCTGCGTTCACTTCGGTGAATATGCCCGCTTTTGGAGCTCTACGGATATTGAACACGGCGGGGACCTTACCACTATTTATGGTGATAATCCCGTTGTATGGCCAGCCTTCTACCGGGGAATTTACTATCACAGTGCCACAGTGGGAAGAGGAACTGTAGACAAAGGTGAGGGTTGCTCGGTGCGGTGCGTGAGAGACTGATACACGCCGTAGTCTCTTACATGGTGGGAAAAAGTTCGCCTCATCGGAACCAGAGCCCACCTCTGTTGCCCCTTCTGCCAGTCGGTTCCTTTCTGAACTGTAGGGCTGTCATACTATGGCAGCCCTACAATGGCAGCCCTACGGGGAGGTATGCCCGCCCTCTATTCCTCCGTTTTCACCAGCTTCCAGCCCAAGGCCGCCAGCATCTTCAGGGTTTCGAGGGAGGTGTGGCGGTCGTATTCCTTTTCACTTTCCGGAAGCTCGTCGTAGGGCACGAGGCAGGGATGCTCTTTGAGCGGGTCATTGCGTTCAGGGCCGTAGGTCCATCCTTGTTCAAGGCGGGTTCTCGCCCACACTTCGTGCACGTTCCGGGCCATGGTCTCGGCCAAATCAAGGAGCTCGGTTGGCAACTCTATACGGGAGGTGTCAATGGGATTGGGTGTATAATGTTTTGTTTTCATATCTTTTGAGTCATTTTTTTCTTGATAATGTCTATGATGGCTTTCGTCATGTCGATATTGATTTTTGCCGTTTCTTCATCCAGTTCATCAAACGGACGGATGTCATCGTGTGCGAAATGCCTGTTTTTCAATTCTCTTTTAAAATCTTTCCCTAATTCAGACACCTTGTAATGTTCCTCTTTCGTAGTAGGACGGAACCCTCGGGTCAACGTATCCGTCACCCAGCGGAATTGTTCCGTTACACTCAACTGCAGGATCTCCTCCTCCGTCGGGAAATGCTCGCAGTTTCCAGGAGTATTGGGAGCCAAACAAGCCAACGATTCCACGGCGCCATTGGCCCAGGTCATTGCATAGCCCAGCCCGCGCAGTTTGGCGATGATGGAACGTACATTATAAACATTCGACCACCTCTCATAATGCGACATTTCCATCCAGCCGACCTCCTTTGCATCCGGGTTGTAGGATTGACGATAGGCAAAATCCACGGACTCCACCAGCTCTCGGATGGTATTTCCGGGGGTGTTCAGACTGCCATATTCGCCGGGAGAGAAAACATGCAGGTACTGGAACATCGGGTGGTCGCTGAACCCCTGCATACTATCGTCATCATGTTGATAGACCCAAACATGGATGGGGTTGTCGCCCTCCAGCAGGGTGCGCGGAAGATACAATGCCGTTGCCATATTCTTGGGAGAGTCATTGGTGCAAACCGCCATCGTCAGAATCTGACTTTTGTCTTTGGCCCAAGCCTCAATGAGATTCATCAGCTTGGGGTGTGCAATGCTTCCCTGAATAAATTCAAATTCAACGTCCAAAAGAGGATTGTCAGCAACGCGGAGAGGGACATGATCCTCAAGATTCAACGCATCGAGCTCAGCATACGAATGATGGCACCATTTGAACAGCTCCTTATAGCGGCCTATAAAGTAATACATTTCTTCTTGGGCGCGGTCGTCCACCAGCGTGATTTTGACGCGATGGTTGGGGTAATGCGCCACCATGAGCGCCTCACGGGCCAAAGCCAGTCCCATCTGTGTCATGCCGAGAATGAGCAGATGAGCGGTCGTGCCGGGGCAGTTGGAGAGATTCTGCCGCTCATTCTGGTAGTCCAATGTCATCAGCTTTTTGCCGCTTTCAAAATCCGACAACAGATTCCCTGCGATATTCTCATAAAAGTTGAAGGCCATGGCCTTGTTGCGCAGGCTGTCTTTCACTCCCAATCCCTGCCGTTGCATCAGCGCGAAGGTCACGATATTGCGAATATGGACGTGGCAGCGGAAGTTTTCAGGGGCAGTCACCATTTCGCAAATGTGATCCAACGACTTGAGGTTGTTGGCATCGTGCATCGGGTCGTCCGACTGACCGATGATAAAAATCTCGTACGCTTCACTGACGCACGCCTTCATCTGAAGATCCTGAACATCGCATTTGTTGCACTGCACCACCTCCAAACGCTCGAATTTATCGACCGGCAGCATCTCACGGAGACGGTCACGGACTTGCCGCACATCCGTCGGTACCGCCAGCACCACCTGTTTTCCCTGTTGGCAAGCGTCTTTCAGGGCGCACAGCATCATACTGTCGAAGCCCAAAAAGAGGATATGCCCTTTCCAAGCGTATTTTTTCAGTGTGCCATCCAAATAGCGGTCGCCCATCGTACGCATATAGTTCGTAACTATGGGAATCATGATAATGGTAATCAAGACAAAACCTATCGCGTAGGCCACGGCAGAGGCGATGCCCATGTTGTCGTCGCAGCTGCCCTTATACGATATCTGTCGCAGGCTCACCGGACTGAAAATATCCACCCAGAATTTGCTCACAAACCTCATACAAGGCACGATTTCTCCCACAACTGGGATCAGGATGATGGAAATCACGATTATACAGAGCAGCAGCCAAATGAATCTCGACGAGATTTTGGACATACTCTTGGGAAGCCACGTTTGAAAATTCATGATATCAATAGATTTATCAATAAACAAAATTCGTTTTTATCATCAGAATCATCATTGCCAAAGGAAAGTCAGCTATTTCCCCTGTTCATTTTTCCATTGGTGATACTTCTCCGTGATCCGCTGTTTCTCCTTTTTCCCCACCTTCTTCATATCAAGTGTCACATTAGAATCCTCAGTAACAGTACACGTTGTTATCACTTCGTCTTTCATCATTATGCAAGGGATGGATTTCTCTTTTGTTTCTTCGGATAAGATGAAGAGAGATTCTTCACTGTCGATGGTCCATTTGTTGAGCTCCAGCACTACATATTCCCCTGAAAATTCTTGGTTTGCGTCAGCGTCAAAGGTCAACGTATAGACATACTGTGCCATGGCGGCAGGATTTAGTGCGATTTTCTTTTGGGGAAGCAACGCTAATTTCTTTTCAGTTTTTATTGTCAACGGATACTCCTCGCCAAAAACCGACTTAAGGATGGGCAGGGCCTTTTGGTAATACTTCTGTGCTTGTGCGTAATCGCCTTGTACATCATACAATTCCCCCATATTGCTATAAATCATAGCCACATAGGGATGCCCGTCCCCATAAAGTGATTGCAAGATATCCAATGCCTTTTGGTAATATTCCATGGCCTGTTTGCTGTCTTTTTGGCAAGAATACACGTCGCCGATATTGATGTAGCTGAGGGCCACATCAGGATGATTATTTCCCAAAAACAATTTCTGGATGGTTAACGCCTTTTGGTAATACTCCAAAGCATGGGGATAGTCAGCTTGTTCGGAATACACTGTCCCCATGCTGTTGTAAACGATGGCCACTTTCGGATGCGACTCCCCGAAAAAGGATTTCATGATGTCCAATCCTTTCTGGATATACTCCAATGCCTGGGTGTGATTTCCCAATGAGCTGCAGACCAATCCAAGGTTATTGTAGATTTCCGCCACGTCAGGATGGTGTTCGCTGTAAATGTCTTTTTGTATGTCCAAAGCCTTTTGAAAACACTCGTATGCCTTTTCAAAATCTTCTATATCAGCATATAATATTCCCAGGTTGATGTAGCTGTCCGCCACATCAGTGTGATGTTCACCCAAAACCGACTTTCTGATATCCAAAGCCTTTTGATGGCACTCTAATGCCTGTGCATAGTCGCCTGAATACTCATACGCAACACCAAGGTCGCTATAATTCATGGCCACATCAGGATGGTTCTCCCCATAGACTGCTTTTCGTATCTCCATGGCTTTGTGGTAACATTCCAACTCATGGGCATAGTCTCCGAGTTCACCATAAACATTGCCGAGGTTGCCATAGCTGGTTGCCACATCAGGATGGTTTTCCCCGTAAACCGCTTTGCGGATGGCTAAGGATTTTTTATGATATTCCAATGCACGCTCGTATTCGCCAATATTAAAATATCCGATAGCCATATTGTTATAGCTCTTCATCACATACGGATGTTGTTCCCCGTATTGGGAAAGTGCCTGTCGCAGGGCGCGTTGGTAATAGAACAAGGCTTTTTTGTAGCCAGCGAGGTATTTCATAATGAACGAAGCTGCATCCAACTGCCAGTCCACCTTCGTTGTGTCCAGACTCGCTCGCAGCTCCATGTAATAGGCTGCGGAGTCGTTTTCAAATTGCGCGGCGAATTTCTCATAGTAGCTATTGCAACGGCGAGCCAGCTCGTCGATGTCGGCGGCCAATACCGCTTCGGCCTGACGCAGTTTTTCATTTTCCTCGCTGATTGCTTGTGCTTTCTTTCGGGCCTCTTCAATCTGTTGCGACACATTGCCGCGGGAGTGCAGCAGCGAGTCGGCCTTCACGAGGTCGCCGTTCTCAATGCAGAACGTCACCTGCCGGTAGAACTCATCCAGCAGGTCGTAATCGAGCTCCGCGTATCGTTTGGCCATGTCGGAGACGAGCTTTTCATTGCTCTCCTGATAGGCATAGAGTTTCTTCATCGCCTTGCGGTATTCCTCTTCGGTAATTTTGTTCTCCTCCTTGAGGGCATCGATCTCCTCTTCCTTCTGTTGCAGCTGCTTCTGAAGCTGGCGGCGCAGTTTCCGCTCGGCGGCCAACTGGTCGTCGGCGAGTTTCTCCTTGGTCTCCATTGAAATCACCAGCGGGTTGGAGGAGCATACATATTGCTTTTTCAGCATTTCGGGGTCGGTGAGCACATAGCCCTGCTTCTGCACATCGCTGAGGTAGAACTTCGTGTCGGGTGCCGTCAGTGTAAAGTTGCCGTTGGCATCGGCCACGGTGGAGTGGCCTCCTGTGAGTTGGATGGAAACCCCTCCGATGCGGGTGCCGGGAATCAGGTTTCCCTTGTTGTCCATCCGACCCGTGGTTTTCACATAGCCGTTTTGGGTGGTCTGCGCAGGGGCAAGAAGCGTGAACAGCAAAAGTAAAAAGAGCAGGCTCACACCCTTGCAACGAGACAACTCAACAATAACATTGTGTTTCATCATTTCTGTTTTATTAATTTCTTTATTTCATCAATTTTTTGAATAACCGCCTTGGCCTGCGAAGATTTCTTCCCATATTTGGCCTGCGTGATTTCCAAAATATTCTGATAATGCTCCAAGGCTGTTTTATAATCTCCCAATTGAACCTGTAAGTCGGCAACAGCCTTTTCGTACATAGCAATCGCACGATGGCTGGAACCTGCCAGTGCCACCATCATATTCAAGGCATTTTGCAGGTAATGCAACGCCCCTTCCAAGTCGCCTTTTCCGGCAAGCGAAAATCCAATATTATAGTTGCACACAGCCACTTGCGGATGGTTTTCTCCGTACACTTTTTTATTGATTTCCAACGCTTTCTGATAGTTTACAACGGCAGAGTCATATAATTTTTGTCGAAAATACAATACCCCGATATCATTATAGTTAATCGCCGTTGCCACATGCTCTTCACCATCCACTTTCTTCTTGATGGCCAAAGATTTCAAATAGTAATCCATTGCCTTGGCATAGTCGCCATGGTTCGACAAAAGCCGTCCCATGTCGTTATAGCAGGCCGCCACGGTGGGATGCTCGTTCCCATATTCCTTCAACCGGATGTCGAGTGCGGCTTGATACTGTTCCATCGCACCCTCAAAATCCCCTTTGCGCGCCGATACACCCGCCAATTCATTGTAGCTCAAAGCTACGTCGGGATGCTCATTTCCATATATCTTCTTTCTAATATCCAATGCCTTACGATGATATTCCATCGCACAGTCATTATCTCCTGTCAGAAAACACAAACGACCGATGTTGTTGTAAACATCCGCCACTTCGGGATGATTTTCGCCATGATATTGGATGGAGATGTCTAAGGCTTTCTGATAATCAGCAAGGCCCTCGTCGTAGTTGCCCACACGGGTATGCACCAGTGCGACATTGTTGTAACTGATGGCTGTGGTGGGATGGTTGTCTCCGAAAATCTGCTGCCGAAGTTCCAAAGCCTTTTGAAAATTCTCCAACGATTTTGGAAAATTGGACATGCGGAAATACTCCCGTCCAATCTGGTCGTAGGTGGAGGCCACCATCGGATGCCGCTGACCATATACCTCCATCAGAATCTGCAACGCCTTTTGATGATACTCCAATGCCTGGCCATATTCGCCTTGGTCGGAGCAGACGTATCCGATCTCACTGTAGCAGTCGGCCACTTCAGGATGGGACTCCCCATATATTTTCGTGCGGATGTCAAGAGCCTTATTCATGTACTCCATCCCCTTTTCCTCATCCCTTTTATAGTTGTAGTACAACGCACCCAGCGCAAGGTAACTGTTGGAGAGGTCAGAATGCTCATCGCCAAACAGTGCCTTCCGGATTTCCAAGGCTTTCTCAAAATCCTTCAATGCGCTCTCGTAATTCCCTTGTTGGGAATGCAGACTGCCGAGGTTATGGTACACATTGGCCACTTCAGCATGGTTTTCACCATCATTCGATTTCAAAATATCCAATGAATTTTGATAATGTTCCTCCGCAGTGGCGTAGTGCCCCCATACCGAATTGACACTTCCTATGTTGCTGTAACACAATGCGATTTCTGGATGATGGTCACCATAAACCGAAGCGGTCAGGCTCAAGGCCTTTTGAAAATACTGGAGGGCGGAATCATATTCTCCTTTATCAAAATAGAGGTGTCCGATATGGTTATAGCACTTGATTGCGAGCGACTTATCGCCTACATCCTCTGAGATGGCGAGGTTCATCGCCCGCTCGTAATAGGCCATGGCCTGATCCAATTGGGCCATATACCGGAACAGGTATTCGCCGGCATCCAGTTGCCACAGCACGTTGGAGCTGTCGAGGCGGGCGCGAATCTCAAGGTAGTGGGCGGCGGAGTCGCGCTGGTTCTGCAGCTGGAAAATTTCAGACTTGTGGTAGCAGTCGGCGGCCAGTTCGTCGCGGGTGATACGGGCAAGTGCCTCGCTCTTCTCCAGCGCCTCACGCACCTGAGCGTTGGCGGCCAGTTGCTGGTCGAGCTGGTTCACCCTCGATTGTATGCTGCCTTTGGAAGCGATGAGTGAGTCGGCCTCCTGCAGCCGTCCGTTGAGGATGCAGTCGCTGATGCGGCGATTGAATTCATCCAAATTGTCGAAATCAATACTCACATAACGCTCCGCCATTGCCTTGACGAGGCGGGAGCTATGATCCTGTTCGTCATATATTTGCTGGAGGGCTGCACGGTACTCTTCTTCCGTGATGCGGTTCAGCTCGCGCAGCGAGTCCATCTCCTGCTCGCGCTTTTGCAACTGCTGCTGCAAGGTGCGCCGAAGTTTTCGCTCGGCCGCCAGCTTGTCGTCCTGTTGCTGTGAGGGTGTCTCCATCGAAATCACCAACGGGTTGGAGGAGCATACATACTGCTTTTTCAGCATTTCGGGATCAGTGAGCACATAGCCCTGCTTCTGCACGTCGCTGAGATAGAACTTTTTGTCGGGAGCGGTCAGTGTAAAATTGCCGTTGGCATCAGCTACGGTGGAGTGGCCGCCTGTGAGTTGGATGGAAACCCCTCCGATGCGAGTGCCGGGAATCAGGTTTCCCTTGCTGTCCATACGTCCTTTGGTCTTCACATAGCCAGCTTGCGTGGCCTGTGCGAACGCAAAGGCGGTGGAGAGGAGGAGCAAGATGGAGAATATCAGACTTTTTCGCATATTGATAATTATTTGACATACTGATGGAACCATCCCACGATCCGCGTCTTCTCTTTCTTCCCTACCTTTTTCAAATCGATGGGCACATCTATCCCTTTATCAAAAGTATGCTGTGCAAGGCCATTGCCTTTCATCAGCAGTACAGTTGTAGGTTTCCCTTTCATCTCTTTTCGGACATCATACAGCGATTTCGTGTCATCGATGGTCCAATTATCAAACTTCAGCACCACATATTCCCCTGAAAGTTCTTGATTTTCATTCGCTTCAAAAGCTGCCGTAAAAACATATTGCTTCATGGCCACAGGATCCTGCGCCGTTTTCTTTTTGGAAACAGTCTCAATTCTCCCGGCGGTGATTTTTGTATAGAGATGGTCTTTGCCATAAACCTGTTCATTAATGGCCATGGATTTCTGGTAATACTCCGTCGCCGAGTCATAGTTGCCTTGGTTCTCGTACACGTTTCCAATAAAATAATAGCACAAGCCCACCTCCGGATGACTTTCTCCATAAAGGGAGACCATGATGTCCAGGGCCTTTTGGCGATACTCCAAAGCATGGGCATAATCGCCCTGGTTAGTATATAATTCTCCGATATTGTTATAGCACATCGCC
This sequence comes from Bacteroidales bacterium, assembly GCA_017617445.1. Classification (GTDB taxonomy): domain Bacteria; phylum Bacteroidota; class Bacteroidia; order Bacteroidales; family WCHB1-69; genus UBA1756. The sequence continues at coordinate 23,213 of JAFZWE010000009.1, read as the reverse complement.
ACATCCGGATGTTTCTCTCCGTAAACGGATTTCCAAATGGACAAGCTCTTCTGATAGCACTCCAATGCTGTGGAATACTTTCCTTGATTCACGTACAGCCAGCCGATGTTATTGTAGCTCAGGGCCACTTGCGGGTGATTCTCCCCGTAAAATGCTTTCCAGATAGAGAGGGACTTCTGGAAATACTCCAGTGCCTGCGTGTACTCCTTTAGCACGATGTACACGGAGCCGACATTGTTCAGGTTGATTGCCACATTGGGGTGATTCTCTCCATAAATCGATTTCCGGATGTTCAAGGCCTTTTGGTGATACTCCAGTGCTTGGGCATAATCGTCCATGATTTCGTACACCAAACCGATGTTGTTGTAGCTTATCGCCACCTCCGGATGGTTCTCTCCGTAAACCGATTTCAGGATGGACAAAGCCTTTTGGTGATACTCCATCGCATGTTCGAAGTCTCTTGATTCATAGAGTGTATAACCGATGTTGGTGTAGCTATTCGCCACCTCCGGGTTATTCTCCCCGTAAAGCGTTCGGCGGATGTCCAAACATTTATGGTAATACTCCAAAGCGTGGGAGAAGTCGCCCAAAGCTCCATACACCGAGCCAATGTGGTTGTAGGTGCTCACCAAATCCGGATGATTTTTCTCCAAAATCGCTTGTTGGATGGACAAGGCCTTTTGGAAATAGTCCATTGCGTGTTCGTATTCGCCCAAAGCGTGATACACGGAGCCGATATAGTTGTAGCTGTAAGCGACATCCCGGTGATTTTCCCCGTATTGTGCCAATGCCTGTCGTAAAGCGCGTTGGTAATAGGTCAGTCCCTTGTTGTAGTCGGCCAAGTATTCTTGGATAAACTCACCCGTCTCCAACTGCCACCCTATATTCGTTGTATCCAGATTCGCGCGCAGTTCCAAGTAATAAGCGGCGGAATCGTTTTTATACTGCGAGGAGAATTTTTCATAGAAGCTGTAGCAGCGGCGGCCCAACTCTTCGATGTCGGCGGCCAATACCGCTTCGGCCTGTTGCAACTTCTCCTTTTCTTCGTTGAGCGCCTGCGCTTTCTTTTGCGCATCCTTGATCTGCTGCGACACATCGCCGCGGGAGAGCAACAGCGAGTCGGCTTTCACCAAATCGCCGTTTTCGATACAGAACGACACCTGCCGGTAGAACTCGTCCAGCAAGTCGTAATCAAGTTCCGCATACCTTTTGGCCATGTCGGAGACGAGTTTCTCGTTGCTCTCCTGTTCGGCATAGAGTTTTTGCAAAGCTTGGCGGTATTCCTCCTCGGTGAGTTCGTTTTCCTCCTTGAGGGCATCGATTTCATCTTCCTTCTGTTGCAGTTGCTTCTGTAGCTGACGGCGCAGTTTTCGCTCGGCGGCCAACTGGTCATCGGCAAGTTTCTCCTTGGTTTCCATCGAAATGACCAGCGGATTGGAGGAGCATACATACTGCTTCTTCAGCATGTCGGGGTCGGTGAGCACATATCCTTGTTTCTGCACATTGCTGAGGTAGAACTTCTTGTCGGGCGCCGTCAGTGTGAAGTTTCCGTTGCCGTCAGCCACGGTGGAGTGTCCGCCTGTGAGCTGGATGGAGACCCCGCCGATGCGGGTGCCTGGAATCAGATTTCCTTTGCTATCCATCCGTCCTTTGGTCTTCGCATAGCCCACCCGGGTGGTCTGCGCAAACGCAAAGGTGGCGGCGAGGAGGAACAAGATGGACAATATCAGACTTTTTCGCATATCGATATTTATTTATTCTGTTGATACAATCCCATTATACGCGCCTTCTCTTTCTTCCCGATCTTTTTCAAATCGATGGGTACATCAATGCCATTTTCAAAAGTATGATGCAAGATGACATCATCTTTCATCATTAAAACCGTGGTGGATTTTCCTCTTTGACCTTCAATAAAGATAAAGAGAGACTCCTGGCTTTCAACCGACCATTGATCGCACTCCAGTACAACATATTCTCCTGAAAATCCGGGACTTACTTCCGCATCAAAGGCAAGCGTATAGACATATTGTTGCATGGCGGCAGGATCCAGTGCGATTTTCTTTTTTTGAAGGAAAGTGATATTGTTTTCAATTTGCACGACCAAAGGAAAGTCTGCCCCGAGATAAGATTTCAGAATCGTCGAAGCCTTCTTGTAATATTCTTTTGCCTGGTCATAATCGCCTTTTGCATCGTAAACTTCCGCAATGCTATTTTCGCATAATGCCACATACGGATTGCCTTCACCAAAAAGCATTATTCTGATAGACAATGCTTTCTGGTTGTATTCTAATGACTGGACATAGTCTCTGAGGTTCAGGTATGCAAAACCGATACCCGTGTATGCGCTTGCCACATCGCGATGGTTTTCTCCCAAAAGCGGCAACTGGATTGCCAATGCCTTTCGGTGGCACTCCAACGCCAGATTGTCTTCTCCTATACAAGAGTAAGCCAAACCCATATTGACGTAAGTTTGAGCCACATCAGGATGATGTTCTCCGAGAATTGACTTTCGGATAGCCAAGACTTTCGAGTAATATTCAAGTGCTTGGAGATATTCTTGTTGGTCATAGTACACGACAGCGATACTGATGTAGGTATTTGCCACATCGGGATGTTCCTCCCCATAAACTGATTTCAGAATGGCCAGACATTTTTGGATATACTCCAAAGCTTGGTCATAGTTGCCAAAATTGGAATACACCAGACCGATGTTGTGGTAGATTGGCGCCACCTCCGGATGTTCCTCCCCGTAAACCGTTTGCCCGATGGATAGCGCCTTTTGGAAATAATCCAATGCGGATTCAAATTCCCCTTGTTCAGCATAAAATGCACCGAAGTTGAGGTAGCTGTCCATCACATCGGGATGAGATTCACCACAAACTGATTTTCGGAGATCCAGAGCTTTTTGGTAATACTCCATTGCACGTTTGTATTCTCCTAAATTCGAATACCCCATCCCCATATTGTGGTAACTCTGAGCCACATCGGGATTGTTCTCTCCATAAACCGATTGTTGAATGGCAAGGGCTTTTTGGTAAAACTCTATCCCTTTTTTGTAATCACCCATATCAACATATATGGTACCTATGCTGTTGTAGCAGATCGCCACATCATGATGTTTCTCCCCATTTTGTGCCAAAGCCTGTCGCAAGGCACGTTGGTAATAGGTCAGCCCCTTATTGTAGTCGGCTAAGTATTCTTGAATGAACTTGCCTGCCTCCAACTGCCACCCCACATTCGTCGTATCCAGATTCGCCCGCAACTCCAAGTAATAGGCGGCGGAGTCGTTTTTGTATTGTGCAGCAAATTTTTCATAGAAACCATAGCAGCGGCGGCCCAACTCTTCGATGTCGGCGGCCAATACCGCTTCGGCCTGGCGCAGCTGCTCCCTCTCCTCGTTGAGCGCCTGTGCTTTCTTTTGTGCATCCTTGATCTGTTGCGACACGTCACCGCGGGAGCGCAGCAACGAGTCGGCTTTCACCAAGTCGCCGTTCTCGATAGAGAACGACACCTGCCGGTAGAACTCGTCCAGCAGGTCGTAATCAATTTCTGCATACCGCTTGGCCATTTCGGAGACGAGTTTCTCGTTGCTCTCCTGGTCGGCATAGAGCTTCTGCAATGCTTGGCGGTACTCCTCTTCGGTGATCTTGTTTTCCTCCTTGAGGGCATCAATTTCCTCTTCCTTCTGTTGCAGCTGCTTCTGTAGCTGACGGCGCAGTTTCCGCTCGGCGGCCAACTGGTCGTCGGCGAGTTTCTCCTTGGTCTCCATCGAAATCACCAGCGGGTTGGAGGAGCAGGCATACTGCTTTTTCAGCATGTCGGGGTCGGTGAGCACATAGCCCTGCTTCTGCACATTGCTGAGGTAAAACTTCTTGTCGGGCGCCGTCAGGGTGAAGTTACCATTGGCGTCGGCCACGGTGGAGTGACCGCCTGTGAGCTGGATGGAGACCCCGCCGATGCGGGTGCCTGGAATCAGATTTCCTTTGCTATCCATCCGTCCTTTGGTCTTCGCATAGCCCACCTGGGTGGTCTGCGCAAACGCAAAGGTGACAGAGAGCAAAAAGAAAAAGAGGGTAAAAATTCTTTTCATTATAATATAATATTGGTTATTTCTTAAAAATCATATAACTACCCGTGCAGGGTGGGTAGAGGGTATCTTCATGCAGGGAAATGGAGGCGGAAATGGGATACTTTTCCCGCTGGGCCGACAATGGAATTTGCAGCGCAACGGTTCCTGTTTCGTCAGACTGCACGTTTTGCCCTTCTATGGTCACTTCTACACCGGGCAGATATTGCTCCGTCATCGGGTCATAGAGTTGGAAGTGGATGTCGCCATAGACGGCCGGATCGCGGGCGATGTTCAAGGTCAAATCTTTTGTCAGGGTAATGACGGTATCGGTTGTCAGGAAGTCGCGGCAGGCGATGGTCACGTGCACGGGCTGGTTGAGGTACTTGTGCGGGATGTTACGGAAAACCAACTTTCCATCGATGGTGCGGAGCGTGTCGGTTTCGGTCTTGTTGTCGAGAGCGAGGGTCACTACAGCATCTTTCAGTGGCGGTAGGTTGTTGTTATGGACGGAGGTCTCTTTCACCTGCAAGGTCACATCCATGGGCTGGCTGTTATGCCATACTCCCAGCAACACGGCCAGCAACACCAGCGCCCCCACAGCCCAAGCCATCGCTTTGATCCTGCGTTGGCGGCGATGGCGTTTCCAAATCGTGTCGAATTCAACATTCAACAGTTTGGAGATGAGCTGCACGTAGGCCCGCTCGCGGTTCAGCCACGGCAGGTGATGGATTTTCTCATGGATATTCGCCCCCAAAATCTCAGGCAGTCCCAACTTTTCCACCACCGGGTTGAAGCACTCCGTGTCGGGATTCCCGCTATGAGGTTCCCCATCTACTATGAAGAAGTGGATATCCTGCGTTCTTCCCAGCTGATGGAAAAACTCGATTTCTTTTCCAACCCATTCCGATTTGGCCGAATGGGGGGAACAGATCACGATGAGGTGGCGGGATGCTGCCAACCGTTCCTGCAACTCTTGCGACAGACCGCCCGGCTGTATGTCGGTGGGCGCGAAAAACACTGGTTTGATAGGCGTGCGCACCCATCCGCGCTCGCTGCACAGGGTGGCCGGCATCCGGTAATGCTCCAGTTTCTTCTGCAAGCGTTTTCCCCACTTGATGTCGTGGGAGTTGTAGCTGATAAAGGCAAAATACTTGTATTGTAAATTTGTGAGTGGTGAATCCATTATAAAAGAGCAAATTTTAATGTTAAATCTGCAAAAATAATAAAAAAACGGAATCCCCCCTTTTTGCATAGTTAAAAACATTTTTCCTGTCCCCCTGCCGGCTTTTCCTCGACATCTGGCAGACGGAACGATAGTGCTTTGACGAAGAGTGTGATAATGTAAGTAATTGCTAATCTTCCATTTGAATGGTGATGGGCAAGGTATAGGTGCTCCTTGCTGGCTGACCGTGGCTTTGGGCTGGCTTCCACGGGGGCATGGAGGAGACCAGCCTCTTTGCTTCTTCATCCAAAGAAGGATATAATCCCTTAATCACTTTTACATGGGTGATTTCTCCGGTCTCCTCCACAACGAATTCGACCCATATAGTACCTTTGAACATGTGTTCTCCCAATGGCGGAAACTTGAAGTTCTCTGCTAAAAATTTTTGCAGGGAATCCATGCCGCCGATGAATTCTGCTTTTGTGGGTTGTATAGGATCAGGAATTTCACCATCTATTTGGATGATTTCTGTGCTGTCGGCAGGGACGATGGTTTGTGCGGAGGCCATTGTCGCACTGGAAAAGGCCATTCCCACCGCCACTCCCAGGATGGACACTTTCTTTGCCAGGTTCTTGCGCAAGGAAAGCGCCTCTTCCAATTGCCTCACTTCGCTCTCGCACCGTGGGCATGTGCCCATACAGTCTCCTTCATGTGTGCATTCGGGCATGTCCAGCGTCAAGCCGTTGGCTGCAGCCACCTCTCGCCGTACTGCTTTTAAGTAGCTGCATTTTTCTTTTCCATTCATGTTGCCATATATTTGAGAGCGCAAATATAGAATAATTTTGGAAATGATATAGCCGGAATCAAAAAATGTGGCAGTAAGAAAGAATTGTTGTACTTTTGCAGTCAAATTGAATGTGAAACCATGAAGGCGACTTTGATAAATATCGGTGACGAGCTGTTGATTGGGCAGGTGATCAACACCAACGCGGCACAGATGTCCCGCATGATGAATGCCGGCGGTTTTGATGTGGTTGGTGTTTATACCATTGGCGATCGGGCCGATGCCATCCGCGACACGTTGGATTCTTGTTTGAAAATCAGTGATATTGTTTTGGTTACAGGCGGTCTGGGGCCCACTAAGGATGACATTACCAAGAAGGTGCTGTGTGATTTTTTCCACAGCGAATTATACGAAAATGGGGAGGCGTTGGAGAATGTGAAAAGGCGCTTGGCTGCGCACGGCCGCGAGCTCACTCCCATTAACCGGTTGCAGGCCTGGATTCCGCGCTGTTGCACGTTTCTCAACAATCCGCTGGGAACTGCACCCGGGATGTGGTTTGAGGTGCCAGGTTCCCAGCCCGCGTCGGTGGTGGTCTCACTTCCCGGCGTGCCGTTTGAAATGGCCAACCTGATGGAAACAGAGGTGATTCCGCGCTTGCGGTCGCATTTCCGGCAGCAGGCCATCTTCCACAAAAACCTGCTGGTGCAGGGCATCGGGGAGTCCTTCCTCAGTGACCTGATTGAGCCGTGGGAGCGTGCCCTGCCCGAAAATGTCAGGCTGGCCTATCTTCCGCAACCGGGCTTGACCAAGCTGCGCCTTACCGCTCGGGGAAGCGAGTCCGACCACCTGCAACAACAGGTGTCAGAACTGCTGCCATCGCTGTACTCTATTGCCGGACCATACATTGTGGGCGAAGACCGTGAGAGTATGCCCGAACTGGTGGCGGAGGTGATGCGTGCTTGCGGAAAGACTTTGTCCACGGCGGAGAGCTGCACCGGCGGTATGTTGGCAGCCAAGCTGACGGCCTTGGCCGGAGCTTCTGAATATTTTTCGGGTGGCGTTGTCTCCTACAGCAATGATGTGAAAGAGAATGTATTGGGGGTTCGGCATGAGACGCTGGAGCAGTGGGGCGCGGTGAGCGAGCAGACCGTCCGCGAGATGGTGTGCGGCGTGCGGGAACGATTGGACACCGACTACGCCCTGGCCACGACCGGTATCGCCGGACCGGGCGGCGGCACTCCGGAAAAGCCGGTCGGCACGGTGTGGATCGCCGTGGCCAGCCGTTCGCAGGTGTTTGCCCGCAAGCTGCAATGCCCAGGAAAACGTGCGCAAGTCGTTGACAGAACGTGCAATGAATTGTTCGGACTGCTGGTGCGTGTCGTCCATGGGAAAGTTGAAAAGTAACGAGGTTTTTCTCGGAAAATAGTGTAACTTTGCCAAAAGTTTCAATGAAAATATATTGATTGTAATTACTTATAAATCAATATTATAAATTTTTAAAGCAAAAATAAAATGAAAATACCCGCCTCTGAATTGCCTTTGACCCCCGATGGAAGGATTTATCATCTGGGGCTGAATCCCGAGGATATTGCCGACCATATCATTGTGGTGGGCGATCCCGGCCGTGTGGCTAATGTCTCCAAATATTTTGATACCATTGATTTCCGCCAGCAGAACCGTGAGCTGGTGACCCATACCGGCACGTTGAGGGGAAAGCGGATCACCGCCCTCTCCACGGGCATGGGGACCGACAATATTGACATTGTGATGAATGAATTGGATGCCCTTGCCAATATTGACCTGAAAACAAGGGAGATAAAGGAAAAACACCGGACGCTGAACATCGTCCGTATCGGTACGTGCGGTGCGTTGCAGGCTGACATTCCCGTGCACTCATTTGTGGCGGCGGAATATGGTTTCGGCTTCGACGGACTGATGCACTTTTACAAACATGAAGGTTTTGATGAGGAAATCGTGGAGGCCTTTGTCAAACATACTGGATGGAATGAGCGGCTCCCTTATCCCTATTGTGTGAAAGGCAGCCAGCAGCTGCTTGACAGAATCGCGCAGGATATGATTCACGGCATCACGGCCAGCGCCCCGGGATTTTTCGGCCCGCAGGGACGACAGGTGCGCGCCCAACTCCAATATCCGGATCTTAACAGCAAAATCGACTCCTTCCGGGTGGGCAACCGCTGTATCACCAACCTGGAGATGGAAACCTCCGCCCTTTATGGCTTCGGACACGTTCTTGGACACAACATGCTGACCGTCTGTGTGGTAATTGCCAATCGCATTACACACGACTTCTCCCAAGACTATCATCCCCATGTGGATCAACTGATTAAAACCGTTTTAGATAGAATTTTTTAAATTATTAAATTTGAATAGGGCAATGAAATTTTTCCGTTATGTCTTGGTTTTGACCGTCATGGCTCTTTTATTCTCCTCTTGTCATCAGAAAAAAGAAACTCCGGCCTCGTCAAAGTTGATCTCCTTTGATTTGTCAGACAGCGTGATGGTGGACGAATTGATGCGCTTTTATCTGGACAGCAATATGATTACCCCAGAATATCTGGTGTGTGATCATGAAAAAAATGGGGGACTTCACTCTTTTGAGTGCATTTCGGAGGCAGTGGAATTCTGCGCTCCCGGCTATATGCAGGATTCGCTGCATGGCACTTTCTTCCAGGAAATTGGTGTGATGACGGGAACTTCCGGAGAAAACAATATCTACATTTGTGAAAAAAATGCCACGGGCTACCATATCCTTTTTCAGACACTTGGACAAATTGAAACGGATAATGTTCCTGAAAATGAGATGATTAATGGTTACCATGTCATCTATTTCCGATCGGAGGAGATACACTATCGCATTGTTTTTGATGGGAAAGGATTTGTGGTGGAAAATGTGAATCAAAATCTAATCACTGCTAAATAATCTCTTCAGATGCAATTCACACAGCCTCTTTTCCTGATAGGATATGCCGCCATCCTGGTTCCGATTTTGATACATCTGTTCAATTTCAGAAGATACCGGACGTACTACTTCTCCAATGTGAGAATGTTGCAGGATGTGGTGCAAAAAACCAAAAGGGAATCCCAGGTAAAACAGCTTATCGTTTTAACACTCAGGTGCTTGTTTATTATCGCTTTGGTGACGGCCTTTGCCAGACCGTATCTTCCTTCTCATGATAAGGTCCAGAAAAACGGCAATCTGGTTTCCATTTATGTGGACAACTCCTTCTCCATGGAAGGGAACACGCTGGAGGGTACCCTTTTCTTGGATGGAATCGCCAATGCCCGCCAGATTGTCAGCCATTTTGACTACTCCGACCAGTTTGTCTTGTATAACAATGATTTCTCCTCCAAACAACGGTGCAAGTTGAACAAGGAGGAGGCGTTGCAGGAGTTGGAGTCATGGAATATTTCATCCAATACCCGGTCGTGGAAGGATCTGCTGGCTTTTGAGAAGAATGCCTGTACCGCATCGGATCAAATGAATGTTTTTCATTATTATATTTCTGATTTCCAGAAGAATAATTTTGATTTTTTTGAATTTTCCCATCAGGACGGAAGTGCTTCCTATCTGATTCATAAACCAGCCAAGGAAATCAACAATGTTTCTGTCGACAGTTGCTGGTTCCTTTCCCCGGTGTTCCGGGAGGGACAGCAGGTGACCCTTACGGTGCGTTTGTGCAACTATGGAGATGTGGATGTGGTGAAACTTCCTTTGAAACTGCATGTGAACGGGGAACAAAAGGCGATGGCAGCGGTGGATATCGCCGCCGGAGGTTCGGCCAACTATCAGCTCAACTATACCCTTACAGGCTCCGGCATCCAGAACGGTGTGCTCTCCATTGACGATGCCCCCATCACTTTCGACAATCAGCTCTACTTCACCTACCGAGTCTCCGATAACACCAACATCACGGTGATTGATGAGAAAACCCCCAACCGATATCTCCATGCGCTGTATGGGATGGATTCCGTATTCTCCTGTACGACAATGCCCTCCGAAAAAATCAACTACTCCGCTTTCGGTAACAGCTCGGTGATTGTCTTGGATGAGGTGGAACGCATCTCTTCCGGTTTGGCCGATGAACTTTCCAAATATGTGAACAATGGCGGTACATTGCTGATATTCCCTTCGTTGAAAATGGAATATGGATCATGGAACAGTTTTTTGTCCCAGTTGGGTGCGCCTCAATTCGGTGCGGTGCAGGAACAGGAAATGAAGGTGGGGAGCATCAATGCTGAAAGCATCTATTTTAAAGGCAGCTTGGAAGACAACAACAGCCGTCTGGATATGCCGACGGCACTGAAATATTTCACTTTCAATGCGTTTCAATCAGATGAAACGATCATGACTTTTGAAAACCAGGCGCCGTTGCTGTTTGTCAGTCGTGCCGGAAAAGGGCGCGTGATTCTGTCGGCAGTGGCTATGAATGACGAATTCGGCAACATCCACCGTCATGCACTGTTTTTCATCCCCCTGCACAACATCGGCATTCGCAGTCTGATGCAGCAGAAACTGTACAACGTGCTGGGGACAGACCATTCCCAAAATGTGGCCAAGTCGGTGGAGGGGTCGGAGAATGTGCTGGTGCTGAAAGCCCTGGAGGGAGGGGAGGAGATCGTTCCCGAACAAAGGAATCTCGGGAATGAGGTGGTGCTTTTCTTTGGGGACAATATCACGCAGGCCGGTATCTATCAACTGCTTCAGGATGGAGGTGTGCAAGGGGCAGTGGCTTTCAATTTTGATAGAAAAGAATCACAGCTTTCTTATTATAAGGAGGATGAACTTCAAAATGTAGTCAGCGACATGCCTAAAGAAGAACATGTGCAGTTGATTCATGGGGAGGAACAGGATATTTCAGGTAAAATTGCTCAGACCATTCACGGAGTACCCCTTTGGATCTATTTTGTATTCGCAGCCCTGTTCTTCTTGGCGGCGGAAATTGCCGTGTTGCGCCTTTGGCGGCGGAAAACGTCATCTGAAACAGTGTAATTTTTTTGAGTAAAAAATCAATATAAAATCAAATATTATGACAAATTTAGAACCGAAAGAAATTTTCCATTTTTTCAATGAAATCACCAAAGTTCCCCGTCCTTCCAAGAAAGAGGCCAAGATGACGGAATGGTTGCTCAAAACCGGAAAGGAGATGGGCTTGGAAACCCAGCGAGATGAAGCCGGTAATGTATTGATCAGCAAACCCGCCACCCCGGGGAAGGAAAATGTCACTCCCGTCATTTTCCAATCTCACATGGATATGGTGTGCGAGAAGAACAACGATGTGGATTTTGATTTTGAGAAGGATGCCATCCAGGCCTATGTGGATGGCGAATGGATCAAGGCCAAGGGCACCACACTGGGGGCGGATGACGGAATCGGCATGGCCATCGCGCTGGCGATTCTCGCTTCCAAAACCATTGAACATGGCCCGGTGGAATGCCTGTTCACGGTGGATGAGGAAACCGGATTGACCGGAGCCTCCGAGTTGAAACCTGGCTTCCTGAAAGGGAAGATGCTGGTGAACTTGGATGATGAGGATTATGGCGAATTTTGCATCGGGTGCGCCGGCGGACAGGATACCGTGGCTGCCTACGACTGCACTTATGAGGATAAAATCCCCGCTAATTCAGTGGCCTACAAGTTGATGGTTGGCGGATTGCAGGGAGGTCACTCCGGTGATGACATTGACAAAAACCGTGGCAATGCCGTTAAGCTGCTGAACCGCATTCTGTGGAACAGTTATCAGGACTACGATGTGCGCGTGGCGGACATCAATGCAGGAAACCTGCGCAATGCCATCGCCCGTGAGGGATGGGCCGTCGTCACCCTGCCCCAATCCAATGCCCCTGAATTTGAAAAGTATGTGGCAGAAATGGACAAAGCCTACAAGAACGAACTGCGCACCTCCGACAAAGAGGTGTTTGTGAAGTTGGAAAAGACCTCCATGCCCGCCCGCATCATGGAAGAGGGCTTGCAGATTGACATCATGAACGCGCTCTATTCCTGTCCTCATGGCATTCTGGCCATGGACCAGAACATTCCCGGCTTTGTGGAAACTTCCACCAACCTGGCATCTGTGAAACTGGAGAAGGATGTCATCACGATTACCACAAGTCAGCGCAGTTCTGTGGAATCACGCAAAAAGGATGCCTGCGACCATGTGGCGGCGGTCTTCTCCGCTACCGGTGCAGACGAAATCGTTCACAGTGATGGCTATCCGGGCTGGAACCCCAATCCCGATTCTGCCGTGCTGAAAGTAATGGTGGAAGCCTATCGGAACCTGCATCACGAAGAACCGGTCATCAGAGCCATCCACGCAGGACTGGAATGCGGCCTCATCGGAGAAAAATACCCTGAATTGGACATGGTGTCCTTTGGTCCGACCCTCCGCGGCGTGCATTCACCGGATGAAAAACTTGAAATTGCTTCCGTGCAGAAAAGCTGGAACCTGATCCTTGAATTTTTCCGCATTTTGAAATAAATCCCATAAGGGGATACTTCACGTCATCCTCCGCAACCAGGAGGATGACGTTTTTAAAACCATTGACCATGTATAAATATCTTTTCCTCCTGTTGCTCCTGTTGCCTGCCGTACTGCTGGCGCAGGTTTATCCGCAGCATAAGCCGGACAAGGCCCTGAAAGACCTCACTGCGGAGGAGCTTGCAAGCTTGTGCCTGGATGTCAGTGAGCAGCATAAAAAAGTGGAAATTGGAAAGTTTGCGGACGAAATGGGAAGCGTGCTGAACGGCACCATGCTGATTTCCAAAGGGAACCAGATTTACACCCAGCGGGCATACGGCTATCGCAAGTTGGCCTTCCCGACCAGTGAGCAGAAAATCGCGGACACGACCTGCTTTGAGCTGGCCTCCGTCTCCAAACAGTTCACCGCCGCGGCCGTGCTACAACTGGTGGCACAAGAAAAGGTGCACTTGAACGACTATCTCACCAAATATTTCCCGGCACTCCCTTATCACGGTATCACCGTGCACCATCTGTTGTCCCACACTTCCGGGCTGCCGGAATATTTCAACTTCAGCGAAAGCTGGTTCCCCAAGGGTAGGCTGACCACCAACAAAGATGTGGTGGATGCGCTGGTGAAATACCACCCCGCCACTCTGTTTGATCCGGGTACCAATTACAAGTACATCAATACCAATTATGCCTTGCTCGCCTTGATTGTGGAACAAGCTTCCGGCCTTTCGTTCGAAGAGTATGTGCGGCGCAATATTTTTGAACCCGCCGGCATGACCCGTTCTTTTTATGTCACCCAGCGCGGACAAAAAAATGCCTCCAGTATCGCCACAGGCCATACGAAAGATAAAAGTGCATTGACAATCAAAGGCTTGGATGGAACTTTCGGGGACAAGGGACTCTATTCCACAGTTTCGGATATTTTCAAATGGAAAATAGCCTATTTTGATGACTACAAGATTTTGAGCAAGGATTGGGTAAAGTTGGCCACTTCTCCAGAAAACAAGCTTAAAAATAATAAAATGCCCTCTGAAGATTACGGCTATGGCTGGCATCTGGAGCACAATGTGCGATTCGGAGAATTGGTGTATCACGGAGGACTCTGGCATGGTTTTCACAATCTGTTGATATACAATCCTGAAGGGGATGTTTTCATGATTTTTTTGAGCAATTATAGAAATTGCTCCCATTGCAAAAAAGGAGAAGAAGTCCTGCAAATCATGAGGGGCGCCTGACATCAGGAATTTTTTTTCACAAGAAGCTGTTTGTATTATTTTTTTTTCTACTTTTGCCCCGTGGAATATTATAATGTAAAACCTTAATATTATGAGCCAGAAAAAATCAAACAAGGCCGATCTTGAAAGCAGAAAAATCAATTTTTTTCTGATCGGTTGTATTGTAGCCCTCACGCTTTCATGGCTTGGGTTGGATATTTTCGCTACCATTCAGGCCAAACAAAAAGATTTCCGTGATATCGCACCCGAGCAGCAGATGGAAGACCTCCAGATGATGAATACGGATGAGATGGAGAAACCGCAAGAGGAACCCGAACAGCAGAAAGAAGAAACCAAGGAGGTGGCCATTGAAATGGTGAAGAATGACCAGAAAGTGGCTTTTGATGCTTCCATCTTTGGTGCTGAAGCTGACGAAGACACTGAGGTGGATGATACTGAAGGGGATGTGGAAACAGTGGAAGAAGTCATTGAGGATGAACCTCCTGTACGTGTTCCTACGAAAAGAGCCGAATTCCCTGGCGGTATGGCTGAATTGCAGAAATTCTTGCGCGAAAATGTGCAGTATCCCCCTGAAGCTCGTACAGCTGGTTGGCAAGGAACCGTAATAACGGAGTTCGTTGTGGAGAAGGACGGCCGTATCAGCAATGTGAAAGTCTTGATGGGTGTGACAGAATCTTTGGATAATGAAGCTGTCCGCGTGATCAAGAGCCTGCCGAAATGGAAACCGGCCGAGAACAACGGAGCAACATGTCGTTCCTACTTCAGTATCCCGATTACGTTCACGTTGCAATAGTGCAATGATTCATGAATAAAAAAGAGGGTGGATATTTATCCGCCCTCTTTTATTTTGCAAAAAGAGAGAGAGGGTTGACCTCTCTCTTTATGATCCGAATGGGAGTTATTTCTGCATGGCAAAGTCATAACCGGCTTTGAGGCAGGCCAGGTTCGTGTTCACGATGGCATCGCCCTTGCGGGAGAAAATCGTGCGGACGGCATCCTCAATTTCGGCATACTCCATTTTGAGGAAGGGAGCAGCGGCGCCGAGGATGACCATGTTGGCCGAACGGGCACTGCCCAGGTCCTTGGCTATCTGGTCGGCGTTGATGACAACCTTGTTGGGGAGTTTGTCCAGTTCTGCCTTCAGCGTGGCTTCATCGGGATAGTTGGGAATATTGATGAAGGGCTGGTCATTGGTGATGACCCATCCGTCTTTGGACAGCCAAGGCAGATAACGGAGAGACTCCATGGGTTCTACAGCGATGATGAGGTCGGCTTTGCCCATGGGAATCAGGTCGGAAGCGATCTCATAGTCTGCCAGGCGGAGGTGGGATTGCACGTCACCGCCGCGCTGGCTCATTCCGTGCACCTCGGCCTGTTTCAGATATAAACCTTTTTTTACGGCGGCTACGCCGATGGTGGAAGCGATAGAGAGGATTCCTTGACCGCCGACACCTGCTAAAATAATATCTACTTTCATTTTTTCAAATTTTTCTGGTTATTGTTTGGTTTGGGAGCATGGCTCCGGACACGGGATTATTTTTTAGCCTGTGCCTTCATTCTGCGGCTCAGGGTCTGGATGCATTCGCGGGTGGGAACAATGACAGAAACGCCTTGATAAGCCAGTTCTTCTTTGATGACCTGTACGTTGGCGTCATGGTTGTTTTTCAGCGGGGTGATGATGCGGATGTGCTCTTCGGGAACGCCAAGTCCCTTGCAGATATTACCGATCCGGCCAAGGGCGTGGCTGTCCTGACCGCCGGTCATGCCGGTGGTGCTGTTGTCAAGGATGAGCACGGTGATGGGCGTGTTTTCATAGATGGCATCCAGCAGGGAGGTCATGCCGCTGTGGGTGAAGGTGGAGTCTCCGATAACGGCCACACAGGGGCTCATGCCGGCATCGGCGGCGCCTTTGGCCATGGTGATGGAGGCACCCATGTCCACAGTGGTGTAGATGGCTTTGTACGGCGGCAGAGCACCGAGGGTGTAGCATCCGATATCGGCGAACACCTTGCCGGGACCATGTTCTTTCATTGCTTCGTTCAGTGCAAGATAGGTGTCAATGTGGGGGCAGCCGTTGCAGAGCGCGGGGGGTCTGGGGGCGACGATTTCCGGAACAGGGCTTCCGTAAGTGTCGGGCAGTCCGAGGGCTTTGGCCACAAGGTTCGGGTTGAGCTCTCCGTCACGGGGCAGGGTGCCGTCCATTCGGCCCTTGATATTGCCAGTGCGGTTGAGCAGTCCGCGCAGATGGTCCTCAATCAGCGGATAGCCTTCTTCTACCACCAGCACGCTTTCACATTCGTCCACCATTTTGGCCACGAGTTTGGTGGGGACTGGATACTGGGAAATTTTCAGCACCGGATAAGGACAAGTGGTGCCCACAAAGTTTTCCATCAGATAGTTGTATCCGATACCGGAAGCGATGACTCCCAGTTTCTTGTCGGTGCCTTCCTTATAGAAGTTGTATTTGGAGTTCTCTGCATCTTTTTCAAAATCATCCTGTTTGGCTAAAAGGGCGCGGTAGTGTACGCGTGCGTTGGCGGGAAGCAGGACAAACTGTTTGGGGTTGGAGCACACATTCAGCGGGTTTTGGGGACGGGCTTCGCGGCGTTGCACCCCTGCGCGGGAGTGGGCCAGACGGGTGGTCACGCGCAGCAGCACCGGGGTGTGGAACTTCTCGGAAAGTTCAAATGCGTCGTAGGCCATGTCATACGCTTCTTGCTGGTTGGAGGGTTCCATGGTGGGTATCAAGGCGAACTTGGCATAGTAGCGGGAATCCTGCTCGTCTTGCGATGAGTGCATGGAAGGGTCGTCTGCGACCAGCACCACCAAACCGCCGTTGGCGCCGGTGATGGAGGAGTTCATGAAGGGGTCGGCCGCCACATTGAGGCCCACATGTTTCATGCACACCATAGCGCGTTTGCCAGCGTATGACATGCCAATGGCGCTCTCCATGGCCGTCTTCTCGTTGCCGGCCCAGATGCGGTGGACATTGCCTTCAATCGCCTGTTTGGAATTTTGAATGTACTCTGTGATTTCAGTGGAAGGAGTGCCCGGATAGGCATAAACTCCCGACAAGCCAGCGTCAAGTGCTCCCTGCGCGATGGCTTCATCTCCTAACAAAAGTATTTTAGCCATAAGTTTTTGTTTATATAATTATTTGATTTATAAATATTTGTATCAAAAATAACACTTTTACATTACGGACGCAAATTTACGTATTTTTTTTGAAAGTCGGTTTGTTTTGTATCCATAAAACGTGTAAAACACCCATTCTTTTGGAGAATGCAGGAGGGGGTTAGGAGAGAGTGACCATTTCGTAACTGTTGTCGCGGTTGAACCAGGTCATTTGCCGTTTGGCATATCGGCGGGTGTGGGTCTGGATGTCGGTGACGGCCTGTTTCAGGGTGAGTTTCCCATCCAGGTGGGCAAAAAGTTCCTTGTAGCCGACGGTATTAAGTGCGTTGAGGTGCCGGTAGGGCAGGAGGGAGCGGGCTTCCTCCAGGAATCCTTGTTCCATCATTTGGAGGGTTCTTCGGTTGATGCGGTTGAACAGTTCGGCGCGGGGGCGGCAAAGGCACACCTTGACAATGTCAAAGTCGCGGCTCTTGCGGTTGTTTTTCAGGAATTCGGAGTAGGGTCGGTTCATTTGCAGGGAGACTTCCACTGCGCGCATCATCCGTTTGTGGTCGGCGAGGTTGCAGTGGTCGTAGTAGGCGGGATCCAGTCGGCGGAGTTGGGCGCGGAGGGCGGCAATGCCCTCTTTTTCAAAGCAGTCGTGTACAAACTGCCGGATTTGCGGGTCGGGGTCGGGCAGGTCGTCAATGCCATGGCAAACGGCGTCTATGTAAAGCCCAGAGCCTCCGCACATGATCACAACGTTGCTCTTGGCGAAGAGGGAGGGCAGCAGCGCCAGCACATCCTGCTCAAAACGGGATGCGCTATAATATTCGTTGACAGAAAGATGCCCGACAAAATAGTGGGGAACCTGTTCCATTTCCTCCTCTGTCGGCGCAGCGGTTCCGATTTTCATCTCCTTGTAAAACTGACGCGAATCTGCCGAAATCACGACAGATTCGCATGCTATAGCAGTTTGGATGGCGTATTGCGTCTTGCCGACGGCTGTCGGACCGGCAATCACCAGTAGGGTGGGCTTGTTAAAATTCCTTGAATTCATCAAATCCTTCCAGGTCGAGTTCATCGTAGCCATCGGTGAATTCGTCTTCATCTTCCACGAGTTCTTCTTCTATGAAGTTGTCATCGGGATTGGGCAGATGAGCCTGTTTCAATTCTTT
The DNA here is from genome assembly GCA_017617445.1 of Bacteroidales bacterium. Classification (GTDB taxonomy): domain Bacteria; phylum Bacteroidota; class Bacteroidia; order Bacteroidales; family WCHB1-69; genus UBA1756. Next base: position 5,183 of record JAFZWE010000009.1, on the reverse strand, counting down.
TGGCAGCTCTTTCTCCTTTTTCGTGCAGCAGGGATAGGTCACTCCGGCCTCTTCCTGAAGGATTTTCAGCAGTTCAATGTAGAACACTTTCGGATTCAGGAAATCGTATTCGTACATGATGTGCTGGTGCGGATCGGAGATGAAATCTTTCAACAGAGAGTCCTTCATTACGAAGATGGGGAGTTTGGAACGGAGTGAAAATTCATCATCTTCCTCATATTCAGGTTCTTCTTTGTCGCTGTCGTCCCCCATGTCCATCAGGGAAATCTCCTTTTGTTTGTTCCATTTGGAGTCGCAAATGTAAAAGGATGCCAGTTCTTTGCCGTCCAGTCCGATGGCGTCAAGCAGAATCTTGTGGAAGTTTTCAAAATTGTCGTTGGACAGGATTTCAATGTCGCGCACGAAATCCTCTACCTCATCATAATAAACCCGGAATTTGTAATAATACATAGAACAAAGGATTAATGGTTTGTTTTCAAGGGGTTGCCCAGGTTGGAGCTTGTGCTGCAAGGCTATTCCATGTTGGTGAAGACGTTGGTTACATCTTCGTCCTCTTCAATTTTTTCCAGCAGTTTTTCCACCTCTTCGCGTTCTTCGTCTGTAACAGTTTTGGTTACATTGGGGATTCTTTCAAATTTGAAGCTTTTGATTTCAAAGTTGTTGTCCTCAAAATATTTCTGCATGGGGCCGAAGCTTTGGAATTCGCCGTAGGCCACAATCTGGTCGTCTTCTTCAAAAATCTCTTCGCAGCCGCAGTCGATCAGTTCCAGTTCCAGTTCTTCCACATCCACGCCGTCTTTTTTGTTGACAATGAAGCTGCATTTTCTGTCAAAGATGAAATCGTGCATGTTGGAGTTTCCGAGGGTGCCTCCCAGTTTGTTGAAGTAGCTGCGGAGGTTGGCGACGGTACGCTGGTTGTTGTCTGTGGCGGTTTCAATGACGATGGCCACTCCGTGGGGAGCGGTTCCTGCAAATACGATTTCCTTGTAATCGGAGGTGTCTTTTTCAAAAGCACGTTTGATGGCGCGGTCCACATTGTCTTTCGGCATGTTCTCAGAGCGTGCGTTCTGAATCAACAAGCGCAGCTTGGCATTGGTATCCGGATCAGGGCCGCCCGCTTTGGCAGCCATAGTGATTTCTTTTCCTAAACGGGTGAAAACACGTGCCATGTTTCCCCATCTTTTCAATTTTCTTGCTTTTCTGTATTCAAATGCTCGACCCATAGTTATGTGTTTTGGTATGTGTTAAAAAATCGGCGGCAAATTTACGATTTTTCTCGGAAATATTATTGTATTTTTGCCCTCGGTTATAAAAAACGGTATATTATGCGCAAGTTATTGTTAATAAGTGTTTTGTCATTGATGTTTGTTGCGTGTGGGACTTCAAAGAAGATGGCTTCCTCTTCGGATTCCGAATCTGCCGCGCCTGTGCAGCAGCCCCTCAAGCCGGCTGCGGTCGGTGTCGCCTCCCCGCCCGTATTGGTCTATAAAACCCGCAAGGACTATAGCGATCTCGTCCCGGTGGGCTTCCGCGACAAGAAAATTATCTCCTACCCGCATCCCCGCGATTTGAAGGTGGGTGGACAGTTGGTACTGCCTACCCCGTTGGCTGATGGCTACTGGCTGGATAACCGCGGTATCAGCGAAAACACTGCCTTCTTGCGCTATACCTACGAGGAGTATGCGGCACTTCCTGACCCGCCCGCCGACCTGTACCAGAGCTTGCTGGATACCGACCCGCTTCTGGAACTGTGGAACTGCGGTCCTCGCAACTCGTACAGCAACCCCGCCAGCGAACTGAACTCCTTGGTGAAAAGCGGGAATTTGGAAAGTCGCTGTGTGAGAATTAAATAGCTGTTTTATAATTATTTGAACAGAATACGGCTGTCCGGTAGGGCATATCTGTCGGGGATTCTGCCGCCCAGGTGCTCCCGAAGGTAGGTTTCGTACACTTGTGTGTCCAGCATCACCTCGTCCTGTACTATTTTCATGTGGGGGAATTTAAGGCCGTCACCTCCCTTTTTCAATACAAAATCTGTGGCAGCCATGGAGTAGTATTTCCTGGGTGAAAGTTTCTGGTATTTGTTTTTCTGGCTGTTCCAGACCTGCACCTGGCTCACGCGTCTGGGACCGCTGACCCGGACAAACATCTGGTTTTCGTCCAAAATCACTGGAGAGGCGATGGTGGTGTCCACCGTGAAGGTGATTCCTGAAACCTGAGCAAATCCGCCGAACTCTTCAGGAGTGGAGTGGACAGACATTTCCAAAGCGTCCAAAAGGTCCTGCCCCAGGATCTGGGCCACACACACTTTGTTTTCAAATGGGCTGGCATTGTAGATGTGGTTGAAGGTCAGTGCGCCGGCAGGGATGACGTTGCGGCATCCTCCTGAGTTTGCCCAGCCGATGTCGGTGTGCATGACCGTGCGATAGGCGTCGGCGAAGAAATCTCCCAGATTGCACTCTTGATTCCGCACTATGCGTTTTCCGTTGGCATCGAGAATTGTCAGGGTAATGGCGGATTCCCCGATGGGGCGGTTCCCGATGAGGGCATACTCTTCTTTCACTAGTTCTATTTCTTTTTCTACAGCGCTGTTTTCCGCTGTGCATTCTGTTTTGGGAATCAGCAGTGTGGTGAGGGTGCCGTCCTCATGGATCACCAGGGCACCTATATGGGAGAATGCTGTTCCGGTGGAGGAGAGGATGACGTTTTTCCCATCGCGGTTGGGCACCTCCTGCCGTTCAATCACACTGTGTGAGTGCCCGTCCAGTACGACATCAATGCCGTTGGTTTGGGCGATGAGTTCCGTGGAGGTGATGGCGGGCGGTTCAATGCCCAAATGGGCGAGCACCACTACATAGTCTGCCCCCTCTTGGCGGGCGGCATCCACCTGTGCCTGCACCAGTGCGGGCACCTGGCCCGTTCCGAAAGTGTAAACAAATTCTCCAGTCTCGTCCATGAAGTTGGCCGGAATGCCTGCACTGATGGTGGCGGGCGTGGTCACCCCAATAAAGGCGATTTTCAAATTCCCGAAATGGTGTATGGCATATCCCTCAAAAACGGGTTCTTTTTCCCCGATTTTGTAGAAATTGCAGCACAAGACACGGGCTTTCAGTGTATGGGTCAGGTCGAACATTCGCTCCATGCCGAAGTCGAACTCATGGTTCCCCAGTGTGATGTAGTCATACCCGACGGCATTCATGATCCGTATGATGTATTCTCCACGGGAACTGGCCCCTAATGAGCTTCCGGAGATGAAATCCCCGCTGGAGACCAACAGCACGCGGGAGGTGCGCTGTTGGGTTTCATCGCGCAAGGCTGCCAGTTTGCTGTAGCCGTCCACCGCACAATGCACGTCGTTTTCATAGAAAACCACCGCATCCTGCGGAGAAAGGTTGTCCAATTGTGTTTTTACTTGGGAAAAGCCCAAAGACACCCATAGCAGTGCCAGGACGACAAGAATGTATTTTTTCAGGGATTTCATCAGATGCATTTTTTGAATACCAATTAAGGCTGCAAAAATAATGAAATTTCCAACAAGTTAAAAAGTTTGGTGAATGGTTGAATTGCAGTGGTTTTCCGGTTCTTCTGCAAATTGTGGCTCGCTATCGGAATCTTCGGGTAAGTAAAGATCCGGATTCCAGGCTTGCAGATTTTCAAGGATTTCGTCTTTTTTTGTGGAGTAATAGGTGAAGGTGTGCTCTGTCCCGTCCACATTGATGCACAAAAACGATGGTGTGTAGTGCACAATACAATCACGCATGACAATGGTTTTGCGATTGACTCTGATACAAAGTTCCGGTGGAATCAATTTCTCAAGTTCGGAAAGATATCCGTTTTGTTTTATGCATTCTCCATTTTTCAGGTTGATTGTTATATATTTCTCAGTGTATGTAAAATAGGCGATACTGTCAAAATCAACTAATTGTATTTTGTTTTGGGAAAACACAATTATCAGTTTGTTGGTTTCCTGTGAGAGGGTTTGTGCCAAGTTCTCAATCTTGATGGCATTGGCGTGGTAGAGTTTTATCAGCATGAAAAAGAAAAAGAAGGTGGCATTGCGTAACAGCAAAAGGAAGATGGTGTTCTCATAATACAGCCTGAATTTGTCAGCTTGCAGCCAAAGTGCGCGGATTCGTATGTCGGAATCGACCAATGTCATCTCGGCCAATACGGAAACCGACAATAGTACTCCGACACATATCCAGAACAGTAGTCTTTTACCTTTGAATAGAAGTTGGGGAATGAAAATGAAATAGCTTGTATATACCATTCCGGCCACAAAGAGGATGGAGAGGGCCTCCTTCCACTTATGCAATGAACATGGGTCTCATCAGGGAAAATTCGCAAAAGAACCAGCATGCCAATGCCCAAAACAGCAGGTGTACGATGAAGGTGAGGATTTTTGACTTTTGATATGGTTTCATTATTTTTAGATGAACAGGATTGTTTAAATCATTGATTATTAGATTATGAAAATATCCTTACATCCCACCGTCTCTCACTTTTCACCTTTCACAAACCTTCCCGTCTGTACGCCGCGGTCGGTCAGGGCTTTCAGAATGTAGATGCCGCTGTGCAGGGATGTCACGTTGATGGAGCAGGGTGCGGTGCCGTTTCCGTCCACGGTCATCATCACCCGTCCTGACAGGTCATACACGGTGATTTGGCGGATGGGGCTGGCCGATTCCACCGTGAGGGTGCCGCCGGTGGGATTCGGGTAAATGACCAGACCATTGTCTGTGGGGACGCACCGCGTGCGTCCGTCCTGCGCGTGTCCTCCCGACAGGTTGCGTTCCCCGATGTCACCGAGATTCAACGCCATGTTGTCCTCGAAGCAAATATGGTGGAAGAAACAGAGGATTTCCTTCGCCATGCGGGCGGCGCGACCGTTGTCGTGTTCCGCCACCTGCTGCATGGCCGCGATGTCGCTGTCGGTCATCAGGTACCAATTTGTAGAGACGCGATTCATCGCGTCTCCCTGAAGATTCATCGCGTCTCCATAGCCAGCAACGATTTCCCGCAACTGTTGCATGGCCATGTGGTTGGCGTATTCTGCGCGGGCGGCCTCGTCGGGGCTGAACTGTTGCGGCAGGGCCGACAGCAACGTGCGGGCGGCGGCAAGGTCGCCCTCCTGGCTGTACACCTCCGCCAGCTGGTAGGCCGACACGGGGATGTCGCCCGTG
>JAFZWE010000050.1 GCA_017617445.1 Bacteroidales bacterium | reverse complement strand
TTTCTTGGTGATGACTTCCAACTCCCGAGGTGAAGGTTCACGAGCCTCTTCCACAAAAAAATGCGTCTTTGCATCTTCGGTCTCCCACTGGTAATTGTCAGATAACCGTTTGAAAAACAGAAGAGAAAGAATATAGGATTTATAGTCCTCCACCTTGTCGCGAAGGATGTCGGCCATGCCGAAAAGGATGTTGCCTAAGGCTTGTTTAGTAATCATTGAAATTTAGATTTTGGAACTGCAAAGGTACGGATTTTTCACAGATTTCCATATAAATTAGCAATTTGATATGTAAAGTTTTATCCGCTCCAGCTCGGCGTGCAAGGGCAAAAAAAAACACACCGGATTTCTCTGGTGTGTTTTGGCTCCCCCTTTAGGACTTGAACCTAAGACCCTCTGATTAACAGTCAGATGCTCTAACCAACTGAGCTAAGGAGGAGTGGTGTTTTGAGGTTGCAAAAATACAACTTTTTTGATTGGTTGCGCGCTTTTATGCAAAAATTTTTTTACTTCCTCAAAACATTATGTAAAACATTGTTTTATACTGTTTTAGTTTTTATTTTTTGCTTGATTTTGCATCGGGTTGATAGTTCTCCGGGTACATGTAAGCTTTCAGGTAGTGGTCGATTTTGAAGTTTTTCTTCATGAAGTTGGCAATGTCTTTCGTTTTGATGTTGGAGAGGATGTCCAATGTGCGGGTGTTTTCATCCAGGCTGTCCCCATTGAAATATTGTGTAGCGATGTAGGAGTGCCAGTACTGGTTGGTCTGTTGCTCCTGTTGCATGCTGCGGATGGTTTGTTCTTTGACCTTTGCGAGTGTGGCGGACTTGGGACCTTTTTTGCTGAATTTGGCCAGGATGTCCAACATGGCGGAGGAGAGTATGTCGGTGTTTTTCGGGTCGCAGCTGAACATGATGAGGGTGAAGAACTTGGGAGTGGGCTGCTTGGTGGCGGCCATCTGGATCATGGGAGAATACACACCGCCCATTTTTTCGCGGATGGTCTCCAGTGCTTCAATGGACAGCGCCTGGCTGATGACATCCACCATCACTTCGTTTTCTTCCGACCATTCAATCGGTTCGCTGAAGGCGAGTCCCACCCAAGAGGCGGCGTCATCGGCACCAGCGCGGATCTCTTTGTAGGGGTTCCCTTCGGGGAAGGATTGGAATACATCGGCTTTGAACTTCTCGCGGTCGCTGCTGGTGGGCAGGGAGGCGAAATAGGTCTCAATATACTCTTTCAGCTCTTTTTCATCAAAATTGCCGGTGAAGAAGAAGGTGAAGTCTGCCGGGTTGGCAAAGCGTTCCTGATAGAGGTAGTAGGCCCGTTCGTAGTCCACTCTGTCCAGAAATTCATCGGTATAAGAGAGCATATTCACTTGGTAGGGGTCTCCGTCGTACATTGCGCTGATGAAGGAGGAGATGAATTTGTACATGGGCTGTGCGCCGATCATCTTGATCTGCTCGCGGGTTTCGTCCATCACGATGCTGTAAACAGAGGTGTCTTTTCTCGGATGGGTGAAGAAGGCGTTGACATATTGGCAGAAGAGTTCCAGGTCTTTGGGGGAGGTGCTTCCGCTCAGACTTTCGGTGACGGGACTGATGCTGGGGGAGAGTCTTATGGTTTTGCCTTTGAGTTTTTTCTGCAAGCTATTGTAGTCCATTTCATTGATGCCGGCACGGTCAATCAGCTCGCCAGCCAGTGCCAGAGAGGGGATGTCGCATTCGTAGTACAAGCTGAATCCACCTTCGCTCATGGCGGAGAAGAGGATCTCGTCATTTTTGTAGTCGGTTTTCTTGGCCACCACTTTGATGCCGTTCGAGAGGGTGTATTCTTTGGCGCCCACTTCGGGAAGTTCGCGTTCGCTGGCGATGCTGCCGGATCTCAAAGTCGTTTTTTCAATGATTTCCTGCTCTTTGTAATTGTCCACATAAGGGGAGACATTTTTCAGGCTTTCATCGGTGATGATTTTCAGCAGTTCGGCTTCCGTGGGCACTTTCACGCCCTCTTTTTCCGGAGCCATGACCACGGCCACGAAGTTTTCGGGAGTAATCCACTCCTTGGCCCAGGCGTTCACCTCTTCCAGAGTGATTTCGGCAAGGAATTTTTTGGCATAGTTGAGCTCGCGCTTGGCTCCCGGGATGGGATCGTGGTGCAGGAAGTTCTGCACGTATTCCCCTGCAAAGCGGGAGGATTCAGTTTTGTCCAGCTCTTTCACTGCACGCTCGTATTTTTCCATGAGCTCGTCTTTGGCGCGTTGGAGTTCGGTTTCAAGGAAGCCCCATTTCAATACGCGGTAATCTTCCTGCATCATGGTGCGGATGCAGTCGTCAATGCGGCTCTCTTTGGCCATGCCGGTGAGCATGTAGGCGTCCACATCTCCGATGAAGTTCCCATAGCCGGCGGAAAAACCGACCCCCGGACAGGAGGGAGACTGCTGCAGCTCATCCAAGCGTGACTGGTACATGATGGAATATAATTCTTGTGACATGTAATCCTTGTAATCCTGAACAGTGGTCATGGCCTTGTGGGGGAATTTACGCACCAGCATGATCTGGTTGCCGCCAGCTTCCTTGTCGGTGGCCACACAGACGAGGGGCTCCTTGTTGTTGGCAATCGGGGGAATGACCTTCGGACGTGCGTTGGTCTTGGCCGGAATGGGGGAGAATTTCTCCTTGATCTGTTTCTCAATGGCATCCACATCAATGTCACCTACTACGATGACCGCCTGCAAATCAGGTCTGTACCAATCGTTGTAGAAACGGCGGATCACTTCCGGCTTGAAGTTCTGGATAATCTCAATCTTGCCGATGGGCAGGCGCTCTGCATAGAGGGAGTTGGTGAAAACAACGGGAAACCATTTCTGGCGCATGCGGTCGTCGGCACCGTTGCCCATACGCCACTCTTCGGAAATCACGCCGCGTTCGTCGTCAATCTCCTTCGGGTCGTACAACAGTCCGTGAGCCCAGCCGTACAAGATATTGATACCCATGTCGATGTGCTTTTGATCATCGGTAGGCATGGTAATCATATAGACGGTTTCATCAAATGAGGTGTAGGCGTTGATGCCCAAGCCGAAGATGACACCGATCTTTTGCAGCTGATCGATCATTTCGTTGTGCGGATAGCCTTCAATGCCGTTGAAAGCCATGTGTTCAGTGAAATGGGCAAGACCCAGCTGGTCCTCATCCTCCTGATTGGAACCGGCATTCACGGCCAGACGGAACTCTACGCGGCCTTCCGGCTTTGTGTTGTGACGGATGTAATAGGTCAACCCATTGTCCAGTTTTCCAATGCGGACATTCTGGTCATTGCCGATTTTTGAATCCAGTTTTTGCGCATTCAATGAGGGAGTGAGACAAAACACAGCCACTGCCCACAATGCTAAAAGTAAGAATTTTTTCATAAATGAAACTATTTTATTGTTTATAAATTACTGACTATAAATAATTTGTTATTAAAAGGAATGTTTTTTTCCTGGCTGCAAATATACGGTAAAAAATTTTTTTCCTTAAGAGTGCAGGGAAATAAAAAAAAGTGTATTTTTGCAGCCTCAAAAAACGAGCGGTGCTATAGCTCAGTTGGTAGAGCAACGGACTGAAAATCCGTGTGTCCCTGGTTCAATTCCCGGTAGCACCACTCTCACGGCCGGAAAACCTCCGGCCGTTTTTTTATGCAATATTTCCATCGTATCATAATTAAGGTAAAAAGTTCGTGCTGCCTCATCTCTTCAGCCATATCACAGTTTCGCCGGGGTTAAGGAGAGAGGGTGATACTTCGATGATGCGCGGGTTGTGCAGGCGGCGGAGGGCCTCCTTGATGGCAGTGCCGTTGTTGTAGCCGTGAATCACCAGCACCTTCTCGGTTGTGCGCGGGGCGGTGGCGATGGCGTTGCGCACGGCTTGCAAAGCGTCCTCCACGTACTTTCCGTGGACATCGATTCTTATAGTGTTGTTGGTTGTGCGGGGCATGAGGGTCGCTTTACATGTTATAAATTCAGTGCAAAAATACAACTAATTTTGATAATGTATCTTCCAATACAACAAGGAACCGCCCCCATCTTGCGATGAGGGCGGTTCTTCGGTCCGTCGTAAAGACGCACGGCCGTGCGTCTTTACTCCATGTTGCGGTATTCGTCAACGATGCCCTTGATGTCGGCGGGGGTGAGACGGCCATAGACCTTGTCGCCAACCATGGCAACAGGTGCCAGACCGCAAGCGCCCACGCAACGCAGGCAGGTCAGAGAGAACTTGCCGTCGGGAGTGGTCTGACCCACCTCGAGGTTGAGTTCCTTCTTGAAGGCATCCAAAACCTTCTCAGCGCCACGCACGTAGCAAGCCGTGCCCAAGCATACGCTGATCGGGTATTTGCCCTTC